>NZ_JBPJZI010000013.1:0-128502 GCF_051216395.1 Variovorax cryoconiti | reverse complement strand
TGAAGGCACGCGTGCGGCCCGTGTCCTGGTCCTGCCCGCGGAACTTGTAGTTGCTCGTGAGTGCCACATTGGCCGTCAGCTGTGCGCTGGCGAACATCGGCAGGGTGGCAAGGGCGACCACGGCCAAGGCCTGGGCAGTTTTACGGTGCATCATCGATTTGGCTCCTGTGCGGGAATTGAAGGTAGGGGGAAGCCTGTCAAAGCAGGGAGCGTGCCAAACTGCACGGGTCTAGGGCGCAAGGGTGATCAGGTCAGCGCTGTCACGGCTTGAAACGTAGCCAAAATTGTTTCAAACCGCAGGGGCGCACCAATGTGAACGTTGTCGCTCCGGACATACAAGATCGCACCATATTGGTGAAAGGGGGAAGAATGAGTCTGTCTTTGGTGCAAAGCCGCGCCCTGCTCGGGCTCGAAGCGACTGCTGTCACGGTCGAAGTGCACCTGGCCAACGGGCTGCCCAGCTTCACGCTGGTGGGCCTGGCCGACGTGGAAGTCAAGGAAGCCCGCGAGCGCGTGCGCTCGGCGATCCACAACGCCGGGCTGGAATTCCCCAGCAACAAGCGCATCACCGTCAACCTTGCGCCGGCCGATCTGCCGAAGGATTCCGGCCGTTTCGACCTGCCGATCGCCCTGGGCATCCTTGCCGCCAGTGGCCAGATCGACCCCGAGCGGCTGGCTGGCCACGAGTTCGCAGGTGAGCTCTCACTCTCCGGTCATCTCCGGCCCGTGCGTGGTGCGCTGGCGATGGCGCTCGCGCTGCACACGCGCGGCGTGGCGACGCGGCTGGTGCTGCCGACCGACAGCGCCCAGGAGGCGGCGCTCGTGCCGGACGCGGTGGTCTATGGCGCGCAGCACCTGCTCGACGTGGTCGGGCAGTTCCTGCACCAGCCGGCGGGTGCACCCGAAACGCCGCCGTCCGCCGGCTGGACCCGTGTGGCGCCGAGCCCGGCCGCGGCCGCCGCGCCCTACGCCGACCTGGCCGACGTGAAAGGCCACGCCGGCATCAAGCGCGCGCTGGAGATTGCGGCGGCCGGCCAACACGGCCTGCTGATGGTCGGCCCGCCGGGCTCGGGCAAGTCGATGCTGGCCCAGCGCTTTGCCGGGCTGCTGCCGCCGATGACGGTCGAGGAGGCGCTCGAGAGCGCGGCCATCGCCAGCCTCGGCGGGCGCTTCACGCTGGCGCGCTGGATGGTGCGGCCGACGGCGGCGCCACACCACACGGCCAGCGCCGTGGCGCTGGTCGGGGGTGGTTCGCCGCCGCGCCCGGGCGAGATCTCGCTGGCGCACCAAGGCGTGCTCTTTCTCGACGAGTTTCCCGAGTTCGCCCGCGCCGCCCTCGAAGCGCTGCGCGAGCCGCTCGAGACCGGCACGATCACCATCTCGCGCGCGGCGCGCCGGGCCGAGTTCCCCGCGCGCTTCCAGCTCGTCGCGGCCATGAACCCGTGTCCTTGCGGCCACCTGGGCTCCGCGCTCAAGGCCTGCCGCTGCACGCCCGAGCAGGTGGCCCGCTACCAGGGCAAGCTCAGCGGCCCGCTGCTCGACCGCATCGACCTGCACGTGGAGGTGCCGGCGATCGCGCCGCGGCAGCTGCTCGACGCGGCGCCGGGCGAATCGACCGCCGACATCCGCGCGCGCGTCGTCGCCGCCCGCGAACGCGCCATCGCCCGCCAGGGCATGCCGAACCAGGCGCTGGCGGGCGCGGCGATCGACCGGCATGCTGCGCTGGAGCCGGCCGCGCTCGGCTTCCTGCACACCGCGGCCGCGCGGCTGGGCTGGTCGGCACGCAGCACGCACCGTGCGCTGAAGGTGGCGCGCACCATTGCCGACCTGGCGGCCACCGAAACCGTGCAGCAGGCGCACGTGGCCGAGGCGGTGCAGTACCGGCGCGCGCTGCGCTGAACAGGGTCGAACCGGGTTCCCTGCCACTGTTGGCTTTTCGGCGAACACTGCATTCGCAAAGCAACCGCGCCTGCAACGACCGGCTGCGCGACCATCGCTCCATGGCAGCGCACCGGGCGCGGTCAATCCCTCAAACCAAGGAGAACACCATGAGCACCCCCCTCGACCGCAAGATCGCCTTCATCACCGGCGGCAACCGCGGCATCGGCTTCGAAACCGCGCGCCAGCTCGGCGCCCTCGGCATCCTGCCGGTGATCGGCGCCCGCAGCGCCGAAGCCGGCCGCGACGCCGTCGCCCAGTTGCGCGAGGAAGGCATCGAGGCCGAATCGATCGTCTTCGACGTGACCGACGACGCCGACCACCGCCGCGCCTTCGAGGTCTTCCAGAAGAAGGCCGGCCGCCTCGACATCCTGATCAACAACGCCGGTGTCTACCTCGAAGGCGAGCCCGGCGGCGCTCAGCGCTACCTGCCCTCGACGGTGCCCGACAAGGTGCTGCGCGCGACCTTCGACGCCAACCTGTTCGCGCCCATCGCCGTCACGCAGGCCCTGCTGCCGCTGCTGCGCCTCGCGCCGGCCGGCCGCATCGTCAACCTGTCGAGCATCCTCGGCTCGCTGACGCTGCACAGCGACCCCGCGTCGCCGATCTACGACGCGAAGGCGACCGCTTACGACGCCTCGAAGACGGCCCTCAATGCCTACACGGTGCACCTGGCCTACGAGCTCAAGGGCAGCAGCACCAAAGTCAATTCGGCCCACCCCGGCTGGGTGCAGACCGCCATGGGCGGCAGCAATGCGCCGATGAACGTGGCCGACGGCGCCAAGACCAGCGTGCAACTGGCGACGCTGCCAGCCGACGGCCCGAGCGGCGGCTTCTTCCACCTGGGCGAGCAGCTGCCCTGGTGAGCTTCAGAGCAGCCCGCGGTGCGCCAGGTTGCGCATCAGCGCGGTGATGCCGAAGGACCAGCGCGGCGCCTGATCGGCGTAGACCACGCGGTTGACCAGCGCGCCGAGTTCCGGTGCCCAGATGCGCACCTGGTCGCCCACGACGTGGGTGAAGCCCTGGCCGGGGCCATGGCGGTCCTGCGTCGGCGCGAACATCGTGCCCAGGAAGAGCATCAGCCCGTCGGGGTAGTCGTGGTGCGGGTTGATGGCCTGGCCCACCAGGTCGAGCGGGTCGCGGCTGATCTTCGCGAGCGAGCTCGAACCCTCCATCGTGAAGCCTTCCGGCCCCGTGACGCGCAGGCCGACCGTGATGCGGCGCACGTCGTCGATGCCGAAGTCGGCGTCGAACAGGCGGATGAAGGGGCCGATGGCGCACGAGGCGTTGTTGTCCTTGGCCTTGCCCAGCAGCAGCGCGCTGCGGCCTTCGAAGTCGCGCAGGTTCACGTCGTTGCCCAACGCCGCGCCGAGCGTCTGGCCGCGGCTGTTCACGGCCAGCACCACCTCGGGTTCCGGGTTGTTCCAGACCGAGCCCGAATGGATGCCGACATCGGCACCCGTGCCCACGGCCGACAGCACCGGCGCCTTGGTGAAGATCTCGGCGTCGGGCCCGATGCCGACCTCCAGGTACTGCGACCACGCGCCCTGCGCGATCAGCACCTCTTTCACGCGCGCCGCCTCGGGCGAGCCCGGCACGATGTCGGCGAGGTTGTCGCCCAGCACGTCGCCGATGGCCTTGCGCGTGGCCTCGGCCCGCGACGCATCGCCGCGCGCCTGCTCCTCGATCACGCGTTCCAGCAGGCTGGCGACGAAGGTCACGCCGCTGGCCTTCACGGCCTGCAGGTCGCAAGGCGCGAGCAGCCAGGGCTGGGTCGTGTCGCGCGCCGTCTCGTCGCTGTTGGCCAGGGCCCCATCGAGCGAGGCGATGCGATGCGCGATGCCGTCCTGCAGCGCCGCGCGCACGGCGGCCGCGGGCGCGTCGCCTTCGAGCAGCTGGCTCATGGTGGGCGCGACCCGCGACAGGTCGTGCAGGTGGTCGCCATGCACCGCCACCAGCACCGGGCCGACGTCCGGTTGCCAGAGGCGACCGACCAGCGTGGCCTGCGCGGCGTCGTGCGGAAGAGAGGAAGAGGCACTGAGGGAGAGGGGCATGGTGTTGTCTCTGCTTGAAGTTCTGAAGGGCGCGCCGGCCGCGAAAGCCCGTGCGCCGCAACGATAACGCGCCCGGCCGCCGCGTGCGTGCCCCAGGGATTCCGTACCTGCCTGATCTGGCGCAGAAAGCCTCGGGCCATCTTGTGCGCACAATCGCAGTCCTCGCGCTCACTCGCGCCCTCGCGGCGCCGCCTGTCCCATGCTCGGTTTTCTGCCTCCCGTCGTTCGCGGCGTCATCGCCTTCCTGCTGCTCGTCGTCAACACCTTGTTCTGGTGCAGCCTGGTCTTCCTGCTCGCGCTGGTGAAGCTGGTGCTGCCCTTCGCCGCCGTGCGCCGGGGCATCGACCCGGTGCTCAACGGCGTGGCCACCGCCTGGATCGCCTGCAACAGCGGCTGGATGCGCCTCACCCAGCGGACGGCGTGGGACGTGCAGGGCGTCGACGGCCTGACCTACCGCGGCTGGTACCTGGTGAACGCCAACCACCAGTCGTGGGTCGACATCTTCGTGCTGCAGCACACGATGAACCGCCGCATTCCGATGCTGAAGTTCTTCCTCAAACAGCAGCTCATCTACGTGCCGGTGATCGGCCTGGCCTGGTGGGCGCTCGACTTCCCCTTCATGGCGCGCCATTCGAAGGCCGACCTGCGCAAGAACCCCGCGCTGCGCGGCCAGGACCGCGAGACCACCCGACGCGCCTGCGAGAAGTTCGCGCTGGTGCCCACCAGCGTGATGAACTTCGCCGAGGGCACGCGCTTCACGGCCGACAAGCACAAGGCGCAGAGCTCGCCCTACCGCCACCTGCTCAAGCCCAAGTCCGGCGCGCTGGCGCTCGCGCTCGAAGCGATGGGCGCCAAGTTCCAGTCGCTGATCGACGTGACCATCGTCTACCCCGACGGCGTGCCGAGCTTCTGGGACTTTCTCTGCGGCCGCACGACGCGTGTGGTCGTGCGGGCGCGCGAGGTGGCGATCCCGGCCGACTTCGCGCAGGGCGACTACGTCGCCGACTCGGTGTTCCGTGGCAAGTTCCACCGCTGGTTGGCCGCCATCTGGGCCGCCAAGGATGCGGAGATCGAGGGGTTGATGCAACCACAGGCCGCACCGTCCGACGCGGCGGCCACGAAGACTTGATCAGCGCTTGACGGTGGTTTCGGCACGCAGCCGCGCCACATCCTCCGCCAGGGTGGCCCACGGCGCAGCCTGCGGCGCGAAGCGCGCGCGCATGTAGCCGGCAAGCTCGACGATCTGCGCGTCGTCCAGCGCATCGCGGAAGGCCGGCATGAAGCCGATGTCCTTCGTGGCCGGCTCGCGCACGCCGTCGAGGATGGTGCGCAGCAGGTTGTCGGGCCGGTCGCTCGTGAGGTTGGTGTTGAGCGCGAGCGGCGTGTTGATGCCGAGCAGCGTCGGCCCGTCGCCGTCGTGGTGGCAGGCGGCGCAGGCGTTGTCGAACAGGCGCTGCGGCGCGCCGAGCAACCGGCCCTTGTTGGCGGCGGCCGACTGCACGGCCTGCGCGGCCAGTGCCTGCGGGTCGGGCACCGCCGGGTTGAAGGACGCGAGGTAGGTGCTCATCGCGCGGATGTCGTCGTCGGGCACCTGCTGCAGTTCGCGCACCACCTCGGCCATCGGCCCGCCGGCGGTGCCGTGCGATGGCGCATGGCCGTTGCGCAGGTAACGGTAGAGCGCGTCGGCGTCCCAGGGCACGGCGGATGTCGACAGCGCCGTGAGCGCGGGCGCCTCCCAGCCGTCGACCATCGCGCCCGACAGGAAGGCGCTGCCGCCCTGCTCCGCACCCAGCGCATTGCGCGGCGTGTGGCAGGCGCCGCAGTGGCCCAGGCCGTTGACCAGGTAGGCGCCTCGGTTCCACTCGGCGCTCTGCGTGGCGACGGGCATGTACGGCGCGGGGTCGTGGAACAGCGCATTCCATCCGGCCATCAGCGGGCGCACGGCGAAAGGAAACTTCAGATCCGACGTCGGCGTCTCGGCATGCACCGGCGGCAGCGACATGAAGTGCGCGTACAACGCCTGCAGGTCGTCGTCGCTGGTCTTGGCGAAGGCGGTGTACGGAAAGGCCGGGTACAGGTGATGGCCGTCGCGCGAGACACCTTCACGCATCGCGCGCTGGAAGGCGCTGAAGGACCAGCGGCCCAGCCCGGTCTCGGGGTCGGGCGTGAGGTTGGTGGTGTAGATCGTGCCGAAGGGCGTGTCCATCGCACGGCCACCGGCGTTGGATGTGCCGCCCTCGGCGGTATGGCACACCGCGCAGTCGCCCAGCGCGGCGAGCACGCGGCCGCGCTCGATGGTGGTCGCGCTGTAGACCGGCGCGGTGAGCGACACCGGCGCGATGGCCGAACGCCAGCCAAGCAGGCCGGCCACCACGCCGAGGCCGCCGATCAGCAACGCGCTCGCCGTGGCCCACGCGCCCTTGCGCTTCGGCCACGGCGCACCAGCCGGCACCCGCGCGGGCTGCGCGATCGGCACGGCATCGAGGCGCGGCGTATCGGTGCTCGCGTCGCCAGCCGGCGCCGGCAGCGGGTTCAGCGCCGCCAGCACCACTTCCGGCGTGAACGGCGGCGAACGGAAGCGCACCCCCGTTGCGTCGAAGATCGCATTCGCGATGGCCGCCGTGCCCGGCACCGACGACGACTCGCCCGCGCCCAGCGGTGCCTCGCCCTGCCGCGGCATGTGCATCACCTCGATCACCGGCACCTGGCGGAAGTTGATGATCGGGTAGCCGCCCCACTCGCGGTTCGCCACCACGCCGGATGGCGGCCGACCGGCCATCACCTCACCCGCCGGCGCACCGCCCGCCTGCTGCGGCGCGAAGCGCACCGCTTCCATCAGCGCGCGGCTGGTGGTCTGGATCACGTTGCCGTGGATCTGGTGCTCGACGCCCGCGGGGTTGACCATCATCCCCGCGTCGTGGCCGACCACCACGCGCCGCACGTGCACCTCGCCGGTCTTGCGGTTGACCTCGACATCGGCCACCCAGGCAGCCCAGGCGGCGCCGTAGCCAGGCCACTTGCTGTGCACGTAGCGCGCATAGGCAAAGCCCTGGCCGAAGAGGATGTCGCCGCCGTCGCCGAGCCCGCCATCGGCCTTCTCCTGCGGCCCGGTGCGCATGCGCCAGCCGGCCTTCTGCGCGGTGGCCTGCACCAGCTCAGCGGCCCGCTCGTCGTGCAGGTGGCGCAGGCGGAACTGCACCGGGTCGACGCCCGCCGCGGTCGCCAGTTCGTCGATGTACGACTCGTGCGCGAACGAGCTCGGCAGCGCCGACACGCCGCGCAGCCACGAGGCGCGCACGATCGGCGCCATGTCGTTGACCGTCACGCGCAGGTTGTCGACCGTGTAGGGCGGGCGCGCCGTTCGGTCGCCCATCTCGTAGGCCTGCGCCACCGGCTCGACCGCGCGCGTGAGCAGCAGCGCCAGCGTGGGCGCGCCGTTCGACGGGTACGAGGTCTCGAAGTCGTAGGCCGCGATGCCACCGTCGGCGTCGAGCCCGCCGTTGACGTCCATCAGCTGCGCGGCGCCCTTGGGCTCCCACGCATGTTCCTGTTCGCGCGTGAGCTGCACGCGCACCGGCGCGCCGACCGCGCGGGCGAGCAGCGCCGCATCGGCGGCCACGTCGTCGGCGCCGTTGCGGCCGTAGCAGCCCGCGGCTTCCATGCGGACGACATCGACCTGCACGTCCTGCAGATCCATCAGTTGGGCGAGGTCGGCGCGCAGCACGTGCGGGCTCTGGGAACCGGCCCACACCTTCAGCTTGACGCCGTCCGCAGCGTCCGATTGCCAATCGGCCAATGCACACGACGGCCCGATCGACGCGTGCATTTGATAAGGCCACACGTAGGTGCGCCGCATCGGCTGCGCCGCACGTGCAATGGCGCCGTCGACATCGCCGTCGTCGATCAGCAGGCGCTGCGTCGCGGGGTTGTTGCGCAGCGCCTGTTCCACGTTCGACAGGTCCGGCATGCCGGGCCAGGCCTTCCAGGTCACGCGCAATTCGCGCATGGCCTGCTCGGCGTGTTCCTCGCGTTCGGCCACGATGCCGACGAAGTCGCGCAGCACCACCACGGCGCGCACACCCGGGATGTGCGCGATGGACGACTCGTCCACCGACTCCAGCGTGTTGCCGATGAAGTCGCCATGGTCCGCGCCCGCGTACGGCGGCCGCACCACACGCCCGTGCAGCATGCCGGGCACGCGCATGTCGTGCACGAAGACGAGCTCGCCCGCCAGCTTGGCCGGAATGTCGACGCGCGGCTGGCGCGTGCCGACGACGCGGTAGTCGGCGGGATGCTTCAGTGCCGTGTCGGGTGAGAGCCGGAGCACGGTGCGCTGACCCGCGACCAGTTGCGCGTACGTCACCTGCCGCGACACGTCGTCGGCCACGCGCACGATGCCGTGGCGCACCTCGAGCGAGGCCACCGGCGCACCGAGCCGTTCGGCCGCGCGTTCCAGCAGCCAGGCGCGCGCCTGTGCCGCGGCCAGCCGCAGCGGTTGCGCGTGGATCTGGATCGATGCACTCGCGATGGTGCCGCCCTGGTTGGGCGCGCGCGCGGTGTCGCCCAGCATCATGCGGACGCAGGGCATGCCCAGGTCGAGCTCTTCGGCGACGAGCTGCGACAGCGCGGTCTGCAGGCCGGTGCCCAGGTCGACGTGGCCGTGCAGCGCTGAGGCGCTGCCGTCGTCCCACACCGCCAACAGAATCTCGTCGCCTTCGGTGGGGTTGCCCGACACGGCGATCGGCTGGCCCGGCGTCGGCGGCGGCGCGGGCGGCGTCTCGCGCGTGACGATCAGCACGCCGCTGGCCGCGAGGAAGCCGGCGCGGGTCTGCGGCAGGTCGGCGCGCCGCGTCACGGCGTGGGCTCCTGCGCCATGCGCAGCGCGGCCAGGCGCACCGCCTCGAGGATCTCGACGTGCGTGCCGCAACGGCACAGGTTGCCCGAGAGCTCGCTGCGGATGCGCGCCTCGCTCGGATGCGGCTCGCGCGCCAGCAGTGCCGCGGCCTGCATCACCATGCCGTTGAGGCAGTAGCCGCACTGGGCGGCCTGGGCGTCTTCGAAGGCCGCCTGCACCGGATGCCACTGCTCACGCGTGCCCAAACCTTCGAGCGTCGTGATGTCACGCCCCGTCACCCCATGCGCCGGAATCACGCAAGAGCGCGCCGCGACGCCGTCGACCCACACGGTGCAGGCGCCGCATTGCCCGAGTCCGCAGCCGTACTTGGGGCCGTTGAGGCCCAGGTCGTTGCGCAGCAGCTGCAGCAACGATGTTTCATGGGACACGGCCAGCGCCTGCGGCTCGCCGTTGACGGTCAAGCTGACCGGGCTGGCCGCGTGCGCTGTGGGTTCAGCGCTGCAGCCGTCCGTCACGCTTGTACATCTCCAGGTCGACAAAGGTCGAGCCGTTGTGGTTCCTCGGGCCGTAGGTCACCGGGAACTCGCCGAAGCGCGTGTTGCCGATGCCCTCCATGCCCGCGACGAAGGCCTCGCGCGTCGGGTTGCGGCCCGCGCGCCGCAGTCCTTCGGCGAACACACGGGCGACGATGTAGCCCTCGAGCGCCGTGTAGCTGTCGATCTTCTCGCCGGCCTCGGCCCGGTCGCGCTGGTAGTCGGCCACGATCGGCACCGACAGCGAATGCGGCGGCGGCACGATGCTGGCCGTGACCAGACCTTCGAGCTTGCCCTGCAGCCGCTCGGCCGACCCCAGCGCATCGGTGATGCCGACCGACAGCGTGTAGAGCGGTGCCGCCGCGCCGCCGGCGCGGTAGTCGCGGATGAAGACCTCGACCATGCGGCCGGCCATGATCATCACCACCGCGCCGGGCTTGGCGCCCGTGAGCGTCGCGCTGATCTCCTTGGCGTCGGTCGCGGCGATGGCCATCGGCACGGCCTTGACCACCTGCACCTTGTGGTCGGCCGCCAGCTGCTCGCAGGTGGCGAGGTTCGACTTGCCGAAGGCGCTGTCCTGGAACACCACGGCGATGTTGGTGATGCCGATGGTCGACAGGTGGCTGATGATCTTGCGCAGCTCGAGGTCGTAGCCCGCGCGCACATGGAACAGGTTGCGGTTGAAGCTGGTGCGAAACGACGTGGTGCCCACCAGCGGCGCGAACATCGGAACGCTCGCCTTGTCGGCCAGCGGCATCGCCGCAGCGAGGTTGCCGGTGGCGACGTAGCCGATCAGCGCGAAGACCTTGTCCTCGTCGATCAGCTTGGCAGTGTTGACGGCGGTCTTCGCGGGCTCGTAGACGTCGTCGTACGAAATCAACTCGATCTTCCGGCCGTTGATGCCACCACCCTTGTTGATACGGCCGAAGCAGACCTGCAGGCCGGCGCGGTAGTCGACGCCGAAGTCCTTGGCAGGACCGCTGAACACGGCCGATTGGCCGATGCGGATGACGTTGTCGGACACGCCATTCTCCGCACGGGCGAACCCGGAGACGGCAGGGATCATCACGGCGGCGGCACTGCGCGCCACCATCGTGCGTCGTGAAACGGGGCCCACGCTCAAGCCGTTTCGATGTCGCTGGACTGGATGCGCTTCACGCCTTTGGCCGCCATCTGCTTCCAGGCGGCCGCGAGCGAGCCGTTGAGGTCGATGCCGCGCGTGGCGTCCTCGATCACGTAGGCCTCGAAGCCGGCCTTGCGCGCGTCCATCGCGGTCCAGGCGACGCAGAAGTCGGTGGCCAGGCCGGTGACGTACACCGTCTTGATGCCGCGCGCCTTGAGGTAGCCGGCCAGGCCGGTGACCGTCTTGTGGTCGGCCTCCTCGAAGGCCGAGTAGCTGTCGACGCCCGGGTTGTAGCCCTTGCGGATGATCAGTTGCGCGGTCGGCAGCTTCAGGTCCTTGTGCAGCGACGCGTCGTCGGTGCCCTGCACGCAGTGGTCGGGCCACAGCACCTGCGTGCCGTACTTGAGCGTCGTGGTCTCGAAAGGTTTCTTGCCCGGGTAGGCCGTCGCGAAGGACGCATGGCCGGGCGTGTGCCAATCCTGCGTGACCACCACGTTCCGGAAGGCGCCCGCCAGCTTGTTGATCACCGGCACCACCTCGGCCCCACCCTTCACCGGCAACGTGCCGCCTTCGACGAAGCAGTTCTGCACATCGACCACGATCAGCGCGGCGTTGGCCGCCGGCCTGAGCTTGCCAGCGGCGAAGAGCTGCGGCGACAACGCCACGAGCCCGAGGGCGGCGCCGGCGTGAAGGATGGTTCTGCGTTGCATGACGAAGCTCCTGGCAAAGGTGGAGAAGAACGGTGATGGGACGCTGCGTTCAAACGCTCAGGTAGGCGCGGCGCACGTCGTCGTTCGCGGCGAGTTCGGCCATCGTCGCCTGGTAGCGGATCTGGCCCTTCTCGAGCACATAGGCCCGGTCGGACACCAGCTCGGCGAAGTGCATGTTCTGCTCCGACAGCAGGATGCTCACGCCCTGCGCCTTGAGTTCGAGGATCATGTTCGCCATCTGCTCGACGATGACCGGCGCCACGCCTTCGGACGGTTCGTCGAGCAGCACCAGGTAGGGGTTGCCCATCAGCGTGCGCGCCACGGTCAGCATCTGCTGCTCGCCGCCGCTCATGCGGCCACCGGGCCGGTTCGGCATCTCGCCGAGATTGGGGAAGAGCTTGAACAGCCGCTCGGGCGTCCACAGCGGCGCTTCGCTGCCGTCGGCCCAGCGCCGCGGCGGCTGCTTGCCGACCTCGAGGTTCTCCATCACCGTGAGGTCGGTGAACACGCGGCGGTCCTCGGGCACGAAGCCCAGGCCCATCTTGGCCGCGTGGTGCGGTTCGCTCTTGGAGATGTCGTGGCCAAGGAAGCTCAGCGCCCCTTTGCGCTTGGTCAGCATGCCGATCAGCGCCTTCAGCGTGGTCGACTTGCCGGCGCCGTTGCGGCCCATCAGCGCGACGACCTCGCCGCGGCGGACTTCGAGGTCGACGTCATACAGGATCTGCGCGGCGCCGTACCAGGCGCACAGCGACTTGGCGGTCAGCAGTGTCTCGTGTGTGCTCATACCCCGGCTCCCACCGCCGCGTTCACTTCCGCGGCCTTTTCTGCGATCTTCTCGAAGGTCTTGCCACTGCCGAAGTACACCTCCTGCACCTTCGGGTGGTCGCGGATCTCCAGCGGCTTGCCCTGCGCGATGAGGCGCCCGCGGGCCAGCACGATCATGCGGTCGGCATAGGCGAAGACCACGTCCATGCTGTGCTCGGTGAAGAGCACGGCCATGCCGCGCTGGATCACCAGGTCCTTGGTCAGCGCCATGAGCGAGTTGCGCTCCTTCGGCGCCATGCCAGCGGTGGGCTCGTCCATCAGCAGCAGCTTGGGTTCGTTGGCCATCGCAATGGCGAGTTCGACGCGCTTCACGTCGCCGTACGCCAGTTCGCTGCACGGCCGGTCGGCCTGGGCCTTCATGCCGACCTGGTCGAGCAGCGCCAGCGCGTCGTCGCGCCGATGGTCGGCCGCGCGGCGCCACATCGAAAACAGCTTGCCGTCGTGCGAGAGCAGCGCCATCTGCACGTTCTCGACCACGGTCAACGACGCGAAGGTCTCGGCGATCTGGAAGGTGCGGCCCACGCCCAGGCGCCAGATCTCGCGCGGCTTGCGGCCGACGAGCTCTTCGCCGTTGAGCTTGATCGAGCCCTGGTCGGCCTTGAGCTGGCCGTTGACCATGTTGAAGGTGGTCGACTTTCCTGCCCCGTTGGGGCCGATCAGCGCCAGCAGTTCACCCGGCGCGAGGTCGAAGCTGATGCCGTCGACGGCCTTCACGCCGCCGAAGGACTTGCCGAGGTTCTCGACCTTGAGAAGGGGTACGCCGCTCATGCCTTGGCCTCTTCGATCGCAGCCGCTGCGGGCTTGCGTTTGCGCCTGTCGAACAGCTGCTTGGCGAAGCCCGCGATGCCTTGCGGGAACAGCAGCACCAAGAGCAGGATGATCGCGCCGAGCATCGCGCGCCAGTAGTCGGTGTTGCGCGCCACCGTGTCGTGCAGCCAGCTGAAGGTGACCGCGCCGACCACCGGCCCGGCCAGCGTCTGGATGCCGCCGAGCAGCACCATCACCAGGCCGTCGACCGACTTGTCGACGCTCAGGCTTTCCGGCGAGATGCTGCCCTTGGAGAACGCGTAGAGCGAACCCGCGAGACCAGCTGCGGCACCGGCGATGACGAAGGCGGTCCACTGCATGCGCTTGACGTCGATGCCGATCGCATCGGCGCGCAGCACCGAATCGCGGCCCGCACGCAGTGCATAGCCGAAGGGCGAGAACAGCACGCGGCGCAACAACAGAATGCCGGCCGCGACCAGCACCAGCGTGAGCCAGTAGTAGGCGCGCTTGTCCGAGAGCCATTCCGACGGCCAGACGCCGGTGAGGCCGTTGCTGCCGCCGGTGAGCGAATCCCATTGGTAGACGATGGCCCAGGTGATTTGCGCAAAGGCCAGCGTGAGCATCGCGAGGTACACGCCCGACAGCCGCACCGCGAACCAGCCGTAGATCAAGGCGCCGATGGCGGCGACCAGCGGCGCGACGATGAGCGCGACTTCCATCGGCAGGCCGCTGGCGCGCACCAGCAGCGCGGCACCGTACGCGCCAAGGCCGAAGTACGCGGCATGGCCGAACGAATGCATCCCCGCTGGCCCCATGATGAAGTGCAGGCTGGCGGCGAACAGCGCCGCGATCAGCAGGTCGATCATCAGCACCGTCGTGTACGGCGAGCTGGCCGTCAGCACCGGCATCGCCATCAGCACCACGCCGAGCGCACCGACCAGCCACAGGTAGCCCTTGCTCGCGCGGCGCAGCGGTTCTTCGGGCATGCCGACGTAGCGGCTCGGCGCCTGCGGGCGACCGAACAGGCCCCACGGCCGCCACACCAGCACGATCGCCATCACGACGAAGTCGGTCACCAGCGTGAGCTTCGAAAAGGAAATGCTCAGGCCGAAGATGTCGACGACGCCGAGCCAGATGCAGATCGCCTTGATCTGCGACAGCAACAACGCCGCCACGTAGGCGCCGGGGATGGAGCCCATGCCACCGACCACGACCACCACGAACGCAGCGCCGATGGTGTTGAGGTCGAGTGCCAGCGTGGCCGGTTCGCGCGGCAGCTGCAACGCGCCGCCGAGGCCCGCCAGCATCGCGCCGAGCGCGAACACCGCCGTGAAGAGCCAGGCCTGGTTCACGCCCAGTGCGCTGACCATTTCGCGGTCTTGCGTGGCGGCGCGCACCAGCGTGCCGAAGCGGGTGCGCGTGAGCAGCAGCCACATGAACAAGAGCACGACCGGCCCAACGACGATGAGGAAGAGGTCGTAGGTCGGGAACTGCCGCCCGAGGATGTCGACCGAGCCCGAGAGGCCCGGCGCGCGGGGGCCGAGCAGTTCGTCGGGGCCCCAGACATAGAGCACCGCGTCCTTGATGATGAGGACGAGGGCGAAGGTCGCCAAGAGCTGGAACAGCTCCGGCGATTTGTAGATGCGGCGCAGCAGCACCATCTCGATCAGCGCGCCGAGCACGCCGACCGACAGCGCCGCGATCACCAGCGCGGGCCAGAAGCCCAGGCCCGTGCCGAGCTTCTCGACCAGCGTGTAGGCGACATAGATGCCGACCATGAAGAAGGAGCCGTGCGCAAAGTTGACGATGCGTGTGACGCCGAAGATCAGCGACAGGCCCGCCCCCACGAGGAACAGCGAAGAAGCCGACGACAGTCCCGTGAGGAACTGCAGCAGCAAGGACGAGAGACTCATGGGTGCAAGCGTTCCGGAAAGAGGATCAGTCGGCTGCGCGCGACTTCTTGACGTCGGCAGCGCTCGGCTGGAACTTGGCGCCGTCGAAGTAGGTGTAGTCGACCATCACGCCCTTGCCGTTGTCGTTCTTGGTCTTGCCGACGAAAGCGCCCATGGTGGACTGGTGGTCTTCGGGGCGGTAGGTGATCTTGCCGAACGGCGTGTCGACCACCAGGCCCTTGAAGGCCGCGACCATCTTGGCCGTTTCGGTGCTCTTGGCCTTGGCGGCGCCGGCGGCGACCGACTTGATCATGCTGTAGCCGACCACCGAGCCGAGGCGCGGGTAGTCCTTGTACTTCTCGTGGTACGCCAGGAAGAAGGCCTTGTGCTCGGGCGTCTGCACGCCGTACCACGGGTAGCCGGTCACGATCCAGCCGTTGGGCGTCTCGTCCTTGAGCGGGTCGAGGTACTCGGGCTCGCCGGTCAGCACGCTCACGACCGCGCGGTCCTTGAAGAGGCCGCGCGTGTTGCCTTCGCGCACGAACTTCGAGAGGTCGGCACCGAACAGCACGTTGAAGATCGCATCGGGCTTGGCATCGGCCAGCGCCTGCGCCACGGCACCTGCATCGACCTTGCCGAGCGGCGGCGCCTGCTCGGCGACGAACTCCACGTCGGGCTGCGCAGCCTTCAACAGCGTCTTGAACGCGGCGACGGCGGACTGACCGTATTCGTAGTTGGGGTACACGAAGGCCCAGCGCTTCTTCTTCAGCTTGACGGCTTCGGGCACCAGCATCGCGGCCTGCATGTAGGTGCCGGGGCGCAGGCGGAAGGTGTACTCGTTGCCGCCCTGCCAGGTCATCTTGTCGGTCAGCGGTTCGCCGGCCAGGAAGAAGACCTTCTTCTGCTTGGCGAAGTCGGCCACGGCCAGGCCGGTGTTCGACAGGAAGGTCCCGGTCAGCACATCGATCTTTTCGCGGGCGACCAGCTCCTCGGCCACGCGCACCGCGTCGCCGGGGTTGGCGTTGTCGTCGCGCGTGATGAGCTCGACCTTCTTGCCGTTGACGCCGCCCTTGGCATTGATCTCTTCGACGGCCAGTTCCATGCCCTTCTTGTAGGGCTCGAGGAAGGCGGGCTGCGCCTTGTAGCTGTTGACTTCGCCGATCTTGATCACGCCCTGCGCATGCGCGGGAACGAGAGCGGTGGCGAGCGTGGCAACGGCGGCCGCGCTGAAGACATGACGCAATGGGTTCATGGGGAAACTCCTGGAGAGGTCGAACAGAAAAAACACAACGGGGCAGGCTCGGTGACGGTGCGGTCAGCGCAGACCGTCTTCGCCCTTGACTTCGGAATGCTGGAGGCCGCCGATGCGCGGCAGCGGACGGCCGCTGTCGGTCACGGCGACGGCCACGACGATCTCGTTGGCCCGCGGCGCGTCGGACACCCGCGCCTCGACGGCGTCGAAGTGGCTGCGCACGAAAGCCGCGTCCTTGTGGCCCAGCGGCACATCGATCGCGGTGCCCAGCGTGCCGCGCTTCTTGGCCGAGGGCACCAGCGCGGCGCCCTTCTCGACCGCCACGCGCAACGGTGCGCCCAGCTTCGGATGCAGGATGGCGGCGGCGTGCTCGAGTTCGCCGGCCTCGCCGACGATGGCCGCCTTGCCGTAGCTCTGCGCATCGCCGGGTGCGATGCCCAGTGCCGCGACCGCCTTCTGGCCCAGCAGCGCGCCCAGCTCTTCGCCGATGGCGATCAGTTCGTCGAGCGACTCGCTGTAGCGGCCGGCGTAGGGGTTCTCGATGACGGCGATGGCCACGGCACGGCGCGTCGGCGGCGTGATGTCCTTGCCCATCTCTTTACGGGTTTCATCGACCTGCACGATCAACTTGCGAATGTTGGCACTCATGATGTATTCCTTTGTCTCGGGGCTCAGCGCAGGCCGTCCCACTTGCTGATGTCCTTGGCCAGCAGGCCGCCGACGCGGGCATGCACGCGGTAGCCGGTGCTCATCGCGAGGATGAAGACGATCTCGTCGGCCGCCGGCGCACCGGGCACGCGCACCTCGATGGCATCGAACTGGCCGCGCACGTAGCTGGCGTTGATGTTGGTCAGCGGCACGTCGAGCGCGGCACCGGGCGGGCCGACCTTCTTGGTCGAGGGCACGATGGACAGCGCGTTGGCCGGCTGGCCCGTCTTCTCCTCGGCCTTGCCGGCGGTGTAGGCGCTGCGGTCGCCCTTCCAGCCGAGCAGCTCGCGCATCGCGTAGCCGCCGGGCACGTGCCACAGCGCGCCGTGCTCCAGCTCGCCGGCGGCGCCGACGATGGCGCCCTTGCCGTAGGTGGCGATCTCATCGAGCGGCACGTCCATGGCGGCGTGCAGCCGGTGCGCCATGTCGACGCCCACCGGGTCGAGCAGCGCCATCATGGGCAGGATGTCGGGCTCGTAGCGGCCGGCGAAAGGGTTGGTCATCACCACGCCGATGGCGCCACGCACCAGCGGCGTTGCGGCGCGGGGACCGAACTCGTGGTGGATGTGCTCGACATGGGTGAAGACGCGGCGGATATCGATCATGGAATGAAGCTCGCCATTCGTTAAGCAAATACTGAACCAACTGCATCGCGCGGCCTCGCCGCGCTGATGGAGCATAAGGGTTCGACAAGACGCCATTGCCCCTGGCAAACCAGCATCGCCGCCCAGGCGTTTCCGCCGGATTGCAGGAGGCGCGCGCGGGCCGCGCCCGCATCGAGTGCACGGCGCACCGTCGCGGGGGCCAGGGGCGGCACGTCGACCGTCACCGGAATGTCGCCGAGGTCGCTGTCGTCCTTGCACTGGCTGGCCGGCAACCGGCGGATCGCGCCGTCGTCGACATCGACGGCATTGGCGATGACGGTCGCGGCCGCGTCGGCCTGCGCGGCCGTGGCGGCGAGCACCGTCACGCTGTCGGCGATGCCCAGCGAGAAGCTGCGGCCGCGCCAGCCGCTGGTGGCGACGCCGCGCACCGGCTGGGCCGCCTCGACGACGAACTGGCCGTCGGTCGTGAGCGGGCCGGCATCGGCCAGATCGAACTGGGCGATGTCCGCGAACAGGCCGACGCGTGCCGAACGGCCGGCCGCCAGATGCAAGGCGATGTCGCCGCCGTTGTTGACCCAGGCACGCTCGATGCCGGGGCGCCGATAGAAAGCAATGATCTCGTCAGCCACCGAGCCGGCCACGGCCGCCATCGGCGTGATGAAGGCCGCACGGAACGGCGCGCAGGCGTTCCACATGCGACGCGCGATCGGGCCTTGCAGCGCGCAGTGCGCGCCCACCGGTTGCCGCAACAGCGGCAGCTCACCCACCAGTTCGGCGAGCAGCGATTCGAAGCGCACCCACGCTGCCGCATGCGCCGACGCCAGGGCCGCGGCATCGCCCTCGGCCTCGATCACCAGATCGATCGGTCCGTGGTGCAGGTGCCAACGCTGGGCGTCGAGCAGATGGCGTTCGGCGTGCACCGTTCAGCCCAGCATCGGCGGCTGGCCGAGGGGCCAGGGGTTGGCGTCATCGATGCGCACCCACTGGCGCGTGACGGGCGCGCCGTCGTCCTGCCACGCACCGCGTGCCAGGGCTTCCTGCAGCGGGAACACATGCTCGACGTGGCCGCCGAGCGCGGCATAGTCCTCGAGCCGCATGCTGAATTCGATGGGCGCGACGATGGCCGGCGTGGGCACGGTGCCGAAGCTGTTGTCGGGCATGCGCATGACGTCGACCATCACCGTGATGCCGCCGCCCGGCCACACATAGGCCGGTGCGCCGCCGCAGGTCACGTTGACCAGCGCGCGCTTGATGGCGCGGGTGAGCAGCACCGGGTTCTCGGTGACGCCGGCGCGCAGGCTGCCGCCCGCACCGCCGAGGAAGAGCACGGTGCAGAGCGACGGCTCGCAGTTCTCACCGATGCGTTCGACGATGCGTTTGACCTCCTCGGGCATCGGCTGCTCGACCGGCACCAGCGCATCGTCGAGCACATACCACTGCGCATGCTCGCCGGTGGTGGAGGTCATCAGCAGCCGCAGGCCGGGTTTGGCCACGCCCTCTTCCCAGCCTTCGATGATCGAGAGCGGGTCGGCGATGTCGGTGCCGCCCCAGCCGTTGCCGGGATTCGCCACCTGGAAGTAGCGACCAGGCGTCGATTTGCGGCCGAGCATCTTGATGCCCGATTCGGGCATGTCGAGGCAGCGCCCGGCCTGGTGCTGCGTGAGCACGCCGGTGATGTGGTCGTCGACCACCACCACCTCATCGGCCACACCGGCGAACTGCCGCGCGAAGATGCCGACGGCCGCGGAGCCGCAGCCCACGCGCATGCGCTGCTCTTCGACGCCGTTGACGATGGGCGCGCGGCCGGCCTGGATGACCAGGCTGGAGCCGCCGTCGATGGTGCATTCGGCCGGCTGCTTGTTGCCGAGCTTCTGCATCAGCTCCAGCGCCATGCGGCCTTCCTTCTTGCTGCCGCCGGTGAGGTGGTGCACGCCGCCGAGCGACAGCATCTGCGAGCCGTATTCGGCCGTGGTGACGTGGCCGACCACCTCGCCCTTGTAGCGGACGTTGGCCTGTTCGGCGCCGAGGAAGCGGTCGGTGTCGATCTTCACCTTCAGGCTGCAGTAGCTGAAGATGCCTTCGGTCACGACCGTGACCATGTCGACGCCGCGCGCCTTCGAGCCCACGATGAAGGGCGCGGGCTTGTAGTCGGGATAGGTGGTGGACGAGCCGACCCCGGTGACGAAGACCTCGTCGGCATGCAGCAGATCGCCGTTCCATTCCGGCTCCGCGCCTTGCGCATCGGCGGCAGACGGCTCGGCGCCATCGCGGGCGAAGGGCACCAGCGCCGGCGACGGGTTCTTCAGCGCGCGGCGCAGCAGCACGACGGGGTCAACCCGCACCAGCACGCCGTCGCGGTTGGCGTAGCGGTCGCAGGCGCCGGTGCGGCCGTCGGAGATCTGGCAGAGCACCGGGCAGGCGTTGCATTCGACCTTGGCCGTGCTCATGCGTTCGTTGCGCGGCGGGGCCTTGCCGAAACCGGCGGCGTCGGGGATCACCGGCACGTCCATGCCCGGCAGTCCATCTGTCTTGGTGTGTTCAGTCATCGTGGCGATCTCTCAGAAAGCGTGCTGCAACCGGTGCAACAAACATGCCGGTTTCACGCTTGTGCGTAATTTGTCATTTGTGTAGCATCCGCTCCACGTTCATGTGGTGTTCACTACATCAATGAGCCGGAATCTACCGATCCGGCCCGATGTTTGCATGGGTGTTTTCCTGGGCTCACCGGCCTGGTGCATGCGGTGAACGACAATTGGGCGGCCTCAGCCGGCGTCTGCGGGCTAGGGCCGCCAGCCCCGTTCGCAAGCCTTTGTCGCCCGCCATTTCGTCCACTTTTCATCGAGTCATTCATGAGTGCATTCAGCGAAGAACGCGTTCTCTCGGTCCACCACTGGACCGATCGCCTGTTCACCTTCACCACCACGCGCGACCCGGCACTGCGCTTCTCGAACGGCCACTTCACCATGATCGGCCTCAAGGTGAACAACAAGCCGCTGCTGCGTGCTTACTCCATCGCCAGCGCCAACTACGAGGAATACCTCGAGTTCCTGAGCATCAAGGTCGACGACGGCCCGCTGACCTCGAAGCTGCAGCACATTCAGGTCGGCGACACCATCATCGTGGGCCGCAAGCCCACCGGCACGCTGCTGATCGACTACACGCTGCCGGGCAAGCGCCTGTACCTGTTCGGCACGGGCACCGGCCTCGCACCGTTCATGAGCATCATCCGCGACCCGGAGACCTACGAAAAGTTCGAGAAGGTCATCCTGGTGCACGGCGTGCGCCAGGTCGACGAGCTGGCGTACCACGACCTCGTCATCGACCACCTGCCCAAGCATGAATTCCTCGGCGAGCTGATCGAAAAGCAACTGCTGTACTACCCGACCGTCACGCGCGAGGAGTTCCGCAACATGGGCCGCATCACCGAGCTGGTCGAGAGCGGCAAGCTCACCGACGACCTCGGCCTGCCACCGATCAACGCCGCCGAAGACCGCGTGATGCTGTGCGGCAGCCCCGGCATGCTGGTCGACCTCAAGCACATGCTCGAAGGCCGCGGCTTCAAGGAAGGCAACACGAGCACCCCCGGCGACTTCGTCGTCGAACGCGCCTTCGCTGAAAAATGACCCCCCCCGTGCCGCTGCGCGGCTCCCCCCCGGGGGGGCACATCCTGCGGTCTGGCAAAGCCAGTCCCGCGGATGTCGCTGGCATGGTCCAAACACTCCTGCACTGCGCCAAGGCATGACCATCCGCAAGCCCGCAGCCAAGCCCCAGCGCAAGACGGGCGTGCGCGAGGCTGCGGCGCAGGCCACGCGCGATGCGATCCTGAAAGCGGCCACCAAGGTGTTCGCCAAGTACGGCTACGACGGCGGCAGCGTCGAGAAGATCTCGAAGGCCGCGAAGTCGTACGACCGGATGATCTACTACTACTTCGGCAGCAAGGAAGGCCTCTTCATCGCCGTGCTCGAAGGCATCTACCAGCGCATGGACGATGCCGAGGCGGCGCTCGACCTCGACACCACGCGCCCGGTCGATGCGCTCACCGCGGTCATCCGTTTCGTGCTCGGCTACTACCGCAAGAACCCCGAGTTCGTCACGCTGCTGAACACCGAGAACCTGCACAAGGGCCGGCACATCTCGAAATCACTGCGGGCGCGCGAGTACTCGTCGCGCGCGGTGTCCATCATCTCGGAGATCCTTCGGAGCGGTGCGGCGCAGGGGCTCTTTCGCACTGACCTGGTGGCACGCGACGTCTACCTGCTGATCGCCGCCACCGGCTATTTCTACACGGCCAACCGCCACACGCTCACTGCCTTCCTCGGCGAGCCGCTGGAGTTGCCGGCCGCGGTCACGCACTGGGAAGATTTCGTGATCGAAACGCTGCTGCGCACGGTGCGCTCAGACGAAAACCCAGAACCCACACTTCCCCACGAGGACATCAAATGGCAGAAATCGCAGCCGGCGCCAAGTCGGGCAAGGTCGTCATCCAGAACATAGGGCTGCTGCTCTCGGGCGACATTGACCAACCCATCCTCGACGCCGACACCATCGTCGTGGTCGACGGCCTGATCACCGCGGTCGGCAAGTACAAGGACTGCGACGTCGAGGGCGCGAAGACCGTCATCGACTGCAAGAAGACCACCGTCGCGCCGGGTCTGATCGACAGCCACGTGCACCCGGTCTTCGGCGACTGGACGCCGCGCCAGAGCCAGCTCGGCTGGATCGATTCGTCGATGAACGGCGGCGTGACCACCATGATCTCGGCCGGCGAAGTGCACCTGCCCGGCCGTCCCAAGGACATCGTCGGCCTGAAGGCGCTGGCCATCACGGCGCAGCGCGCGTACGACAACTTCCGCCCCAGCGGCGTGAAGGTGCTGGCCGGTGCACCGGTCATCGAGAAGGGCATGGTCGAGAGCGACTTCAAGGAACTGGCCGAAGCCGGCGTGGGCCTGCTCGGCGAAGTGGGCCTGGGCACGGTGAAGGCCGGCTACGAGGCCAAGGAGATGGTGGCGTGGGCGCGCAAGTACGGCATCCAGAGCACCATCCACACGGGCGGCCCGTCCGTGCCGGGCTCGGGCTACATCGACAAGGACGTGGTGCTCGAAGCCGACGCCGACGTCATCGGCCACATCAACGGCGGCCACACCTCGCTGCCCGAGGCCCATGTGTGCGAGCTGTGCGAGAAGTCGACGCGCGCGATCGAGATCGTGCACAACGGCAACGAGAAGACGGCCATCGCCGCCGCCCGCGCGGCCATCGAGCTGAAGTGCCCGCACCGCGTGATCCTCGGCACCGACGGCCCGGCCGGCTCGGGCGTGCAGCCGCTGGGCATCCTGCGGATGGTGTCGTTCATCACGGCCTTCGCCAACATCCCGGCCGAGCAGGTGTTCTGCTTCGCGACCGGCAACACGGCGCGCATCCGCAACCTCAACTGCGGCCTGATCGAAGTGGGCCGCGACGCCGACTTCGTCTTCATGGACCGCGCCCAGCACTCGCCGGCGCCCGGCCTGCTCGAGAGCGTGGCGCTCGGCGACATCCCGGGCGTGGGCATGGTGATGATCGACGGCATCGTGCGCAGCGGCCGCAGCCGGAACACGCCGCCGGCGACGGAAGTGCCAGTGGTTCTCGCCGGGCACTGACGCCCGCCGCTGGGGTGCTGCCTGACGGCAGGCGCCCCAGCGCTCCACCTCGTTTTCAAGGACGTGACGGTGCGCGCCGCGCCCCACGTCGGCGCTCGCATGCCCGACATGCGTCCTCGCACGCCTGAAGCGCCGGGCACGCTCCGTGCTTACGGGGCCCTGCATGCATACGTGGATCCAATATTACAAATGGACCGCCGTCGCCTTGCTGGCGCGGGACACCGGCCATGATGGCCACGGAGCGCACGCCTGATGGACCGCCTGCTGGCCAGCGCCGAACAGGAGGCCTACGACTACGTGCTGCAGCGCATCCGCAATGGTGCGTTTCGCGCCGGTGACCGGCTGATCGCCGAAGACATCGCCGTCGCCATCTCGGCCAGCCGCATGCCGGTGCGCGTGGCCTTCCGCCGCCTGGCGACCGAAGGGCTGCTGCTGATCCGGCCGAACCGCGGCGCGATGGTGCGCGGCATCACCATCGCCGAGATGCGCGAGGTGTTCGAGATGCGCGCCGTGCTGGAGGCTCAGGCAGTGCGCGTGGCTTTGCCCCATCTGGGCGCGCAGGAACTGCGCGACGTCGAGAACCTGCTGGAGCGCATGGACCGCCACGGTGCCGATGTGCAGCAGTGGGTGACGCACCACCGCAACCTCCACGAATACCTCTGCGGCCTGAGCCAGCGGCCCCGCCTGATCGCGCAGATCGCCGCGCTGCATTCCTTCGTCGAGCCGCACATGCGCCTGTGGATGGAGCACACGGCCAAGCCCAACAGCACCGAGCACGACCACCACGCGCTGCTGCACGCGCTGCGGCGCGGCGACCCCGACGAGGTCGAGGAGGCCATGCGCGAGCACATCGTGTCCACCATCCCGCCGCTGGAGAAGCTGATGGCCGATGGCGTCCCGCTGCCTGCGGCGGCATCGCGCCAGTCATAGACCGGCTCGCACCGTTCTTCCATCTCCGTTCCCGACCCCACACCGCACCTCATGCGCAACTTCGAACGACCCGGCCGCTCCGTGGTCATGGCCCGCAACGGCATGGCCGCCACCTCGCATCCCACCGCCACCCTCGCTGCGGTCAACATCCTGCAGGCCGGCGGCAACGCCATGGACGCGGCCATCGCGGCCTGCGCGGTGCAGGGCGTGGTCGAGCCCGGCTCGACCGGCATCGGCGGCGACTGCTTCGCGCTCTACGCCCGCCAGGGCCGCGACGACGTGGTCGCCTTCAACGGCTCCGGCTGGGCGCCGGCCGCGGCCACGCCGGCTGCGCTGCAGGCCCGCGGCGTGACCGAATGGACCCGCCAGTCGCCCCATGTGGTGACGGTGCCCGGCGCGGTGGACGCCTGGGCCACGCTGGCCGCCGACCACGGCACGATGCCGCTCGCGGCGCTGCTGCAGCCGGCCATCACGCTGGCCGAGGAAGGCTTCGCGGTGGCGCCGCGCTGCGCCAGCGACTGGGCGCTGCAGGCGGGCTTGCTGCGCAACGACGCCGACGCCGCGCGCGTCTACCTGCAGGACGGCCAGGCACCGGCCGAGGGCGCGGTGCACCGCTTCCCGGAACTCGCCGCCACGCTGCGCACCATCGCGGCCGGCGGACGCGAGGCGTTCTACGGCGGTGCCATCGGCCGCGGCATCGTCGAGTTCCTGCAGTCGCGCGGCGGCCTCCACACGGCGGAAGACTTCGCGCGCTACCGCGGCGAGTACGTGCAGCCGATCCGCACGCGCTTTCGGGGCATGGACATCGTCGAATGTCCGCCCAACGGCCAGGGCGTGATCGCGCTGCTGCTGCTCAACATCCTCTCGGGCTTCGCGGCCGAAGGCGACCCGCTGTCGGCCGACCGCCTGCATCGGGAGATCGAGGCCGCGCGCCTGGCCTATGCGGCGCGCGATGCCTGGCTGGCCGACCCGAAGCACACGCCGGTCGACGCCGATTGGCTGCTGTCGCCCGGCCTGGCCGACGAGCTGCGCGCACGCATCGACCCGAAGGCCGCGGCGGTACATGTGCCGGCACCGCAACCGGCGGCACACCGCGACACGGTCTACATCAGCGTGGTCGACCGCGACCGCAACTGCGCGAGCTTCATCAACTCCATCTTCCATCCCTTCGGCAGCGGCCAGCTCGCGCCGGGCGGCGTGCTGCTGCACAACCGCGGCCAGAGCTTCTCGCTCGATGCGGCGCACCCCAACGCCATCGGCCCGCACAAGCGGCCGATGCACACCATCATCCCCGGCATGGTCGTGCAGGACGGCCGCGTGCGCATGCCCTTCGGCGTGATGGGCGGGCAGTACCAGGCGATGGGCCATGCGCACTTCATCTCCAAGGTGCTCGACTTCGGGCTCGACCCGCAGGCCGCCATCGACCTGCCGCGCGTGTTCCCGGTGCCCGGCACCACGCAGGTCGAGGTCGAAGGCACGCTGCCGATGGCCACGCGCGACGAACTCGCGCGGCGCGGCTTCGAGCTCGTGAAGCCCGAGATGCCCATCGGTGGCGCGCAGGCGATCTGGATCGACTGGGACACGGGCGTGCTGCACGGCGCCTCCGACCCGCGCAAGGACGGCTGCGCGCTCGGCCACTGAGCCACTTCTTCTCCTTTACCTCTTCTCATCAACCGCAACGGAGTTTTCGATGGACCAGCCCGATTTCAAACGCCAACTCGCCGAACGCCTTGCCACCGATTTCGGCCGGCGCGACTTCCTGCGCGTGATGCAGGCCGGCGCCCTGTCGGCTGCCACGGCCGCGGCCGGTGGTGCCGCGCTGCTCGGCCCGAACGTGGCGGCGGCCGCCGAGCCCAAGCGCGGCGGCACGCTGAAGTGGGGCCAGGTGGTGCCACCGGACACGCTCGACCCGCACTTCACCGGCTCGCTGGCCGCCATCAAGATCCACAACAACATCTACAACGGCCTGCTCAAGGTCGCGTACGACGGCAAGAAGGTCAGCTTCGTGCCCGACCTGGCCGCGAGCTGGGAAATGACCGACGACAAGACGCACGTCTTCAAGCTGCGCCCCGACGTCAAGTTCCATGATGGCGACGCCTGCGACGCCGCGGCCGTCAAGTGGAGCATCGAGCGCGTGAAGGACCCCAAGACCGGCTCGCCGCACGCCTGGATGGTGGCCTCGCTCGAAGGCATCGACATCATCGACCCGCTGACCGTGCGCATCCGCTACAACAAGCCTTTCGCCTTCTTCCCGGTGGCCATGAACGGCGCCACCGGCCGCGCCGGCACCATCGTCTCGCGCCGCGCGGTGGAGAAGTTCGGCAAGGACTTCGGCCGCAACCCGGTGGGCACCGGCCCGTTCAAGTTCGTGCAGTGGCGCGAGAACGAGATGATCGAGCTGCAGCGCAACCCCGACTACTTCGAGAAGGGCCTGCCCTACCTCGACAAGATCAGCATCCAGCTGATCAAGGAACCGACCTCCGCCGTGGCGGCGCTCATCTCGGGCCAGATCGATGCGCTCGACGCCTGCCCCTTCCAGTTCATGTCGCAGCTGCGCGCGAACAAGAACCTGCAGGTCTTCGGCGAGGTCGAGGGCAACTACGCCTTCCTCGGCATGAACACCAAGCGCGCCCCGTTCGACGACCCGAACCTGCGCCTGGCCGTGGCCTACGCGATCGACCGCGACGTGCTGGTCAAGCAGGGCTACTTCGGCGATGCGATCGCGGCCTACTCGATGGTCTCGCCGCCGATGTCGAACTTCTACGACCCGGCGATCGCCAAATCGGGACGCGGCCAGTTCTTCGACCTGAAGAAGGCGCAGGCCTTCCGCGCCAAGGCCAAGGACCAGGGCGAGGTGGCGCCGGTCTACCTGGCCTCGGAAGCCTTCACCTCCAACGGCGGCAGCGGCAGCCGCAATGCGCAGCTCATCATCCCGATGCTGGCGAAGATCGGCATCAAGGCCAAGCTCGAGCTGATGGACCCGGCCGTACTCAACAAGCGCACCAACGCCGGCGACTACGACTTCTACGACGCCGCCTGGGAAGCCGACCTGGACCCGGACGAAACCATTCGTCCCGAATGGCTCAGCGGCATGCCGTGGAACCGCGTGGGCTACGCCAACCCGGCCTTCGACGCGCTGATCCTGCAGGCGTCGCAGATCGTCGACGTGGCCGCGCGCAAGAAGCTCTACGAGCAGGCCGAGGACATCATGCTGACGCAGGACGCGCCGATGGCCGTGCTCGCGCACACCAAGGTCTACAAGATCTTCAACAAGCGCGTGGACGGCTTCAAGTACGTGCCGGTGAACCTGATGAACATGCACACGGTCAGCCTGAAGGCCTGAGCGCGCGATGGCCCGTGCGCTGTTCTCCCGGTTGATGCAGACGCTGCTGGTGCTGGCGGTGGTCTCGATCGCCGCCTTCTGGTTCCTCAAGCTGGCGCCGGGCGACCCGGTGTCGCTGATGCTGGGCGCGGAGTATTCACCGGCAGCGCACGCCAAGCTGACGCGCGAACTCGGGCTCGACCTGCCCTGGCCGCAGCAGTACCTCAACTGGCTCGGCGGCTTCGTGCGCGGCGACTGGGGCACCTCGTACATCAGCCACGCCGACATCTTCAAGCAGGCGGTGTACGAGGCGCTGCCGATCACGCTCACGCTGTCGGCGCTGGCCCTGGCGATGGCGCTGCTGATCGGCGTGCCGGCCGGCATGCTGGCGGCGCTGCGGCGCGGCGGGCCGGTCGACTGGCTGGTCTCGTCGCTGTCGGTGCTCGGCTCGGCCGTGCCCAGCTTCTACCTGGGCATCGTGCTGGTGTGGGTGTTCGGCGTGGGCATGGGCTGGTTCCCGACCATGGGCTTCGTGCGGCCGTGGGAAGACTTCGCCGCCGGCATGCACCACCTGGCGCTGCCGGCCATCACGCTGGGTGCGTACTACGCCGGCCTCATTGCCATCACCACACGCGCGAGCCTGATCGACGTGATGGCCCAACCCTTCATCGGCGCCGTGCGTGCGCGCGGCGAGCCGATGTGGCGCGTGGTCGGCGTGCACGCCATGCGCAATGTGCTGATGCCGCTGGTCACGGTGATCGGGCTGCAGCTGGGCGGCCTGCTGCGCGGTGCTGTCATGACCGAGGTGGTGTTCGCCATCCCCGGCCTGGGCATGATGATCACCACCGCCGTGCTCAACCGCGAATACGGCGTGGTGCAGGCCGGGATCATGCTCACCGCGCTCTTCTTCGTGCTGGTCAACCTGCTGGTCGACCAGACCTACCAATGGCTCGATCCGCGGCTGCGCCGGCGGTGACGCCCGAGCGCCGCATGCTCTTCATCGACGGGTACCCATGAGCGTCGTCCTTCCTCCTTCTTCTTCAGCGGTGGCCCTGCAGGCCATGGCGCCCGCGGCCGGCTGGCGCCAGCGCTGGTGGCACCCGATCCGGCGCGAGCCCGCCGCGCTGGTGGGCCTCGGCATCGTCGGCCTCTTCGCGCTGATGGCGCTGTTCGCCCCGTGGCTGGCCACGCACGACCCGACGGTGCAGGACTTCGCCGTGGCGCTGCAGCCACCGAGCGCCGACCACTGGCTGGGCACCGACTCCTTCGGGCAGGACCTGTATTCGCGCCTGCTCTACGGCGCGCGGCTGGCACTGGGCATCGGCTTCGGCTCGGTGGCGCTCGGGCTGGCCGGCGGGCTGGTCGTCGGCCTCGTCGCGGGCCTGGCCGGCGGGCGCATCGAGTGGGCGCTGATGCGCCTGGTCGACGCGATCCTCGCTTTCCCCGAAATCATCCTGGCCATCGCCTTCATCGCCGTGCTCGGCATGGGCGTGGACAAGCTGGTGTACGCGCTGGCCGTGTCCTTCGTCGGCCCGTTCGCGCGCATCGTGCGCTCCGACGTGCTGCAGGTGAAGTCGCTGCCCTTCGTGGAAGCCGCCGGCCTGATGGGCGTGCCCAAGCTGCGCATCGTGCTGCGGCACCTGCTGCCGCACGTGACCTCTTCGCTGCTGGTGCAGGCCGGCATCCGCATCAGCACGGCCATCCTGCTGGAGTCGGGCCTGTCCTTCTTCGGCCTGGGCGTGGTGCCGCCGACGCCGGACTGGGGCCTGATGATCGCGGAAGGCCGCGGCTTCATCACGATGGCGTGGTGGATCTCGACCTGGCCCGGCCTGGCGCTGGCGGTGCTGCTGGTCGGCCTCACGCTGATGGGCGACGGGCTGCGCAACGCCTTCGCGCCGCGATCGGAGGGCCGGTGAGCATGTACGCAGACAACGGCTTTCCCGCCGCGACGCCCGCCGACGCCGGCCGCCCCGCGCCCATGCCCGCCGAGCCACTGCTGTCGGTGGAAGACCTCACGCTGGAACGCGGCGGCAACGCCGTGCTCGACCGCGTGACGCTCTCGCTGGGCGCGGGCCGCACGCTCGGCCTGCTGGGCGAATCAGGCGCCGGCAAGTCGACGCTCGCGATGGCGCTGATCGGTCTGCTGCAGGCGCCCGAGGTGCGGATGCAGGGCAGCATGCGCTTCGACGGCGAAGAGCTGGTCGGCCTGCCGGAGAAGCGCTTCCAGACGCTGCGCGGCCGCCGCATCGGCCTGGTCTTCCAGGACGCATCGGCGGCGCTCGACCCCTGCTTCACCATCGGCGACCAGGTCTGCGAACCGCTGCGACGCCACCTGCGGCTCGACCGCCGGCAGGCCATCGAACGCGCCGTGGAACTGCTCGACAGCGTCGGCATTCCCGACGCGCGCACGCGCCTGGCCGCCTACCCACACCAGCTGTCGGGCGGCATGCAGCAGCGCGTGATGATCTCGATCGCGCTGGCCTGCAACCCCGAACTGCTGATTGCCGACGAGCCGACCAGCGCGCTGGACGTGACCATCCAGGCGCAGATCATGGAGCTGATCCTCACGCGGGTGCGCGCGCTCGGCTCCAGCGCCATCTTCGTGCTGCACGACCTGGCGCTGGCGTCTCAGGTGTGCGACGACATCGCGGTGATGTACGCCGGTCAGATCGTCGAGACCGGGCCCGCCCAGGCCGTGCTCGGCCGCCCGCTGCACCCCTACACCGTGGGCCTGCGCCGCTGCGTGGTCGAGCTCGATTCGGTGCAGCTCGAACCGTTGGCCGGCACCGTGCCGGGTGCGGCCGACATGCCCGCGGGCTGCCGCTTCGCGACCCGCTGCCCGCACGCCCGGCCCCGCTGCGCAGCGGAGCGCCCACCCCTGGAGCAACGCGCCGGGCGCAGCCTGGCCTGCTGGGAAATCGACCGCATCCTGGCGGCCGAGCAAGAAGGGGTGGCCGCATGAGCCTGCTCTTCGAAATGCACGACGTCGAGAAGTCCTACGCCGTGGGCCACGGCCCGCGCACGGGTCTCTTCGGCCGGCGTGCCCCGCGCCGCCTGAAGGCGCTCGACGGTGTGCGGCTGGACATCGCGGCCGGTGACTCGGTCGCGCTGGTGGGCGAGAGCGGGTCGGGCAAGTCGACGCTGGTGCGGCTGATGCTCGGCCTGGAGCCGCCCAGCGACGGCCGCCTGCGCTACCGGCAGGCCGAGTTCGGCACGCTCGACGCCGCCAGCCGCCAGCGCTTCGCGCGCGAGGTCGCCTTCATCTACCAGAACGCGCGCGGCTCCATGAACCCGCGGCTGCGCGTGCGCGACATCCTCATCGAGCCGCTGCGGCTCTACAAGATCTGCCCGCCGGCCGACGAGGCGGCGCGCGTGGCCGCGCTGCTGCAACGCGTCGGTCTCTCCGCCGCCCTGGCCGACCGCTTCCCCGCTGAACTCTCGGGCGGCCAGGTGCGGCGCGTGGCGGTGGCGCGCGCGCTGGCGGGCGAGCCGACCACCCTCGTCGCGGACGAGTCGGTCGCCGGCCTCGACGTGTCGGTGCAGGCGCAACTGCTCAACCTGCTGCGCGACCTGTGCCGCGACATGGGGCTCACGCTGGTCTTCATCACGCACGACCTGGGCGTGGCGAGCTACCTGTGCCAGCGTGTGGCCGTGATGTACCTCGGCCGTATCGTGGAAGAAGGCCCGACCGCGGAAGTGATGGCCCGGCCGCTGCACCCGTACACGCGGGCGCTGATGCAGGCCTTCCCGAGCTTCGAGCGACCGTTGAAGGCGTCGCTGTCAGGCGAGATCCCGAGCCCGATCGACCTTCCGCAGGGCTGCCGCTTCGCGTCACGCTGCCCGCAGGTCCGTGCGGCGTGCCGCCTGGAAGACCCGGTGCTCACGCGCCGGACCGACACGGACACGCGCACCGTGGCCTGCCTGTTCCCGCTGAACGACTGACGTTTCCGCTGCGCGATTCGACGTTATCGCCCCACGGCGTTCGGCGTCGAATAGTCGTAGCGCGGGCCCGGCCCGGCGCTGACCGGCGGGCCGAGGTCCTGCCGGCCCGTGGTGGCGACGCTGCCGGCGGGCTGCGCCGGGGGTGCCGTGGCGAGCGGCTCGCGCGGACCGGGGCCGGCCACGACGGGCGGACCGGCATCCTGGTAGTTCGGCGACGAGGTCATGGCGGGCGGGCGCGAGGGTTCGACCCAGCCGCCGAAATCGGCGGGACGCACCTCCGAAGGTGACGGCCGCACGCGTTCACGGGCTGTGGCCTGGCGTGGAGGCGCGGGCGGCACGGTCGACGATGGCCGCGGCGCGCGCGCTGTCGGGCTGGTTGATCGGGGCGGTGCGTCGGCTGTTGCGGCAGCCGTGCTGGGCGATGGCGCCACGCTCGTCGGCAGAGGGCTCGGCACCGCGCTCGGGCCGGCGGGTGCGGCCGATGCCGCCACCGGCGGCGCCTCCGCACTGACCTGCCCCGCCGGCAACTGCGTCGGCGCCTTGCTGCCCGTGAGGATGTAGAGGCTCCAGGCGATGAAGCCGATCATCACGGCCAGGCCGGCCATGCAGAACTTGAACCAGAAGCCACTGTTGTTGGCCGCCTGCGCCTGAAGCGGCATCGGGCGGGAATGGACGGTGCGCGGCGCATCGAAGCGGCTGTCGCCACCTGTCGCAGCCGATGCCGCGAGCGGCACCGGGGCCGTCGCCTGCGGCAGAGGTGCGCGCGTCGGGGCCCGCGTCGACGCGATCGACGGCTCGGCGCCGAGCCGGGCAGCGCACGCCTCGCAGAAGCGGGCCTCGGCACGGTTGCGTTGGCCGCACTCGGGGCAGGCGATCGTCGACGACTTGGCATTGAACATAGCGCTTCACTGTGCATGAAAGTGAAGCCTTTGGTTGTCGGCTGGCGCCGGGATCAGGTTTCCACATGTCACGGCAAGGCGCATCGCTCGGGTGCCAGCACCGATATCTGCTCCGGCGCTTCCGGCTGCGTCTCGCCCCGCAGGAAGCTGAACACCGCCAGCGCCGTCAGCACGGTGACGGCCGCCAGCACGCACAGCAACGTACCGAAAGCCGCACCGTAGGCGTGCAGCAGCGCCTCGCGGCCCAGCCCCGGCAGCAGCGCCATGGCCTGTGGCAAATCGCCGGTCGTCATGCGCTGCGCGGCCTGCGACGCGGCCAGCGCCGTGTGCCCCGGCAGGCGGGCGAGCTGCAGCGCCACGAGCGCGGTGAGCCCGGCACCGACCAGCGCCAGCGCGATGCCCTCCCCGGCCACGCGCACGGTGTTGAAGATGCCCGAAGCCATGCCGGCGCGTTCGCGCGGCACCACGCTCACCGCCAGGCCGTCCATCAGGCCCCAGGGCAGGCCGATGCCCGCACCTATCAGCAACAGGGGCCACACCATGGCGTGCAAGGGCGTGCCGGGCGCGCAGCGGCTGAGCCAGACCAGGCCCACCGCGCACACCAGCAGGCCCAGCGCCGACAGGGCGCCGGCCGGGTAGCGCTGCGCGAGCCAGACCGCCAGCGTCGGCACCACCAGGATCGGCCCCGACAGCGCGAACATGAAGCCGCCCGCCTCCAGCGCACTGCGCCCTTCGAGCCCGACGAAGCGCAGCGGCAGCAGCACCAGCAGTACGACGAAGCCATAGGCCGGTGCGGCGGCCAGCAACTGCACGCCGACGAAACGCGGGAAGCGGAACAGCGACAGGTCGAGCATCGGATGCGCGGCGCGGCGCTCGATGGCGATGAAGGCCGCGCCCATGAGCGCCGCACCGGCCAGCGCAGCGATCACCCACGGGCTGCCCCAGCCGCTGTCGGGCGCCTGCAGCACGCCCAGCGTGAGCAGGCTCAGCGCCGCGGTGAAGCTCAGCGCGCCGGGCAGATCGAGCCCCTGCGCCTGCGGGTTGCGCGATTCGCGCATGGCGGGCGCCGCGATGCCCAGCGCCAACAGGCACACCGCGCCGGGGCTCAGCATCACGGCCTGCCAGCCGAAGGTCTGGGCCAGCCAGCCCGACAGCATCGCGCCGCAGGACAGCCCCACGCCGAACGAGGTGCCGATCAGGCTGAAGGCCCGCGTGCGCGCCGCGCCGTCGAACACCTGGGCCAGCGCGGCGGTGCCGGCGGCGAATGCGGCGGCCGACCCCAGCCCCTGCAGCGCGCGCGCCCTGTCGAACGTCACGATGCCCGGCGCCCCCACCAGCATCGCGCAGCTCAGTGTCACCACGACCAGCCCGAGCAGGAAGACGCGCTTGCGCCCCCAGGCATCGGCGAGCGCGCCGGCCGCCAGCAGCGTAGCGCCGAAGCTCAGCATGAAGGCATTGGTGATCCAGTTGAGCTGCACCGGGCTGCCCCCCAGGGCGTCGCGGATCGCGGGCAGCACCACGGCGGGGCCGGTAAAGCTCAGCGGCATGCCCAGCGCCGCCAGGCACACGGCGGCCAGCAGCCAGTTCTTGGAGGCGGAGGGGGACATGGCGATGGCTTTCACACGGGAAGGAGATGGAGGATCAGAAGATAAAAAGGATTCAATGGAATGAAAATGGCGGCCAGACTCCTTGCACTCCCAACCCCAGGTTGCCAATCACCATGGACAGTTTCAGCGGGCTCGAATCCTTCGTGCGGGCAGCCGACCTGCTGAGCTTTGCCGCCGCCGGCCGGCACCTGAGCATCTCGGCGTCGGCCGTGGGCAAGAACGTCGCGCGGCTGGAGGCGCAACTGGGCCTGCGCCTGTTCCACCGGACCACCCGCCAGGTGCGGCTCACGGCGGAAGGCGCGATGTTCCATGAGCGCTGCCGCCGCATCCTCGACGACCTCGACGATGCGCGCACCATGATGCAAGACGCGGTGGCCACGCCGCGCGGCCGGCTGCGCGTGAGCCTGCCGACCATCGGCTACCGCTTCCTGCTGCCGGTGCTGCCGGACTTCAAGGCGCGCTTCCCCGAGATCGAACTCGACCTCGACTTCAACGACCGCCTGGTCGACGTGATCGCCGAGAACGTGGACGTCGCGATCCGCAGCGGCGACCTGGCAGACTCGCGGCTGGTGGCCCGGCGGCTGGGGCCCTTCGACTTTGTGCTGGTGGCCTCGCCGGCCTACCTTGAACGCCACGGCGTGCCGCAGGTGCCAGCCGACCTGGCACGCCATGCCTGCCTGCGCTACAAGTTCGTGACCGGTGGCAGGATCGAGGATTGGGACCTGCCTGGCCTGCCGACACAGCTGCCGCCGGGCCTGCTGTCGAACAACATGGAAGCCATGCTCGGCGCCGCGGTGGCGGGCCTCGGTGTCGCCTACATGCCCGACTTTCTCGCGCGCGATGCGCTGTGCCGCGGCGAACTGCAGCGCGTGCTGGCCACGCACCTGGTGCGCCAGGGCCAGTTCTCCGCACTCTGGCCGTCGAGCCGCCAGCTGTCGCCCAAGGTGCGCGCCTTCGTCGATGTCGCGAGCGAGCGGATGTTCAAGCAAGACGATCTGCCGGCACGCGGGCCTCAGGCGGCGGCGTAGTCGGTCGATGCCGCCAGCTCGGCCCATTCCGCCGTTTCGCGCTGCAGGCCATCGATGTGGTCGCGGATCACCTGCAGCGTGTCGGTGCCCAGCGGCAGGCGCATCGGCGGCTTCGGCGACTCGACGAGGCGAATCACCGCCTGCGCCAGCTTGGCCGGATCGCCCGGCTGGTTGAGGCTGATGCTGCGCGCGGCGATGCGCACCTGGCCCGACGTGCCTTCGTAGTCGGCGATGAGTTTGGGCGAGACGGTCAGCGAATTGCCTTCGAGGAACTCGGTGCGGAAATAGCCCGGCTCGACCGCCGTCACGTGGATGCCCAGCGGGGCGAGTTCCTGGTGCAGCGCCTGGTTGATGCCTTCGACCGCGAACTTGGTCGAGCAGTACAGCCCGAAGCCGGGGCCCGATTGATGGCCACCCAACGACGAGAGGTTGAGAACGTGGCCACTGCGGCGCGCGCGCATCGACGGCAGCACGGCACGCGTCACGTTCAAGAGGCCGAACACGTTGGTCTCGTAGAGCTTGCGCACCTCGTCGGCCGTGGCTTCTTCCACGGCGCCCAAAAGGCCGAAGCCGGCGTTGTTGACCAGCACGTCGATGCGGCCGAAGCGGGCGATGGCGGCCTCGACGGCATGCGCGGCCTGGGCCTCGTCCGTCACGTCGAGCGACACGCCGAGCAGCGCCGGATGGTCGCCGAAGCGCTTGGCCACGTCGGCGGCGTTGCGGGCGGTCGCCACCACCGCGTCGCCGTGGGCGAGTGCGGCTTCGGCCATGCGGGCGCCGAGGCCGCGGGATGCGCCGGTGATCATCCAGACGCGCTTGAATTCATTCGTTGCAGTCATGTCGGTTCCTTTGAAATCAGGGTGATGAAGGGTTGCGGTGAGGGAAATGTAGGTTTTGCATCCGCATCGGAATAGCCCACATTCGCTCGCTTCATCCGCAAGACAATCGTGATAATCCGGCCATGGCATTCAACGAACTGCGCGCGATCACCACCTTCATCCAGGCGGCCGAGCTGGGCAGCCTGCGCCAGGCCGCCGCCGCGCAGGCGATCACGCCGCAAGCCGCGAGCCAGGCGCTGGCGCAGCTCGAATCGCACCTGGGCGTGCGGCTGTTCCACCGCACCACGCGGCGGCTGAGCCTCACGGAAGAAGGCAGCCAGTTCCTCGAGGCCGCGCAGCCCGGGCTGAGCACGCTGCAGCGCGCGTTGCGCAATGCGCGCCGCGGACGCGAAGAGATCGCCGGGCCGCTGCGCATCGTGGCGCCGCGCGCGACCATGCTGCAGGTCCTCTGGCCGGTGCTCGAAGCCTTCTGCGCGCAGCATCCCCAGATCGAACCCGACCTGCAGCTGGACGACCGCGTCGGCAACTGGGTCGAGGAACGCGTCGACGTCGGCTTCCGCAGCGGCCTCGCGCCGCAGGACGGGCTGATCGCGCGGCGGCTGATGCCGGTGCAGCTGGTCGTGTGCGCTGCGCCGGCCTATATCGCGCGCTTCGGTGCGCCACACCACATCGACGACCTGGCGCAGCACCGCTGCAGCTGTTTCCGGCATCCGACCAACGGCAAGCTGATGCCGTGGGAGTTCAAGGTCGACGACCAGATCGTCGCGCGCGACATCGCGCCGGCGCTGTGCACCAACGATGTCGACCTGGAAATTCGTGCGGTGCTGGCGGGCCAGGTGATCGGCCAGTTGATCGGTGCGACGGCGGCACCGCTGCTGCGCAGCGGGCAACTGGTGCCGTTGCTGACGCAACATGTGACGGACCACCTGGGTCTCTACGTCTACTACGGCAGCCGGGTGGCGCAGCCGCTGCGGGTGCGCGCCTTCATCGACCTCGCAGTCGAGATGCTGACGGACAACAGCGACTTCGTGCTGCAGCCGCACGAGCTGAAGCCCATGCCGGCGCGCAAGCGCGCAGCGCGCCTGGCCAGCTCACGCTAGACGCTCAGACGCGACCGTCGGCCGGGCGCAGCACGTCGCCCTGCAGCGTCACCGGCTTGCCGATGGGCGGCGCGGTGCGCGTTTCCACCGTGCGAAGCCGGCCGTCGTCCATGCGCACGCTGACCTGGTAGCGGGTTTCGGTGCGGGTGCGTTTCTCGATCGTGTGGCCGGCATAGCCACCGCCGACGGCACCGATCACCGTGGCCGCCGTGCGTCCGCCGCCGTGGCCGATCTGGTTGCCGAGCACGCCGCCCAGCACACCGCCCGCCACGGCGCCGACACCCGTGGGCGGTGCAGCGTGCTGCACGGTGCGTACGGATTCGACCCGGCCGCAAGTGGCGCAGACAGGGGATCGTGCGGGGGCCGGCACCGCAGCGACGGTGCCGTTGCCTGGTGCCGGGTTCATGTCGGCGGTCGAAGGTGCAGTCGAGGGCGGCGCCGTGCGGCTCACAGTGCCCGCGCTGTCCGGGGCACGCACCGGCGCCGGCAGGGCGGCCGAGGGCCGATCGCCGTCTTCCGGGCCACTGAGCGGCTGCGGCGCCGTGATCGCGCTGGGTGTACCGCCATCGCTGGCGCTGTGCTGGTAGAGCAGGGTGCCGCCCAGCGCGGCGACCACCACGGCCAGCGCACCGATCGTGCCCCAGAGCACCTTGGGCGAGGTCGCGCCGTTCTTCATTGGGCTGTGCATGGTGTGTCCTTTCGCTCGAACTCTCGATGGCCCGAGCTTAGACAGCACTCTCGCTTCGCAGCCGCCGGCGCGCCTGTAAAACCCGTAACTGCGACGACGGCCTACAGGTTCGGTGCCAACAGGCGTTCGAGTTCGCTCTCCGGCAGCCGACGGCGCGCCGCCTGGTCGGCCAACTGGTCGTGCCCGATCTTGCCGACGTTGAAATACGTCGCATCCGGGTGGCCCAGGTAGAAGCCGCTAACGCTCGCGGCCGGCGTCATGGCCAGGCTCTCGGTCAGCGTCATGCCGATGTCGGCGCACTGCATCACTTCGAACATCTCGCGCTTGACGCTGTGGTCGGGGCAGGCCGGGTAGCCCGGCGCGGGGCGGATGCCCTTGTACTTCTCGGCGATCATCTCCTCGTTGCTCAGGCCCTCGTCGGGGGCGTAGCCCCAGAGGTCGGTGCGCACGCGGTGGTGCAGCGATTCGGCAAAGGCCTCGGCCAGCCGGTCGGCCAGCGCCTTGAACATGATGGCCGAGTAGTCGTCGAGGTCGTCGATGAAGAACTTCTCACGCTTCTCGACGCCCAGGCCGGCCGTCACCGCGAACATGCCGACATAGTCCTTCAGGCCGCTGTCCTTGGGCGCGACGAAGTCGGCCAGGCAGCGGCTGGGGCGCATCACACCGTCGATCGCCTGCTTCTCGGTCTGCTGGCGCATGCCGTACCAGGTCATCGCGACTTCGCTGCGCGTCTCGTCGGTGTAGAGCTCGATGTCGTCGTCGTTCACCGTGTTCGCGGGCCAGAAGCCCACGATGCCGCTCGCGCTGAGCCAGCGGCCTTCGATGAGGCGCTGGAGCATGCGTTTCGCGTCAGCGTAGACGCGTACCGCTTCGGTACCCACGACCTCGTCCTTGAGGATCGCGGGGAACGGCCCCGCCAGGTCCCAGGTCTGGAAGAACGGGCCCCAGTCGATGTACTTCGCGAGCTCGGTCAGGTCGAAGTTCTTGAACACGCGACGGCCGATGAACTTCGGCACCGGCGGGGTGTAGCCGGTCCAGTCGATCGGCGTCTTGTTGGCGCGCGCCTTCGCAAGGGGCCACAGCGGCACCTGCTTCTTGTTGGCATGCTGCAGGCGCACCTTGTCGTAGTCGGCGTTGAGTTCATCGATGTACTTCGTCGCCTGGTCGGAGAGCAGCGATTGCGCCACGCTCACGCTGCGCGAGGCGTCGGGCACGTAGACGACCGGGCCTTCGTAGTGCGGCGCGATCTTCACGGCCGTGTGCACGCGGCTGGTGGTGGCGCCGCCGATCATCAGCGGGATCTTCTTGATGCGGAAATGGTCGTCGCGCTGCATCTCGCCGGCCACGTACTGCATCTCTTCCAGGCTCGGCGTGATGAGGCCCGAGAGGCCCACGATGTCCGCGCCCTCGACCTTGGCGCGCGCCAGGATCTCGTGGCACGGGACCATCACGCCCATGTTCACCACTTCGAAGTTGTTGCACTGGAGCACGACGGTGACGATGTTCTTGCCGATGTCGTGCACGTCGCCCTTCACCGTGGCGATGATGATCTTGCCCTTGGTGCGCACGTCGCGGCCGGCCGCCTCGTCGCGCAGCTTTTCTTCCTCGATGTAGGGCAGCAGGTGCGCCACGGCCTGCTTCATCACGCGGGCCGACTTCACCACCTGCGGCAGGAACATCTTGCCGGCGCCGAACAGGTCACCAACCACATTCATGCCGTCCATCAGCGGGCCTTCGATGACGTGCAGGGGGCGGCCACCCTTGGCGAGGATCTGCTGGTACGCCTCTTCGGTGTCCTCGACGATGAACTCGGTGATGCCGTGCACCAGCGCGTGGGCGAGCCGGTCGCCCACGCTCACCGGCGCCTCGGGCGTGCCGCGCCAGTCGTTGCGCTTGCTCTCGTCCTTGGCGCCGCTCTTGGCGGTCTCGGCCACTTCGACCAGGCGCTCGCCCGCATCGGGGCTGCGGTTGAGCACCACGTCTTCGACGCGCTCGCGCAGCACCGGCTCGAGGTCGTCGTACACGCCGACCATGCCGGCGTTGACGATGCCCATGTCCATGCCGGCCTTGATCGCGTGGTACAGGAACACGGTGTGGATGGCCTCGCGCACCGGGTCGTTGCCACGGAAGCTGAAGCTCACGTTCGACACGCCGCCCGACACCTTGGCGCCCGGCAGGTTCTGCTTGATCCAGCGCGTCGCCTCGATGAAGTCGACCGCGTAGTTGTTGTGTTCCTCGATGCCGGTCGCAACCGCGAAGATGTTCGGGTCGAAGATGATGTCCTCGGCCGGAAAGCCGATCTCGTCGACCAGGATGCGGTAGGCGCGCTGGCAGATCTCGACCTTGCGCTCGTAGGTGTCGGCCTGGCCCTTTTCGTCGAAGGCCATCACGACCGCGGCGGCACCGTAGCGGCGCAGCAGCTTGGCCTGGTGGCGGAACTGATCTTCGCCTTCTTTCATGCTGATCGAGTTGACGATGCCCTTGCCCTGGATGCAGCGCAGGCCGGCCTCGATGACCTCCCATTTCGACGAATCGACCATGATCGGCACACGCGCGATGTCGGGCTCCGACGCGATCAGGTTCAGGAAGCGGACCATCGCGGCCTTGCTGTCGAGCATGGCCTCGTCCATGTTGATGTCGATCACCTGCGCGCCGTTCTCGACCTGCTGGCGCGCCACGGCCAATGCCTCTTCGAACTGGCCGTTCAGGATCATCCGCGCGAAGGCCTTGGAGCCGGTGACGTTGGTGCGCTCGCCGATGTTGACGAACAGCGTGCCGTCGCCGATGCGCACCGGCTCGAGGCCCGACAGCTTCATCGGGGGAACGGACGTGACTGCTGCTGGGGAAGACGGTTCGGACATGGGCTCACCTGGATTCGCGGGGGGTCAGGTGAGCGTCGTTGCGGGGAATGGACCCGAGCCTGGCGGGGGTGCCGCTGCAACGCTCCTCGGGGGGTCTGGATTTTAGTTGCCTTTGTTCGAAGGGATGGTTGTCCGGGGCATCGATGTGTGGCGTGGGGGCGTCGGCGGGCGGTAGGCCTGTGGGCGGCAGACGACTGCGGCCCTTCGGGCTTCGCTGCTGCTCCTCGCGAAAGGCGGGGTCCGCGCAAACTCGCTTCGCTCAAACACGCGCGGCCCTGATCCGCCTTTCGCTGCGGTGCTCGCCGCAGCCGGACAGCCGCCCACAGGCCTACCGCCCACCGACGTGGACGCGATCGTTGTGCATCTCCAGCGAGTGCGATCGTTGCTCACCCCCCAAGCCCGGCAGGCGGTGCGGGCCGGGCGCTCTCACCAAAGCCAACGATCAAGCAGTGACCACATCCCCCACCCGCACCGTCGAAAAAGCAAACGGCGGCAATCCCTTCAACAGCCGCTGCCCATACGACGTCCGCACCAGCCTCCGGTCGTAGCAGTAGACTGAAGCCCGGTCCTCCTCGCTGCGAATCGCCCGCCCCACCCACTGCGCCAGGCGAATGGCCGTCGCCGGCACCACCAGCTCGGTGAACGGATCGCGTCCCACCGTGCGCAGCCACTCGGCCCGCGCCTCGCCGACCGGGTCGTCCGGCGGCGCAAAGGGCAGCTTGGCGATGAAGACCGATTCGCAGAGCTTGCCCGGCAGGTCGAGCCCTTCGCCGAAGGACTGCATGCCGAAGACGATCGACGGCAGCCCCTCGGCCACGCGGTGGCGGTGGGTGGCGAGCAGTTGCTGGCGCGGCATGGCCGTCTGCAGCAGCACGCGCGGCTTGAGTGGGGCGGGCAGCGCCTCGACGGCCTGGCGCAACTGGTCGCGCGAGGTGAACAGCACCAGCGCACCGTGCCGAACCTCGGCCAGGTCGCGCACCAGCGACTGGACCATCTCGGCGACATAGCCGGCCGCGTCGCGTGGGTCGGCGCGGGTCTCGACGGCGATGAGCTTGCCCTGGGCGGCGTAGTCGAAGGGGCTGGGCACCTCCAGCGTCGTCGCGGCCTCGTCGCCATGCAGGCCCGATTCGCGCAGGAAGAAATCGAAGTGGCCGCAGCTGGTGAGCGTGGCGGACGTCAGCACCGCGCCGCGCACCTTGTTCCACAGATGGTGGCGCAGCGTCGCACCGGGCAGCAACGGGCTGGCGTGCGCCTGCAGCGTGGCCTGGTCGCCGTCGACCTGCAGCGTGAACCACTTGGCGGCCGGCACCGCGTCGGGTGCGGCGTCGCGCAACAGCAACTGGGCGGTGTCGAGCGTCTGCTCCAGCCGCGGGGCGAGCGCGCCGAGCTGGGCATACATCGTCGATAGCTTGCGCGCCATCGCGGGCTGCTCGCGCATCTCGGTGCGCAGGGCGCTGGCGATCACGCGCAGGGCATCGAGGAAGCCCGATGCGTGGTGCGCCACCCGGCCCAGCGGGCCCTGCAGCGCTTCGGGCAAGGCGCCCAGCGGCAGGCGCGCACGCGCGGGGCCACGGCCGGGCAAGCCCGCGGGGCCGGCGAGGTCGGTCTTCAACCCGTCGCCGTACAGGTCCATCACGAGGCGCTCGGTCTCCTGCAGCGCCTGACGCATCTGCGCGGCGTGCATCGGCACGTCGGCCACCTCGGTCACCTCGAAGCGCACGCCCACGCGCACCGCGCGCTGCGCCAGACGCTCGACCCAGCCGTGGCGGCCCAGGTCCATCCGGCAGCCGAACTGCGCGAGCGCGGTGGCCGGCAGGTGGTGCGCCTCGTCGAGCACCAGCAGGCAGTTGTCCAGCTCGGGCAGCTGCCGATTGCCGATGGAGGCCAGCAGCAGGTCGTGGTTGACCACGACCACCTGCGCGCCGACCAGCGTCTTGCGGCGCTCGTAGTAGACGCACTGGTTGAACGACGGGCAGTGCTTGCCGGTGCAGGACGCGGCGTCGGCCGCCATCGGTAACCAGGCGTCGGCGGCCGGCGGGGTGTCGAGGGTGTCGCGGTCGCCGTCCCAGGCGCCGCTCGACAGGGTCTGGGCGATGTGCGTGTAGAACTGGAGGCGAGCCTCCACTTCGTGCGCAGGCCGCGCGGGGCGCGCCTGTGCGGCTGCGTCGTCGTCGGCGAACAGGTCGTCTTCCCCGTCTTCCGCATCGTCGTCCGGCTCGGCCATCCTCCCGGTGAGGCGCTCCAGCTTCAACTGGCAGACATAGCGGCCGCGGCCCTTGGCCAGGGCGAATCGGAAGGGTTGCGGCATCAGCTTGGCGAGCGCCGGCAGGTCCTTGTGGACCAGCTGCTCCTGCAGCGCCACGGTGGCGGTGGAGATCACGACACGGGTGTTGCGCGCCAGGGCCAGCGCGATGGCCGGGGCGCAGTAGGCGAGCGACTTACCGACGCCGGTGCCGGCCTGGATCACCGCGATGGCGCGCACCGGCGGGTCGGCCGGGCCGTCGCCGTCATCGCTCTCGGTCTTGCCGAGGGTGGCGGCCGCCAGCGTGTCGGCCACCCGTTCGGCCATGCGCCGCTGGCCGTCGCGGCTGCGGAAACCGGCGCTGGCCTGGACCACCCCGTCGAACGCCTGCAGGGCGGACGCGGCCCATTCCAAAGAAGACATGCGCCGAGTGTTGCACGGCCGACCGCCGCGCTGCGGTTCAAGTGCCTCAGGCGGGTTGGGCAGCGCCTGTCGCGGACGCCGGCAGGCCGAAGATGGTGTCGAAGCCCCAGTTGAAGACGAAGGTGTAGCCCAGGAAGAACATCGCCAGGCCCAGGTCCATCAGCAGGGCCTGCAGCAGGGTGACGTTCATCCACCAGGCGAAGATCGGCACCAGGAAGCAGAGCAGCCCGACCTCGAAGCCGATGGCATGCGCGATGCGGCGCCACACGCTGCGCCCGCGCACCGCCTGGCGGGCCTCCCAGCGCTCGAACAGCGTGTTGAAGACGAGGTTCCACAGCACCGCGATCACCGAGGCCATGACTGCCAGCGCGCCCGAATGGCCCACGCCCTGGCCCGACATCAGCGCCAGCCCCACGCTCGCCGCGACGATGGCGATGCCTTCGTAGAGCGTGATGTAGACGACGCGGCGCTTGAGCCCTTGCATGGAAATCCCCGGAAAACAGTGAACAGGCGGTGGACTTTATGTGTTGATGACTGATATAAAAAGTCATCTTCTTTCAATTCATCTGATAGATCGAACGCATGGCCTTCTCCACCGACAACCTGCAGGTCTTCCTTGCCGTGCTCGACCACGGCTCGTTCTCCGCGGCCGCGCGTTCGTTGGGGCGCGTTCCGTCGGCCGTGAGCATGGCGATCGCAGGGCTGGAGGCCGAGCTCGACCTGCCGCTGTTCGACCGCAGCGGCCGCGAGCCCAAGCCGACCGCCGCCGCCCGCTCGCTGGAGCCGCAGGCGCGCCTGCTGGCCGCCCAGTTCAAGCAGCTCGACGTGCAGGCGCTGGCCCTGACGCAAGGCCTGGAGAACCGCCTGACGCTGGCCATCGCGCCCGAGCTGCTGGCGGCACCCTGGAGCGGCGCGCTCGCGGCGCTGGCGGCCGAATACCCGTTGCTCGAAGTGGAGGTGCTCGCTGCACCCCAGGCCGACGCGCTGGCGCTGCTGCATGCCGGCCGCGCGCAGCTCGCGCTCGTGTTCGAGCGGCCCAGTCTCGACGGCCGGGAAGGCTTTCAGGAAGTCGCGAGCGACACGATGGTCGCCGTCATGGCGCCGGCACACCCGGTGCTGGCCGCCGCCGGCGGGCGTCTGCGCGAGGAGCATCTGCACAACACGCGGCAGATCGTGGTGGCGGGGCGCGACCTGGCGACCAGCGACCCGCGCTTCGTCTTCGGCCGGCACGTCTGGCGCACCGACAACGCCCTGGCCGCATTGAGCCTGATCACCGCCGGCCTCGGCTGGGGTTGGCTGCCCCGCGCTTTCGCCAAGCCCCATGTGGCGGCGGGGGCGCTGCTGGAGATTCCGTTCGAAAACCTCAGCAACGGGCTCGACCTGTGGGTCGACGTGGTGTGGTCGCGCGAGCGGCCGTTGGGGCTGGGCGCGCAGCGTTTCGTGGCGCTGATTGCGCGGGACAAGTCGGCCGCAACCGCGGCCTGAAGCTGAAGCCTCCCGCTATTCCCTCTGGCGCCCGTCCGGCGTGAAGCCGTTGCGCACGTTCTCCCGTTGCCCGCGCTCTACTTGGCGCGCCGGGTCCTGCCGCCGCTGCTGCTGCTGCTGAAAGTCGGGGCGGCCCTGTGGCTGACGCTGCTCCTGCTGCCTTTGACGTTGCTGCTGCGCCTGTTGCTGCTGTTGCCGTCGCTGCTCCTGCTGCTGGCGCTGCTGCTCGACCCGCTGTTGTTGTTGCTGTTGCTGCTGCTGGCGCTGCTGCTCGAACCGCTGTTGCTGTTGCTGTTGCTGTTGCTGTTGCTGTTGCTGACGCCCGCGCTCCTCGTCGCGCCGCCAATCCTGGCGGCGGTCATCGCGGCGGTCATCGCGGCGGTCACGGTCCGGGCGGTAGTCGTTGCCCGCAGCGGGCCGGTACGGATTCGGCCGCCATTCGGCACGCGGCGGCGGCGGGCGCTGCCAGTTGTCGCGCGGCGGCGGTGGCCGACCACCCCAGTAGCGACGGTCGTCGTAGAACGAACGGTCGCGGTAGTTGTTGCCCCAATAGCTGCCGATCGCGAAGGTCACCAGCGGGATGCCGATGGCCGCGCCATAGGTGGCGATCGGCACGCGCCGTTGCTCGTAGGCGTAGTCGACGCTTTGCGCATAGACCCAGCCGCGCAGGCCGTCGGGCATCACCACGTCGCACCAGCTGTAGCCGGTGGTGCAGCCCAGCACCTCGAAAGGCTGGCCGGCGCCGATCGTCGCGATCAGCGGGTAGTCGCCCGCGGGGCCGGCCCGCAGGTTCACGGTGCTGCGTGCAAAGGCCTGCTGGGCCGAGGCCGCGACGGGAAAGACGAGCGCCAGGGCTCCGACCGCGAGCCAGCGTTGAGCGATCTTGTTCATGTTGTCATCCGGTTGCTTGGTGATTTCCACGGTGGTCGCCTTCGGCGGCCTTGTCAATCAGCCACCGCCCCGCCCCCCGCTTGCCCACGGCGGGGCAGCGTTCAGACGGCTTCGCGGTAGAAGGCCGTGCCTTGCAGCGTGCGCCCCGCCAGCGGCGTGACGCTCCGGCCGATGGCGGCGATGTGATCGGGCGTGGTGCCGCAGCAGCCGCCCACGATGTTCACCAAGCCGTCGGACGCGAACTCGTGCAGCAGGCGCGCCGTGACGTCGGGCGTCTCGTCGAAGCCGGTGTCGCTCATCGGGTTGGGCAGGCCGGCGTTGGGGTAGCAGCTGATGAAGGTGTCGCCCGCCACCTTGGCCAGTTCCTGGATGTAAGGCCGCATGAGCGCCGCGCCCAGCGCGCAGTTCAGACCAACGGCCAGCGGCTGCGCGTGGCGCACGCTGTGCCAGAAGGCGGTCACGGTCTGGCCGCTCAGGATGCGGCCCGAGGCGTCGGTCACGGTGCCGCTGATGATGAGCGGCAGGCGCTCGCCCGAGGCCTCGAAGTACTCGTCGACTGCGAACAGCGCCGCCTTGGCGTTGAGCGTGTCGAAGATGGTCTCGACCAGGATCACGTCGGCACCGCCTTCGACCAGCGCCTCGGTCTGTTCGTAGTACGCCGCGCGCAAGGTTTCGAAGTCGACGTTGCGGGCGCCGGGGTCGTTCACGTCGGGGCTGATGCTGGCCGTCTTGGGCGTCGGTCCGAGGGCGCCGGCGACGAAGCGGGGCTTGTCGGGCGTGCTGTACTTGTCGCAAGCGGCGCGCGCGAGCTTGGCCGACTCGACGTTCATCTCGCGCGCCAGGTGCGCCATCTGGTAGTCCTCCTGCGCGACGGTCGTGGCGCCGAAGGTGTTGGTCTCGATCAGGTCGGCGCCGGCCGCGAGGTACTTCTCGTGGATGTCGCGGATCACGTCGGGGCGGGTCAGCGACAGCAGCTCGTTGTTGCCCTTCACGTCGCGCTCGAAGTCCTTGAAACGTTCGCCGCGGTACTGTTCTTCGGTCAGCTTGAAGCGCTGGATCATCGTGCCCATGGCGCCGTCGAGCACGGCGATGCGTTGGGCGAGGATGCCAGGCAGGGCCTGGCCGCGGGTGTAGACGATGGGCTTCATAGCCCGTGATTGTAGGAAGCGGTCAAAGGGCTTGCCGTCGTGTGTGATCGCGGTGCCACGCCGCACGGTCCTCAAACGCGGTCGAAGAGCTTCCCGGGGTTCATGAGGTGCTGCGGGTCCAGCGCCTGCTTGATGGCGCGCATCGCGGCCAGCTCGGCCGGCGTGCGGCTGGCGCCCAGATACGGCTTCTTGTGCGTGCCGATGCCGTGCTCGGCCGACACGCTGCCGCCGAACGCGGCGACCTGGTCGTACACGAGCGTCTCGACGCCATGCTCGTCGCCGCCGACCGTGCTGGCATCCACGGAGATGTGCAGATTGCTGTCGCCCACGTGGCCGAAGAAGACCGAGATGTTGCCGGGCCAGCGCGCATCGAGCGCCGTGCGGCAGGTGTCGGCGAAGCGGCCGATGTCGGCCATCGGCAGGCTCACGTCGAAATTGATCGGTGGGTGCATGTTGGCTGGCAGCTCGGCGGTGGCCTCGCGGATCTTCCACAGCGCGCGGGCCTGCGCCTGTGATTGCGCGATGACGGCGTCGAGTGCCTCGCCGGATTCCATCGATTCGCCGAGCAGTTCCTCGATCGCGGTGCGCAGTTCGTCTTCGTCGCTGCCCGTCACGTCGATCAGTGCGGCGAACGGGTGCGGTGCATCGAAAGGTTCGCGCAGCGACTGCCATTGCAGCGACGCGGCGACGAAGTCGCGCCACATCAGCTCGAAGGCCGCCACCGCGCCGGGGAAACGCGCCTGCAGCCGGCCGAGCAGGGTCAGCGACTGCGCGAAGCTGCCGACCGCGACCAGCACCGTCGCCTTCGCGCGCGGCGCCGGGTGCAGCCGCAGCACGGCGCGCGTGATCACGCCGAGGGTGCCTTCGGCGCCGATGAAGAGCTGCTTGAGGTCGTAGCCGGTGTTGTTCTTGATCATCGGCCGCAGCATGGGCAGCACCGTGCCGTCGGCCAGCACCACCTCGAGCCCGAGCGCCTGCTCGCGCATCATCCCGAACTGCAGCACGCCGTTGCCGCCGGCGTTGGTCGCGAGGTTGCCGCCGATCTGGCAGGAGCCGCGCGCGCCGAGGTCGACGCCGAACTGCAGGCCGTGCGCCGCAGCCGCTTCCTGCACGGCCTGCAGCGTGACGCCGGCCTGGACGGTGATCGTCGAGGCGGCCACATCGAGCGACTCGATGGCGTTCATGCGGTCGAGCGACAGCGCGATCGCCCCGGCGACCGGCACCGCCCCGCCCGCCATGCCGGTGAGGCCGCCCTGCGGCACGACCGGCACGCGGAATTCGCTGCATGCGCGCAGCACGGCCGCGACCGCATCGGTGTTGCGCGGGCGCACCAGCGCGACCGGCTGCACCGGGGTGACGCCGCTCCAGTCGGTGCAGTGACGCGGCGGCACGGCGTCGCCGGTCTGCACGGCGTCGGCGCCGGCCGCGGCGATCAGCGCCTCGATGAAGGCGACGTCAGCCACGCCGTGCCTCGACGAACGCGAGCACGGCCTCGAGCATGCGCCGCACAGGCGGCTGCACGCCGGCCGCCACGTCGGGCAGGTAGTCGAAGGGCAGCGCCTCCTGCATGTAGCTCGACTGCGTCATCTCCAGCTGCACGGCGTGCACGTTCTGCGCGGGCTGCCCGTAGTGGCGCGTGATGTAGCCGCCGGTGAAGCGGCCGTTGAGCACACCGGTGTAGCCGGGCGCGTTCTCGGCGATGCCGCGCAGCGTCTCTGCCAGCGCCGGGTCGCAGCTCTCGCCCTTGGCGGTGCCCAGGTTCAGGTCGGGCAGCTTGCCCTCGAAGAAGCGCGGCAGCACGGAGCGGATCGAATGGGCGTCCCACAGCGCGGCGATGCCGTGCTGCGCGTGGATGCGTGCCAGCTCTTCGGCGAGCTTGGCGTGGTACGGCTTCCAGATGGCGTCGCGGCGCGCGGCGATCTCGGTGTCTTCGGGCACGTCGCCGGCCTCGTAGATCGGCGTGTTGTCGAAGGTGTCGACCGGGCACAGGCCGGTGACGCTCTGGCCCGGGTAGAGGCTGGCGCCGTCCGGCGGACGGTTGAGGTCGATCACGTAGCGCGAGTGCGTGGCGACGAGCACCGACGCGCCGAGTTCGTCGGCGAAGTCGTAGAGCCGCTCGAGGTGCCAGTCGGTGTCGGGCACCTGCCGCGCTTCGTCGGTGAAGCGCGCCGCCAATGCGGGCGGCACGTGCGTGCCGACGTGTGGCATGGAGATCAGCAAAGGCCGCGTGCCCTGGCGGAAGCGGAAAGGGGGTTCGGTGGTTTGAAAGCTCATCGGGAATCCTGAAGCAGTTGGTGGCGCGCGGCGACGAAACCGGCCGACGCGTTGTCGTGAAGCGGATGGCGGCCGGCCTGCACGCGGGGTTGACCGGCCACCCACACGGCGTCGATCGCGCTGGTGCGGTGGCTGGCGAAGACGTGCGACGACAGCATGTCGGGCGCATCGAGCCCGGCGAGCGCGGGGTGTGCTGCATCGAGCACGGTGAAGTCGGCCTGCTGCCCGACGGCGAGGCCTCCGACGGCGCGGCCGGACGCCTGCGCCCCGCCCTGCACCGCCGCCAGCGTCATCGCGCTCGCGACGTTCGGCTGCGACACCTCGGCCGCCACGTTGCGCTGGCGCGTCGCGAGGCGCTGGCTGTACTCGAGCATCAGCAGTTCTTCCGCGGCGTTCACGCAGATGTGGCTGTCGGAGCCGATGCCCCATGCGCCGCCGGCCGCGCGCCACGCCGGCAGGTCGAAGATGCCGTCGCCCAGGTTCGCTTCGGTGGTCGGGCACAGGCCCGCGACGGCACCGGTGGCGCCGGCGCGACGGTACTCGTCGCCGTCCATGTGCGTCGCGTGCACCAGGCACCAGCGCGCGTCGACCGGCGCGTGGTCGAGCAGCCAGGCGACGGGGCGCTGGCCGCTCCACGTCAGGCAGTCGTCGACCTCCTGCGTCTGCTCGGCGATGTGGATGTGCACCGGTGCGGTCGGGTCGATGGCGTCGAGGCCGGCCAGCACGTCGCGCAGCGCATCGGGCGGCACCGCGCGCAGGGAATGCGGTGCGAGGCCGAGGCGTGCACCTTGGGCATCGCACAGCGGCTTGAGTCGTTCGAGCAGGCGAAGCATCGACGCGGTCGAGCGGATGAAGCGGCGTTGCCCCTCGCTCGGCGGCTTGGCGCCGAAGCCGCTGGTCTGGTAGAGCACCGGCAGCAGCGTGAGCCCGATGCCCGCACGCTGCGCCGCGCGCATCAGCGCATGCGCCAGTTCGGCGTCGTCGGCATACGGCCGGCCGTCGCCCTGGTGGTGCACGTAGTGGAACTCGCACACCGACGTGTAGCCCGCTTCGAGCATCTCGACGTACAGGCCCAGCGCGATGGCTTCGAGCTGCGCGGGGTCGAGCCGCAGCGCGAAGCGGTACATCAGCGTGCGCCAGCTCCAGAAGCTGTCGCTCGCCTCGCCGCGGTATTCGGTGAGGCCGGCGATGGCACGCTGGAAGGCGTGGGAGTGGAGGTTGGGCGTGCCGGGGATGACCGGGCCTTGTGTCGTTTCCGGTGCTGTCGTGTTGGGTTCGACGTGGGTCAACTGGCCGTTGTCGTTCCATTCGAGGCGGACGTTCTTTTGCCAGCCTGTGGGAAGCAATGCGTGGCTTGCGAGGATGCTCTGTGTCATGCGTTCGTTTCGTCTTGGGGGAACGTCGGTGGGCGCAGCGATTGCGCCACCCCAAGCCCGGCAGGTGGTGCGGGCCGGGCGATCCCCTGTGCGCCGCCGAGGAGCGCAGCGCCATCGGCTGCGCGCGCAGCGCGCTTCAACATCTGACTCGTCGCAGCTGTTTGAGCGAAGAGAACGAAGTGAGCGCAGCGAGTTCTGCGACGCAGCCGATGGCGCGAGCACCGCAGGGCAGCCGCGCAGCGGCCGGCGCACCGGGGTCGCCCGGCCCGCACCGCCTGCCGGGCGCTCTCAGCAAGCCAAGCGAAAACGATCACAACACCACCCTCCCCTGCCGCACCACAGAACGCACCGGACGCTGCCCCAGCCAATAGGCCAGCTCCGCCACCTCCCGCACATCCCACAGCACGAAGTTCGCAGGCATCCCGACGCCGATGGAACCATGCGTCGCCTGCAACCCCAACGCACGCGCCGCATGCACGGTCACCGCATCGATCGCTTCCGGCACCGTCAGCCGGAACAAGGTGCATGCCATGTTCACCATCAACAGCAAACTCAGCGCCGGCGAGGTGCCCGGGTTGTGATCGGTCGATACCGCCATCGGCACGCCCGCCGCACGCAGTGCAGCGATAGGCGGCACCGTCGTATCACGCAGCGTGTAGAACGCCCCCGGCAGCAGCACGGCCACCGTGCCCGCGTCGCGCATCGCATCGATGCCGGCCTGCGACAGGTGTTCGATGTGGTCGCACGACAGCGCGCCATAGCGCGCGGCCAATGCCGCACCGCCCATGTCCGACAGTTGCTCGGCGTGCAGCTTGACCGGCAGGTTCAGCCGCTTCGCCGCCTGGAACACGCGTTCGGTCTCTTCCAGCGAAAAGGCGATGCGCTCGCAGAACACATCGACCGCATCGACCAGCCCCTCGGCCGCGAGCGCCGGCAGCATCTCGTCGCACACGAGGTCGATGTACGCGCCACTGCGGCCCGCATATTCGGGCGGCAGCGCGTGGGCGCCGAGGAAGGTGGTGCGCACCGTCACGCCATACGCGTTGCCGAGGCGGCGCGCCACGCGCAGTTGCTTGCGCTCGTGTTCCAGCGACAGGCCATAGCCCGACTTGATCTCGATCGCGCAGACGCCTTCGGCCAGCAATGATTCGAGCCGTCTGCCCGCGCTGGCGAAGAGCTCGTCTTCGCTCGCCTCGCGCGTGGCGCGCACGCTGGAGACGATGCCGCCGCCGGCCTTCGCCACTTCTTCGTAGCTCGCGCCGGCCAGCCGCATCGCGAATTCGTTGGCGCGTTGGCCGCCGTAGACCAGGTGCGTGTGGCAGTCGACCAGCCCCGGCGTGACGAGCGAATCGCCGCCGTCGTGGCGTGGCAGCGCGTGGAACTCGGCCGGTACATCGGCCTGCGGCCCGCCCCAGCGGATCAGACCCTGTGTGACCACGATGGCAGCGGCCGCAGTGGGCGCGTCAGCGAACCGAAGCCCGGTCCAGAGGCCGTCGGCGGAGGGGCAGGTGTCGAAGGGTTTCATCGTCATATGTGCAGATCGTCGAGCGCGGGCGCGGCGTCGTCGGGCCGCCACTGCACCACCGCCAGGCGTGCGCCGCGGCTGGCCGGCTTGACGGTCCAGGTGTGGGGCTCGTCGGCCCACCAGACGCCCTGGCCCTGCTTCAGCGTGCCGCCACCGACGCGCCATTGACCATCCACCGTCATCAGCAGGCCATGGGCACTGCGTTCCAGCACGGCCATCTCGGAGATCACGCGCAGGGTGGCCTGGCCGCGGGCGCGCCGCACCATCAGGTTGAAGTCGGTCGAGAGGCCGCCGAGCAGGCTGCAATCGACCGCCGCATCGCCGTCGAAGGCGAAGGGCTGGTGCGGTGTGTCGAGCACGTGGTCGAAGTCGACCGACTGCAGGCGCACGCCGTCACCCTCGAGCAGCATGATCGTGCGGTCCACCCCGGGAAAGACCGAGAAGGGGCCGCCCATCCCGATGGTGGCGATGCTCACGCGCCAATCGAAGTCGTCCAGGCCGGCGCCTGGCGGAAAGCAAACGACCTCCTGCGTGGTGCCCCCGCCGTTCTTCCACGGCGTCACCGCCAGGGCTGAACGCGAGAAACGCTGCAGGCTCATCGAATCAACCCTCCTTGTCCAAGTTTCCGCTCCCAATGTCGCAGCACGAGCGTCACGGTGCCTGTCAACAGGAAGTAAACAAGGGCAATGGCCAGATACACCTCGAGCGAGCGGTACGACACGCTGATGATCTTCTGGCCTTCGTGCATCACATCGTGGATGGTCAGCAACGATACCAAGGCGGAGTTCTTGATCAACGCAATGAACTCGTTGCCGAGTGGGGGAATCATGCGCACCACCGCCTGCGGCAGCACGATCTGGCGCATGGCCACCGCGGGCGTCATGCCCAGCGATTGCGCCGCCAGCGTCTGGCCGCGGTCGATCGACTGAATGGCGCCGCGCACGATCTCCGACACGTAGGCGCCGGAATACACGCCCAGGCCGAGCACCCCGCACAAAAAGGCCGGCAGCAGGATGCCGAAGTGCGGCAGCCCGAAGAACAGGATGAAAAGCTGCACCAGCAGCGGGGTGCCGCGGATCACCGCCACGTAGGCGGTGCACATGCCATAGAGCCAGCGGCGCTTCGGGTTCAGGCGGCCGATGCCCACCAGCAGGCCGAGCACGCAGCCCAGCGCCAGCGCGCACGCGGTGATCTCCACCGTGACCAGCGCGCCGCGCAGCAGGTTGGCCCATCCGGCCCATACCGGTGTGAAGTCCAGATCCATCAACGCGGCCGGATCACTTCGCAGCGGTGTTGCTGAACCACTTCTTCACGATGGCCGCGTAGGTGCCGTCGGCCTTCAGCTTCGCGATGGCGGTGTCCACCGCCTTGGTCAGCTCGGGCGTGTCCTTGCGGATCGCCATGCCGTATTCCTCGGTGGTGAGCTGCTCGTCGAGCACCTTCAGGCCCGGGCGGGTGCGCACGTACTGGTAGGCGGCGGGCTTGCCGGTCACGGCAGCGTCGCTGCGGCCGATGTCGACCAGGTTGAACATCTCCTGGTTCTTCTCGACTTCCATCAGCTGCACCTGCGGGTACTTTTCCTTCACGTAGCTGACCGACTTGGTGCCGACCTGCACGCTGACCTTCTTGCCGTTGAGGTCGGCCGGCGACTTGATGGTCGTGTTGTCGGCCTTGACCATCGCGACCAGGCCGCCCGCGTAGTACGGCACGGTGAAGTCGACGACCTTCTTGCGCTCGTCGGTGATGTAGATCGCCGACACCGCCATGTCGAAGCGCTTGGACATCAAGCCGGGGATCAGGCCCTTGAAGTCGATGTCGACCCATTCGACCTTGCGGCCCATGGCCTGGCCGATGGCTTCGACCAGTTCGATGTCGAAGCCGGTGCGCTTGTTGTTCTCGACGAACTCCATGGGCGGGAAGGTGGCGTCGGTGCCGACGGTGAGCACGGCCTGGGCGTGGGCGATGCCGGTGAAGCTGGTGGATCCGGCGACAGCGAGTGCGGCGATGAGGAGGTTGCGGCGAAAGTTCATGGTGGTTCCTGGAAGGGGGTGAAAGTGACTCGGGGCGGCGCTCAGTCGGCCTTGATGTTCTTCTTCTGGATCACGTCGGCCCAGCGCACGGTTTCGGTCTGGATGGTGGCCGCCAGCGCCTGCGGCGTGCCGCCACCGGGTTCGAGGCCGAGGCCCGCGAACTTCTCCTGGATGGCCGGCTTGGCGAGCATCTTGAGGCTCTCGGCGTTGAGCTTGTCGACGATGGCCTTGGGCGTGGCCGCCGGCACCATCAGCGCATACCACGACACCGCCTCGAAGTTCGGCATGCCCTGCTCGGCAATGGTGGGCACGTCAGGCAGCACGGCCGAACGCTTGAGGCTGGCGACGCCGATGGCGCGCAGCTTGCCGGCCTTGATCTGCGGCAGCACCGACGACATCTGGCCGAACATCATCGTGACCTGGCCGCCGATCACGTCCACGAGCGCGGGACCGGTGCCCTTGTACGGCACGTGGATCAGGCGGACGTTCGCGTTGAGCGCCATCAGTTCGCCGGCCAGGTGCGCCTGGCTGCCGGCACCGGGCGAGGCGAAGCTCACCGATTCGGGCTTGGCCGCCGCCATCGCGAGCAGGTCCTTGAGGTTCTTCACGGGCAGCGCCGCGTTGACGACCAGCACGTTCTCGACCGTCGCGAGCATCGCCACGGGCTGCAGCTCCGACGCCTTGTACGGCAGGTTCGGGAACAGCGACGGATTCACGGCGATGTTGCCGGCCGGCACGATGCCGATGGTGGTGCCGTCGGCCGCCGCCTTGGCGAGGAAGTCGATGCCGATGTTGCCGGCCGCGCCGACCTTGTTCTCGATCACGAAAGGCTGGCCCCAGGCTTCGGCGAAGTCCTGGCCCAGCACGCGGCCGAGCACATCGACCGGGCCGCCCGGCGCGAAAGGCACGACCACGTGCACGGGCTTGGAGGGGTAGGCCTGCGCCGAGGCCTGCAACGGCGCGACCGCCAGCAGCAGCGATGCGGCCACCGCGGAGGTGGCCGACAGAAAAAGCTTCATCATCAAAGTTCCTCGAAGGATGGGACAGGGCGCCGGGCCATGGCTGCGAGCGCGTCATACGCCGCGGGGTCGGCAAAAGCAAAACCTGCAAGCAACAAGCGTTCCCTGACCGGTTGCAGTTCGGGCGCGTCCGCCACGTCGGCCAGCGCCCCGCGCAGGCGCTGCAGGTCATCGGGTGCCAGCGCCGCGGTGGCGACAAGCGGCGGAATCGGCATCGCACCGGTGCTCGCGACCACGCGCACCTGGGCGGCCAGCGCGGGCTCGTCGTGGCGCAGGAGGTCGTGGTAGTAGCTGTCGAGCGGGCCGACATCGATGCGCCCTGCCGCCAGCGCGTCGATCACGCCGCGGGCATGGATGAGATTGCCGACCGCTCGGGCGTAGAGCCGCGTGCCTTCGCGCTCGCGGTACGGCGCCAGGTGATCGCGAAAGGCGACGCCGCCCGACATCGAATCGGCCAGCGTGTAGCCGACCGTGCCGCCGAAGGTGTCCTCGAGCCGCTGGAACGCCGAGTCGGCGCGCACCACCATGTGGGTGAAGTACACGGGGCGGCCGCCGTAGCGCGCCGGCGACGGGATGGGCGCGGCCACCAGCGTGGGCCGCACGCCGCGCTGCGCGAAGGGCAGCCCGCACATCATCGCCAGGCCCAGGTCGTCGCGCGCCCACAGCACCGACAGCGGCGCGGGCGCGTCGTAGTCGATCACCTCCCACGCGAGCCCGGCGTGCGCCAGCACCCAGCGCAACAGCACTTTCCACGCGTCGCGCACGGCGGGCGTGGCCGAGTACATGCGGGCATTGGCGACCAGGTGCATGGCGGCCTGCTCAGCGGAAGCGCAAGGTCTGGCCGATGCCCATCGCCTTTGCCTTGTCGAGCATCGCGCAGCCGAGCGCGATGTCCGACAGCGACAGGCCGCGGTGCCAGAACAGGTTGGTCTCGTCGTCGCTCTGGCGGCCCGGCTTCATGCCCGCGACGATCTGGCCAAGCTCGGCGTACAGCGTCGTCTCGGACAGCTTGCCGCTGTCGACATGCGCACGCAGCGCACCGAAAGGGCCGGCCTTGGCCTGGCCCCAGTCGTCCATCACCATCTTGTCCATGATGTCGGTGAGCGACAGCTCGACCGCGCTGTTGGTGCCGTAGGGAATCACGCAGGCACCCTTCTTGATCCACTCGGTCTTGAGCATCGGCGCGGGCTTCTCGAGGCGCGAGGCTTCGACCACGATGTCGGCCCCCCGCACGCACGACTCCCAATCCTCGGTGACGGTGATCTTCACGCCCAGGTCGTGCTCGAGCTTGGCGGCGAAGGCGTCGCGGCTTTCCTTGCGGCGCGAGTGCACGCGGATCTCGTCGAAGTGAAAGATCGAATGCAGCAGCCGCACGTTCCAGTAGGCCGTGCCGCGTGCGCCGATGTGGCCGAGCACCTTCGAGTCCTTGCGCGCCAGGTGCTTGGCGCCGATGGCCGTCACCGCGCCGGTGCGCATGTCAGTGATGTCGGACGCATCGATGATCGCGACCGGCGTGCCGTTTTTTGGGTTGAAGAGGTTGAGGATGGCCAGCTCCGACGGCAGGCCGATCTCGTAGTTGCGGTAGAAGTCGCCCACCACCTTCACGCCCGCGACGCCCTGGTCACCGAGCGTGCGGATGTAGCCGCGCAGCACGTTGAAGTGGCCGGGGTAGTCCTTCTCGGGCACCAGGTGCATGCGCGGCTCGATGGTCGCCTCGCCGCGCGCCTGCGCGACCAGGCCCTGCTCGACGGCCGCGATGATCTCGGCGTCGGTCATCGCGAGCTGCTGGACGTCGGGGTAGTTGAGGTACTGGAGATGGATCTCCGCAGTCGAATCGGACATGTGCTTCAGGCCTTGTCAATCATGGGGAGGTTGAGGGCGTGCTTCTTCGCGGTCGCGACGGCGATGTCGTAGCCCGCGTCGGCGTGGCGCATCACGCCGCTGGCCGGGTCGTTCCACAGCACGTTGCCGATGCGCTTGGCGGCAGCGTCGGTGCCGTCGCAGACGATCACCATGCCGGCATGCTGCGAGTAGCCCATGCCGACGCCGCCGCCGTGGTGCAGGCTGACCCACGTCGCGCCGCCGGCGGTGTTGAGCAGCGCGTTGAGCAGCGGCCAGTCGCTGACGGCATCGGTACCGTCCTTCATGGCTTCGGTCTCGCGGTTGGGGCTGGCGACGGAGCCGGTGTCGAGGTGATCGCGGCCGATGACGATGGGCGCCTTCAGCTCGCCGCTCTTCACCATTTCGTTGAAGGCCAGGCCGGCCTTGTGGCGCTCGCCCAGGCCCAGCCAGCAAATGCGCGCCGGCAGGCCCTGGAAGGCGATGCGCTCGCGCGCCATGTCGAGCCAGCGGTGCGTGTGCTTGTTGTCGGGGAACAGCTCCTTGATCTTGGCATCGGTCTTGTAGATGTCCTCCGGGTCGCCCGAGAGCGCGACCCAGCGGAACGGGCCCTTGCCTTCGCAGAACAGCGGGCGGATGTACGCGGGCACGAAACCGGGGAAGTCGAAGGCGTTCTGCACGCCTTCGTCGAAGGCGACCTGGCGGATGTTGTTGCCGTAGTCGACCGTGGGCACGCCCATGGCCTGGAAATCGAGCATGGCTTGCACGTGCGCCACACAGGACTTGGCCGCAGCGGCCGTCAGCGCCGCATGCTGCGACTCGTCCTTCATCGCGGCCTGCCATTGCGGCACACTCCAGCCGATCGGCAGGTAGCCATGGATCAGGTCGTGTGCGGAGGTCTGGTCGGTCACCAGGTCGGGCCTGATGGCGGTGCCGCCCTTTGCGCGCTTGACCAGCTCGGGAACGATCTCGGCCGCATTGCCGAGCAGCGCGATCGACACCGCTTCCTTCTTCGCCGTGTGGTGCGCGATCAGCGCCAGCGCATCGTCGAGGTCCTTGGCCTGCTTGTCGACGTAGCGCGTGCGCAGGCGAAAGTCGATGCTCGACTGCTGGCATTCGATGGCGAGCACGCAGGCGCCGGCCAGCACGCCCGCCAGCGGCTGCGCGCCGCCCATGCCGCCCAGGCCGGCGGTGAGGATCCACTTGCCTGCGAGATCGTTGTTGTAGTGCTGGCGGCCGGCCTCCACGAAGGTCTCGAAGGTGCCCTGCACGATGCCTTGCGCGCCGATGTAGATCCAGCTGCCGGCCGTCATCTGGCCGTACATGAAGAGGCCCGCGCGATCGAGTTCGTTGAACTTCTCCCAGGTCGCCCACTTGGGCACGAGGTTCGAGTTGGCGATGAGCACGCGCGGCGCGTTGGCATGCGTCTTGAACACGCCGACCGGCTTGCCCGACTGGATCAGCAACGACTCGTCGTCTTCCAGCACCTTCAACGATTCGAGGATCTGGTCGTAGCACGCCCAGTTGCGCGCGGCGCGGCCGATGCCGCCGTACACCACCAGGTCCTGCGGGCGCTCGGCGACCTCGGCGTCGAGGTTGTTCTGCAGCATGCGGAAGGGCGCTTCGGTGAGCCAGCTCTTGCAGCTGAGTTCGCTGCCGCGCGGGGCGCGGATCACGCGGGTCGGGTCGTGGCGGGGATCGGCGTTGAATTTGTCGGGGGCATTCATGGCGCAGGGTCCTTTCAATGGCTGGGCAGGATGTTCAACAGGGCGTCGGGCAGCGCGGCCGCGAGGGCCCATTGCCGCATGGCTTCGATGTCGGGGGCGAGGTAGCGGTCGCTCCCGAGAAAGGCGACCTTCGTCCGGATGGTGGCGATTTCGGTCTCGACCAGCGGCGAGCTCTTCAGCACTGCCGCCGGTTCGCGCTTGAGCTCGATGCCCTGCGCGGCGGCCATGGCTTCGATGCCGACGACGACCGCCGTGTTCTCGACCATATCGCCCAAACGGCGTGCGGCAAAGGTCGCCATCGAGACGTGGTCTTCCTGGTTGGCCGAGGTCGGCAGGCTGTCGACGCTGGCCGGGTGGGCCAGCGACTTGTTCTCGGACGCGAGCGCTGCGGCCGTGACCTGCGCGATCATGAAGCCGGAGTTGACGCCGCCGTCGCGCACCAGGAAAGGCGGCAGGCCCGACAGGCCGCTGTCGAGCAGCAGCGCGATGCGGCGTTCGGCAATGGCACCGATCTCGCTCACCGCCAGCGCGATGATGTCCGCCGCGAAGGCGACCGGCTCGGCGTGGAAATTGCCGCCGCTGATGACCTCCCCGGTGTCGGTGAAGACCAGCGGGTTGTCCGAGGCCGCGTTGGCTTCGATGACCAGCACACGCGCCGCATGCGCCAGGTTGTCGAGGCAGGCGCCCATCACCTGCGGCACGCAGCGGATCGAGTACGGGTCCTGCACGCGGCCGCAGTCAGCATGCGAGGGGACGATGTCGCTGCCCTCGAGCAGCGCGCGCACGGCAGCGGCCACCGCGATCTGTCCCGGCTGGCCGCGTGCCGCGTGGATGCGTGCGTCGAAAGGCTTGATCGAGCCCTGGATGGCCTCGAGCGACAGCGCGCCCGACATCAGCCCGGCCGCGAAGACGTTCTCGGCACCGAACAGGCCGGCCAGCGCCAGCGCGGTCGACACCTGCGTGCCGTTGAGCAGCGCCAGGCCTTCCTTCGGGCCGAGCACGAAGGGGTCGAGGCCGATGTGGCGCATCGCCTCGGCACCGCCGACCACGCGGCCGTCGGGCAAGGTCGCCTCACCCTCGCCGATCAACACGCAGGCCAGGTGCGCCAGCGGCGCGAGGTCGCCCGATGCACCGACCGAGCCCTTGCCCGGGATGCGCGGCAGCACGCCCGCGTTGAAGAGCGCGAGCAGCGCATCGATGATCTGCGGCCGCACACCCGAGTGACCGCGCGCCAGGCTCACGGCCTTGGTCGCGAGCACGAGGCGCACCACGCCGTCGGCCAGCGGCGCGCCGGTGCCCACGCTGTGCGACAGCACCAGGTTGCGCTGCAACTCGGCCAGCCGTTCATGCGGAATGGTGGTCTGCGCCAGCTTGCCGAAGCCGGTGTTGATGCCGTAGACCACCTTGCCCTCGGCCACGATGCGGTCGACGGTGGCCTGCGCGGCCGCGATGCCAGTGCGTGCGGCCGGGTCGAGCGAGAGGGCGACGCCGCCCGCATGAATGCGCCGCAGTTCCGCGAGCGACACCGCACCGGGGTGCAATTCCAAGGCTTGTGTGTTCATTGGTCTAATCCTGTCTATACAGCTGAAATGTCCAAAAGATTTCCGAAGCGCGCCACAACCGTTCAGCCCTGCGGCACCGCGCCGTCGGCCCGGAAGCGGCTGCCCAGACGGTAGCGTGTGCCCGGGTGCAGGCAGCGCACCAGCGTGACCGGCGTACCACCCGCCCAGGTTCGGCGCGTGAGCATGAGGCAGGGTTGCGTCGCCGGCATCTGCAGCAGCTCGGCCTGCTCGGGTGTGGGCAGGATGGCGTCGACCACATGCTCGATCTGGTCGAAGGGCACGTGCTTGACCAGGTACTCCGACGGCAGCGAGGTCGTGAAGTCCTGGCGGATGAAGTCGGGCGCCATGCGCGGGTTGACGTAGCGGTCTTCGAGCTGCACCGCCACGTCGTCCTCGAAGTGCACGCAGGTGAGCGCGTAGACCGATTCGCCGGTGCGCAGGTCGAGCGACGCGGCGATGTCGAGCGGTGCCGCGACGCGCGCGAGCGAGACCAGCTCGCAGCGGTGGTCGTGCCCGCGCTGGCGGATCTCGTCGGCGATGTTGGCGATCTGCAGCAGGGTCGACTGCGGCTTTTCTTCGGCCACGAAGGAACCGACGCCGGCCACGCGAACGATCTTGCCCTGCTCGGCCAGCTCGCGCAGCGCGCGGTTGACCGTCATGCGCGCCATGCCGAATTCGACGACGAGCTCCTGTTCGGACGGCACGCGGTCGCCCGGCTTCCAGGAGCCGTCGGCGATCTTGCGCGCGACGAAGTCCTTCACCTGCTGGTAAAGCGCGGAGGGTGCGGACGCACCGGTGGCCATGGAAGAGCGGGGGCTCGAAGCGACGGACATCGGTACCTTCAATGCGCCGCCGCGGCCAGCGACTCGGCGCGGATCTCTTCAGTCAGCCGCGCCTTCAGGTCCATGAACTCGGGCGAGGTCTTGATCGTGTAGTGGCGCGGGTGCGGCAGGTCGACCGCCACGTCGGCCTTGATGCGGCCCGGCCGCGCGGTGAACACGGCCACGCGGTTGGCCATGAAGATGGCCTCGTCGATGTCGTGCGTGACGAACAGCACCGTCTTGCGGGCCGATTCCCAGATGCCGAGCAGCAGCTCCTGCATCAGCACGCGGGTCTGGTTGTCGAGCGCGCCGAAGGGCTCGTCGAGCAGCAGGATCTTCGGGTCGTTGGCGAGCGCACGGGCGATCGCCACGCGCTGCTGCATGCCGCCCGACAGCTGCTTGGGGAAATGGTCTTCGAAGCCGCGCAGGCCGACCTGCGCGATGAAGCGTTCGCTGATTTCCTTCTGCTGCGCGGCGGGCATGCCCTTCTCGCGCAAGCCGAAGCAGATGTTCTTCTGCACGGTGAGCCACGGGAACAGCGTGTAGCTCTGGAACACCACGCCGCGGTCGGCGCCGGGGCCGTGGATCGGCTCGCCGTCGAGCAGGATCTGGCCGGTGCTCGGCGTCTCGAGGCCGGCCACCAGGCGCAGCAGCGTCGACTTGCCGCAGCCCGAGGGGCCGAGCACGGTGATGAAGTCGTTGTCGGCCACGTCCAGGCTGACCGGCTGCAGCGCCTGCGTCGGCGCCTTGCCGCGGTTGCCGGGGAAGGTCTTGCCGACCTGGCGGATGGAAAGACGGCTCATCGGAGAAGGCTCCAGGGAAACAGGCGCTGGTTGGCCTTCTTGAACAGCAGGTCGGAGCACAACCCGACGAGGCCGATGACGACGATGCCCGCGATGATGTTCTCGGTCGCCATCAGCGCCTGGCTGTCGGTGATCATGTGGCCGATGCCCGAGGACGCGCCGATCAGCTCGGCGACGATGACGTAGGTCCAGCCCAGGCCAAGCACCTGGCGCAGCGCCTCGGCGATCTCGGGGGCGGCACCGGGCAGCAGCACCCGGCGGATCACGCCGCGGTCCTTCGCGCCCAGCGTGTAGGCGGCTTCGACCAGGTCGCGCCGCGTGCCGGCGACGATCATCGCGATCATCAGCGTGAGCTGGAAGAAGCAGCCGAGGAAGATGACCGACAGCTTCTGCGCCTCGCCGATGCCGACCCACAAGATCAGCAACGGAATGAAGGCCGAGGCCGGCAGGTAGCGTGCGAAGGAAACGAAGGGCTCGAAGAAGGCCTCGATCGGCTTGTACGCGCCCATCGCGATGCCCAGCGGCACCGCGATGACGGCGGCCAGGAGGAAGCCGCCCACCACGCGCCACACCGTCATGCCGACGTCGCGGATGAAGTTCTGCGTGGCGAACAGGTCGTAGCCGGCCAACAGCGTCTTCAACGGCGACGCGAGGAAGTGCGGCGGCACCCAGCCACTGGCGGTGATGGCCCACCAGAAGCCGATGAACACGGCGAAGAAGGCGACACCCAGCCACACGCGCCGGCGTGGGGAAACGGGCACGAGCAGTTTCATGCGGGGTTTCTCGGCAGGCACCGCCACGGGGGTGGCGGCGGGCTCGGCGGTCGACTCGGTGACAAAGGGTGGCGCAGCTTGCATCGCTCGGTTACTTCTTCAGGAAGCTGGTGTCGAACAGCGCATCCATGTTGGTCGGTGCGGTCTTGATGACGCCGATCTCCTGCAGCAGCACAGCCGCCTCCTTGTTGAAGGCCTGGATCTCGCCGCCGAAGAACTTGACGTTCGCCTCGCGGTCGGCCCACTTGATCTTGGACTGCGACTTCTCGAACTGCTCGGGCGACTGCTTGACGTCGGCGCCCATGATGGTGAAGGCCTTGATCTTGTCGGCCTTGATCATGTCCAGCGCCTCGAAGTAGCTCTCGGTCAGCGCCTTGGCGGCCTTCGGGTTCTCCTTGATGAACTTCGGCGTGCAGCCGAAGGTGTCGAACACCATCGGGTACTGCAGCGAGTCGGCGATGAGCTTGCCCGACTCGGGCTTGTCGCGCACCAGGCTCAGGTAGGGCTCGTAGGTGACGGCGGCATCGAGACCTGCGGAGCCGGCGACAAAGGCGTTGGCGGCCGGTGCAGGCTCGAGGGTGACCAGGGTCACGTCCTTGAGCGTCAGCCCGTTCTTCTTGAGGATCCAGGCCAGCGTGAAATGCGGGTTGGTGCCGGGCGCTGAGGCGGCCACGGTCTTGCCCTTGAGGTCGGCGACCTTCTCGATGCCGGGCTTGGCGACGATGCCGTCGGAGCCCATGCCCTGGTCCATCTTGAACAGCTGCGTGGTGGCGATGCCGTTGGTGTTCCAGACGATCCAGGTCTCGACCGTGGTAGCGGCGCACTGCAGGTCGCCGGAGGCGATCGCGAGGTGACGGTCTTTCTGCGGGATCTTCTTGATCGTCACATCCAGGCCGTTCTTCTTGAAGATGCCGGCTTCCTTGGCCAGCGTGAGCGGCGCGAAGCCGGTCCAGCCCGAAATGCCGATGCCGACCGCGGTTTCCTGGGCAGCGGCAGGCGACACCAGGCCGGCGACGAGGGTGGCGGCAGCCAGGGCGCAGGCGGCGAGTTGCTTCAAAGAGGACATCGTGACTCCGTAGGGGAAAGGTGGATGAAGGGGAAAAGAGAAAGAACTAAGCAGCAGTCGTGCCGGCTTGGCCGGACGCATGCACCAGCGGGAAGATCGGCGCGTCGAACGGGTCGCCGTGCTGCATGGTCAGGCCGGTGAAGGGCGGCGAGCCCTTGCCCGCGCGCTCGGCGTAGGTGGCGTCGTCGCCCACCCAGCGCGCCGAGAACACGCGGCGCGCGCGGGGCGAGGCATTGCCCGGCGCACCGTGCACCGTGCGGAAATCGAAGGCGATGGCGTCGCCCGGCTGCATGTCCCAGCCGGCCAGGTCGAGCTCGCCGCGCATCGCCTCGATGTCGGGCATCACCTCGAAGTTGTCGCTCTCGTAGAGCCGTGTGCCGTTGAAGCGCATCGGGCGGAAGTCCTTGCCCCAGCGGTGCGAGCCGCGCACGCATTCCATGACGACGTCGCGCCCCACCGGGTCGAGCGGGATCCAGAAGCTGGCGCTCTGGCGGCCGTCGACGCAGTAGTAGGGCTGGTCCTGGTGCCAGGGCGTGACGGTGCTGCCGCCGGCCTGCTTGACCAGCACGTGGTCGTGGAAGAAGCGCGCGGTCTTCGATTGCATCAGCGCGGCGGCGATCTCGGCCGCACGGGACTCGAAGACGAAGTCGCGGAACGGCGGGATGCGCTGCCAGTTGCACAGGTCCTGGAAGAAGGGCGCGGTGCCGTCGGCCGGCACCACCGAGCGCTCGAGCGGGCTGGGGTCGGCCATCAGCGCCGTGACGCCGGCGCGCAGGGGTTCGACCCAGTCGGCGAAGACCTGGCGCAGGACGATCACGCCGTCTTTCTGGAACGCCGCCACGTCGGCCGCGCTCACGGGTGTGGACACCAGGGCGGAAGTCGAAGTCTCCATGCACAGCCTTTCCAAAATCAGTCTAGACAGCTCGCACGCAAAAAGGATGCCAGTGAAACCGACGGTTGCCAGCGAGAACGAGCCCCAAGTTGGCGCAGGATCGATGCGGCGCCCCAAGCTGTCTATACAGAGAAACCCCTCGGTCCCGCGGCGTCGAATGCGCACCGGCCGTGCAGTCCCCATTGGTGACGAAATGTGTCGGTACCATCGGAAGCCCGCGATTTCCGGAGAAAGCGCGACCATCCCCTCTTCTTCCCGTCCCCTGGAGCCCCGATGCCGCTGCGCGAGAGCCTGCCCGATGAACTGATCGAAAACGTTGCCGACCTGCTCGGGCTCCGGGCGAAGACGACCTCAGCGGACCTGTCGGCCTGGGCCGAGCACATGCTGCAGACCGCCTGCCAGCGCATCGACGGCTTCGTCGAACCGGCCGCCTCCGTCGAAGCCGTGGCGCTGTGGGCGCGCAACGGCGGCAGCGGTGATCTGCGCGCACAACGCCTGCGGGGCGCGTCACGCGCCAAGAAGTTCGCCGGGCTGCAGTGCGAGAGCGCCATGCCGGCCGCCCAGTTGTTCGACGACCTGATTGCTTTGGGCCCCGCGCCGAGCCGCCCGCGCGTGCGCGAGGTGCTGGAGACCGCCGAGGTCGTCTGGCTGACCCGGGAGCAGGTGGCCGGCCTGCCGCGCGGGTATCGTGACTGGTGGACGTTCAGCAAGACGCTGCAGCTCTCGCCCAAGCCCTGACGGCGGCGCCGGCGAACAAGCCGCGACAATGCAGGCTCCCTGAGAGCCTGCCCGTGTCCGACCTGTCTTCCCCTCCTTCCTCCGCCGCGCCCGCCGACATCCTCCACGAGGTCTTCGGCTACGAACAGTTCCGCGGCGCCCAGGCCGCCATCGTCGACCACGTCGTTGGCGGCGGCGACGCCCTGGTGCTGATGCCCACCGGCGGCGGCAAGTCGCTGTGTTACCAGATCCCCGCCATCGCGCGGCAACGGGCGGGCCATGGCGTGACGATCGTCGTGTCGCCGCTGATCGCGCTGATGCACGACCAGGTCGGTGCGCTGCACGAGGCCGGCGTCGACGCCGCCTTTCTCAATTCCACGCTCGACTGGCAGCAGACGCAGGACGTCGAGCGCCGCATGCTCAGCGGCGAGATCACGCTGCTGTACGCCGCGCCCGAGCGGGTGAACACGCCGCGCTTCCTGCAGCAGCTCGACACGCTGAAGGAGCGCGGCAAGCTCAGCCTCTTTGCCATCGACGAGGCGCACTGCGTGAGCCAGTGGGGCCACGACTTCCGCCCCGAGTACCGCGCGCTCACGGTGCTGCACGAGCGCTACGCGGGCGTGCCGCGCATCGCGCTCACCGCCACCGCCGACGACCTGACGCGCGCCGACATCGTCGAGCGCTTGCAGCTCGAAGAGGCGCGCCAGTTCGTCAGCAGCTTCGACCGGCCGAACATCCGCTACACCATCGTCGAGAAGAAGGACGCCACCACGCAACTGCTGCGCTTCATCCAGCGCGAGCACGAGGGCGATGCGGGCGTCGTGTACTGCCAGTCGCGCAAGCGGGTGGAAGACACGGCCGTCATGTTGCAGGACGCGGGCATCAATGCCCTGCCCTACCACGCGGGTCTCGACGCGGCCGTGCGCCAGCGGCACCAGGACCGCTTCCTGCGCGAAGAAGGCATCGTGATGTGCGCGACCATCGCCTTCGGCATGGGCATCGACAAGCCCGACGTGCGCTTCGTCGGCCACCTCGACATGCCCAAGAACATCGAGGGCTACTACCAGGAAACCGGCCGCGCCGGCCGCGATGGCGCGCCGGCCGACGCCTGGATGACCTACGGCCTGCAGGACGTGGTGAACCAGCGCCGCATGATCGACGAGAGCCCCGCCGGCGAAGAATTCAAGCAGGTGATGCGCGGCAAGCTCGACGCGCTGCTGTCGCTGGCCGAGGCGAGCGACTGCCGGCGCGTGCGGCTGCTGGGCTACTTCGGCGAGGCGTCGACGCCCTGTGGCAATTGCGACAACTGCCTGAACCCGCCGCAGGTCTGGGACGGCACCGATGCCGCACGCAAGCTGCTCAGCACGATCTACCGCGTGAACCAGCACAGCGGCATCAGCTTCGGCGCCGGCCACATCATGGACATCCTGCGCGGCAAGGCGACCGAGAAGGTCAAGCAGTTCGGGCACGAGCGCATCAGCACCTTCGGCCTGGGCGCGGAATTCAGCGAGGTGCAGCTGCGCGGCGTGCTGCGCCAGCTGATCGCGACCGGCGCGCTGGCGGTCAATTCGGAAGCCTTCAACACGCTGCAGCTGACCGACGGCTCGCGCGCGGTGCTCAAGGGCGAGACCACGGTGCGCCTGCGCGAATCGGTGTCGTCGCCCGCCGAGCGCAAGCCACGGCGCGAACGTGCGGTGCGCGGCGCACCGTCACCGGCAGCAGCCACGCTGGACACGGACGCACAGAAGCGCTTCGAGGCCCTCAAGGCCTGGCGCGGCGAGGTGGCGCGCGAGCACAACCTGCCGGCCTACGTGATCTTCCACGACGCGACGCTCGCCGCCATTGCCGAGCGCGCCCCCACCACGCTGGAAGACCTGCAAGGCATCAGCGGCATCGGCACCAAGAAGCTCGAGGCCTATGGGAGCGATGTGCTGCGGGTGTCGGCGGGCGCCTAGGCGTTCCTAGGCATCGGCTTTGGCGCGCAGCGCCGCTTCCATCTCCAGCGCCTTCTTGCTCGTCTTGATGATCGAGCCGCGTGCGGCGATGCCGCCGTCGATGGTGACGATCGTGCCGGTGATGTAGGCGGCGTGCGAGGAGGCCAGGAAGAGCATCAGCTCGGCCACCTCTTTCGCTTCCGCCGGGCGACCGCCGGGGTACTGCACGAAGAGTTCCTTCCAGCGCGACTCGTCGCCGTGCATGTCGTGCGCGCGGCGCTTCATCAGCTTGACCATGCGGTCGGTCGACACGGGGCCGGGGTTCACGCCGACAACACGGATGCCGTCGTCCAGGCTCACACCGCCGAGCGCCTTGGTGAAGGCCATGACGGCGGCGTTGCCGGTCGATCCGGCGATGTAGTTGGCGTCCCAGTTCTCGCCGGAGTTGCCGATGTCGTTGACGATGACGCCGTGGCCCATGCGCTTCATGCGCGCATACACCAGTTGCGTGAGTTCCATGTAGCCCAGCACCTTGAGCGCGAAGCCGCGGCGCACCACCTCGAAATCGAGCGACTCGATCGGGCCGGCCGGGATGTCGCCGGCATTGTTGATGAGGATGTCGACATCGCCCACGGCCTCGTCGAGCTGGCGCATGGCGCCCGGCGCGGCCAGGTCCATCGGGTGGATGGTCACGCGCACGCCGTGCGCTGCGGTGATCTCGGCGCGAGCCACCTCGAGCGCGGCACCGTCGCGGGCTGCCAGGTGCAGGTGGCAGCCAGCTTCGGCGAAGGCCTGGGCGGCCGCGAGGCCGATGCCTTTGGAAGCGCCGGTGATGAGGGCGGTCTGCCCTTTGAGGTCGAGGGTGATCATGGGGATGCTCGGATCGGATGATGAAAGAGGAGCGCCGCCGTCAGGCCGCGCCGGGGATGTGGGCCGAGATGGCCGCGATGAGGTCGACCATGTCGTCCTGCAGCAGCGTCACGTGGTCGACCGCCGCGGCGAAGGCGGCGTCGGCGTCGTTTCGTTCGATGGCTTCAATGATGGCCAGGTGCTCGCCGATGGTCGCGGCCATGCGGCCGGGCTGAAAGGTGACGTGCCGGCGATACACGCCCACGCGCTTGCGCAGCGTGCGGGTCTGCTCGGCCAGGTAGCGGGTGTTCGACGCGTCGTACAACGCGTCGTGGAATTCGCGGTTGACCTCGTAGAAGCTCTCGTGGTCGGCGATCACCAGCAGTTCGCTGAGGCGCTCGTGGATGCGCTTCATCTGCGCGCGCTGGGCCGGCGTGGCGCGGCGCGCCGCGTACTTGGCGCAGAGGCCTTCCATCACCGACATCATCTGGAACATCTCGATGAGCACCGGCAGCGAGAGGGTTGCGACGCAGGCGCCCTGGTGGCCGCGCATCTCGACCAGGCCGTTGCCGGCGAGCGCCTTGAGCGCCTCGCGCAGCGGCGTGCGCGAGACCTGGAAGCGCTCGACCAGCTCGGCCTCATCGAGCCGGCTGCCGGGCTTGAGCGCACCGCTCACGATGAGGCCTTCGAGCGTCTCCTGCAGTTCGTCGGCCAACGTCACCGACTTCTCGCGTGCGCGGTCGCGCGGTGTGGTGGCAACCGGTGGCGGTGCGGGCGTCTTGCGGGTTGTCTTCATGCGGCCTCGGGTCGTTGTTGTGTCCATATACGACAACGTCGAAGCAGTATTCATGCCATTGGCCAGGGCGCCGATGCAGCGATGCCTCACACAGGAAGGGCTCGGCATCGATCGCCTCGCCATGCTCGCCTTGCACCGCTAAATACGAAAACACGCTTTTTGCATGCACCACGCACAGGCACCGGGCACCGCAAGTGCGCAAAGACGCGCCGAGCCGTACGGACGCCCTGCGAAAAGCGTTGGAAATACATGGCACAGCTTCTGCTTTGAGCAGTGCAATGACTTCCACGCCCACCCCCCGCCCCTTCGAGCAGCGCAACGCGTACTTCGACCGGCTGTGCAACACCCCCGGTCTGATGTGGCTGGGCCAGAACACCAACCACTTCGAGCCACATCCGTCGGTGATCGATGCCGTCGTGGCCGCTCTCAAGGACGGCAGCTACCACGCGTACGCGCCGCCGGCCGGGTTCGAGGAACTGCGCCGCCTGATCGTCGAGGACGCGGGCGTGCCGGGCGCGTCGGCCTTCGTGACCGACGGCGCGGTCGAGGCGCTCTACAACGTGTGCAGCAACATCTGCGAGCCCGGCACCGACTTCGTCACCACCGACCCGAGCTGGGCCTGGCCGATGCACTTCGCGCGCAAGGCAGGTTCGAACGTGATCGAGCTGCCGATCTACAGCGCCGAGCAGGGCTACAAGCTCACGGGCGCGCAGCTGCGTGCCGCCGTCGGGCCGAAGACCCGCGTCATCTACCTGGTCGACCCGAACAACCCGCTGGGCACCTGCCATACCGCCGACGAGATTGCGGAGATCTGCGAGATCGCGCGCTCGGTCGACGCGTACCTGATCCACGACGCGACCTACTCGCAGTTCGCCGAAGGCTTCGCACCGGCCTTCAACTTCTATCCCGAGAAGGCCATCGTCACGTACAGCTTTTCAAAATGGCTGGGCCTCGCTGGCATGCGACTGGGCGCGGTGCTGGCCAACGCGGACATCATCGAGCGCATCGCGACCGCGCCGCCGAACAACCTGGGCAGCAACGTGCTGTCGCAGCGGGCCGCCATCGCGGGCCTCAAGAGCAAGGCCGACTGGTTCCCCGACACGCTGCGCCGCCTGCGTGCCAACCAGGCCGCGGTGAAGCACGCGGTGGACGGCATCCCCGGCCTGCACATTCCGGTGTACCCGTCGCACGCCAACCTGCTGGTGATCGAGACAGTCGACGCGGGCATCCGGCCCGAGGCGTTGGTCCAGGCCTATCAGGCCGAGGGCATCATGATCCGCCAGGGCACCTACCACACGAAACGCTTCGGCGAACGCTTCGTCAAGGTGAGCCTCACGGTGCCTGAAGCATGGGCGAACCGCTTCTGCGAGCTGCTGCCCGCCATGGTCGAACGCGCACGCACGCTGCCCGTTTCTGACAAGCTCTTCTGAGGACGCGACATGCCCCACCTCACCGCCCGTGACGGCACCCGCCTGTACTACGAAGAAGCCGGCAGCGGCACGCCGATCGTGTTCGTGCACGAGTTCGGCGGCGACATCCGCAGCTGGGAACCGCAGATGCGCTACTTCACGCGCCGCTACCGCTGCATCGCCTTCTGCGCACGCGGCTACCCGCCGTCGGACGTGCCCGATGACGTCGAGCGCTATTCGCAAGCCATCGCCACCGACGACATCGCCGACGTCATGACCGGCCTGGGCATCGACAAGGCGCACATCGTCGGCCTGTCGATGGGCGGCTTCGCGACGCTGCACTTCGGCCTGCGCTACGCGGGGCGCGCGCTGTCGCTGGTGGTCGCAGGTGCCGGCTACGGCGCCGAGAAATCGCTGGAGGACTACTTCCGCAACGTGTCGCTCGAAGTGGCGCGCAAGTTCGAGGAGATCGGCTCCGTCGAGTTCGCCAGGATCTATTCGACGGCCGCTTCGCGCATCGTCTTCCAGGTGAAGGACCCGCGCGGCTGGCAGGAATTTGCGACCCAGCTCAGCGAGCATTCAGCCATCGGCTCGGCGCGCACCATGCAGGGCGTGCAGGCGCGCCGGCCTTCCATCTATGACCTCGAAGCCGAACTCAGGGCGATGCCCGTGCCCACACTGGTCATCGTCGGCGACGAGGACGACCACTGTCTGCAGCCTGGCATCTTCCTGAAGAAGACCATCCCCGCGAGCGGCCTGCTGGTGCTGCCCAAGACCGGCCACACGCTCAACCTCGACGAGCCGGCGCTGTTCAACCAGTTCGTCTCGGACTTCCTCGCGACCGTCGAGCAGGGCAAATACCTGCCGCGCGATCCGCGCTCGGTGCCCGCCGAGATCATGAAGACCGCGTGACCGATTCGCCGATGTCCGAGCGCCCCTCTTCCTTTGTCAGCGAACCGCGGCTGTGGCAGCGCCATGTCGACATGGCCCGCTTCGGCGCGACCGCAGCGGGCGGCGTCAACCGGCAGGCGCTGTCGGCGGAAGACGCGGCAGCGCAGGCCGAACTGGTGCGCTGGGGCGAGGCACTGGGCCTGGCCACCCGCCGCGACGCGGTGGGCAACCTGTTCCTTCGCATGGAAGGCAGCGACCCGGGCGCCGCGCCAGTGCTCAGCGGCTCGCACCTCGACAGCCAGCCCACCGGCGGCCGCTTCGACGGCGTGTACGGTGTGCTCGCGGCCTTCGAGGCGGTGCAGGCGATCCGCGAAGCGGGCGTGGTGCCGGTGCATCCGATCGAGATCGTCGCCTGGATGAACGAGGAAGGCTCGCGCTTCGCGCCCGGCATGATGGGCTCGGCCGTGTTCGCCGGTGATCGCACGCTGGACGAAACGATCGCCGAGGTCGATGCCGCGGGCATCAGCGTCGGCGATGCGTTGAAGGACGTGGCCACGCGGCTCGCGCACATCCCGCTGCGGCCGCTCGGCGGCCCGGTGCATGCGTATGTCGAGGCGCACATCGAACAGGGCCCGGTGCTGGAGCGCGAAGGCTTCCCCGTGGGCATCGTCACCGGCATCCAGGGCAAGCACACCTTCCGCGTCGAGGTCGAGGGCGAGGCCGCACATGCGGGCACCTCGCAGCGCCACGAGCGCAAGGACGCATTGCTGGCCGCCACGGCAATGGTGCAGGCACTCGCCGCCGGGATGCACGACGCCGAGGACATCGTGAAGTTCACCGTCGGCCGCTTCGAGGTACTGCCGAACGCGCCCTCGGTGGTGGCCAGCAAGGTGGTCTTTTCGATCGACCTGCGCCATCCCGATTCGGACACGCTGCGGGCCCTGAGCGCAAGCGTCGCACCGATCTGCGAGGCGCACCAGGGGCCGTGCAGCGTGCGCGTGCACCGTCTCTCGGCCGCCGATTCGCTGCACTTCCCAGAAACGCTGCGCGCGCAGGCGCGTGCGGTGGCCGACCGGTTGGGCATCGCCCACCGCGACCTGGCCTCGGCCGCCGGCCACGACGCGCGCTACCTGCATGCGGTCGCGCCCTCGGCCATGCTCTTCGTGCCCTGCCACCTGGGCATCACCCACAACGAAGCCGAGTCGGCCGAGCCCGCCGACCTGGCCGCCGGCGCGCGCGTGCTGGCCGACCTGCTGATCGAACTGGCGGCCTGAGCGCCACCCAAGACCCATGAAAGCCCCCCACATCGACGACAGCGAATGGGAAGCGCGCGTGGCGCTGGCCGCCTGCTACCGCCTGATCGCCCAGCTCGGCCTGGACGACATGATCTACAACCACATCTCGATGCGCGTGCCGGGGCGGCCGGGCGAGTTCCTGCTGAACCCCTACGGCCTGCTGTTCGAGGAGATCACGGCGTCGAGCCTGGTGCGCATCGACGTGCACGGCAACAAGCTCGAAGACACGCCCTACGCGGTCAACGCCGCCGGCTTCGTGATCCACGGCGCGATCCACCAGAGCCGGCACGACGCGGTCTGCGTGGTGCACACCCATTCCGACGCGAGCGTCGCGGTGTCGGCCCAAGCGGAAGGTCTGCTGCCGCTGTCGCAGTTCGCGATGCGCTTCTACCGGCGCCAGGCCTTCCATGACTACGAGGGCGTGGCGATCGACCTCGACGAGCAATCGCGCCTGGTCCGTGACTTCGGCACGCACCCGGTGATGCTGATGCGCAACCACGGCGTGCTGACCGTCGGCCGCACCGCGCCCGAGGCCTTCATGCTGCTCTATTACTTCGAGCGCGCCGCGCGCATCCAGCTGCAGATGCAGGCCGCCGCGACGAGCGCCGGGCCGATGGTCGTGCCGCCGCACGCCGTGTGCGAACACGCTGCGCGCCAGTTCTGGGAACAGCACGGCGACATCCTGATCGCCGGCGAGCGCGAATGGCCCGCGCTGATGCGCCGGCTGGTGCGCGACACGCCGCCGTCGATGCCGCCGTACGACGACTGAACGTCGCCCTGCATCCCGCCCCACTCCAATTTCCAACCCTCCCCCCCCGAAAGGTCGACCATGAAGACGCGTCATTTCCTGAGCACCCTGGCCCTCGCGGTCACGTTCGCCACGCTGAGCCCGTTGCTGCAGGCGCAGACCAAGGAGCCCGTCAAGGCCAGCCTGCGCCTGAAGTGGCTGACGCAGACGCAGTTCGCCGGCTTCTACTACGCCCAGGCCAAGGGCTACTACAAGGACGAGGGCATCGACCTCACGATCAACCCCGGCGGCCCCAACCTCCTGACCGAAAACCTGGTGGCCACGGGAGCCGACACCTTCGGCCTGTCGGGCGGCACCGACAGCGTGATGGCGGGCGTCGACAAGGGCCTGCCGATCGTCTCGATCGGCGTGGCACACCAGATCACGCCCTTCGTCTTCGTGACGCGCAAGGACGGTCCGATCAAGACGCTCAAGGACTTCGAAGGCAAGAAGGTCACGACCTGGTTCACCGGCGCAAACTACGTGCTGTTCGGCATGCTGGCCAAGGCCGGCATCGACAAGAGCAAGGTCGACATCCAGCCGCAGCAGGTCAGCATGACGCCCTTCATCAACGGCGACACCGACGTGGCCACCGCCACCTACTACAACGAGCTGTGGACCGTGCGCGACCGCATGGGCAACGACAACCTGCGCTTCTTCACTGCGGAAGAAAGCGGCATCACCTTCCCGCGCGACACGCTGATCGTGTCGAAGGACACCGCCAAGGACAAGCCGGAGCTGGTGAAGGCTTTCCTGCGTGCCTCGATCAAGGGCTGGCGCGATGCCGCGGCCAACCCGAAGGAAGCCGTGGACATCGTGATGAAGATCGCGCCGACGCTCAACCGCGTGCAGCAGGAGTCGATGCTGACCGAAGCCTACCGGCTCATGACCGCGGGCAAGGCCAAAACCGAAGGCCTGTTCTTCATCGACCAGCCGGCCATCAAGAGCGCGCAGGACTTCCTGCTGGCCAACAAGGTGCTGACCAAGCCGATCGACACGCAAGTGGCCTTCGACGGCAGCTTTTTGGCATCGATTTCCGCCGCGGACCGCCGCCCTTGAGCAAAGTCCGCATGGCGCTGATGGGGCCGCAGCGCCAGGCGACGCCGGCCACGGCGGCGCAGGCGCGGGGGCGCTACTTCAACTCGGCCAACGCCTTCAACATCCGCCTGTCGGAGGTGCCGCCGCACAGCTTTTCGGACGAAGCGGCGCGTGCGATGGCACCGGGCACACCGACCGGCTTCATCGATTGCGACCAGTCGGCGGCACTCGGCAGCGAACGCCCCGCCACCACGCCGCTGATGCTGGCGCGCTATGCCCGCATCGCGGCGGGCGAGATGCTCGATGCGCGCGTCGGTGCCGCGAGCGGAACCATCGGCTACGTGATCGCGGGCGCGGGTCGCACCGACATCGCCGCGACCGATGCGGGCACGCCCGCTGAGCGCATCGACTGGTTGGCCGGCGACGTGGTCTTCTTTCCCGGCGGCGCACATGCCGTGCACCGAGCGCGCGAAGACGCCGTGCTCTGGCTGGTGAACGACGAACCGCTGATGGTCTTCGGTGAACTGCGCGCAGCGGCTGCGCCAAGCACGCTCGCAGTGCACTATCCCGCGGCCGAAATCCGCCATCAGCTCACCCAGCTGTACGACGCCGAGCCCGAGCCGACCACGTCGGGGCGCGCGCTGATCTTCTCGAGCGACACGCTCGAACACACGCACAACATCCACCGGTTCCTGACGCTGTCGCTCAACACGCTGCCGCCGGGTGAAAGCCAGTCGGCGCACCGGCACAACGCCGCGGCGATCACGTTGATCGTCGACGGCGACGACTGCCATTCGATGGTCGACGGCAAGGCAGGCCACTGGCAGCGCTGGACCACCATGGTCACGCCGCCCGGTGCGGCGCACTCGCACCACAACGGCGGCAACCGGCGCGCGCTGTTCCTGATCGTGCAGGACGGCGGCCTGCACTACCGGGCGCGCACAATGGGCTTCACGCCGTTGCCGAGCGCGGGCTGAAGCCGGTTCGCTTCAGCGCCGCACGACGGCGGGCCGTTCGAGCCCGAAGTGATCGCGCAACGTGGGGCCGGTGTATTCGCGCCGGAACAGCCCGCGCTCCTGCAGGATCGGCACCACCAGGTCGACGAAGTCGTCGAAGCCTTCGTGGAAGTACGGCGGCATGATGTTGAAACCGTCGGCCGCGCCTTCCTCGAACCACTGCTGCAGCGTGTCGGCGATGGTCTCGGGCGATCCGCACAGCACCCAGTGGCCGCGCGCGGCAGCCGTGAGGCTGTAGAGGTCGCGCAGGCTCATCTGCTCGCGCCGCGCCTTGGCCAGCAGCACCCGCGTGAAGCTGTGGTACGTGTCGGCGGCCGGCAGTTCGGGGATCGGACCGTCGAGGTCGCAGGTCGAGAAGTCGTAGCCGAAACGCTCCGACAGCACGCCCAGCGCGTTGCCGCCGCCGATGAAGGCCTGCAGCGCATTGAGCCTGTCGCGCGCTTCGCGGTCGGTGCGGCCGACCACTGGCATCACGCCGGGCAGCACCGTCACCTGCTCGGCAGTGCGGCCGAACAGCGGCAGGCGGTTCTTGAGCGATGCGTAGGCGGCTTTGGCTTCTTCCAAATCCTGCACCACCGAGAACACCACGTCGGCCGTGCGTGCGGCGAGGTTCACACCCGGCTCGGAGCCGCCGGCCTGCAAGACCACCGGATGGCCCTGCGGCGCGCGGCCGATGTTGACCGGGCCCTTGACCTTGAAGAAAGGACCGTCGTGGTCGAGCGCGCGCACTTTGGCCGGATCGATGTACAGGCCCGTGGCTTTGTCGGCCACGATGGCGTCGTCGTCCCAGCAGTCCCACAATCCCTTGACCACGTCGAGGAACTCGCCAGCCATCTCGTAGCGGCGCGCGTGGTCGGGGTGAACGGTGCCGAAGTTGGCGCCGACCGCCGGGTTGGACGTGGTGACCGCGTTCCACGCGGCACGCCCGCCGCTGATGTGGTCGAGCGACGCGAACATGCGCGCCACGCTGAAGGGGTCGCTGTAGGTGGTGGAAACCGTCGCGCCCAGACCGATGTGCTTCGTCGATGTCGACAGCGCAGCCAGCATCGTCAGTGGCTCCAGCCGCAGCGTGTACGACGGGTGCGCCGTGAGGTCGGCGTTGAGGTTGTCACCCATGAAGATCAGGTCGAAGCGCCCTCGCTCCGCCGTGGCGCCGATCTTCTGGATGGCGGCGAAGTCCTGGAAGCTGTCGATGGCGCCGGGATAGCGCCAACCGGCCGTGTGGCTGCCCGTTCCCAGCAGGAAGAGGCCCAGGTGCATCTGTCGTGTCATGTCTATTTCCAGAAGACCAGCCGGCGCTCGGCCAGGCTGACAAGGCCGAAGAACACCAGGCTTGCGGCCGATGCCACGAACACCGCGCCCCACACCTGGACGAAGTCGACCTGCACCACCGCCTGGTAGATCAGCAGGCCGAGCCCCTTGTTGGCGCCCAGCATCTCGGTGATGACCGCGACCAGCACGCTGCGCGCGGTGGCCACGCGCAGACCCGCGAAGATCAATGGAAGCGCGGTCGGCAGGCGCAGCCGCCACAGGATGGCGAGGCGCCCGGCACCGAAGCTGCGCATCAGGTCGACGCTGCGGCGGTCGACCCGGTCGAGCCCGGACAGCGCACTCAGGAACAGCGTGAACGCGATGGCCAGTGCCACCATCACGACCTTCGATGTCATGCCCATGCCGAACCACAGCAACACCAGCGGCGACCAGGCGATCACCGGCACCGAGTTGAAGGCGGTGGCGGCAGGCACGACGACGCGGCGCACGCGCGGCATCATCGTGACCCACAGGGCCCCGCCGATGCCGATGAGCGCGCCGAGCGCATAGCCCATGAGCGCTTCGGCGATGGTGGTGGCGGCGGCACCGCCAAGCACCTGGCGCTGCGCCCAGATGCTCGCGAGGATCTGGCTGATCGCGGGCAGCGTGTACGCGGGCAACTGGAAGCCGCGCGCAATGCCTTCCCAGGCGGCGACGACGATCAACGCACCCAGCACGCCGCGCTGCGCACTCACGGGAATGCGCGGGAGGCGACGCGCGCTGGTAGCGACGACGGCGCTCATTGCTCGGCCCCCCAGAACACCAGCCGCCGTTCGACCAGCGCCACCATGCCGTAGAAGAGCGTGCCCAGCAGCGCGCACATGAGCAAGGCCGCCCAGAGGCCCACGGCGTTCTCGTTGAACATGGCCTGCAGCAGCAGCACGCCCAGGCCGGTGGTGTCGCCGAACCATTCGCCGACGATGGCGCCGACCAGGCTCAGCGATGCGGCAAGGCGCAGCGCGACGAAGATCTGCGGCAGGGCCGTGGGGAACTGCAGGCGCCACATCAGCTGGCCGCGCGTCGCGCCGAAGCTGCGCATCAGCGACTCCTGCTTCGGGTCGACCGACTTCAGGCCCAGCAGCGTGTTCACCGTCACCGGGAAGAAAGTGACGTAGAAGGCGATGATCGCCTTGGCGATGAGCGTGTTGCCGAACCACAGCACCACCAGCGCACCGAAGGCGATGACGGGGATCGTCTGCGACACGATGAACATCGGGAACACCATGTCGCGCAGCGTGGGCACGCGGAAGAACAGCAAGCCCACGAAGACGCCGAAGAGCCCGCCGGCGACGAAGCCCAGCAAGGCCTCGGCCGCCGTGCGCAGGAAACCGTCGACATAGGCCTGCGGCGTGGCCGCGATGGCCTGCAGCACGAGGCTCAGGCGTGGCAGGTAGTGGGGCTTGATCGACAGCACGACAACGATCGCCTCCCAGGCCACGCCGAGGATGACCAGCACCAGCAGCACGCGTGCGAAGGCGGCCGCGCCACTCGCCCATGCGCTGGCGGGACGGGGACGCACGGAGGGCGCGCCAGGCGGGCTCGCCACGGCCACGCCGGCGGGAACGGAAGCCATCGTGCGGGCCTCAGGCAGCGGCCGGCTGCGCGTCGGCCAGCTGGAAGGACTTCATGCTCTCTTCCTCGATGGCCTCGAGCAGCACGCGCTTGAGTCGGATGAACTCCGGGTCGGTCAGCAGCTCGGGCCGGCGCGGACGCGGCAGGTCGATGGGCTGCACCAGCTTCACGGCGCCGGGGCGTGCGGTCATCACCAGCACGCGGTCGCCCAGGAAGATGGCTTCGTCCACGTCGTGCGTGATGAAAAGGATGGTGCGGCGGTGCTTCTGCCAGACGTCGAGCAGCCAGCGCTGCATCAGCGTGCGGGTCAGTGCATCGAGCGCGCCGAAGGGCTCGTCGAGCAGCATCAGGTCGCGCTTGAACAGGAAGGTGCGCATCAGCGCCACGCGCTGCCGCATGCCGCCCGAGAGCTGGTGCGGATACTGGTTCTCGAAACCGGCCAGGCCGAACTCCGGCAGCATGCGCAGCGCCTGGGCACGCGCCTCGGAACGCGGCGTGCCTTCGATCTCGATGGCGAGAATGGCGTTGTCGATCACGGTGCGCCACGGCAGCAGCAGGTCGCGCTGCGGCATGAAGGACACCCGGCCGAGCAGCTCCTTCGCATGGACGGAACGGCCCTCGAAGCGCAGCGCGCCGCCGGCATCGGGCTCGTCCAGCCCAGCCACCATGTTGAACAGCGTGCTCTTGCCGCAGCCGCTGGGGCCCACGACCGTGACCAGTTCGCCCGGGGCGATCGAGACATCGAGCCCGCGCAGCGCGGCCACGCTGCCGAAGGTCTTGTGGATGTTGCGCATCTCGAGCAGCGGTGCCGTCGCCTCGATGGCCGGCGGGGATGCGATCAGGCCGCCCATGGTGCTGCCTCTGTGTATGAGGAAACGCGATTTGCGCATGCAAAGAGAACATTCATGCGGCTCTTGAAAGCAACACGCATGCCACGCCTGCCCAGTTTGGCATTTTTCGACCGCTTCTGACGCCTGCCCGAGAGGCAACAGCCGACTTCAGTATTCAGCTTCGCTATTTCTGCATATCAGCCTGCGCCTTTACGGGGCGTCGCGCACGATCCGGTACCGGCGTGCGCACGGACGTGCGAAGCAAAGGTGCCCTCAGCGCAGAAGATCGGCCGGTCGCACGATGCGGCTCGTCCGCAGGGCGTCGAGGTTCAGGTACGGCAGGCCGCTCGGTTCGGCCTTCTCCAGACCGCCGCCCGATCCTTTGGAGGATGTTGCTGCGGGGCACACGCCCGTCGCACGGTAGGTGAGCGCGGCCGCGAGCCGCGCCTCGGCCGCATCGCCGAGCGCGTGGTCGAAGTCGTCGGCCACGGTGCAGGTGGGCGTGAGCCCGTCGCCGTAGTCGCCGAAGCCCTGCGCGTTCACGCCCTGGAACTGGATCGCGAAGTAGGTGGTGCCGCAGTTGTCCTCGGGATAGAAGCCGTAGGGCTTGCCGCAGGTGGCGCCACCGATCAGATTGACCGTGACGCCGACGCCGCGCAGGCCGTTGACCACCGATTCGCTGGCCGAACAGGTGTCGGGGCCGGTCAGCACCGTGACGCGCGGCAGGCTCAAGCGTGGCAGGGCCTGCCCGGCAGGAACGGTCAACCCACGCCCCGTGGCGTAGAACGGCAGCGTGGCCTGCGACGCGCTCAGATGGAACGGGTTCTTCGCATTGAAGACCAGGCGCTCGAAGGCCGCGCTCTGGGTGGACGCCGCCGGCGCCACCATGGTGGCCAGCTCGCTCGCGACGGCCAGCAGGCCACCGCCGTTGTAGCGCATGTCGAGCACCAGGTCGGCGATGCCCGCTGCCTGCAACTGGTTCACCGCGTCGACCAGCTGAACCTCGGCCTTCTCCACATGGTCGTTGAACTGCAGGTAGCCGACGTTGCCGGTGGGCGTGGGGAGGGTGCGCACCGCCTGCACCGGCGAACGCAGCACGCTGGCCGACGTGAGATTCGCCGTCGCCACGCTGCCGTCGGCCGCGCGCAGCTGGAAGGCGTGGGCCTGCCCGTTCGCCGACGGCGCCAGCGCCGCGTTGAGGCGGTCCACGTCGACCTGGCTGCCGGCGTTGACCGCGTCGATGCCGTCGATGGCGAGCAAGGTCATGCCGCGCACCAGGCCGGCCTGCGCCGCCGGCGACCCGGGCTCGGTGTAGGCCACGCGGATCTGCCGCGGCGGCGTACGGGCGAGGTAGGCGAACTCGACGCCGTAACCCGATTCGGTGCTCTGCAGGATGCTGCGGTACTGCCCGGTGTCGTAGCTGAAGTGGAAGCGGTCCTTGGCACGGCCCGATGGCGTGAGCGCTGACGTCTTCAGGTCGGCGAAGTAGGCGACCGGCGTGGCGTAGGTGGCCGGCTGCAGCGTGGTGGGCACCTCGCTGTACCAGAGGTAGGTCTCGTCGATCCAGCTGCGCACCCAGGTCTTTTCGTCGTCGAGCGTGCCGGTGCTCGACGCGGCACAGCGGTCGGCCACGGTGGCCGATGGCACGATCGCCGCAGCAGTGCTGCCATCCGCCGGCGCGGGCGATGCCTCAGTGGCACCGCCACCACCACCGCCGCCGCAACCTGCGAGCACCAGCGATGCAGCGGCGGCCAAGCGCCACAGCGCGCGATGGAGTCCTTGCAGCACCAAGTTACGCAGCCGTCGAGCTATTGAACAAAACCCATGCCGCGCGATTCGCGGACCTCGGGCTTGATGCGGTGCTCGGCCTCGAGCTGGTCGAGGAACTCCGCCGCCGAGAACTCGGTCGCGAGGATGTCGGTCTGCCGCTTCACCGCCGCGAAGTCGCCCGGGCACAGCTGCGGCAGGCGCTGCAGCCGCTGGCGCAGGTCGGACGTCATGAGCACCACGTCACCCGCCAGCGCTTCGGTCACGAACATGCGCTCGCGCTGCGCATCCGTCAACGGCATGAATTTGATCTTGAAGGTGAAGCGCCGCAACGCCGCCTGGTCGAGCCGGTCGAGCAGGTTGGTGGTGCACACGAAGATGCCACCGAAACGCTCCATGCCCTGCAGCATCTCGTTGACCTCGGTGACCTCGTAGGTGCGCTGCGCGCCGCGCCGGTCCTGCAGGAAGGAGTCGGCCTCGTCGAGCAGCAGCACCGCCTTCTCGGCCTCGGCTTCCTTGAACATGGCGGCCATGTTCTGCTCGGTCTCGCCGACGTACTTGCTCATCAGGTCGCTGGCCTGCTTGACGATCAGCGGCCGGCCGATGGCCTTGGCGATGTGCTCGGCCAGCGCGGTCTTGCCGGTGCCCGGCGCGCCGTAGAAGCACAGCGTGCCGTGGCCGCGCACGCGCAGGGCCTCGACGATGCGGGGCACCTCGAAGCGCGTTTCGACGTTGAGCATGTCGAGGTCGTAAGTGGTGACGGCACGGCGCGCGCCATGCTGGCGATCGATGGTGCCGAGCGCCAGGTCGGCGTTCTTCAGCTGCCGCTCGATGAGCCCTTCGACCGAGGCGTCGTCGGTCTTCGCCAGTTGCGCGAAGCGCACCGCGGTGCGAATCTGCGCCGGCGTCAGCCCCTTGCGACCGGCCAGCTTGGCGGTGAAGGCGTCGGACACGGTCACGCCTTCGAGCGTCTTGCGCACCAGTTGCTCGCGCGCGCCCGGCGGCGGCGACTTGAGCTCGAGGTGGTAGGCGAAGCGGCGACGGAAGGCCGGGTCGATCTGCTCGATGCGGTTCGTGACCCACAGCGTGGGCACCGCGTTCGACTCCAGGATCTGGTTGACCCAGGCCTTGCCGCTCACGCTGCCGCTGGCGGGCGACGGCATCTGCTCGGCGCGCGACATGAACTGGGCCGCCTCGGTGCTGATGGGCGGGAACACGTCCTCGACCTCGTCGAACAGCAGCGCGGCCTGCGCGCTGCCCTTGAGGAAGACCTGCGCGATCTGCAGCGAGCGGTAGCGGTCGCGGCCCGAGAGCGAGTTGCCGTCGCGGTCGGCGTACTCGACCTCGAACAATTCGAGGCCGGCAGCCTGCGCCACCACCTTGGCCAGCTCGGTCTTGCCGGTGCCGGGCGGGCCGTAGAGCAGCACGTTGACGCCGGGCTCCTTGCGCTGCACGGCGGCGCGCAGCAGCGTGATCAGCATCTGCGTGTCGTCCGCGGCGAAGGAGAAGTCGTCGACGTTCAGCGCACTCTTCGCCGACGGCCGGGTGAACACCGCCATCAGCTCGTTGTGGTCGCGGTACTCGCGCATCAGCACCGGCGGCAGCTTCTCGCTGACCTTCATCAGGTCGGCCAGGTCGGTGATGTTGTGTTCGGAGATGAGGTTCTCGACCAGGCCGATGCGCTCGAGCCGCGAGCCGGCGCGCAGCGCCTCGCCCACGTCGCTGGCGCTGACGCCGGCCACCTCGGCGATGGCGGCATAGGCCTCGGGCGCGTTGTTGACCTTGAACTCGACCAGCAGCGAGCGCAGGTCGCGCTGGTAGCGCGCCAGCGTGCCGTAGAGCAGCAGCGCGCGCTCGGCCTTGTTGAGCTGCAGCAGGCCGGCGAGCGCGTCGATGTTCTTCTCGACCAGCGTCGACTGCTTGCGCAGCGCATGCGTCAGCCAGTCGCGCGTGACCGAGAGCACCGACAGCAGGTCCTTCGGCTGGTCCTTCACGTACTCGTCGAGGTAGAAGAAGAGCGTGCCTTCTTCATACGGGCCACGCCAGACGCCGTGGCGCTCGAGCAGCGTGCGGCCGTCGAAATGCTCGACGCCTTTCCAGACTTCGTTCCCGACGCAGCGGCGGCCGAGGAACTCGCGCAGGCGCTGCAGCACCGGCATGGGCCAGACGAGATGGCGGCCGGTCAACGACAGCAGGCCGTTCAGGTCGCGCCGCACATTGAAGCGCGGGCCTTGCTTGGCGGCGAGCGTGAGCACGAAGTGCGAGCACATGAGCTCGAGCACGGGCGCTTCCTTGAGTCCGGGCGACGGCAGTGCCTGCCCGCGCAAGGGAGCAACCACCGCATCGACGCCGACACGCTTGACCATTCGACAACCTCTGGCTAAGGGAAATCTCAGCGCGACCATAACGCAGAGTTTTGTGTTGGGGAAGACAGCGCATCGGTAAATCTCCCGATGTTGCAAATCCCTCCACAATGCAAGGCATGATCGGAATCCAGGACATCGAGCGCGCCGCGGTGCGCCTGCAGGGCCAGCTGCTGGCGACGCCCTGCGTGGAGTCGCGCACGCTCTCGGACATCGTCGGCGCTCAGGTTTTCCTCAAGTTCGAGAACCTGCAGTTCACCGCCTCGTTCAAGGAGCGCGGCGCGTGCAACAAGCTGGTCGACCTCAGCGAAAGCGGCGTCCGGGGGGTGGTGGCCATGTCCGCCGGCAACCACGCCCAGGGCGTGGCGTACCACGCGCAACGGCTGGGCATGAAGGCGACCATCGTGATGCCGCGCTTCACGCCGGGCGTGAAGATCGAGCGCACCCGCAGCTTCGGCGCCGAGGTGGTGCTGCACGGCGACACCCTGGACGCCGCCCGCGCCCACGCCTTCGAGCTGGCCGAGCGCGACGGCCTGGCCTTCGTGCACCCCTACGACGACGAAGCCATCATGGCCGGCCAGGGCACGGTCGCGCTGGAGATGCTCGATGCGGTGCCTGATCTCGACATGCTGGTCGTGTCGGTCGGCGGCGGCGGGTTGATCGCCGGCATGGCGATCGCGGCGCGCGCGCGCAAGCCGGGCATCGAGATCATCGGCGTGCAGACCACGCGCTTTCCGGCCATGGTGAATGCCGTGCACGGCACGCACCACGTGCAGGGCACCAGCACCATCGCGGAAGGCATCGCGGTCGGCACGCCCGGCGTGCTGACGCGGGAAGTCATCGAAAAGCACGTCGACGACCTGCTGCTGGTCGACGAAGGCGACATCGAGCAGGCCGTGCTGATGCTGCTGGAAATCGAAAAGACGCTGGTCGAGGGCGCCGGCGCGGCCGGGCTGGCGGCGCTGATCCGGCATCCGGCGCGCTTCCAGGGCAAGAAGGTCGGGCTGGTGCTGTCGGGCGGCAACATCGACCCGCTGCTGCTGGCGGCCATCATCGAGCGCGGCATGGTGCGGGCCGGCCGGCTCGCGCGCTTGCGCGTGAGTGCGCGCGACGTGCCGGGCATGCTGGCCCGCATCACCACCACGGTCGCCGAAGCGGGCGCCAACATCGATGAAGTGCACCACCAGCGGGCCTTCACCATGCTGGCGGCGCAGAACGTGGAGATTGAACTGGTGCTGCAGACGCGCGGGCGCGAGCATCTGGCCGCCGTGCTGGCTGCCCTGCGGCAGGCGGGCTTCGAGGCGGAAGAGCAGCAGTCGCATTGACCCCTGCCCCGGGAAGGCCCTTGGACGGCGACCGGGTCGGTTGGCTAAAATGAAGGCAATCCCCGGTTTGAATACAAAGGAACTACTCATGTCCACCCCCACGCCTGTTGAGCCCGGCCACGACGCCCTGATCGAGAAAGACGCCGTCGAGTCGGTCGTTCACCTGATGCCGATCGTGCTGCCGCTGGTGGGTGCTGTGCTGATGCTGCTCCTAGCCTCCATCGCCATCTACATGGCTTGAGGGCATGAACTGACCTGCTGCGCAGCCCGATCTCGCATCTGCGGTCCTCGCCGTACCTGAGTACGGCTGCGGTCATCGACGCAAGCTCGGGCCGCTCGCGACGGTCATTTCACGCCCTCACCTGCGCCCGAAGCCCGGTCGCGCCTCGCTTCCATCGACGCGGCCCACGAGCCGCACAGAGCGAAAACGTTTTTTCAAGCGGCCCTCACGCCGGCACCGAGCCCCGCTCGAAAAGACGATTTTTCAACTCCTGGAGACTTTCGATGAACGCACCCGTGATGAAGGGCCTGCCGATTCAGGCACCGAGCTACGTCAAGAACGCCAAGCTGATCGCCTGGGTGGCCGAGATGGCCGCCCTGTGCAAGCCCGACAGCGTCTACTGGTGCGACGGCAGCACCGAAGAGTACGACCGCCTCTGCCAGCAACTGGTCGACGCCGGCACCTTCAAGAAGCTGAATCCGGCCAAGCGGCCCGACTCCTTCCTCGCCAATTCCGACCCGGTCGACGTGGCGCGGGTCGAAGACCGCACCTACATCTGCTCGGCCCGAAAGGAAGACGCCGGCCCGACCAACAACTGGATGGCACCGGCCGAGATGCGTGCGACCTTGCAGCCTCTTTTCGACGGTTGCATGAAGGGCCGCACGATGTACGTCGTGCCCTTCTCGATGGGTCCGCTGGGCTCGCCGATCGCGCACATCGGCATCGAACTGTCCGACAGCGCGTACGTCGCGGTGAACATGAAGATCATGACGCGCATGGGCCAAGCCGTGTACGACGTGCTGGGCACCGACGGCGAGTTCGTGCCCTGCGTGCACACCGTGGGCGCGCCGCTGGAAGCCGGCCAGAAGGATGTGTCCTGGCCCTGCAACACCACCAAGTACATCGTCCACTACCCGGAAACCCGCGAAATCTGGAGCTACGGTTCGGGCTACGGCGGCAACGCGCTCTTGGGCAAGAAGTGCTTCGCGCTGCGCATCGCCTCGACCATGGGCCGCGACGAAGGCTGGCTGGCCGAGCACATGCTGATCCTGGGCGTGACCAACCCCGAAGGCAAGAAGTATCACGTGGCGGCCGCCTTCCCGAGCGCCTGCGGCAAGACCAATTTCTCGATGCTGGTCCCGCCGGCCGGCTTCGAGGGCTGGAAGGTCACGACCATCGGCGACGACATCGCCTGGATCAAGCCGCAGGCCGACGGCTCGCTGCGCGCCATCAACCCGGAAGCGGGCTACTTCGGCGTCGCGCCCGGCACCAACTACACGACCAACCCGAACTGCATGCGCAGCCTGGACAAGGACGTGATTTTCACCAACGTCGCGCTGACCGATGACGGCGACGTGTGGTGGGAAGGCATGGAGCAGGACGCAGAAGGCAAGGCACTGCCCGCGCACCTCATCGACTGGCAGGGCAAGGACTGGACGCCGGACAGCGCCAAGGCTGACGGCGTGGGCGGCAAGCTCAAGCCCGCCGCGCACCCCAACGCCCGCTTCACCGTGGCCGCGACCAACAACCCGGCGCTCGACGACGCCTGGGACGACCCGAAGGGCGTGAAGATCGATGCCTTCATCTTCGGCGGCCGCCGCTCGACCACCGTGCCGCTGGTGACCGAAGCGCGCAACTGGACCGAAGGCGTCTACATGGCGGCCACGATGGGTTCGGAAACCACCGCCGCCGCCACCGGCCAAGCCGGCGTGGTGCGCCGCGACCCCTTCGCCATGCTGCCCTTCATGGGCTACAACATGAGCGACTACTTCCAGCACTGGCTCGACCTGGGCAAGAAGCTGGAGGCCTCGGGCGCCGCGTTGCCGAAGATCTACACGACCAACTGGTTCCGCAAGGGCGCGGACGGCAAGTTCGTCTGGCCGGGCTACGGCGAGAACATGCGCGTGCTCAAGTGGATGATCGACCGCATCGAGGGCCAGGGCGGCGACGGCGTCGCGCACGTCACCGGCGTGAGCCCGCGCTACGAGGACCTCAACTGGACCGGGCTGGACTTCAGCGCCGCCCAGTTCGACACGGTGACCAGCATCGACAAGGCGGCCTGGCAGGCCGAACTGAAACTGCACACCGAGCTGTTCGAGCAGCTGGCGCACCACCTGCCCAAGGAGCTGCCGGAAACCAAGGCCGCGATCGAGCAACGGCTCGCTGCCTGAACACGCAAAGGGCGCTTCGCGCGCCCATGAAAAAAGCCGCCCGAGGGCGGCTTTTTCTTTGCGCTCGGCGCAGGGCTCAGTAGTACTTGCCGAGGTTCACGCGACGCATGGCTTCGTACAGCGTCGGCACCTTCACGTCGGCCGAACGCTGGGCCATCATGGCGCGGGCCAGCTGGGCCGGCACGGCGGCCGGGGCGCCGGCTGCGGCTTCGTGACGGGTCACGGCAGCCTGGATGTCGTTCATGATGCGCTGGTCGTACTTGGCGTAGGCCAGGAAGCGTGCATCGGCTTGCGCAGCGTGGCGGCGGGCGGCGTAGGCGGTCCAGCCGGCGGTGGCGCGGACGGCCAGGGTGCGGGCCGTGTCGGCGAAGAAGGCCAGGGCGACGAACGCCACGCCCCACATCACCAGCCAGGCGGCGAGCAGGCCGCCTTCGTTCAGGTTCGACACCAGCTTGTCGGCAACGACGAGCATGGCCGAGACGACGGCGGCGAGGAGCAGGGCCGCGAGGCCGCGCGAACCGTTAAAGTTGCCCGAGGTGCGGAGATGGTCAAAAACGGCTTCGGCGCGGGCGACGCCCGGATGAGCCGCGGGTTGTTCGACGTGGACAAAGCTGGTCATGAGAATTCCCTCCAAGGGGTGAATGGCCGAAGCCGATGGAACGAATATTAGGGGTTACCCTAGTGTTGCGCCACTTTATCTTTCTGATGTTTATCATTCACCAGGATGATGAACGTCAACTTTCGCACGCTGGACCTCAACCTGCTGCGCGTTTTCGACGAGGTCATGGCCGAGCGCAACCTGACCCGCGCCGCCCGCAACCTGTCGTTGACCCAGCCTGCCGTGAGCAATGCGCTGCGGCGGCTGCGCGAGGTGCTGGGCGACGAGCTGGTGCGCCGTTCCGGCGCCGGCGTGGAGCCGACGCCCCGTGCGCTGGCCCTGTGGCCGACCGTGCGCGACGCCCTTCAGCAGCTCCAGCACACCCTGGCGCCCAGCGAATTCGACGCCGCCGTGGCCGACACCACCTTCGTGCTGGCGATGGCCGACGCCACCGCGGCCGAGCTGATCCCCGGGCTCGTCCAGATCATGCAGGCCGAAGCGCCGGCGATCTCGGTGCGGGTCGTGCCGCTGACCACGCGCGACCCGCGCCAGCTGCTCGAGAACGAGGAAGCGGACATGGCCATCGGCTACTTCCCCGCCGTGATCGCCGGCCTGACCGCGCGTGGCCAGTCGGGCGTGGCGGTGCCCTTCGAGGCGCAGCGGCTCTATGTGGGGCAGTACGTGTGCGTGATGCGGCGCGGCCATCCGCTGGCGGACCGGCCGCTGACGCTCGACGACTACTGCGCGGCACGCCACCTGCTGGTGAGCTTCTCGGGGCGGCCCTACGGCTTCATCGACCAGACGCTGGCCGCCCTCGGGCGGGAGCGCCGCATCGCGGTCACGGTGAATCAGTTCTTCACGGCCGGCCGCGTGGTGGCGAACTCGGACCTGCTCACGGTCCTGCCGCGGCACTTCGTGCGGGTGACCGGCATCGACGAGCAACTGGTGCTGCGCGATCTGCCGTTCGACCAGCCGCTGGTCCACGTGGACGCGGTCTGGCATCGGCGGGCGCAGCACGGACATGCGCACGAATGGCTGCGCGCGGCGCTGGTTCGTTCGGCAGCGGCCGCTTTCGCGCGCTCGCTGCTGGGGCAACCCGCCCCGGGGACGGCGATGCCGCCGTGATCGATCGGGTCGGCGGGCTTCAGCGCACCACGCGCAGCCAGGCGCTCGCTGCCACGCGCAGGTCTTGCGCGTCATGGGCGTCGTGGCCGGCGCGGAGGTCGGCGCTCTCCATCAGGAGCGATGCGGGGCTGGCGGGGGTTTCGTCGGCGGTGGTGCGGAAGAATCGGGCGATGTTGGCGAACAGACTGAACATGATGTTTGCGCGGCCTGATCCCGCGCTGGTGTTTGGACTAGACCGTAGATTAAGGGTTATCCCTAGTCTTTCCAGCCCGACTTCATGCGCCTTGCACATAACCGCATTCGCCTAGACTGAGCCCCAATGAAGCTTCAGCTGCTCTCCGACCTGCACCTGGAGTCGCACCCCCGCCTGCGCATCGCGCCCGCGCCGGGCGCCGATCTGCTGGTGCTGGCCGGCGACCTCGGCTCCTACCAGACCGGCTCCCGACTGGAAGACACGGATTTCGGCCTCGGCCGCTTCTCCCCGCGCCACGGCTGGCCGGCGCCGGTGTTCTACGTGCCCGGCAACCACGAGTACGACGCGACCGATTTCGACGTCACCCACGCGCGGTTGCGCACGCTCTGCGACGAACTCGGCATCGTCTGGCTGGAGCGCGAAACCGTGGTGCACGGCGGCGTGCGCTTCATCGGCACCACGCTGTGGGCCGATTTCGACGCGCTGGTCGCGCCGACCGACGACCTGGGCGAGCGGCTCAAGAAGCGCGGCAAGGCCATGCGCGCCGCCGACTTCTACCTGCAGAAAGCAGCCACCACGCGCGGTGGACACCCTTTCATGGCAGCGCAGATGCGAGAGCATGCACTCACTTGTGAGGCCTGGCTGACCGAAGCGCTGGCCCAGCCCTTCGACGGCACGACCGTCGTCGTCACCCACTTCGCGCCGACGCTGGCCAGTGCCGACCCGCGCTACGGCCTGCGACCCGGCACCGCCGGGTTCTGCAACAGCCTCGACCACCTGCTGCCGCAGGCCGACCTGTGGCTGCACGGCCACCTGCACTGCGCCTTCGACTACGTGAAGGACGGCTGCCGCGTGATCGCCAATCCGCTGGGCTACGCGGCCAAGGGCGAGCAGGACGGCTTCCGCCCCGACCTGCTGATCGAGGTCGCCTGATGCTCAACGGCCTGTGGCTCGGCTTCTTCCTCGTCGCAGCGGTCGCGGGGCTGGCCCGCTGGCTGATCGGCGGCGACCCCACGGTCTTCGCGGCCATGGTCGAAAGCCTGTTCGCCATGGCCAGGCTGGCGGTCGAGGTGATGGTGCTGCTCTTTGGCACGCTGACCCTGTGGCTCGGCCTTCTGCGCATCGCCGAAGCGGCCGGTCTGGTCGCGTGGCTGGCGCGGTTGCTCGGCCCGCTGTTCCGCCGGCTGATGCCCGAGGTGCCGGCGGGCCACCCGGCGCTCGGCCTCATCACCATGAACTTCGCCGCCAACGCGCTGGGGCTGGACAACGCCGCCACCCCCATCGGCCTGAAGGCGATGCGCGAGCTGCAGACGCTCAATCCGCACCCGAGCGCCGCGAGCAACGCGCAGATCCTGTTCCTGGTGCTCAATGCGTCGTCGCTCACGCTGCTGCCGGTGACCATCTTCATGTACCGCGCGCAGCAGGGCGCGGCCGACCCGACGCTCGTCTTCCTGCCGATCCTGCTGGCGACCAGCGCGTCGACGCTGGTCGGCCTGCTGTCGGTGGCGCTGGTGCAGCGTCTGAAGCTGTGGGACCCGGTCGTGCTCGCCTACCTGTTGCCCGGCGCGCTGCTGCTGGGCGGCTTCATGGCGCTGCTGGCGACGCTCTCTTCCGCGGCGCTGGCCGCCCTGTCGTCGCTGCTGGGCAACCTCGTGCTCTTCGGGCTGGTGATCGCCTTCCTGGTGATCGGCGCGCTGCGCCGCGTGCCGGTGTACGAGCGCTTCATCGAGGGCGCCAAGGAAGGTTTCGATGTCGCGAAGAACCTGCTGCCCTACCTGGTCGCGATGCTCTGTGCCATCGGCGTGCTGCGTGCATCGGGCGCGCTGGACATCGCGCTCGACGGCATTCGCTGGGCCGTGGTGCAGACCGGCTGGGACACCCGCTTCGTCGACGCCCTGCCGACGGCGCTGGTCAAGCCCTTCTCCGGCAGCGCCGCGCGCGCGATGCTGATCGAGACCATGAAGAGCCAGGGCGTCGACAGCTTTCCGGCGCTGGCCGCGGCCACCATCCAGGGCAGCACCGAGACCACCTTCTATGTGCTGGCCGTGTACTTCGGCACGGTCGGCATTCAGCGCGCGCGGCATGCGGTGGCCTGCGCGTTGGCGGCCGAGTTCGCGGGCGTGGTCGCGGCCATCGCGGTCTGCTACTGGTTCTTCGGATAGCCCGCGCGACAGAGCGGGCGCGGCGCATCGGCCAGAATAGGTCTTCCCTCTCCTTCCGCCCTTCCCCCGTGACCGTTCCCGTCCAGGCGCAGCCGCCCTCTTTCTCGGCCGACGAGTTCCGCCAGGCGCTCGGCATGTTCGCCACCGGCGTGACCATCGTCACCGCGCGCGCGGCCGACGGCTCGCTGGTCGGACTCACGGCCAACTCGTTCAACTCGGTGTCGCTGAGCCCGCCACTGGTGCTGTGGAGCCTGGCGCTGAGCGCGGGTTCGATGCCGACGTTGAGCGCGGGCTCGCACTACGCCATCAACATCCTCGCGGCCAACCAGAAGGCGCTGGCCGAGCGCTTCGCGAAGAAGCGCGACGACCGCTGGCAGGACGTCGCCTTCACCGAAGGCATCGGCGGCGCCCCGGTGCTCGCCGGCGCCGCGGCCAGCTTCGAGTGCTTCAACCGCAGCCGCTACGACGAAGGCGACCATGTGATCTTCGTGGGCGAGGTGGAGCGCTGCTCGCACACGCCGGGCGCCTCGCCGTTGCTGTTCCACGGCGGGCGCTTCTACACGGAGCACCCGCTCTAGCTTTTGCCGTAGGTCGCCGCGAAGCGCTGCTGCAGGTAGTCGTGCGTCGTGATCGGCGCGTAGCGCGGCGATTCGCCGGCGGGCACGCACGACGGAATCGCGCTGACCAGCGCATCGGGGTTCGGGTCGACGAACAGCGCGATCGAATAGCGCTCCGCCGCGGGCTCGAGCACGCGGTGCGGCGTCGACACGTAGAGGTCGTTGGTCCAGCGCATCAGGCAGTCGCCGATGTTGCAGATGAAGGCGCCGTGCAGCGCCGGCGCATCGAGCCACACGCCGTCGCGCCGTTGCACCTGCAGGCCGGCCACGCCGTCGGTCGCGAGCAGGGTGACGTTGCCGTAGTCGGTGTGCGTGCCGGCGCCGATCTGGCCTTCGGGCACCGCCTGCGCGGGCACGGGGTAGTGCAGCAGGCGCAGCGTGGCGAGCGGGCGATCGATCTTGTCGGCGAAGAAGTCCTCGGGCAGGTCGAGGTCCAGCGCGAAAGCCTGGTGCAGCCGCGCGCCGACCGCGAGCACGCCATCGAAGTAGCGCTGCACCGTGTCGCGAAAGCCGGGCAGGTCGGGCCACACGTTGTCGGGCCGGGTCGCGCCGTCGGTCCAGATCAGGTTGAAGGCTTCCTTGTGGTCCGCCGCCGTGGTCTCGTCGAGCGCCTCGACGCCGAGGCCGACGTAGCCGCGGTTGCTGCCGAGTCGGTCGATCGACATGGCGCGCTTGACCTCGGCCGGCTGCGCGAAAAGCCGTGCGCTCTCGGCAAAGGTGGCGTCGATCAGCGACACCGGCACGCCGTGGCCGGTGATCACGAAGAAGCCGACCTCGCGGCAGGCCTGGCCGATCTGCGCGGCGATCGCACGGCGCGCGGCCGGGTCGTCGGACGAAAGGGCGGCGATGTCGATGCGCGGAATGTCGTTCATGGGCTGCATTCTCCGGCGCGTGACACCGTTCGTGCTGCACGCCGGGCAGCGGCTTACTCGACCTTGATCCCCGCCGCCGCGACGATGCGCGCCAGGTCGCGCCGCTCGTCGGCCAGGTAGGTCGCGAACTGCGCGGGCGTCATGTTCATCGGCTTGAAGCCAGCGTCGGCAAGGCGCCGCACGGTGTCGGGATCGGCCAGCACCGCCGTCATCTCGCGGGCGATGCGCTCGACGATCGCCGGGTCGGTCTTGGCCGGCACCAGCAGGCCTTGCCACGATTCGACGTCGAGCGTCTTGAACTCGGCCGTCTCCGACAGGCTCGGCACGTCGGGCAGCGTGGCCCAGCGCTGGCGCGAGGTCACGCCGTAGCCGCGGACCTTGCCGTCGCGGATGAAGGCCTGCACCAGCGCGACCGGGAGCACTGCCAGGTCGATCTGCCCGCCGGCCAGTTCGGTCAGCACCTGCGGCCCCGACTTGTAGGGCACGTGCACCATGTCCAGCCCGGCCTGCTGCTTGATCATCTCGGCCGTCACGTGCAGGCCGGTGCCGACGCCGTCGGTGCCGAAGTTGAGCTTGCCCGGCTGGCTGCGGATGAGCTTGACCAGGTCGGCCGCGGTGCGCGCCGGCAGGTCGGGCCGGCCCACCAGCACGAAGGGCGACGCCGCCACCGGGACGACCGGCGTGAGCTCCTTCAGCGCGTCGTACTTGTAGACGTTCGGCGACACCAGCGGCGCCACGCTGACCGGGCTGGCGACGCCGAAGAGCATCGTGGTGCCGTCGGCCTTCGCGCGAATCACCCGCTGCGTCGCGATGGTGCCGGACGCGCCGACGGTGTTCTCGATCACGATGGTCTGCTTGAGCCGCTCGGCCAGCTTGGGCATGAGGAGGCGCGCAGCCACGTCGACGCTGCCGCCCGCGGAGAACGGCACGACGGCCGTGATGGGCTCGGCGGGCCAGGCGGCCGGCTGCGCGAAGGCGGCGAGGGGCGTGGCCAGCAGGAACGCGAGCGCGGCGAAGTGACGGCGCGTGGAGGTCATGGAAAGCGCGGGTGTGGACATGGGGGTGCTCGGTGACTGTTCGTGAATCGGATCGAAGGGCCGCGCTTCAGGCACGCAACCACGGCAGCTGCGCCGCCTGGTAGCGCCAGGTCTGGAACACGCTGTTCAGCCGGCCGGGGCCGGTCTTGCGGGCCGCCGCATCGGGGTATTCGGCGAACCACGGCAGGATGTATTCCCACACCACCTCGCCTTCGGGGTTCACTTCGAACAGACGGCCGGTGGCCGACTCGGTGATGTGCGTGTTGCCGTTCCACAGGCGCTGTGCATTGCCCATGAAGGCCGTGTAGAAGGCGTTGACCATCTCGTCGGCGTACGACCAGACGACCGCCTGGGTCTTCGGGTCGATCTCGACGACGCGCGAGAACGCGACGTGCGCGCCGGTGCGGAAGTTGCCGTTGTCGAAGGCCAGGATGTGGCCATTGGCCAGCGCCATCGGCGCATGCTGGTGCGACACCACGCTCGGCGGGATGTGCAGTTTCACGTCGCCGGTCGCCTTGTCGACGCCGATGATGCCGGCTGTCGTGCGCAGGCTCATCAGCACGCGGCCTTCGGCGTCGACGTCGAGGCCGTTGACCAGCGGCCAGTGGTAGCGGCCGAAGCCGGGATGGATCGGAAAGTCCTCCGGCTTCAGGTGCTCCCACGACGTCCATTCCCAGACCAGCTCGCCCGCACGGTTCACTTCGCGGATCACGTCGCCAACCATCTGTTCATCGGGGCCGTGCGCCGTGCCGCCCGGCACGCGGTCGGCGAAGCCGGCCGGCACCGGCGCGCAGGCGGCGTAGAGCAGGTGGCCGTTGGCCAGCCACTTCGCGTCGTGGTGGTGGGTCGGGTCTTCGTGGTGCCAGACGACCTCGCCCTCGGGCGTGACCTCGGAGAAATCGCCGCCGTGCCACATCGACCAGGCCGGGTAAAGGTCGGGCGAATTCGCGTGGTTGCCGTTGTAGCCCAGGTTGCCGTTCGGCAGGATCACCGCGTGGCGGCCGGCGCGCAGCGGCATCTTCCAGTGGTGCACCACCTCGCCGTCCATGCCGACGAGGTAGACGTGGCCGTCGGCCGTCTGCGGCGCGATCAGCGTGTAGCCCCCGGCCGAAGCCGCCGGGTCGTGCGCGATGAGTCCGACGCCGCGGCGGCGCTGGGTGATTTGGTCGACGGTGGTGGTCAATTCGAGCTCCTGGTGGGTCGGGCCGCATGATTGCGGCCTGTCGCTGGAGCGGAATCTAGGCGCTTGTTCGCGTCTGGAAAACCTGATTGTTTTGAACGACGCGTTCGCAAATTCCGTACAGTCCGCGGATGGCCGCCATTTCCCAATCCTTTCGCTGTTTCGACGAGGTCGCGCGGCGCGGTTCCATCCGCAAGGCGGCCGAGTCGCTGCACCTCACCGCCGCCGCCGTGCACCAGCAGATCCTCAACCTCGAAGAGCAGGTCGGCACCCCGCTGTTCGACCGGCTGCCGCGCGGCATGCAGCTGACCAGCGCGGGGGAGATCATGGTGGCGGCGGTGCGCCGCAGCCAGCGCGACTTCGACAGCGCCCTGTCGCACGTCGAAGACCTGCGCGCGCTGCGGCGCGGCCACATCAGCCTGGCGGTGTCGCACTCGTCGGCCGAGCAGCTGGTGCCCGACGTCATCGAGATCGCGATGCAACGCTACCCTGGCGTGACCTACAGCGTGCGCTCGGGCAGCGGCGAGAACATCCTCAAGTGGGTGGCTGCCGGCGAGGCCGACATCGGCTTCTGCCTGCGCCGCAAGCCCCCGCCGGGCGTGGAAGAAGTGCGTGGTTTTGCGCAGCAGCTCGGCCTCATCACGCCGCCCGGCCACGCGCTCACGCAGCTGGGTCGCGCGCCAAGGCTGCGCGACTGCCTGGACCACCCGCTGATCCTCATGACGCCCGACACCGAGTTGCGCGCCATGGTCGACCAGATCGACCACCGCGAACACCGCAAGGCGCGGCCGCTGGTCGAGACCAGCTCGGTGGCGATGGTGCGGCGCCTGGTGCGCAGCGGCGTGGGCATCGGCTTCCTGATCCCCGAGAACGTCGTCGAGGACGTGGCCGCGGGCACGCTGACATGGCAAGGCCTGGCCGACATCGGCGCCTGGTCGCACGACTGCCTGTACCAGCGCAGCGGCCAGACCACGACAGTCGCGATGGGCATGTTCCTGGAATTCCTGGAGGCACAGCTCACGGCCATCGCCAAGCGCTTTAATAACCAATCATCTAATAGTGTCGCCAATGACAATCTAACTACGGAACCGGGTGAGGCTCCCCGGCCTAGGGCAAGAGGCCACATGTTGACCTCAAAACAAAAGGATCAGTAGCCGCCTCTAATTCTAGGTTGCGCGGCCGCCAAAAATAGAAGCGGCCAGATATGCATCGAATTACGTACGGAGGCGATTGCTACTGAGCGAAATTAATCGATGGATCGTATGATTTTATATCGTAATCACCCAAGCCGCGACGAAGATCCTTTAGCGGACTGTATTTCCGATCAAACTCCAATGTCACCGATGAATTATCAGCCGACAGGGGAACCGGAACAAGCTTGAAATTAGACTTCGGATCCGCAACGCCGATAGCAGCTGCGCCGGCGGGCACCGCCACAGGCTGCCAACTTCCGGATGAAGAAGTGGAGATTTCCTTTGCAATTATTTCCCCACTTGAGTTCGCAAACCACAATTCACACCCTTTGCAATCCGAAGACGCTTTAAAATTAATCGTCTGCCCCTTTTTTTGTGGGGGAGCCTTAATAACCTGCGTTACGGCTTGCGCATGAGCCGAGGGCACAAGCTCTGCAACAACTTTAGGAAGCCCTTTTGTTTGGGCAGTAGCAACCAAGGCCGGCAATCCTATACCTAAAAAGAATGCCTTTTTTGCACTAGTTTCCGCAAAGAAAAAAGCCACCAATGCCCCGAGAAAAAAGAATATCAATACACCAAAAAAATAAAACACTCCAGGCACATCCGGATTTAAAGCAATAAATCCCTGCGCAAGATGAATCAAGCTTGGCGCAACTCCGCCTGTGCCCGCTGCAAATGCAATCGTAAGATTTGACATACTCATCCTTCGTTGCCCGCCGCCACATTAGCAGCCAGCTGCGCCACAATGGTCCAACAAGAGGCGGTTAGCATCATCAAATCTGGTTACCAAAATAGCTCAGGACCTACCAGTTCAAATGACGATTGCACATGTACGGCCCAAGCCCAATGCTATTCAACCGGTCATTTCCTTCATCACCAATAGATCCACAGACCGAGAGAACCCACCAGAGCCGATGACCGACCGCAAGACCCACCTCGACCCCCGCGCCACCGCCATCCTCGTCACGTGCTGCGCCTTCTGGGGCCTGCAGCAGATCCTGATCAAGACGACGGTCGTCGAGGTGCCGCCGATGTGGCAGGCCACCATCCGCATGACCGGCGCGGTGGTGCTGCTGATGCTGTGGTGCCTGGCGCGCGGCGTGAAGCTGTTCGAGCGCGACGGCACGCTCGCGAGCGGGCTGCTGGTCGGCGTGCTTTTCGCGGCGGAGTTCCTCTGCATCTACACCGGGCTGCAGTACACAAGCGCGTCGCGGCTCACCGTTTTTCTCTATTGCGCACCCTTCACCGTGGCACTGCTGCTGCCGCGCTTCGTGCCCTCCGAAAAGCTGCGCGGCGTGCAGTGGCTCGGCCTCGCGCTGGCCTTCGCGGGCGTGGTCTTCGCCTTCAGCGAAAGCTTCACGCACCCGGCCGGCTCGACGCAGCTGCGCGGTGATGCCCTCGCGCTGCTGGCCGGCCTGCTGTGGGGCCTGACCACGTTGGCGCTGCGCACCACGAAAATGGCGACGGCCACCGCCGAGAAGGCGCTCTTCTATCAAATCGCCGTCACCGCCGCGGCCTCGCCCCTGATGTCGCTGCTGCTCGGCGAGCAGCGCGGCTGGTCGTACTCGGGCTACGCCTGGTTCTCCATCGCGCTGCAGACCGTCATCGGCGCCTTCGCCACCTACCTGGCGTGGATGTGGCTGGTGCGGCACTACCCGGCCACGCGCATCTCGTCGTTCACCTTCCTCACACCGCTGTTCGCGCTGGTCTTCGGCGTGGTGTTGCTCAAGGAGCCGCTCACGCTGCAGCTCGTGCTCGCGCTGCTCGGAGTGGGCGTGGGTATCCTGCTGGTGAACCGGAAGGCGTCGAAGACCTGACATCCAGCGCAGTGCCGATGTCTGCAAATGCAAGAAAATTTCTTCAATTTGCACGGCTTCCCTAAAATGGCGCCATGGTCCCTCGTGACATCGCACCCCTTGCCGCCGAACTGGCACGCCGATACCCGGTCCTGACACTCACCGGGCCGCGCCAGAGCGGCAAGACCACGCTGTGCCGCAGCCTCTTCCCCGACAAGCCTTACGTCACGCTGGAAGACCCCGACACGCGGCGCTTCGCCGAAGAAGATCCGCGCGGCTTCCTCAAGGGCATCGAAGGCGGCGCCATCGTCGACGAGATCCAGCGCGCGCCGCAGCTGCCCTCCTACCTTCAGGCGATGGTCGACGCCGACCCGACACCAGGCCGCTTCATCCTGACGGGCAGCCAGCAGTTCGAACTCATGTCCCAGGTGAGCCAGTCGCTGGCCGGCCGCACCGCGGTGCTGCGCCTGCTGCCGTTCTCCCTGGCCGAGGTGGCGCGGCTGCATCCGGTGCCGCCGTTGGCGCAAACGCTGCTCACGGGCTTCTACCCGCGCATCCATGACCGCGGCCTCGACCCGTCGCAGGCGCTCGGCGACTACTTCACGACCTATGTGGAGCGCGACCTGCGCCAGCTCGCCGCGGTGCACGACCTGCAGCGCTTCGAACGCTTCGTGCGCCTGTGCGCCGGGCGCGTGGGCCAGCTCGTGAACCTCACGAGCCTGGGCAACGACGCCGGCGTCTCGCACGCCACCGCGCGCGCCTGGCTCGACCTGCTCCAGACCAGCTACATCGTGCACGTGCTGCCGCCCTGGTTCACCAACACCTCGAAGCGACTCGTGAAGAGCCCCAAGCTGTACTTCCACGACGTCGGGCTGGCCTGCTGGCTGCTCGGCTTGCGCAGCGCCGACCAGGTGGCGCGCGACCCGCTGCTCGGCAGCCTGTTCGAGAACCTGGTGATCATGGAAGCCCTGAAGACCCGCTTCAACCAGGGCGAATCGGCCGAGATGTATTTCTTTCGCGATGCGACCGGCAACGAGATCGACCTGCTGATTCCCTCTGGCCGGAAGTTCCGTGCCGTGGAGATCAAGGCCGGCGCAACGGTCAATGCCGATTACTTTCGTGGCCTCCGCGGCTTCGCGGCGGCCTTCCCCGATGCGCTGGAAGGCGGCAGCGTGGTCTACGGTGGCGACACCGACCAGGCCCGCAGCGACTGGCCGGTGATCGGCTGGCAACGCCTTCAGCATCCCCCCGCATGACCTTCACCGCCATCCCCCCGGCCCACCTCGCGACCTGGGCCATCGCCGCACTCGCTACCGCCGCCGTCATCCTTCGGCCCGGCCGCTGGCCGGAGGCGGTGTGGGCGGTGGCCGGCGCACTGCTGCTGGTCGCGGCGCAGCTGCTGCCGTGGCGCGAGGCGCTGCACGCGGTCGGCAAGGGCCTCGACGTGTACCTCTTCCTCGCCGGGATGATGCTGATCTCGGAGCTCGCGCGGCGCGAGGGGCTGTTCGACTTTCTCGCGGCACGCGCGGTGCAGCACGCGCGCGGCTCGGCGCCACGGCTCTTCTTCGGCGTGTACGCCATCGGCGTGGTGGTGACGGTCTTCATGTCGAACGACGCCACCGCCGTGGTGCTCACGCCGGCCGTCTACGCGGCGGCGAAGAAGGCCGGCGCCAGGCCCCTGCCCTACCTGCTGGCCTGCGCCTTCATCGCCAACGCCGCGAGCTTCGTGCTGCCGATCTCGAACCCGGCCAACCTCGTGATCTTCGGCGCGCACCTGCCGCCGCTGGGCACGTGGATCGCACAGTTCGCGCTGGCTTCGGTGGCGTCGATCGTCGTCACCTACGCGGTGCTGCGCTGGCTGCAGCGCGACGCGCTGGCCGCGCCGATCGCACGCGACATCGAACAGCCCGTGCTGTCCACCGGCGGCCGTTGGGCGGGCGGGGGCATCGCGATCGTCGCGGTGGTGCTGGTCGTCACGTCGGCGCTCGACGGCCCGCTCGGCGCGATGACGCTCGGCGCCAGTGCGCTGGCCTGCATCGGCGTGCTGCTGCGCGAACGCAGCGCGCCGTGGCCGCTCCTGCGCGGCGTGTCGTGGAGCGTGCTGGCGCTGGTCGCCGGCCTCTTCGTGCTGGTCGAAGGGCTGGTGCATTCGGGCCTGATCCCCTTGCTGAGCCACGCGCTGCGCGATGCTGCCAGCGCCGCGCCGGCTGGCACCGCCCTCGGCAGCGGCGCGCTCGTCGCCCTGCTGTGCAACCTGATGAACAACCTGCCAGCCGGTCTGATCGCCGGTTCGGTGCTGGCGAGTGCCGATGCCTCGCCGCTGATCCGCAGCGCGGTGGCGATCGGCATCGACCTGGGGCCGAACCTGTCGCTCACCGGCTCGCTCGCCACGCTGCTGTGGCTGGTCGCGATCCGGCGCGAAGGCGAGAACGTGACGGCCTGGCAGTTCCTGCGCGTCGGCGCGGTGGCGATGCCGCTCGCACTGGCCGGCGCGCTCGGCGCGCTGGTCCTGCAGCATCGGCTCTGGGGCTGATCCGCTAGCGATCACCCAACAGATCGCGCAGCGCATGGCCCCACAGCGCATGCGCCGGCCCGGACGCCTGGTGCCCGAAGGCCGTGTCCATTTCCACGTAGCGCAAGGCCTGCGGTCGGCTTGCTGCAGCCAGGGCCGCACGCACCGCCGGATCGGGTGGGAAGAGCTGATCGCTGTTGGCGACCACGTACAGCACGTCGGCACGCAGGCCTTCGAGCCGCGGCCTGACATCGAACCCCAGCGCGGCCTTGAGCAGCACGATCAGCGAGTGCGGATCGAACTCGGCCGCCCACGCAGCCGCCATCCGGTCCATGCGCTGATCGCGTTCGCGCGGAGTCATCCCTTGCGCCGCCAGGACCGCATCCATCCCATATGCCTGCAGCGTGGCCCGCCGCAGACGCTTCATCGTCTGCGGCATACCGCCGCCCGCATGGAATCGCCCGGCGTTCCACATGGGGTCGGCCTGCATCTCGGCTTGCAGCGACGGCAGATTCATGAGCGGGTTCGGGGGCAGGTAGGGCGCCGACACGACGACACCGATCGCATCGACCCATCCGGGATGGTCCAGTGCCCACTGCAAGGCCTGGAAGCCACCGAGGGACGGACCGACGACCGCGCGCAGGTGGCGCACGCCGAGTCGCTCGAGCAGTTCGCGCTGGACGTTGACGATGTCTGCAAAGCACACATCGGGAAAGTCCGGCCCGTAGGGCGCGCCGGTGCACGGATCGATGCTGGCCGGGCCGGTCGTGCCGTAGCACGAACCGAGCACGTTCGAGCACACGATGAAGTAGCGGTCCGTGTCCAGCGGCTTGCCAGGGCCGATCAACGGTGCCCACGAGCCTTCCGCCACGCCGTCGCCGTGCGCGAGCATCTGATGGCTCGCGGTGTAGCCATGGGTGACGAGGATCGCATTGCGGCCGTCGGCAGCCAGCTGGCCATAGCTGGCGTAAGCCACGGATACCGCCGGCAGGCAGACGCCGGAGGCCAGCCCGAATTCACCGATCGAAAGGGTCTGGGTGTCACTCAATCTGGATTCCTGCATCCTTGATCGTGCGAAGCCACCGGGTGGTTTCCGCCCGCACGAACTTGTCGAAGTCGGCCTGGGAGGTGGTGGCAAAGGGGATCCATCCCTCGGCACTCAGCCGGTCCTGCACATCCTTGGACTGAACGGCCTTGAGGGTGGCGTCGTGCAGCCGTTCGACGATGGCCGACGGCGTGCCTTTCGGCGCATCCAGGCCGGCCCACGACGTCACCACGAGCTCGGCGAAGCCGGCCTCGACGAAGGTCGGCACGGCCGGAAACACCGGATTGCGCTGGCGACTCGTCACGGCCATGGCCTTGAGCTTGCCACCCTGGATGTGCGGGATGGCCGTGTCCTGGTTGATCGCCATCAGCGGCACGACACCCGCGAGCACATCCTGCAAGGCGGGTGCGGTGCCCTTGTAGGCGACGTGATTCATCCGGATGCCGGCCAGGCGCTGGAAGATCTCCATCGTGAGGTGCCCCGAGGTGCCGTTGCCGCCGCTGCCGAAGTCGATGCCCGATGGTTTCTTTTTGGCCAGCGCCACCAGCTGCGCCACGGTGCTGGCCTCGAAGTCGGGTTTGGCGACCAGGATGTTCGGCCCCTGGGTCATGGGCGCGATGTGAACGAAATCGCTCACATAGTCGTAGGGCAGCTTCGGGTACAGGCCGGGGTTGATCGTGTTGAACACGCCGGTGAACAGCAGCGTGTAGCCGTCGGCCGGTGCCTTGGCGACCACCGCGGTGCCGAGCGAGCCCCCGGCCCCACCGCGGTTGTCGACCACGAAGGGCTGGCCGAAAGCCTTTCCAAGCTCGACGGCCAACAGGCGCGCCAGCCGGTCCGTGGCGCCGCCGGGCGGGGTCGGAACGATCAACCGCACCGGTTTGGAAGGCCACGGCTCTCCCTGTGCCCAGACGGCGGCCGGAAGCATGGCGGTGCCCAGCATTGCCGCAAAAGCACGCCGGTTGAGAGAGAGGTGCATGGCTGTCTCCGAGTTCTTGTTGGATACGAGCCAAGAATGGTATCGGTACCATTTGGGGCGTCAATCCGCGAATCCTCATGGTTATCCCTGGGGAGGGCCCCCGATCAGCTGGTGCCGCGCTGCGCGATCGAAAAGCCGACGTCGACTGATTTCACAGCCTCCGCGCGCCCTTCGATCAGCGCCATCAACATGCCGGCCGCCGTTCGGCCGATCGCTTCGCCGTCGACATGCACGGTGCTCAGCGACGGCTCGAGGTCGCTCCCGAACGGAAGATCGCCGCACCCCATCACGGCCATGCGTGCCGGCACCGCGAGCCCTCGCACCCTCGCCTCCGCCAGAACGCCCAAGGCGACGAGGTCGGAGCTGCAGAAGACCGCATCAACCTCGGGCGTGCCCGCGAGCACGGAGGCCAATCCGGTACGCCCATCCATCAAGGTCGCCGGCGCCTTCACCGCATGGGTGACCGGCGGATGCAGCCCCAGGCGGGCCGCTTCGTCGCAGAAGGCCTCGCTGCGCAACCGCGAGCGCGTGTCGTCGCCGCCGAACAGCGCCAGGCGCCGATAGCCCCGTCCGTGGAAGTAACGCACGACTTCCCGGGCCATGGCCGCATGCGAAAAGCCGACGAGCATGTCGAGCGGTGTGGGCGTCAGGTCCCAGGTTTCCACGATGGGGACACCGCTGGCGCGCAACCGCTCGGACCACGCCGCATCCTCGAGCACACCGGTCAGCACGATGCCGCCTGGCCGTCGACCCAGGATGGTCTCCAACAGCGCATCGCGCCGTGCGTTGTCGTAGCCGGTCTGTCCGAGCAACAGCTGGTAGCCGTTGGCCTCCAGGGCATCGCCGAGGGCCTGCAACATCGGATGCAGGGTCAGCGTGGAGATCGTCGGCACCACGGCGGCAATGAGACGGCTCTGGCCGGACGACAGCGCGCCCGCGGTCAGGTTGGGCACGTAGCCGCTCGCTTTGATGGCGTCCCGGATGCGAAGCCGCACCTGCGCGGAGACCTGGTCGGGCTTGTTCAGCGCACGCGAAACGGTCATGGGCGCAACGCCGGCCATCCGGGCCACATCGCGGATCGTCACCTGGCCCGTGCCGCGGCGGCGCGGTGGCGCCGGCAGTGGCGACGAGGGTGGGGCAAGCGGCTCGGGGTTCGACATGCAAAGATTCTAGGAACCCATCTCGGCGTTCAGCGGTTCTCCAGCCGATTGAAGTCCAGCACCCCGGCGCTCAAGGGCTGATCGCGCGCGTAGCGCTCGTGCACCGCGTCGCTCACGGCCCAGAAGCTCGGGCTGGTGCGTCGCACGCCCCAGCGCTCGACGAAGGCGGTGTAGTCCGCATCTGAACGCAGCCCGCGGATGGCCTCGGTCATTGCCGGCAGCTGCGCGGTCGTCGCACGGAAGAAGGCGTTCGGGTAGCTGCCCACCAGGCCGGGCGTCACGGTCACCGTGTCTTCGTCGGGCCGCAGTTCCCGGCGTTCGCCGAGCAGGTGCGACACGCTGCCGTGCGCCGTGTTGCGCAGCAGGTTGAAGGTGGCCGGCGCCGCACCCGGCGTGTCCACGACGAGCACCGACGACTCCGGCAGCCACTGCAACGCCGCACCGCGCAGCGCGGCGAGTTCGCGCAAGGCCGGCGGCGCGTCCCGGTTCAGCGCAAGCCCGCCGCCGAGCACCGGTGCGAGCCGCGCCTTCATCTGGTCGAGCAGCTCCTGCTTGACGTCCGCCGTCCGGAAGCGGATGCCGCTCTCGACATCGAGCGTGGTGGCCGCGCCGCCGTAGACCTGCTCGCGCGTGCCGAGGCTGTCGCCGCGGTACCAGCGGTCGCGCACTGCCGTGCGCTGCGCCTGCGGCAGCAGCGCGATGAAATTGAACTCGCCTTCCATGCGGAGGAAGTCCATGTAGAGCCGCGAGTTGAGCTGGTGCCCCAGGTTGCCGTACACGTCGAAGTTCGCGACCAGCAGGTAGTGGATGCGTTCGAGCAGCGGGTAGCCGATGACCCAGGCCGTCTCGGGCGTGTCGCCGACGAAGCCCTTCACCACGCTCGCGCTGTCGTAGTGGCGGAACACGGTGAGCGCGGCGTTGGCGTTGCGGCCCTCGCCATCCCACAGCAGGCGCAGGTCGAGATTCTCCGGGCCGCGCAGCTCGCCGGCATAGAAGTCGGTGCGGGCCTTCAGGTAGGCGTTCTCCAGGCGCGCGTAGTGCAGCCACGGGATCAGCACGTCGGTGTTGCTGCTGCCGGTGGGCAGGCGCAGCAGGTTGGCGTCGCGCGACAGCAGATCGGCCATCGCCGCGTCGTAGCGCTCGGTCGGCGCCAGGAAGCTGACCCAGAAGCGGTCGCGGATCACGTCGACCGCCATCTGACCGCGGCAGACCGGGCCCTTGACGAAGCCCATGATGGTGAACTCCGCCTCGTCGAGCATGAAGCGATAGCGCGCGCCGACCGGCAGCGCCGCGAAGGTCGCGAAGGGGTTGGCCGCGGTGGCTGCGCTGTAGCCCGGCAACTGGTCGACGCGGTAGGGCGCATCGAGAAACAGCGAACGCCAGCGCGCCATGCGGTCGGCGCCGAGCGCGTAGGGAAGGTGCGTCTTCGCGACGATGGTTTCGCGCTCGGGCACCAGCCGGTAGTACACGCGCGCCACGCCGGGGTCGTCGACCGGCCGGCGACTGCGCACCAGCTGCACGGGCTGCCCCGGCGGCGTGGCCGAGCGCACCAGCTTGAAGTACTGGCGATCGGCGTCGTCGTCGAAGTACAGATGCGCGAGGAAGAGATGCTCGTAGGCGTAGCGGCTGAACAGCTGCTGCTTCAACGCCTCGCCGTTGAAGAACAGCTCCCACTGCGCCACGCGCTGCAGCGCGAGCGGTGTCGGCGCCCGCGCGGCGCTGGCGGGCGCGCCGAGTTCGAGCCAGTGTGTGAGCGATCGGTACTCGTCGGCGGCCAGGCCCGGCAAGCCGAAGGGCATGCCGCCGAGCGGCGTGGTGCGTTCGTAGGCATCGATCTGCGTACCGACAGGGCAGCTGGCTTCACGGTCGCCCGAGAAGTCCAGGCTGGCGTCGGCCGCCACGCCGGAAGGCAAGGGGTGCTGCTGCTTGAGCGCCAGCAGGCGGTGCATCAGGCCGGCCGTCCGGTTGGCCTCGACGGTGGGCGCGTGCTCGTTGAGCACCGCGAAGAAGTCGCGCTCGCGCCATTCGGAGGCCTTGTCGGCGTCGACGCCGAGCCGGCTCGGCGTGGCCGCCAGCAGGCGGGTGGCGTCGTACACGGGCGTCTTGCTGGCGCCGCGCGCCAGACCTTCCCAGCTGGTCGCCTTGAGCTGGCAGGGCGCGTCGTTGCAGGCATGGCAGACGACACAGCGCCGGTCGAGGATCGGCTGGATCACGCCCTCGTAGGACGGTGCATCGAGCTGCGTGACCCGCACGTCGAAGCGTTCCGGGTCGGCCGCGCCGAAGCGCGACTCGAAGCCCGACCCGGTGACGACGGCAGCGCAGGCCGCCACGAGCATCAGCCCGATGAGTGCCGCGATACGGCGCATAACGAAATCCCTCGAACTGCAGACGTCCTGCGCCAGCGATTGTGCGGTGCCCTGCCCGCCACCGCACCACCCTTTCGGCCAGTGCCGGCCCTGCGGCCGAGCCGCGCATCGGGCTCCAGCGATGCGACATACTTCAAGCCGCCATTCTGGATGCCCGCATGACCCTCGCCCTCTTGCTCCTGCAGCTCACCGTGATCCTGGTGGTCGCCCGCGGCTGCGGCCTGCTCTTGCGCGCGTTCGGTCAGCCGATGGTCATCGGCGAGATGACGGCCGGCATCCTGCTCGGGCCGATCGTCTTCGGGGCGATCTTCCCGGCATGGCACGCGCAGCTGTTTCCGCCGGCCTCGCTGCAGGGCCTGTCGTCGCTGGCCTCGCTCGGCATCGTGCTCTTCATGTTCGTCGTGGGCGCCGAGCTTCGGTCGCCGAGCGGCATGGCGGCACAGGTCAAGTCGGCCGGCTGGGTCGGCGTGTGCAGCATGCTGCTGCCGATGGTGCTGGGCCTGGCGATCGCGCCGGTGCTGCACCCGACGCTGGCCCCGGCGGGCCTGGCCTTCTGGCCCTTCGCGCTGTTCCTCGGGGTGGCGCTGTCGATCACGGCCTTCCCGGTGCTCGCACGCATCCTGAAGGACCGCCACATGACGCGCACGCCGGTGGGCCAGCTGGCGCTCGGTGCCGCCGGCGTGGTCGACTCGCTGGCCTGGGTGCTGCTCGCGCTGGTGGTCGCCTTCGCGAGTTCGGGCGCGGGCCTGGGGGGCTTCGTGCGCATCAGCCTGGGACTGGTGGTGCTGATCGCTGTCATTTTCCTCGTCGTCAAGCCGCTCCTTGCCCGCATGCTGCGCGTGCATGCGCCGGGCGGCATGCCGTCGCCGATGGTGCTGGCGACGCTCATGATCGGCCTGTTCGCCTGCGCCATGGTCACCGAGTGGCTGCACCTGCATGCCGTCTTCGGCGCCTTCCTGTTCGGCCTGAGCCTGCCGCGCGACGACCGCCTGCTCCAGCACCTGGTCGAGCGGCTGGAGCCGCTGTCGATCATCGTGCTGATGCCGATCTTCTTCGCGCTGGCGGGGCTGGGCACCACCTCGGGGGCCTTCGCCGATGCGGGGCTCGGCGCCATGGCGCTGATTCTGTTGGTGGCCAGCGTCGGCAAGATCGCCGGTGGCGCCGCCGGTGCGCGGGTCTGCGGCTATGGCTGGCGCGACAGCCTGGCCACCGGTGCGCTGATGAACTCGCGCGGCCTCATGGAACTCATCGTCATCAAGGTCGGCCTGGACGCCGGCCTGATCGGCCCCGAGCTGTTCACGATGCTGCTCGTGATGGCGCTCGTGACGACGGCTTCGACCGGCCCGCTGCTCAGCCTCATCACCCGGCGCAGCCACGCGAGCGCCGATGGTGCACGGCAGGCCTGACCCCCCAACAAACCCAGAGAAAAGGAGAACGCGACCCATGCCAACAGTTCAGGAATGCGACGTGCTCGTCGTCGGTGGCGGGCCCGCGGGGTCAACCATCGCCACGCTTCTGGCGCGCGAGGGCCGCCACGTGGTGCTGCTCGAGAAGGCGCACCACCCGCGCTTCCACATCGGCGAATCGCTGCTGCCGGGCAACGTCGAGCTGTTCGAAAAGCTCGGCGTGCGCGAGCAGGTCGAGAAGATCGGCATGCCGAAGTACGGCATCGAGTTCGTGCCGCCGGACCTCGACTACTGCAGCTACGTCGACTTCTCCGAAGGCTGGGATCCGAGCAAGGACTCGGCCTGGCAGGTGCGCCGCTCCGAACTCGACGAGCTGCTGTTTCGCAACGCGGCCAAGGTGGGCGCGCTGACCCTCGAAGGCGCGAAGGTGCGCGCGGTCGATTTCGACGACACCGGCGCCACGGTGCAGGCGGTGCTGGACGATGGCGCGAGCCGCACCTGGCGTGCGCGCTTCGTCGTCGACGCCAGCGGCCGCGACACGGTGCTGGCCACCAAGTTCAAGAGCAAGAAGAAGAACCCCGACCACAACAGCACGGCGCTCTTCGGGCACTTCCGCCATGCGCGTCGGCTGGAAGGCAAGCGTGAAGGCAACATCAGCATCTGCTGGTTCGAGCACGGCTGGTTCTGGTTCATCCCCCTGGCCGACGGCACCACCAGCGTCGGCGCCGTGTGCTGGGCCTACTACCTGAAGGCGCGTGACAAGCCGTTGAAGGACTACTTCTTCGACACCATCGCGATGTGCCCGGAGCTGCAAGACCGGCTCAAGGACGCGACGCTGGTGGACGACGCCGTGCACGCCACCGGCAACTTCGCTTACTCGAGCACACACGCCACGGGCGAGCGCTACCTGATGGTCGGCGACGCCTTCACCTTCATCGACCCGATGTTCTCGTCGGGCGTGTTCCTGGCGATGCAGAGCGCGTTCGACGGCGCGAAGCTGGTGCAGACGGCCCTCGACCGGCCCGCCGAACTGGCCGTGGCACGCAGGGCGCTGGAAGAACGCATGCGGGTCGGCCCGCGCGACTACTCGTGGTTCATCTACCGCGTGACGAACCCCACCATTCGCGACATGTTCATGCACCCGCAGAACATGTTCAACGTGAAGCAGGGACTCATGTCGCTGCTGGCCGCCGACATCCATCACCAGGGGCCCGGCTACCGGCGTTCGTTGCGCATGTTCAAGGCGGTCTATTACTTCGTGTCGCTCCTGAACTGGCGCCGTACCTACGCCGGATGGAAGCGCCATCGCTTCAACGTGCGCGACATGGGGATGCTGCACGGCGAAACCATCATGAAGGCCGACGGCGCCGAAGCGCCTCGATGAACTTCCAGCCCGTCCTCGACGAGATTGACGCTGAACTGCGCCCGCTGCTCGGGCAGGCCGGCACGGTGGCCAGCTACATCCCCGCGCTGGCGCGCGTGCCGGCGCAGCAGTTCGGCATCGCGCTGCGCACCTGCCACGGCGAGGAGGCCTGCGCGGGCGACGCGGCCGTGCCCTTCTCGATCCAGAGCATCTCGAAGCTCTTCACCCTGACGCTCGCCATGCGGCGCATGGGCGACGCGCTGTGGGAACGCATCGGCCGCGAGCCCTCGGGCAACCCCTTCAACTCGTTGGTGCAGCTCGAGAACGAGCAGGGCAAGCCGCGCAACCCCTTCATCAATGCCGGTGCCATCGCGGTGGCCGACCGGCTGCTGAGCCAGGGCGATGCCCGGCGCGACATCCTCGCGCTGCTGTCGAACCTGGCGGGCGAGCCGATCGCCTTCGACGAGGAGGTGGCCGCGTCGGAAGCCGCCACCGGCTACCGCAACTACGCGCTGGCCAACTTCATGAAGAGCTTCGGCAAGATCGACAACGACGTGACACCGGTGCTCGACGTGTACTTCCACCAGTGCGCGCTGCGCATGACCTGCCTGCAGCTGGCACGCGCCGCGGCCTTCCTGAGCCGTGACGGTGCCCATCCGCTGGGCGGGCAGCCGGCTGTCTGCACCGAGCGCCAGACGCGCCGGCTCAATGCGCTGATGCTCACCTGCGGCACCTACGACGCGGCCGGCGACGTGGCCTTCTCGATCGGCCTGCCCTGCAAGAGCGGCGTGGGCGGCGGCATCGTGGCGGTGGTGCCCGACCACCTCACGCTGGCCGTGTGGTCGCCGGCGCTTGATGTCACCGGCAATTCGCTGCTTGGCCTGAAGGCACTGGAACTGTTCGTCGCGAAGACCGGGTTGTCGGTGTTCTGAGCCGCTCGGCGCCGCGTCGTGCAGCTGTGCAAGACTCGACCCCTCATGACCGACATTTCAAGCACCGCCGACGCGTCCGGCACCGAACCGATCCAGACGCCCACGCTGTGGGGCGACGAGCAGTGGACCGCCCGCATCATCAAGAACGAAGACGACGACGGCTGGGCCGTCGCGATGACGCGCCACGGCGACCCCGAACCCGCGCTGGTCGGCCCCTGGACCATGGGCCGCGACAAGAAGAACCCCAAGCCGCTGGACACGCCGGCCTTCCACACGCTGGTGAAGACCGCCAACGAGGTGCTGCGCCGGCACGAGCAGCAGCTGCATGCGCAGCTCAACAAGCACCTGTTCGTCGGCCATGGCACCGAGCGCATCCGCGTGGCGCTGCGCATCGTGCCGGACGAGGACAACCCGCACGGCCTGCTCAGCGCGCAGGACGAATCGGGCACGACGCTCGGCGAAGCGCGCGTGGCGCCGACCTTCAAGCTCACGGCCACCAGCGCCGAGGCCTGGGTCGAGAACGGCTACCCTTCGAAGCCGCGATAGCCAGCAAGCACTCAGGGACTTCCCCGCCGCCACACCGGAACATCGGCGCGATGATCGCGTCGAACAGGGAACCATCGAACGCCGACGAACCTCGCCAGAAGGCACTGCACACACCATGGGCTCGAACATGCACCTCTTTTCCCTTCCGTCCGTGATGCGCCGCTCGACGCTGGTGGCCGTCGCGGCCGCCGGCCTCGCAGCCTGCGGTACCACCACGCCGCTGCCGCCCATGGCACCGCTGCCCACCTACCCCGTGCCGGCCGCGCCGCCGCCGGCGCCCCTCCCCGCCCCGACGCCGCCCGGCCTGCGCGACGCCCCTGGCGCCGCCTTCGGCGCGCCCGCGGCCGGCCCGGTGATCGGTCGCTTCGACGGCAACATGAACAAGGGCATCGACGTCGGCGGGCGGATGGGCGACCCGATCCGCGCATCCCGTGCCGGGCAGGTGGTGCTGGTGAGCAGCGCACTGCCGGCCTACGGCACGATGGTCATCCTCAAGCACGACAACGACTTCATCACCGCCTATGCGCACATCAGCCGTGCGCTGGTGGCCGAAGGCGACCAGGTGGCGCGCGGCCAGCCGATCGCCGAGATGGGCCAGAGCGGCACCGACCGCGTGAAGCTGCGCTTCGAGATCCGCAAGGCCGGCGTGGCGGTCGACCCGGAGCCCTACCTCAGCGGCCGGATGCAGTGAGTTTTCTGCGCGCGTCGTGCGCGCGCGGGGCTCAGCAGTTGCCCTTCTTGGCCTGTCCGGGCGGGCAGTGGTGGCGGTCGTCATGCCGGTCATGCCGGTCATGGCGGCGCTCGGCACGCCGCTCCGCGCGGCGCCAGTCGCCCTCGCGCCAGCGCCACCCGTCGTCGACCCGCACCCAGGCACCCGGCGCATAGGCGTAGTCGGGGCGCGCGGCCTGGTAGTGGCCGCGCATCCAGCGGTAGTCCCGGCCGTTCCATTGCCAGTGGCCGGGCACCCACACGTGGCCGGCACGCAGGCCGGGCATGCGCTCATGGCGCGGCGGCGGTGGCGCCCTGCGCACCACGTCACCACCGACGTTGATGTTCACGGAGACCTGCGCGGTGGCAGGGAAGGCGGCTGCGGCCAACACGGCGGCGAGCAGGAGGGTCGTGCTTCTCATGGGTTCCTGTCGGTTCGGATGTCCCCCAGCATAGGCCATCCGCGAACCCGGTCAGGCGAGCGCTGCGGGCCGCCCCCAACGACGCCACAGCCCTTGCCAGCGTGAGGCCGGCACATGCTGCAGCAGTTCGACGTCGCCATCGGCTGCCTCCAGCACGCAGCCACCGCCTTGCGCCAGGGCATGGCATTGGCCTTCGTCCAACCGGCGCACCGGCGCCACCATGGTGTCGGCCAGCCAGCGCATCGGCTCGCGCAGCACCAGCGCACCGGCCGCGACTTGCAGCACGGTGCCGGCCTCGAAGGCCGCGTGCACGGCCTGGCCGCGTTGCAGCCGCAGGGTACGGGTCATGGTCATCGTCGACGTCATCAGAAACTCCTTGAAGCGAGGCCTTGATGCTCCGCCGCGGGGTCGTCTTGCAACAGGCACAGGCAGAAGCGATGCGACCGGAACAGCGGCGGTGCAGCCCCCTCTGTTATGGTCGCTTTCCGAGAATCTGCATCTGTTCCACGGCCCGGGCACGGGCCAGCATTGGCCCATGTCCACGACGACGCCCCCGCCGCTCTACCGCCAGCTGGCGACCCACTACCGGGGCGCGATCGAAGCCGGCGCGCTGCAGCCGGGCGCCCGCATGCCGTCGCTGCGCAGCCTGATGCGGCTGCACGACATCAGCCTGTCGACCGCGCTGCAGCTGTGCCGCACGCTCGAATCCGACGGCTGGGCCGAGGCGCGCGAACGCTCCGGCTACTTCGTGCGGCAGCCGCAACGCCTGCGCATGGCGCGCATGGACGAGCCGCTCGCCGGCCTGCGCCCCGACCCGGCGCAGTACGTGGGCATCCACGGCCAGGTGTCGGACTTCGTGGCGCGGCGGCGCGCCGCCAAGGTGAAGCTGAACCTCTCGATCGCTCGCGCGGCACCGCAGTTCTACCCGGCCGAGGAACTGCGCGCCGCGATGACGCGCGCCCTGCGCCTGCGGCCCGAGGTGCTCTCCGGCGTGCCGCCGCTGCAGGGCGACCCGCACTTCCGCAGCGTGATCGCCCAGCGCGCAGTGGCCGCCGGCATGGCGATCGCGCCCGACGACGTGCTGGTCACCAACGGCTGCATCGAGGCACTCAACCTCGCGCTGCGCGCGGTGGCCCAACCCGGCGACACCATCGCGGTGGAATCGCCCACCTTCTACGGCCTGCTGCAGGTGCTCGAGAGCCTCGGGCTGCGCGCGCTGGAGATCCCGACCAGCCCGCAGACCGGCCTGTCGATCGAGGCGCTCGAGCTCGCCGTGCAGACCTACGGCGACATCCAGGCGCTGGTGGTGGTGCCGCACCTGCAGAACCCGCTGGGCAGCGTGATGCCCGATGCGCACAAGGAACGGCTGGTGACGCTGTGCGACGCACACGGGATCGCGCTGATCGAGGACGACACCTACACCGAGCTGCTCGACGCCGAGGGCACGCCGCGCGCGCTCAAGTCGTGGGACCGCACGGGCAACGTGCTGCACTGCGCGTCGATGCACAAGATCCTGGCGCCGGGCCTGCGGCTGGGCTGGATCACCGCCGGCCGCTGGCAGGCGCGCGTGGAGATGCTCAAGTACACGCAGACGCGCAACAACGAGATCCTCTCGCAGCTGGGCGCCGGCCAGTTCATGGGCACCGGTGCCTACGACCGCCACCTGCGGCGGCTGCGCACCGCCCTGCGCGAGCAGCGCGAGCGCACGGCCGAGGCCATCGCGACCTACTTTCCCAAGGGCACGCGCATGAACCTGCCGCCAGGCGGCCTGCAGCTGTGGGTCGAGTTGCCCGAGGACCACTCGTCGGCCACGCTGTTCGATGCCGCGCTGCAGGAAGGCATCGCGATCGCGCCGGGCTGGCTGTTCTCGAACAGCGCACGCAGCGACCGCTTCCTGCGGATCAACTGCGGCTGGCCCTACGATGATGAGCTCGACGCGGCGCTGCGGCGCCTGGGTACGCTGGCGGGCGCCGCCACGCGCGGCGGCTGATCAGCGTGCGCTGCGACGGCGCGAGCGCGCCAATGCGATTGATTCCGTCACGCCCCACACGAGCGCGCCGGTGAGCACGCGGCACACGTGGAACGCGGTCGTCGGCAGGTGCAGGGCAGCGCGCATGGCAGGCCTCGGAAGTGGTGGAAGAACATCGCCACCCTACGCGCCGAACATGACGGTTTGATGGCAGGCCGGTGGCTATGCTCACGGCGAAATCCACCCCGCACCATGCGCCCCGCCAGCCCCTCCGAACTGCCTGAATTCCTGGAGCTTCAAGCCCTCGTCGACCTCGCCGGGCCGGCGATGGAACGGCGCGTGCTGTGCAGCGTTGACGCCGGCGGCGAGCCCTTCGAGGTGCAGGCCTTCCTGCTCGGCAGCGAGCGCAGCGACGTGCCGGCCGTGGGCTTCTTCGGCGGCGTGCACGGGCTCGAACGCATCGGTGCGCAGGTGACCATCGCTTACCTGCGCAACATCGTCACGCGGCTGCAGTGGGACACGACGCTGCAGCGGCAACTCGAGACGCTGCGGCTCGTCTTCCTGCCCATCGTCAATCCGGGTGGCCTGTGGCTGGGCACGCGCGCCAACCCGCGCGGCGTCGACCTGATGCGCAACGCGCCGGTCGATGCGCTCGGCCGCGTGCCCTGGCTGCTCGGCGGGCAGCGCCTGAGCGCGACGCTGCCCTGGTACCGCGGGGAAGAAGGCGCCGCGATGGAAGCCGAGAGCCAGGCCCTGTGCACACTGGTCGAGAGCGAACTGCTCAGCCGCCCCTTCAGCATCGCGCTCGACTGCCATTCGGGTTTCGGCCTGGCCGACCGCCTGTGGTTCCCGTACGCGCACACGCCCAAGCCGATGGCGCACCTGCCCGAGATGCACGCGCTGGGCGAGCTGATCGACCTGAACCTGATGCACCACCCGTACGTGCTCGAACCGCAGAGCCGGCAGTACACCGCCCACGGCGACCTGTGGGACCACCTCTACCTCACGGCGTGCACGCGGCCCGACACGCTCTTCCTGCCACTCACGCTCGAGATGGGCTCGTGGCTGTGGGTGAAGAAAAACCCGCGCCAGCTCTTCTCGCGGCACGGCATCTTCAACCCGGTGATCGCGCACCGGCAGCAACGCGTGCTGCGGCGGCACCTGTGGTGGATGGACTTCATCACGCGTGCGGCGAGCAGCCATGCGCAATGGGTGCCGGTCGACGAGGCGCGGCGACGCCACCATGCGCAGGCGCTGGCACGTTGGTACGAGGCGGCATGACCGTGACGTCGGATGCGCTGCCCTGGGTGCTGTTGCGTGGCCTCACGCGCGAGGCCGGCCACTGGGGGCCGTTGCTGGCGATGCTGTGCGAACGCCTACCGGGTGCGCGGATCCTCACCATCGACCTGCCCGGCGCCGGCGAACAGCACGCGATGCGCAGCCCCATCTCGATCCACGCCACGATGGAACACTGCCGCGCGCAGCTGCACGCGCTCGGCGTGACGCGCTGCCACCTGCTCGCCATGTCGCTCGGCGCGATGGTCGCGGTCGAGTGGGCGCATCGGCATCCGCAGGAGGTCGCCAGCGCCGTGCTGGTCAACACCAGCCTGCGCCCCTTCAGCGCGTGGCACCAGCGCCTGCGGCCGCGCCACTACCCCGCACTGCTCGGCGTGCTGTGGCCGGGGCGCGATGCGCAGGCGCGCGAAGCCGTCGTGCTGCGCCTGACCAGCCGACGCCGCTTCACCGCGGCGCAGAAGAGGGCTGTCGTCGACGCCTGGGTCGCGCTGCGCGAACGGCACCCCGTGTCGACAGCGAACGCGCTGCGCCAGCTGCTCGCGGCGGCGCGCTACCGGGCGCCGGTGCAGGCGCCGGGCGTGCCGTTGCTGATCGTCGTCGGTGCGTGCGACGGCCTCGTCGACCCGGCGTGTTCGCACCGCTTCGCGCTTGCATGGCAGCTGCCAATCCGAACGCACCCCAGCGCAGGCCATGACCTCGCGCTGGACGATCCGGCATGGCTGGTGGAAGAAGTCATGGCGTGGCGCGAGGTGGCGGCGCGGGCATCGTGATGGCCCGCTGCAGGCCTGGCAGCGCATGGTCCCGGTACCACGCCATCATCTGCTGCAGGGCCGCCTGGGCCGGCGCCGACTCCTTGGCACCGATCAGTTCAGCGGAGGCCTGGGCCATCGCCACGATGATGCGCGCGAATTCCGGGACGTAGGGAAGATCGGCGCCGGTGTCGTGGCGCTCGCGGATGATCTGGTAGCGAAGCGATTCCGGGAAGGTCCAGGCACTGACCATGTAGTCGAACACGGTCACCCGGCCCAGCCCGACATCGATGGCGATGTCGCGGTGCGTCTCCTCGTACCCCATGGTCTCGATCGCCTCGCACGCATCAATGGCGGTCGCCATCATCGAACGGATCAGGTCCCAGTCTGTCTTCATGGCGGCTCCTCGTGCTGACGCTGGCTACGGGCGGTTCGCACCCCTGGCTGATCGGCGCAGTCTAAAGCGCGGCACGCGCGCTCACACCTGTCGAAACCCCATCAGCGTCTCGATGACCCACTCGGTCGCGCCGTCGAGCGAGGCCTTGCTGCGGTGGGCGATGCCCAGGTGACGCGTCAGCTTCGGGCTCAGCGGCAGGATCTGCACGCGGTCGCGCCAGGCGTCGTCGGTGCTCGGCGTCAGCGGCAGCATGGCGGCGCCGTAGCCTGCGGCGACCAGGCTGCGGATGGCCACGTCGTAGTTCAGCTCGATGCGTGCGCGCGGCGCCTGGCCGGCGTTGGCGAACCATTCGACGGCGAGCCGGTACATGTGGGTGGTGGCGTCGTTGAAGATCAGCGGCTGGGCGGCGAGCCAGGCCGGCGTGACCCGCTTGGGCGCCTTCCACTTCGGCGGCACGAAAGCCATCATCGGCTGGCTGCGCCAGGCCGTGACGACCAGGTCACGCAACGGCGGCTGCGGCATCGCGACCAGCCCGATGTCGAGCGTGCCCTGCGCCAGGCGCGACATTGCATCCGCGGAGCCGAGGATGCTCACTTCGACATCGATGCCGGGGTGGTTCGCCTGCAGCGTTTCGAGCACCTGCGGCAGCAGGTCGATCACCACGCCGGTCGACGTGCCCAGACGCACGCGGCCGATGCGGCCTTCGGCCTGCCGGCGCACGGCGTCGACGGCGTCGTCGGCATCGCGCAGCAGGCGCCTGCCGCGCTCGACCAGCGCCGCGCCGGCCGGCGTGAGGGTGACGCTGCGGCTGCCGCGCGCCACCAGTTGCGCGCCCAGGCGCGATTCAAGCTCGCTGATGTGCAGGCTGACGGTCGGCTGCGCGAGATGCAGTGCCTGCGCGGCGGCGGAGAAGGTGCCGAGGTCGGCGATCGCCACCAGCGTGCGCAGCTGGTCGAGGTTGAGTTGGCGCATGGAAATCGAAGGGAAGTGAGTTATCAGGAAGGCTGATCGATGGCCTCAGAAATCTCAACTTCCACAATAGCATGCCGACGCAGAAGATGGCGGCTCCCTTCAGCCCAGGAGCTTTCGATGACCCGCACGCACCCCACCGCATCCGCCACCTTGCTCGCCACGCTGCGCCGCTGGCTGGGCCGCGTGTGCGGCATCGGCGGCGCATCGGCCGACGCGCTCGAACTGCGCGGCATGAGCGACCATGAACTCAGCGACCTGGGCATCGGCCGCAGCGAAATCCAGGAGTGGTCGCGACGGAGCGAACCGACAGATCGCCATGGAACCCGTGAGCGCGCGCCGCTGCACGGGCACGCCGACAGGCGTCTCGATTCAGCGCGGGCGGGCGCCGAGCAACGACAGCACGACGGCCTCGAGCGTCTGGGCTTCCGCCTCGTCGCGGGCGGCCAGGGCGCTGGTCTGCGCGGCCGACAGCCGGGCCCGGTCGACCACGTCGTTCTCGGCATGGAACGCCGAGCTCAGGTGAACGTCTGAAGGGCGCGGGCCACGCGTGCGCAGCGGTTCGAAGATGGAGCCGCGCCCGGCGACCCGCACGTGCGCAGTGGCACCGCCTTGCTTGCGCTTCGCGAACGACAGTCGAACGGCCGTGTAGGTGCTCATCGAAATCTCTCCGGTGGTCTGGTGCGCCGTGGCGACGTGCGGCGCACACCTCCCGGGCGACGAGGGCCGCGCGCGCCGCGCACCATGCGCGACCATCGACGCCGTCTCTTGTCTGAGACAGCTATCGGCACGCGAGCGCCAAGGCTGAAGCCCTTGGAAGGAAGAATGTCGGGCGTTGTGGTCTACGCTGCGCCATGCACCTCACGACTTCGCTCCTTCTCTTTCTCCACCTGATCGCCGTGACCTTCTGGGTCGGCGGCATGGCGGTGATGCACGTTGCCGTACGACCCGCCGCGGTGGCCACGCTCGAGCCGCCGCAACGCCTGCCCTTCATGGCGGCGACGCTGTCGCGCTTCTTCGTCGGCGTGTCGATCGCGGTCGCCACGGCGCTCGTCAGCGGGTTGGCCCTGGTGATGGCGGCCGGCGGCTTCGCGCGTGTGCACTGGAGCGTGCACGGCATGTTCACCCTGGGACTGGTGATGATGGCGCTGTTCCTGCACATCCGCTTTGCGCCTTACGCCCGGCTGCAGCGCGCCGTCGCTGCGCGCGAATGGCCGGCGGCGGCGGCGCAACTCGGCAGCATCCGCACGTTGGTCGGCATCAACCTGACGCTGGGCGTCGTGGTGTTCGCGCTCGCGGTGGTCGGTCGCGCATTCTGAGCGCCCGGCGGCGCCCGGCGGCGCGCGTCGGAACGCGCCGTCAGACCACCCCGGCGGCGCGCAAGACCGCGATCTGCGCAGCGTCCACACCCCATTCGGCCAGCACCTCGTCGGTGTGCTGCCCCAGCGCAGGCGGCGCGTACCGCAGCACCGGCGGCGTGGCCGACAGGCGCAGCGGGCTGGCCACGCCGGTGATGCTTTCGATGCCGTCGCCCGCGTCGCGCGGCAGCGTCACGGCCAGGCCGCGCGCCTTGACCTGTTCGTCGTCGAAGGCCTGCGCGATGTTGTTGATCGGGCCGCAGGGCACGGCCTTGTCTTCGAGCAGCGCGATCCAGTCGGCCGTGCTGCGGGTGCGCGTGACGTCCTGCATCGCCGGGATCAGCACCTCGCGGTGCTTCACGCGCAGCGTGTTGGTCGCGAAGCGCTCGTCGACCGCCCATTCGGCGTGGCCAGCCGCTTCGCAGAAGCGCGCGAACTGGCCGTTGTTGCCGATGGCCAGCAGCATGGCGCCGTCCTGCGTCTGAAAGTCCTGGTAGGGCGCCAGGCTCGGGTGGCTGTTGCCCTGGCGCTGCGGCACGTCGCCGGTGTTCAGGAAGGCGCTGGCCTGGTTCGCGAGGATCGCCATGCCGACGTCGAGCAGCGCCATGTCGATGTGCTGGCCTTCGCCCGTGCGGTGCCGCACCTCGAGCGCGGCCAGGATGGCCGTGCTGGCGTACACACCGGTGAACAGGTCGGTGAGCGCCACGCCCACGCGCAGCGGGCCGCCGCCGGGCACCTCGTCGGGGCGGCCGGTGATGCTCATCATCCCGCTGGTGGCCTGGATCATCAGGTCGTAGCCGGCGCGTTGCGCATGCGGGCCGTCGTGGCCGAAACCGGTCACGCTGCAATAGATGAGGCGCGGGTTGGCGGCGCGCAGGCTCTCATGGTCGAGCCCGTACTGCGCGAGGCCGCCGGTCTTGAAGTTCTCCACCACGATGTCGCTCTGCGCGGCCATGCGCTGCAGCAGCGCCTGGCCTTCGGGCGTGGCCATGTCGACCGTGACCGAGCGCTTGTTGCGGTTGCAGGCGGTGAAGTAGGTCGACTGGTTCGTGTTCTGGCCGTCCGCGTCCTTCAAAAAGGGCGGGCCCCAGCCGCGCGTGTCGTCGCCCACGCCGGGGCGCTCGATCTTCACGACGTCGGCGCCCAGGTCCGCGAGGATCTGCGTGCACCACGGGCCCGCAAGCACGCGGGACAGGTCGAGCACCTTCAGGCCGGCGAGCGCGCCCTCCTTCGACGGGATGCTCATGCTCAGTTCGCGAAGGCAGCGATGCCGGTGATCGCGCGGCCGAGGATCAGCGCATGGATGTCGTGCGTGCCCTCGTAGGTGTTCACCACTTCCAGGTTCACCAGGTGGCGCGCCACGCCGAATTCATCGCTGATGCCGTTGCCGCCCATCATGTCGCGCGCCAGACGGGCGATGTCCAGGGCCTTGCCGCAGTTGTTGCGCTTGAGGATGGAGGTGATCTCGACCGACGCCGTGCCCTCGTCCTTCATGCGGCCCAGGCGCAGGCTGCCCTGCAGGCCCAGGGCGATCTCGGTCTGCATGTCGGCCAGCTTCTTCTGGATCAGCTGGTTGGCCGCGAGCGGGCGGCCGAACTGCTTGCGGTCCAGCGTGTACTGGCGGGCGCGGTGCATGCAGTCTTCTGCCGCACCCAGTGCGCCCCAGGAGATGCCGTAGCGCGCGCTGTTGAGGCAGGTGAAGGGGCCCTTCAGGCCCTGCACGTCGGGAAACGCGTTCTCTTCGGGGCAGAACACGCTGTCCATCACGATCTCGCCGGTGATGCTGGCGCGCAGGCCGACCTTGCTGTGGATGGCCGGGGCGCTGAGACCCTTCATGCCTTTCTCGAGCACGAAGCCGCGGATCGGGCCGACCGTGCCGGATTCGCTGACTTCCTTGGCCCACACCACGAACACGTCGGCGATCGGCGAGTTGCTGATCCACATCTTGGCGCCGCTGATCGCATAGCCGCCCGGCACCTTCTTGGCACGCGTGACCATGCTGCCCGGGTCGGAGCCGTGGTCGGGTTCGGTCAGGCCGAAGCAGCCGATCCATTCGCCGGTGGCGAGCTTGGGCAGGTACTTCTGCTTCTGCGCTTCAGTGCCGAACTCGTTGATCGGCACCATCACCAGCGAGCTCTGCACGCTGGCCATCGAGCGGTAGCCCGAATCGACGCGCTCGACTTCGCGCGCGATCAGGCCGTAGGCCACGTAGTTGAGGCCAGGGCCGCCGTACTGCTCGGGGATGGTCGGGCCCAGCAGGCCGAGTTCGCCCATCTCACGGAAGATGGCCGGGTCGGTTTCGCCGGAACGGAAGCCCTCGACCACGCGCGGCAGCAGGCGCTCCTGGCAGTAGGCATTGGCCGCGTCGCGGATCATGCGTTCTTCTTCGGTCAGTTGCTGGTCGAGAAGGAGGGGATCGTCCCAGTGGAATTGCGCTTTGGCGGCCATGTGCTGTCTCCGAAAAAGAGAGGAATCGGGGGAAAAAGGATCGGACGATCCTAGCGGCCGCGCGGGGTCGGCGCAAACGAGCAATACTCAGCCAGATATGACTTTCGAGAATGTCTGAGGCCTCGTATGCGGCGAAAAATCCCCCCTTTGCAAGCGCTGGTTTGCTTCGACGCCGCCGCCCGTCACGAAAGCTACACGCGCGCCGCGCAGGAGCTGTCGCTCACGCAGAGCGCGGTATCGCGGCAGATCGGCGCGCTCGAGGCCTTCCTCGGCGTGGCGCTGTTCCGCCGCACGCGGCACGGCGTGGCACTGACGCCCAGCGGCACGCGTTATGCGCGCCAGACCGCGCTGCGGCTCGAATCGATGGAGCGCGACACGCTCGACGCCATGGCCGACCAGGGCAGCGGCGGCTCGCTCGCGCTGGCGGCGGTGCCCACCTTCGCCACCCGCTGGCTGCTGCCGCGTCTGCCCGGCTTCGCGCAGCTGCAGCCCGACGCGGTGGTGCACATCGAGACGCGCACCCGCCCCTTCCTCTTCGCCGACGGCGAGTTCGACGCCGCGCTCTACGCCGGCACGCCGGCGCAGGTGGCCAACTGGGCCGGCACGCGCGCGCTGCTGCTGATGCCCGAGGACGTGGTGCCGGTCTGCAGCCCGCGCCTGCTGCCACGCGGCAAGCCGGTGGCGCCGGCCGCCATCGCGCAGATGCCGCTGCTGCAGCAGAGCACCCGGCCCGACGGCTGGCGCCAGTGGTTCGATGCGCAGCAGGTCGATGCACCGCGCGCCCGCACCGGGCCGCGCTACGAGCTGTTCTCGATGCTGGCCACCGCCGCAGCCCACGGCCTGGGCGTCGCGCTGATGCCCACCATGCTGGTCGACGACGAGATCGCGCGGGGCGAGCTGGTGGTGGCCTGCGCGCGGCCCCTGTCCGGGCAGCGCAACTACTACCTCGTCACGCCGGACCGTGGCGAGCCGCGCCCGCTGGTGGCCGCCTTCGCCGACTGGCTGGGGGCGCAGGCGCGCCTGCGTTAGGGTCGAGGACATGAGCCCCGCATCGACATCCCCGATCCTCCACATCGACCAGCTGCGCTTCGCCTACCCTGGTGATCCGCCGATCGCCACCGACTGGTCGGCCCGCATCGGCGCCGGCGTGACGCTGCTGCACGGTGACACCGGCAGCGGCAAGTCGACGCTGCTGCGCGTGCTGGCCGGCGCCCTGCCCGCCACCGGCGGCCGGCTGACGCTGGCGGGCGCATCGTTGCCGGGCGCGGCCGAGGCCTACCGGCGCCAGGTGTTCTTCGTCGACCCGTCGACCGACGCCTTCGACGCGATGGGCGTCGAGGAATGCGCCGCATCGCTGCGCTCGGCCGATGTGCCGTTCGACGCGGCGCGCTGGCAGGCGCTGGTCGACGGCTTCTCGCTCGCGCCGCATCTGGCGAAGAAGATGTTCATGCTGTCGACCGGCTCCAAGCGCAAGGTGTGGCTGGCCGCCGCGCTCGCATCGCGCCGGCCGCTGACGCTGCTCGACGAACCGACCGCGGGCCTGGACGCCGGCTCGATGCGCTGCCTGTGGCGCACGCTCGCGGAGGTGGCGCAGGCAGGCGACCGCGCGGTGATCGTCGCGAGCGGCGAGCGCATCGACGACGTCCCGCTGGCGGGCACCGTCGCGCTGCCGCTGGCCGGCTGACCGCCGTCGCACCGGCCACAATGCGCGCAGGCGCGGCGCCAGGCCGACGCCGATGAATGCCACCTCGAGATGGCGAATGACGAGACACCACCGCATGCCCCTCACTGCATCCGACCCGCGTCCGCACGACGCACATCTGCCCGATTCACGCTACGCCCTCTGGCGCCTGCTCGTCACGCTGCTCATCATGACGGTGGGCAGCAGCGGCATGTACGTGGTGTCGGTCGTCATCCCCGCGGTGCAGGCCGAGTTCGGCATCGACCGTGCCCAGGCGTCGCTGCCCTACACGCTGCTGATGATCGGCTTCGGTGTCGGCGGCGTGGTGATGGGCCGGCTGGCCGACCGCTTCGGCGTCATGTGGCCGTTGCTGGGCGGCGCGGTCGCCCTCGGGCTGGGCTATGTCGCCTGCAGCCTGGCGCCGAACATCGCCGTCTTCATCGCGGCGCAGGCCGTGCTGGTGGGGCTGCTCGGCAGCTCGGCCGCGTTCGCACCTCTGGTGGCCGACACCTCGCTCTGGTTCGCGAAGCGGCGCGGCATCGCGGTGGCGATCTGCGCCAGCGGCAACTACATCGCCGGGGCCGTGTGGCCGCCCATCGTGCAGCACTTCGTCGAGACGGTGGGCTGGCGCCAGACCTACCTGGGCATGGGCGTGTTCTGCGGCGTCGCGATGTTCGGGCTGGCGCTGCTCATGCGCCCGCGTCCGCCGGCCGTGGTGATCAACGCCGCCCCCGTCGCCGGGTGGCCGACCGCGGCCGACACCCTGCGTCCCTTCGGCCTGAGCCTGGGCACCGCGCAGGGCCTGCTGTGCGTGGCCGGTGTCGCCTGCTGCGTGGCGATGGCGATGCCGCAGGTGCACATCGTGGCCTATTGCACCGACCTCGGTTTCGGCGCGGCCCGCGGCGCGCAGATGCTGTCGCTCATGCTGGCCTGCGGCATCGTCAGCCGGCTGGTGTCGGGCGCCATCTGCGACCGCATCGGCGGGCTGCGCACGCTGCTGCTGGGCTCGGCGCTGCAGTGCGTGGCACTGCTGCTGTTCCTGCCCTTCGACGGGCTCGTGCCGCTCTTCGTCGTGTCGGCGATGTTCGGGCTGTTCCAGGGTGGCCTCGTGCCGTCGTACGCCATCATCGTGCGGGAGCACTTCCCGCCTGCCGAGGCCGGGGCGCGTGTCGGCACGGTGCTGATGTGCACGCTGCTCGGCATGGCGCTGGGCGGCTGGATGTCGGGCAAGGTGTTCGACCTGACCGGCAGCTACCACGCCGCCTTCATCAACGGCATCGCGTGGAACCTGCTGAACATGTCGATCGCGGCGACGCTGCTGTGGCGGGTGCGCGGGCGGCTGACGGGCCCGGCCGCCGTACGGCTGTAGGCGGCCGACTGGCGCGGTCTCCGGGTCCACCCTCAAAGACAGGGCGCTCGCCGAGGACCACACTGCGGGGCAGACGAACGGTGGAGAGGCCCCATGAAGCACATCCGCACCGCGCTCACGCTGGCGCTTTGTCCGTGGCTGCACGCCGCCGCGGCCGGCCCGCTTTCGCCGCTGGGCATGGACCCGGCCCGCATCGACTACCTCGCCAACGACGCGCCCTTCGTCGTGTTCGACATCGCGCCGCGCAGCCTCGGTGGCGAGCCGACGCCGAGCGGCCAGGGCCACGCCGCGCTGACCTTCATGGCGACTGACCCGCTGCGGCAGGTGAGCGTCGCGGTCGCTGCGCGGTCCGATCGCCCCGGCGCCCGCGAGGTCGCGGCGGTGGGCACCACGTGCGGCCCGCAGATCGCCGGCTACCACCGCTGCCGCATTCCCACCGATGTCGCGCTGACGCACCTGGACGGCGATGGCGGCAGCATCGGCCTGCGCGTCGAGGCAGAGGGATCGAACGGCGAGCGCAGCGTCGTGCTGATCACGCTGCCGGTGCGGGCACTGCGTGCTGCGGCACCGCCCGCATCGCCGTCAGCGGGGCTGAGCGAGGTCGCGAAGCGTCAGTAGCTGGCCTTCGCCGCACCACCACCCGCACCGAAGCGTGCCGCCACGGCCTCGGCGCCACGCGCGAGGATCTGCAGGTCCATCGCGACGGCGACGAAGAGCGCGCCCAGGGCCAGGCATTCGCGCGCACGCGCCTCGTCGAGCAGCAGGATGCCCGGCGCCTTGCCGCAGGCGCGGATGCGGGCGATGGCCCCGTCGATGGCCGCGCGCACCTCGGGGTGGTTCGGGTTGCCCGGGTGCCCCATGCTGGCCGACAGGTCGGACGGGCCGATGAAGACGCCGTCGATGCCCTCGACATTCGCGATCTCCTCGAGGTGCTCGAGCGCCTCGCGCGTCTCGACCTGCACCAGCAGGCAGAGCTCTTCGTGCGCATGCTGCACGTAACCCTGCACGCGGCCGTAGTTGGTGGCACGCGTGGAGCCGCCCATGCCGCGGATGCCCTCGGGCGCATAGCGCATCGCGCGCACCGCGGCGCGGGCCTCGTCGGCGTTCTGCACGAAGGGCAGCAGCAGCGTCTGCACGCCGATGTCGAGGTAGCGCTTGATCAGCACCGTGTCGTTCCACGCCGGCCGCACGACGGCCGACGAAGGCGTCGCGCCCGCCGGCACGGCCGAGGCGGCGGCCTGCAGCTGCTGCAGCATGCGCGGCACGTCGGTCGGCGTGTGTTCGGTGTCGAACATGAGCCAGTCGTAGCCGGCGCCGGCGACGATCTCCGAGACATAGGGGTCGGGCAGGCTGCACCAGAGCCCGATTTGCGCACGGCCTTCGGCCAGCGCGCGCTTGAAGTGGTTGGTGGGGAGGGGCGACATGCCCCGGACCATAGCCGATCCGGCGCGCCGCGTCAGTCGCCGGCAAGGCGTCGATATGATGGATCGCATCCCCTTTCGGCGCCCCCACATGCTGCAGAACCTGACCCCCTTCCTCATCCACTGGGCCATCACCGCGCTCTCGCTGTGGATCGCGAGCTACCTGTTCCGCGGCCTGAAGTTCGACAGCACCGGCGCGCTCGTCGTGTCGGCCCTGCTGCTGGGCCTGGCCAACGCGGTGGTCAAACCGCTGCTCATCGTGCTCACGCTGCCGCTGACGTTGCTGACCTTCGGGCTCTTCCTGCTGGTCATCAACGCGCTGATGATCCTGCTCGTGTCGGCACTGGTGCGCGGCTTCAGGGTGTCAGGCTTCTGGACCGCCTTCTTCGCCAGCATCTTCATCTCGCTCTTGAGCATCGCCATCGGCGCGCTGGTCGGCGGCAGCGACCCGGCGACGACGATCCAGATGCCGAGCGGCGGCAACTGGCTGTAAGCCGGGCCTGCCGCCCGGTCAGGTCGCGCAGGCGGCCGAACCGCAGCCGTGCACCGGCGCCGCCGGCAGCGCCTGCGGCATGCGCACCTCGCCGCTGGCGGCATCGAAGCCCACGCCGCGCAGGTGCAGTGCCAAGGCGGCGTCCATGGTCTGCGCGTGCTGCACGAACCACACGGCCAGCTCGCGCGCCATCTGGCGGATCGCCTCGTTCTGGCCTTTGAGGCCCTGCACCAACCCTTCGCACATGACCTCCAGCACCACGCGGTGCTGCACGGTGTGGCAGTTGGCCGACGAGAAGCCGGTGCTGCGCATCCAGTCGTCCTCGCGGCCGAAATGATCTGCCGTGTGGTCGACCAGCGCACGCCACGCCGCCACCAGACGCGTGTCGTCGGCCGTCTCGACGCGGGCCAGCAGCGCGACGAATTCCTGATGCGTCTCGTCCATTGCGGGCAGTTCGAGCGACAGCGACTCGGACCATTGCAGTACGGCCATGGGGCACTCCTTGAATCGGAAAACCCCAGGCTATCGAGGCGTGCGCTGTCGCGCCTTGACCTGCCTCAACAGTCAGCCCGATGCGGTGTCGCTGCAGTCCGGCACCGACTCCCTAATTCCTACGAATTCGCACACGACCATCGCCGCTCTGCGCTTGCGCAAGTGCCCGGACGGTCCGGGCACCGATGGCTTTCTCGGCCCATCGATGCGCAGGGCGACAAGGAACCACGTTGAAGAATCTCCCGCGCTTCGCAGGGGCGGCGTTGATCGCCAGCCTCTCGGCCTGCTCCTTTCTGCAAAGTGACAAGCTCGACTACAAGAGTGCCGGCAAGGCTCCGACCGGCGCAATGCTGGAGGTCCCGCCGGACCTGAGCCAGCTGTCGCGTGACAACCGCACCGCCGTACGCGGCGGTGCGGTGTCGGCCAACAGCTACCAGGCCGCCAGGGCCGATGCGCCGAGCATCCCGACAGCCGTCTCGACGCTGGGCGACGTGCGCATCGAGCGTGCCGGCAACACCCGCTGGATCGTGGTCAACCGCGCGGCCGAGCAGCTGTGGGAGCCGGTGCGCGACTTCTGGCAGGAGAACGGCTTCCTGCTGACCACCGAGCAGCGCAACCTGGGCATCATGGAAACCGACTGGGCCGAGAACCGTGCCAAGCTGCCGCAGGACATCGTCCGCGGCACGATCGGGAAGTTCATCGACTCGGCCTACTCCACCAGCGAGCTCGACCGCTTCCGCACCCGCATCGAGCGCACGCCCGCCGGCACCGAGATCTATGTCAGCCACCGCGGCATGGAAGAGGTCTACACCAACAACGCGACCAAGGACCAGACGGTCTGGCAGCCGCGGGCGAGCAACCCCGAGCTCGAGACCGAGTTCCTGCGTCGCCTGATGGTCAAGCTGGGCGTCTCGCAGGAGCAGTCGAAGGCCCTGACCGCCAGCGCCGCCAACGTGAGCACCGTGAGCAAGGTCGCGAGCGTCGACGGCCGCCCGGTGGTGCAGATCCCCGAAGGCTTCGACCGCGCCTGGCGCCGGGTCGGCCTGGCGCTGGACCGCACCGGCTTCACCGTGGAAGACCGCGACCGCAGCGCCGGCACCTACTTCGTGCGCTACGTGACGCCCAACCCCGACAAAAAGGAGCCGGGCCTGTTCGCCAAGATGCTCAGCTTCGGCAAGGCCGGCAAGGACGAGAGCCCGCTGAAGTACCGCATCCTGGTCAAGAGCCAGGGCGAGGCCAGCACGGTCTCGGTGCTCAACGAAGCCGGCGTGCCCGACGCCACGGAGAACGCACAGCGCATCGTCCAGGTGATTGCCGACGATGTGCTGTGATCCGCGGCGGCTTCCAACGCCCGCGCATGCGGCGGCCTGGATGCTGGCGTGTGCCGTAGCGGGCTGCACGTCCGTGGACCTGACCGGGCGGGGCGCGCTGGAGGCGATGGCGCCCTACAAGGTCGAGGTCGCCCAGGGCAACGTCGTCGGCAAAGACCAGGTCGAGCAACTGCGCACCGGCATGTCGCGCCAGCAGGTGCGGGAGATCCTCGGTACGCCACTGCTCACGGACGTCTTCCATGCGCAGCGCTGGGACTATGTGTTCACGATCGAACGGCAGCCGCTGGCGCCGCAGCGTCGGCGTATGACGGTGTTCTTCGACGACGACCGGTTCACCCGTGTGGAAGGCGACGCGATGCCGAGCGAGCAGGACTTCGTCGCCGGCCTGAGCAAGCCCCGGCTGCGCCCGAGGCAGCTGCCGCTGCAAGCGTCGGAAGAACAGCTGCTCGCCGCGCAGCGCGACCACCCCGGTGTGCCCGCCCCGACGCGTGCGACGCCCGACCCGGCGCCATCCGCTGCGTTGACCCGCTATCCCCCGCTCGAGCCGTGACGCGGCTCCCTTCACCCCTGTCCGAATCCCACCGAATGAAGCCCCCGCTCCTTGCCACCTCCCTGCGGCGCGCAGCCTGGGCTGCGCCCCTGTTCATGCTCCTGGCGGCGTGCTCGGGCGCTGGCGGCCCGCGGCCGGCAGAACTGCCGCCGGACCGCGCATTGCTGCGCCTGCAGCCGTCATGGGTCGCCCAACCGCCCGCCAAGGCGTTCCCGCTGCGCGCCACGGCCAACGGCGAGCAGGTCACGCTCGTGGGCGCCGACGGGCTGGTCATGGCGATCGATGGCCGGTCCGGTCGGGAACTCTGGCGCGCCCAGGCTGGGGCGCCCGTCGAGGTGGGTGCAGGGAGCGACGGTTCGGTCACCGCGGTCGTGACCAAGGACAACCAGCTTGCCGTGCTGCGGGACGGCAAACCGGCATGGACAGGCCGCCTGGACGCGCGCGCCTTCACGCCCCCGCTGGTGGCCGGTGGCCGGGTGTTCGTGCACACGGCGAGTCGCACCATCAGCGCGTGGGACGCGCAGACCGGTCAGCAGCTCTGGTCACGCTCACGGGTCGGCGACAGCCTGGTGTTGAACCAGCCGGGCGTGCTCATCGCCGTGCGCAACACCATCGTCACCAGCCTGGGCGCGCGCCTGGTCGGCCTGGAGCCCGCCAACGGGGCATCGCTCTGGGAAGCGCCCATCGCGACGACCCGCGGCGTGACCGAGGTGGAACGCATGATCGACCTCACCGGCGGCGTGAGCCGCGTGGGCGACAGCGTGTGTGCACGCGCCTACGCGGCGACGGTCGGTTGCGTGCAGGCCGCGCGCGGCGATCTGGTGTGGCGCAAGACCGCCCAGGGCGCGGAGGGCCTGGCCGGCGACGTCGAGGCCGTCTACGGCAGCGAAGGCGATGGCACGCTGGTGGCCTGGCGCCGCGCCGATGGCGCGCTTGCCTGGCGCTCGGACCCGCTCAGGCACCGGCAACTGTCGGCGCCACTGATTTACGGAGACGCCCTGGTCGTCGCAGAGCGCAGCGGCACGCTGCACCTGGCCTCCCGCAGCGACGGCGCCTTGCTCGGTCGGACGACGCCCGACGGCAGCGCCATCGATACCGCCCCGGTGCTGGCCGGCAACACCCTCGTCGTGGTCACGCGCAAGGGCGTGTACGGCTACCGGGCGACCGAATGATGGCGGCCACCCCCCCGCTCGTGAGACGCGCCGCCGCAGCACTGGCTGCAGCCGCGTGGCTCGTCGCCGGCTGCTCGACCACCAAGGTCGACGAGACGGCCAACTGGAGCCCCAACAAGATCTACAGCGAAGCCAAGGACGAGGCCGGCTCCGGCGCCTACGACAAGGCCATCCCACTGTACGAGAAGCTCGAAGGCCGCGCCGCCGGCACCCCGCTGGCCCAGCAGGCCCAGCTGGAGAAGGCCTACGCCCAGTACAAGGCCGGCGAGAAGCCCGCCGCCATCGCCACCATC
>NZ_JBPJZI010000012.1:0-145777 GCF_051216395.1 Variovorax cryoconiti | reverse complement strand
GGGCCTGAACGACCTGCGCGACGACGCCAGGCGCGTACTGACCACCAACTACCCGCAGAGCGAGTACCTCACGCGCGGCTTCCGCGGCAAGGACGACCCGTGGTGGAAGGTCTGGTAATTCACTGACGCACCGACGCCTCAGGGCGTCAATGCGTCGAGCGCGGCATCGAAGTCGGCCTCGCTCTCCAGCCGCCGCATCGGCGGCAAGGCCGCGATGAGCCGGCGACCGTAGCCCATGGTGACCAATCGCGTGTCGCAGATCGCCAGCACCCCTACATCGGTTTCGCGCCGGATCAACCGACCGGCCCCCTGCTTCAGCGCGACGGCCGCCTCCGGGAGCGAGTAGTCACCGAAGGCGTTGCGGCCCTGCGCCTCCAGCCGCTGTGAACGCGCCTCGACCAACGGGTCGTTCGGCGGCGGAAAGGGCAGCTTGTCGATCACGACGAACTGCAGCGCATCGCCGGGCGCATCGAAGCCCTCCCAGAACGACGCCGAGGCCACGAGCACGCACCCTGCCCCGCCCTGGCCATCGCCAGCGCGGAAACGGTCCATCAGCACGCGCTTGGGCAGTTCGCCCTGCACCAGCACCTCGGGCCGCCGTGCGCCATCGAGGTGGTCCAGTTGCTGCCGCAGTGCGTCGCCGATGGTGCGCAAGGCGCGCAGCGTGGTGGTCAGCACCAGCGTCTTCCCTCCGAGCAGCGCTGCCCCGCGCGCCGCCAGCCGCGCGACCTGCGCGCCGTGCGACGGATCGTTCGGCTTGGGGAACGCGCGCGGCACGTAGAGCGACGCCTGCTGCGCGTAGTCGAACGGGCTCTGCACCCGCAGCACCTCGGCGTCGGTGAGGCCGCAGGGCTCGGTGAACCAGCGCAACTGCGGGTCGTCGCCCAGCGTGGCCGAGGTGAAGATCCAGGCGCGGCCGCTGCTGTCCGAGTCGCTCGCGCCCTTCTTCAGCACCCGCGTGCGCACCGCCTCCGCGATGTCCAGCGGCGACTCGATCAGCCGCAGCTGCGTGCCCACATCGACCCAGCGCACGGACCCCAGCGCGCAGGGCTGCGCGAAGCGTCCGGCCCGCTCCGCCAACTGCTCGGCCCGCTCGTGCAGGCGGATGAAATCGGGCGAGATTTCACTGACGGTGGCCAGCGCCTCGCCTGCGTCTTCGAAGGCCTGCTGCAGTTCGTCGAGCGCGCCCTGCCACGGCGCGGCGGCCAGGCCTTCCGGCGCCTCGCCGGCCCAGCGCAGCTTGGTGCCCGGCCATTGCTGGCCGGCCGCGAGGCGCAGTTCGCGGGCCGCGCGCTCGACCGCCGCCACGCGCTGCGTCCAGTCGGCCAGGCCGCGTGCGTGCTGCAGGCCGGCGGCCAGCAGGTCGCGGGCGAAGTCGAGCGCCTGCCCGGTGCCGAACTGCACGCCGAGGAACTGCACGCCGGTCTCGTTGAGCTGGTGCGCCTCGTCGAAGACCACGACACGCACCGACGGCAGCAACTCGGCCATGCCGGATTCGCGCACCGCCAGGTCGGCGAAGAACAGATGGTGGTTGATGACCACCACGTCGGCCGCCAGCGCTTCGCGCCGCGCGAGGTTGACGTGGCAGGGCTTGAACTGCGGGCATTGCGCGCCCAGGCAGTTGTCGCGGGTGGAGGTGATGAGCGGGATCAGCGGCGAGCGCTCGTCCAGCCCGGGCAACTCGGCCAGGTCGCCGGTGCGGGTGGCCTTGGACCACTGCTCGATCTTGGCCAGCGTGCGCAGGTTGCCACGCTCGGGCGAGGTGTCGTGGCGCGCGAGGTCCAGCCGGTGCAGGCACAGGTAGCTGGCCCGGCCCTTGAGCAGCGCGGTGCGCACCGGCAGCTTCAGGGCATCGACCAGACGCGGCAGGTCGCGGCCGAAGAGCTGGTCCTGCAAGGTCTTGGTGGCGGTCGACAGCAACACGCGCTCGCCGCTCAGCAGCGCCGGCACCAGGTACGAGAAGGTCTTGCCGACACCGGTGCCGGCTTCGACCACCAGCTCGCCGCCGGATTCGATGGTGCGCGCCACCGCCAGTGCCATCTCCGTTTGCCCGCCTCGCTCGCGAAACTGGTCGGCCGCGTGCGACAACACGCCATGGGGAGCGAACGCCTCGCGCACTTCCTGCGTAAGCGCGGAAAGCTTGCGGGACGGCGGTCGCGACGGTGGCGCGGCGCCCAGCAGCGCGTCCAGATCGTCCTCGTCGTCCTCATCGTTATTGCCGTCGAAGGCGCTGGCATCACCCACCATCAGGCAGGCTCTTGCGGCTCGACGGAGCGCTCGACGCGCGCGATCTGGTCGCGCAACGCCAGGCGCCGCTTCTTGAGGCGGCGCATCAGCAACTCGTCCTGCGGGACGACTTCGCCGAGCCGGTCGATGGTCGCGTTCAGGTCGGCGTGCGCCATGCGCAGCTCGATCAATTGACGCGACGGGGAGTGAAGATTGAAGTCCAAGGGGGAGGTGGGTTCGACGGCGGCGCCGGCGCCCGGTGCGGCCGATGCCGGGACGGCTTCGTTCGATAATACGTCGCGACACGATTGTTCCGCGATGCATCTCAACCGCGCCCCTGGCGCATCCGCGCCATGACACGAGGTTTCCGACTTTCCGCCGCCACCGGCCTCCACAAGGGCGACCGCGCCTACCAGCAGGACCAGGTCGCGGTGATCAGCCATCCCCGCACGGTCGGCTGCGTGCTCGGCATCGTCGCCGACGGGATGGGGGGACGAAGCGGCGGACGCAAGGCGTCCGACCAGGTGCTGATGACCGCGAACCAGCTCTTCGCCCGCTATCGCCCGGACCGCGACGACGCCGGCGCGTTGCTGCGCCAGGTGCTCGAGGACGCCCATACGGTGATCAAGCTGACCGCCGTGTCGAGCGAACAGGAGCCGCACAGCACCATCGCCGCCTTCCTGGTGAATCCGAATGGCGCCTGCGCCTGGATCCACGCCGGCGATTCGCGCATCTATCTTTTCCGCAAGGATCAGATGCTCGAACGCACCCGCGACCACTCGTACGTGCAGGTGCTGATCGACCGCGGCGAGATCACCGAGCACGAGGCCAACATCCATCCGCAGGGCAACATCCTGCTCGGCTGCCTGGGCATGACGAGCACGCCGCCGCCGGTCGATCTGCACTTCATCCCGCAGCTCGAGCCGGGCGACGTGCTGATGGCCTGCAGCGATGGCCTGTGGCACTACTTCAGCCCACAGGAAATGGGGGGCGTGCTGGCCACGCAGCCGCCACGGATGGCGGTGCAGATCCTGGTGGACGAAGCACGTCGCCGCGCGCGGGGCACCGGCGACAACCTCTCTCTGGCCGTGCTCAAGGTCGAGCCGCTGCCGAAGGACGAGGACAAAGCCTGACGGGACCTCGTCAGGGCCCCTCAGGGGGGAGTGGGCAAGGGTGCGGACCGCGGCTTGGTGCGCTCGGCGTTTTGCCGCTCGCGATCGGCGCGGTGTTTCGCGGCCTGCTCCTGCTTGCGCTCGAAGCGCGCACGCTCGGTCGGCGCATCGGCCTGCAGGCGCGCAGCCTTGGCCTGCTCCTCGACATTCTTTCGCTGCTTGTCCTCCAGGGCACGACGGTTGTTCTCCGCCTTCGCGGCGGCATCGGCACGGCTGTCGGCATGGTCGGCTGCGCGCTGCTCGCGCCCCTGCTGGGACTGGCGCGCTTTCTCCTGTGCCGCCGGATCGTCCTGCGCGCGCGGCGGTGCCTTGTCCAGGCGCTCCAGCTGGGCGGCCGCCCGGCGCTTGCGCTCGATGTCGTTCAGGTCGGCTTCCTGGCGCTTGATGCTGTCTTCCGCCGTGCGCCGCTTGCGGCGGCTGTCCTGCAGGCAGTCCTCCACCGCGAAGCGCTGGTAGCAGGCAGTCTGCTCGGTCTTGGCGCGCGCGTCGATCTCCGCCCGCTCCTTGGTCAGGCGCGCGCGCTCCACGTCCGGATCGACGTTGCCGGCCACCGCGTTGGTCTGCGCCAAGGCCGACACACCGCTGGCCAGCAATGCGATGCAAAGAAGAAATTGCTTCATGTCAGTTATCCATTGCGTGATGCGCCACCCGCACGAAACCGGCACGGCCGAGGCCAGGGCACCCGCGGAACTGGCTCTGCCAGGCCGCCGGGTGCGCCCCCTTGAGGGGGAACGCCGCAGGCGCGTCGGGGGTGGGTTTCACTTCAAGTGAGACGCGTGTCGACCGTTCTTCGTTCCAGCGCCAGGAACTCGGCCGACTGCATTTCGGTCAGGCGGGACACCGTGCGCGGGAACTCGTGGGCCAGCGGGCCCTCGGTGTACAACGCCTCCGGCGCGACCGCCGCCGACACGATGAGCTTGACCCGGCGGTCGTAGAACACGTCGACCAGCCAGGTGAAACGGCGCGCTTCCGACGCCCGCGCCACCGTCATCTGCGGCACGTCCGACAGCAGCACCGTGTGGAACTGGGTCGCGATCTCCAGGTAATCGTTCTGCGAGCGCGGGCCGCCGCAGAGCGTCCTGAAGTCGAACCAGACCAGCCCGCCCGCCTTGCGACGGGCCAGGATCTCGCGCGCCTCGATGTGCAGCACCGGGTCTTCGTCGGCGCTCTCGGCGAGCTTGTCGAAGGCCACGGTCATTTCCCGGTCGGCCTCGGGGCCGTTGGGCGTGAGGTACAGCCGCACCTGTTCGAGCGTGCGGCGCCGGTAGTCGGTGCCGTTGTCGACGCTCAGGACTTCGAGCTTCTCGTTGAGCAGCGCGATGGCCGGCAGGATGCGGTCGCGGTGCAGGCCGTCCGGGTACAGGTCGTCCGGCTTGAAATTGGAGGTGGTGACGAAGCCCACGCCGTTGTCGAACAGCGCGGCCAGCAGACGGTGCAGGATCATCGCGTCCGTGATGTCGGCGACGTGGAATTCGTCGAAGCAGATCAGCTTGTAGCGCTTGGAGATGCGCTTGCCGAGTTCGTCCAGCGGATTGACGATGCCTTGCAGCTCCGCCAGTTCGCGGTGCACCTCGCGCATGAACTCGTGGAAATGCAGGCGCGTCTTGCGCTTGATCGGCACGGCATTGAAGAAGCAGTCCATCAGGAAGCTCTTGCCACGGCCGACGCCGCCGTACATGTAGACGCCGCGCGGCACGTCCGGACGGTGGATGAGCTTCTTCAGCGCATTCGAACGCTGCGCCTTGTAGGCAGCCCACTCGTTGGCGCAGCGCTCCAGAGCGGCCACCGCGCGCAATTGCGCGGGGTCGCTCTGGAAGCCACGCGAGGCGAGTTCCGCCTCGTACGCTTGTTGGACGCTCAAAGGATCAGAAGTTCAGCGTGCGCTTGTCGACGGCGAGTGCCGCTTCCTTCGTCGCTTCGGACAACGAGGGGTGTGCGTGGCAGATGCGGGCGATGTCTTCGGCACTGGCCTTGAACTCCATCGCCACGACGGCTTCGGAGATCAGTTCGCTGACCTGCGGGCCCACCATGTGCACGCCGAGGATCTCGTCGGTCGTCGCATCGGCCAGGAACTTCACCATGCCGGTCGTGTCGCCCAGGGCACGCGCCCGCCCGTTCGCGAGGAACGGGAAGGTGCCCGCCTTGTAGGCACGGCCTTCGGCCTTGAGCTGCTGCTCGGTCTGGCCGACCCACGCGATCTCGGGCGAGGTGTAGATCACCCACGGGATCGTGTTGAAGTTGACGTGCCCATGCTGGCCGGCGATGCGCTCGGCCACGGCCACGCCTTCTTCCTCGGCCTTGTGCGCCAGCATCGGGCCGCGCACCACGTCGCCGATCGCCCAGACGTTCGGCAGGTTGGTCTTGCAGGCGTCGTCCACCGTGATGGCGCCGCGCTCGTCGAGCGCCAGGCCCACGGCTTCGGCGTTCAGGCCGATGGTGTTGGGCACGCGGCCGATCGAGACGATCAGCTTGTCGGCCTCGAGCACCACCGCTTCGCCCTTGGCGTTGGTGTAGGCGATGCTCACGCCCTTCTTGCCGGTCTTGACCTCGCCGACCTTCACGCCGAGCTCGATCTTCAGGCCCTGCTTGTCGAAAGCCTTCTTGGCTTCCTTGGCGATCTGCTCGTCGACCGCACCCAGGAACGTGGGCAGGCCTTCGAGAATCGTCACCTCGGCACCGAGGCGGCGCCAGACCGAGCCCATTTCCAGGCCGATCACGCCGGAGCCGATCAGCGCCAGCTTCTTGGGCACCGCGCCGACGCGCAGCGCGCCGTCGTTCGACAGCACATTTTCTTCGTCGAAAGGCGTGCCGGGCAGCGCGCGGGCGTTGGAGCCCGTGGCCACGATGATGTGCTTGCCGACGATCGATTCCTCGGCAGCGCCCGTCACCTTGAGCTCGTAGCCGCCCGTGGAACCGGAGGTTCCACCCTCGCCGGGTGGAACGGCCTTCACGAACGAGGCGCGGCCATGGAAGGACGTGATCTTGTTCTTCTTGAAGAGGTAGGTGATTCCGTCGTTGTTCTGCTTCACGACCTGGTCCTTGCGGGCCAGCATCTTGCCGAGGTCGAGCTCCAGGCCCTTCACGTTGATGCCGTGGTCTACAAAGTGCTTGCCGGCATGCTCGAAATGCTCCGAAGACTGCAGCAGCGCCTTCGACGGAATGCAGCCGATGTTGGTGCAGGTACCGCCCAGCGCCGGGCCGCCCTTGGCGTTCTTCCACTCGTCCACGCAGGCGACGTTGAAGCCGAGTTGCGCTGCACGGATGGCGGCGATGTAGCCGCCGGGGCCGCCGCCGATGACGATGACGTCGAATTGCTTGCTCATTTTTTCAATCCAGTTTCTTGAGTTCGAACGCCCCCGCATGGAGGACGATTCCAAATACACCTGTCTGTGCGATCAGCGTCTCGCGGTTCGGGCCTTCGGGTCCGAAAGCGACCGTGGCCCCAGGCCGCGTGCGACAGACGAAAAGATGTCCGCCGTCGAGGCATTCGATGCTGCCCGATGCATGCAGTGCATTCCAGCCCAGACCTTCGTAGTCACGCGCGACAAAACGCCGCAGCGGCGGGCTTTCTTCGGAGCGTTTGGCCTCGCTCAGGGTCCAGCGGGACAGATCCGAGCGGTAGCGTTCCAGCACCTTCGCCGGATCAGCATCGGCCACCTTGGCAACCACCACTTGCTCCGGCGTTGCGCCGGATCGCTCCGCCGCGACGCTGCCCTTCACCCACTCGAGACGGTAGACGCCGCTCCACGGATCGCCAGCCGCTGCGGCAGCCCCGGCTCCCAGAGGAGCCAGGCCCAGCACGCAAGACAACCAGACGGCCGAGCGGCGCATCGTGTTCTCAGATGTCGAACAGCAGGCGCGACGGATCTTCCAGCGCTTCCTTCATGGCGACCAGGCCCAGCACGGCTTCGCGGCCGTCGATGATGCGGTGGTCGTACGACATGGCCAGGTAGTTCATCGGGCGGATCACGATCTGGCCGTTCTCCACCACCGCGCGGTCCTTGGTCGCGTGCACGCCCAGAATGGCCGACTGCGGCGGGTTGATGATGGGCGTCGACAGCATCGAGCCGAAGGTGCCACCGTTGGAGATCGAGAAGGTGCCGCCGGTCATGTCTTCGATGCCCAGCTTGCCGTCTTGCGCCTTCTTGCCGAATTCGGCGATCTTCTTTTCGATCTCGGCGAAGCTCATCTGGTCGGCGTTGCGCAGGATCGGCACCACCAGGCCACGCGGCGAACCGACGGCGATGCCGATGTCGAAGTAGCCGTGGTAGACGATGTCGTTGCCGTCGACCGAGGCGTTGATGACCGGGAACTTCTTCAGCGCATGCACCGCAGCCTTCACGAAGAAGCTCATGAAGCCGATCTTCACGCCGTGTTCCTTGGTGAACTGGTCCTGGAACTTCTTGCGCATCTCCATGACCGGGGCCATGTTGACTTCGTTGAAGGTGGTCAGGATGGCGTTGGTCGACTGCGATTGCAGCAGGCGCTCGGCGATGCGGGCGCGCAGGCGGCTCATCGGCACGCGTTGCTCGGGGCGCTCGCCCAGGTCCTTCGGGCTCGACGGTGCCGCGACCTGTTGCAGCGCCGGCTTGGCGGCCGGTGCCGGCGCGGCGGCCGGGGCCTTGGCGGTCGTGCCCGACGCCACGGCGCCGAGCACGTCGCCCTTGGTCACGCGGCCATCCCTGCCCGAGCCTGCGACGTCGCCGGTCGTCAGGTTGTTGTCGGCCAGCAGCTTGGCAGCGGCGGGCATGGCGACGTCGGACTTGGAACCGCCGGTGGCCGCGGCTGCGGCCTGGGCCGGTGCGGCGGCAGCGGGTGCCGCAGCGGCCGGCGCTGCTGCACCAGCCTTGCCTTCGGAATCGATCTTGGCGATGACCTGCCCGGCGACCACGGTGGCGCCGTCGCCCTGCACGATTTCGGCAAGCACGCCGGCCGACGGCGCCGGCACTTCGAGCACGACCTTGTCGGTCTCGATCTCGATCAGGATTTCATCGATGGCGACGGCTTCGCCGGCCTTCTTCTTCCAGGTGAGCATGGTGGCTTCGGCCACCGATTCCGACAACTCAGGGACTTTGACTTCAACGATAGACATTTTGGAGAGTGCTCCGACTTCTATTTATAGGTGGGATGGATAGTAAGTAGGCGTCGGCTCACTTCGTGAGGACGAAACCCTTGAGCTTGCCGAACGCGCCATCGACCAGCGCCTTCTGCTGCTCCTGGTGCAGGTGCGAATAGCCGACCGCCGGCGATGCCGAGGCCGCGCGGCCAGAGTAGCCGAGCTTCTGGCCGTCGGACATGTTCTCGTGGATGTAGTGCTGCACGAAGAACCAGGCGCCCTGGTTCTGCGGTTCGTCCTGGCACCACACCACGTCGACCAGGTTCGGGTACTTTTTCAATTCGGTGGAGAAGGCCTTGTGCGGGAACGGGTAGAGCTGCTCGACGCGGATGATCGCCACGTCGTCGGTGCCCTTCTCTTCGCGCTTCTTGGCCAGGTCGTAGTAGACCTTGCCCGAGCAGGCGATCACGCGCTTGACCTTGTCGGCCTTGAGGTCCTTGGCGTCGGGGATGACGGTCTGGAAGAAGCCCTTGGTGAACTCGGACAGCGGCGAGGTCGCGTCCTTGTTGCGCAGCAGCGACTTGGGCGTCAGGATGATCAGCGGCTTGCGCAGGTTGCGCACCATCTGACGACGCAGGATGTGGAAGATCTGGCTTGCCGTGGTCGGCTGCACGACCTGCATGTTGGTATCGGCGCTCAGCTGCATGAAGCGCTCGAGACGCGCCGAGCTGTGCTCCGGACCCTGGCCCTCGTAGCCGTGCGGCAGCATCAGCGTCAGGCCGTTGACGCGGCCCCACTTCACTTCGCCCGAGGCGATGAACTGGTCGATCACGACCTGCGCGCCATTCACGAAATCGCCGAACTGGGCTTCCCAGATGACGAGCGTGTTCGGGTCGTTCGAGGCATAGCCGTATTCGAAGGCCAGCACCGCTTCTTCGGACAGGATCGAGTCGATGACGACGAACGGCGCCTGGTTCTCGGCCACGTTCTGCAGCGGCACGTAGGTGCCGACGTCGAACTTCTCGCGGTTCTGATCGTGCAGAACGGCGTGGCGGTGAGTGAACGTGCCACGGCCCGAATCTTCGCCCGACAGGCGCACCGGGTACCCGCTGGCCACCAGCGAGGCGAAGGCCATGTGCTCGCCCATGCCCCAGTCGACGTTGACGTCGCCACGGCCCATGGCGGCGCGGTCGTCCAGCACCTTCTTGACCAGCGGATGCACGGTGAAGCCGGCCGGCACCGTCGTGATCTTCTCGGCGATGCGCTTCCATTCAGCGGTCGGAATGGCGGTGTCACCGGCATCGGTCCACTTCTTGTTGAGGAAGGGGCTCCAGTCGACCGCGTACTTGCTCTTGAAGTTGGTGAGCACCGGGTCGGACGTGTTCTTGCCGGCGTCGAAGGCGGCGCGTTGCGCCTTGACCATGTCGTCGCCCAGCGTGTCGCCTAGGCCCTGCGCGGTCAGCTTGTCGGCGTACAGCTTGCGCGTGCCCGGGTGCTGGGCGATCTTCTTGTACATCAGCGGCTGGGTGAGCGACGGCGTGTCCTGCTCGTTGTGGCCGAGCTTGCGGAAACAGATGATGTCGACGACCACGTCCTTCTGGAATTCCATGCGGAAGTCCAGCGCGAGCTGGGTGGCGAGCACCACGGCTTCGGGGTCGTCGCCGTTCACGTGCAGCACCGGTGCCTCGATCATCTTGACGATGTCCGAGCAGTACAGCGTCGAGCGGCTGTCGCGCGGGTCGCTGGTGGTGAAGCCGATCTGGTTGTTGATGACGATGTGCACCGTGCCGCCGGTGGAATAGCCACGGGTCTCGGCCAGCGCCAGCGTTTCCATCACGACACCCTGGCCGGCGAAGGCCGCGTCGCCGTGCACGATGATCGGCAGCACCTGCTTGCCCAGCGGGTCGCCGCGGCGGTCCATGCGGGCGCGCACCGAGCCTTCGACCACCGGGTTCACGATTTCGAGGTGCGAGGGGTTGAAGGCGAGGCTCAGGTGCACCGGGCCGCCGCGCGTGCTCACGTCGGAACTGAAGCCCTGGTGGTACTTCACGTCGCCGCTGGGCAATTCTTCAGGGGCCGTGTGGTCGAACTCGGCGAACAGGTCGGCCGGCATCTTGCCGAGCGAATTGACCAGCACGTTGAGGCGGCCGCGATGGGCCATGCCGATCACGATTTCCTGCACGCCCTTGACGCCGGCTTCGTTGATCAGTTCGTCCATCGACACGATGAAGCTTTCGCCGCCTTCGAGCGAAAAGCGCTTCTGGCCGACGTACTTGGTGTGGAGGAAGCGTTCCAGGCCTTCGGCGGCCGTCAGGCGCTCCAGCACATGCTTCTTCTGCTCGGCATTGAGCTTCGGGTTGGTGCGCGCCGTCTCGAGCTTCTGCTGCCACCAGCGCTTCTGCTGGTGGTCGGTGGTGTACATGTACTCGGCGCCGATGGTGCCGCAGTACGTCTCACGCAGGGCGTTGAGCAGATCGCGCAGGGACATGGTGTCCTTGCCGAAGAAGGTGTTGCTCGTGTTGAACACCGTTTCGAGGTCGGCGTCGCGCAGACCGTAGAACGAGGGTTCGAGTTCGGGGATCGCCGGGCGCTCGGTGCGCTTGAGCGGATCGAGATCGGCCCAGCGGGCGCCGACGTTGCGGTAGGCCGCGATCAGTTGCTGGACCGCCGTGCGCTGGCGGCCGAGTTCGGAGTCGGCACCGCTGGCCTGCACCACCCTGGTCGTTCCCTGCTTCGCGCGTTCGGCGAAGGCATTGACGACGGGGAGGTGCGCCACGTCGCGAGCGTTGCTGCCGTCGGCCGCGGGCACGTGCTGCAGCGCGTCGAAGTACGAGCGCCAGTTGTCAGGCACGCTGCCGGGGTTCTCGAGGTAGTTCTCGTACATCTCTTCGACATAGGGCGCATTGCCGCCGAAGAGGTAGGTGTTGCCTTGGTAGGCTTGATAGACGGGCGAAGAGTCGCTCATGTTCCGCTGACTTTCGCTTCCCTGGAGGAAGCATTAGCTGGTTTAAGAAACCTTCCGCGACACGGCTGGACCGGTTGGCGGATGCGACTGTGGCTAGGGAAGGGCCTGAGTACCATGGCATTGTGCCACGTCAACCCTGTGACAGCGCCCGCTGTGGTAGCAAGACCTCAACGGCCAAGCAGTTGCTGGATCTTCTGGAGGGTGCCGGGGTCGTCGATGGTCGTGAGGTCGCCCGGATCACGCCCTTCGCACACCGCCTGGATGGCGCGCCGCAGCAATTTGCCGCTGCGCGTCTTGGGCAACGCGGTCACGAAATGCACCCGCGCCGGCCGCGCGAGCGCGCCGAGGTCATCGGCCACCCGCTTCATGACCTCACCTTCCAGCGCCGGGTCGGCGCTGCCGTCCTTCGTGACGGCGAAGGCCACCGCCACCTGCCCCTTCAGCGCATCCGCGACGCCGACCACGGCCACCTCGGCGATGGCCGGATGGCCCGAGATCGCCTCTTCGATCTCGCGCGTGCCGAGCCGATGGCCCGCCACGTTGATGACGTCGTCGGTCCGGCCCAGGATGTAGAAATAGCCGTCGGCGTCGCGGATGCCCCAGTCGAAGGTCGAATAGACCATCCGGTCGGGGATGCTCTTCCAGTAGGTGTTGACGAAGCGCGCGTCGTCGCGCCAGATTGTCTGCATGAAGCCCGGCGGGGTCGGGCCTTCGACCACCACCACGCCCTTCTCGCCGGGCGTCGTCAGTTCCTCGCCGGTGGACTCGTGGACGATTTTCACCCGCCAGCCGTACATCGGCACACCCGGGCTGCCGAACTTGCTGGGCTTTTTCTCCACGCCGTTGGCGATGGTGATGATCGGCCAGCCCGATTCGGTCTGCCAGTAGTTGTCGATGATGGGCACGCCCAGCCCGTCACTGATCCAGCGGGCCGTCGGCTCGTCCAGCGGCTCGCCGGCCAGGAAGAGCGCGCGCAGGCTCGACAGGTCGTATTTCTTGAGCAGTCCCGGGTCCTGCTTCTTGAGCACGCGCACCGCGGTGGGCGCGCTGAACATCACCGTCACCTGGTACTTCTCGACCAGTTGCCACCAGATGCCGCCGTCCGGCTGGCCGTCCAGGCCCTGCGTGGGCAGGCCCTCGTACACGATCGTCGCCATGCCCGCGATCAGCGGCCCGTAGACGATGTAGCTGTGGCCCACCACCCAGCCGATGTCGCTGGTCGAGAAGAAGGTCTCGCCGGCCCGGCCGTCGAAGATGTGCTGCATGCTGGCGGCGAGCGCGACCGCGTAGCCACCCGTGTCGCGCTGCACGCCCTTGGGCTTGCCGGTGGTGCCGCTGGTGTAGATCGTGTAGCTGATCTCGGTGGATTCGAGCCACGTGCAGGGCACCACCGTGTCGGCGTGCTGCGCGGCGAGGTCGCGCAGCAGATGGTCCCTGCCCGCGACCAGTTCCATCGGCGCCAGCCCGCGATCGGCCAGCAGCACCGCGGCCGGCTTGTGCGTCGACAGCCGGATCGCCTCGTCGAGCAGCGGCTTGTACGCGATCACCTTGCCGGCGCGCGAGCCGGCATCGGCGCTGACCACCACCGTCGGCTCAGCGTCCTCGATGCGCGAGGCGAGCGAGCCGCTCGCGAAGCCGCCGAACACCACGCAGTGCACCGCGCCGATGCGCGCGCAGGCCAGCATCGCGAAGGCGGCTTCCGCGATCATCGGCATGTAGATCAGCACGCGGTCGCCGCGCTTCACGCCCAGCGCCAGCAGGCTGGCCGCGGTGCGCTGCACCTCGGCGTGCAGTTCGCGGAAGCTGTAGATGCGTTCGTGGCCGGTCTCGGTCGACACGCAGATCAGCGCCGGTTGGCCGCCGCGAGCCGCCAGATGCCGATCGACGGCGTTATGGCAAAGGTTGGTGGTACCGCCGACGAACCAGCGCGCGAAGGGTGGACGGCTCGCGTCCAGGATCTGCTGCGGCGGCGTTTTCCAGTCGATGAACGCGGCCTGCTCGGCCCAGAAGGTCTCGCTGTCGTCGATGGAGCGGCGATAGAAGTCGCCGTAGGAAGCGCCATGGGCGGCGGATGATTGGGGCATGGGGTTTGTCTCCGGCATCGTCCCGCTCGGATGCAGGATCTGATTTCATGATTGGTGCCGGCGCTTGCAGGACGCTGACACAGAGACCGCGCCTGTTCAGATGCCAGGCCGTGCGCCGCGCGCTGCCTTGATCTATGTCAACGAATCAGCGACTGGTACTCGTGAAAGGCCGGATGCTCCGCCGTGCGCAGCCATTCGAAGCCGACCATCTCGGTGGTCACCAGTTCGGCGCCGGCGCCGGCCAGGCGGTCGAAGGCGGCGTCGCGGTTGCGTTCGGTGCGCGAGCTGCAGGCGTCGGTCACGACCCAGACGTCGAATTCGTCTTCCAGCAGGTCGAGCGCGGTCTGCAACAGGCAGACATGCGCTTCGCAGCCAGCCACCACGATCGTGTTGCGCTCGTCCTGCCCGCCGGTGCTCGGCTTTTGCAGGTGCTTGGGCAGGCTGCGCGCATTGCCTTGCGGCGCTTTGGCCGGCGGCCGCAACCATTCGCCCAGGCCTTCCTCCACGCCGCTGAAATGCATCTTGGCGAGCGAACGCTGGCACAGTGCACGGATCTCCGGCACGTTCTCGCCGAGCTTGGACGGGTTCTGTTCGGTACCCCATGTCGGGACGTCGAGCATCTTCGCGATCTTGCCGAGACGGACGGCATTGGCCACGACGGCCTCGCCTTCGAAGATGGCGGGCATGAGGCGGGGCTGGTAGTCGATCAGGACCAATTGGGACACGGAGACGTCGAGCAGCATGAGAAATTCCTTCGAGAAAACGCCGGGGCACACAGCCGCCCGGCGCGATGCGGAATTAGACCGTATCGCGTGGCTGCCTGGCCGGCGGGCGATCATGCTCGGCCTGCTGGCGCTGGGGATCGCAGGCTGCGCGTCCTGGCGCTCCGCCGATGCCCCGATGTACACGCAGACCGACGCCAGCCGCTGCACCCTGCACGCCGACACGCTGCTGGTGCTGCTGCCCGGCGTCTATTCGCACCCCGACGAGTTCGTGCGCGAGGGCTTCGTGCAGGCGGTGAACGACGCACGCCTGGCCGTCGACGTGGTGCGTGTCGATGCGCACCTGAACTACTACCAGCGCAACACCTTCGTCGAGCGGCTGCATCAGGACGTGATCGCTCCGGCCCGGGCGCGCGGCTATCGCGCGATCTGGATCGCAGGCATCTCGCTCGGCGGCTTCGGTGGGCTGACCTACGCGAAAGAGCACCCTTCGGATGTCGCCGGTCTGGTGGCGCTGGCGCCGTACCTGGGCGAAGCGGCGATCTGGCCTTGGCTGAACGGCTACGGCAACGGAGCGCCCGGACATCCGCCGCTGTATTTGGGCTACGGCAAGGCCGACCGCTTCGCCGAAGCCAACGGTTTGCTGGCGGCAAAGCTCCTCCCATCGCAGACCTTCACCACCGACGGCGGCCACGACTGGGCACCCTGGCTGCGACTCTGGAAGGCCATGCTGCCGACCCTGCCGCTGCCACGCTGCCCCACCTGAGCAAAGTCACTGCGGCCGCAAACGCAGCAGCTTGCCGTCCGACTCGTCCGTCAACACATAGAGCAGGCCATCGGGCCCCTGGCGCACGTCGCGGATGCGGGCGCGACCGTCTTCAAGCAGCTTGTGCTCGGCGACGACCTTGCCGTCCTTGAGCACGATGCGGTCCAGATACCCGAACTTCAGCGAACCGACAAAGAGGTTGCCCTTCCAGGCCGGGCCGTAGCGGTCGCTGGTGAGGAACGCCATGCCGGACGGCGCGATCGAGGGCACCCAGTAGTGCAGCGGCGGCTCCATGCCGTCCTTGGCCGTGAGGCCGTCGCCGATCTTCCCGCCGCCGTAGTTCTCGCCATAGGTGATGACCGGCCAGCCGTAGTTCCTGCTCGGCTGAGGCACGTTGATCTCGTCACCACCTTGCGGGCCGTGCTCGTGCATCCAGACACGGCCGTCGAGGCCGAGTGTCGCGCCCTGGCCGTTGCGATGGCCATAGCTCCAGATTTCCGGCAGCGCGCCGGCCCGGCCCACGAAGGGGTTGTCCGTCGGTGCCGCACCGTCCTTCTGGATGCGCACGACCTTGCCCAGGTGGTTGTCGAGTTTCTGCGCGTCTTCCTTGCGGCTGAAGCGGTCACCCAGCGTGATGAACAGCGTGCCGTCGCGCGCCTCGACGATGCGGCAGCCGAAATGCGCCCTGCTGGCGACCTTGGGCCGCTGGCTGAAGATCACCCGGACGTTCTCGAGGCGCGTGGCGTCGCCCGACAACGTGGCCCGCAGCACCGCGGTGCTGTTGCTCGAGCCCCCGGCCTCAGGCTCAGAGAAGCAGACATAGACGGTGCGATTGCTGGCGAAGGCGCTGTCGGTGACCACATCCAGCAAACCGCCCTGCCCGCCCGCTGCGATCGTCGGCAGGCCGGACACGGGCGCACCGATGCGTCCATCGGCGCCGACGACGCGGAGTCGCCCGGCCCGCTCGGTCACCAGAAAGCGCTGATCCGGCAGGAACGCGACCGCCCAAGGGTTCTCCAACCCCGTCGCCACGCGCTCGACCGTGGCCTGCGCCATCACAGAGCCCCCGCTGGCCAGGCAACCCATCGTCAAACCCAGGCCAAGAAGCCGCTTCAATTTCACATTCATTTCTACGTCCAATGGTCGATTTGACAATTCGGCTTTCGCAATGCGCAAATATGGACACAACTAGTAAACCTTTGCGCTACATATCTGTCACAAAATATTTCAAGGTCTTTGCAACTTTACATGTCACATCATTGAAAAAAGTGAAAACATGAGTTGCGACAGGCGTTTACAGGCAGAATCGAGAATTCGCTTCAAATTGACACTCTTGGCTGTCATCCCTATCCTACGAACCCATGCGTTTTCTCCTGATCCTTGCCTCCCTTCTCGTCGCCGGTGCCGCGCATGCCGCCCCCGTTGCAGACCGTTCGGACGACATAGACCGGGTGTTGGTGGACAAGGGTTTGATCGGCCAGTTGCAGCAAGTTCGCCAAAGCGTGGTCGAACGGACGTCCGATCTGGTGGTGACCGCCATCGGCTTCCTGGGCGTCCCCTACCGTCGCGGTGGCAACACGGCTGAAGGCGGCTTCGACTGCAGCGGCTTCGTCCGCGCCATGTACAACCAGACGGTCGGCCACCTCCTGCCGCGCCGCGCCGAAGAACAGGCCGCGGCCACCGAGAAGATCGACCGCAGCGAACTCAAGCCGGGTGACCTGGTGTTCTTCAACACGATGCGCCGCGCCTTCAGCCATGTCGGCATCTACGTGGGCGAAGGCAAGTTCATCCACTCGCCGCGCACCGGCGCCCAGGTGCGCGTGGAAGACATGAACGGCAGCTACTGGAAGCGCCGCTTCGACGGCGCCCGCCGCGTGCTGTCCACCGAAGACGACGAAGCGTCGCGCGCCGCGGTCAAGTAATCGAAGCTGTCGCACCCAAGAAAAAACCCGCCGTCGGCGGGTTTTTTCTTGGGGCGGCGTCCCGGACTCAGAACATGTGAAGGAACCGTCGCGAGCGCCCCGAGCTTGCGTCGAGGACCGGAGCCGCACTCGCGTGCGGTGAGGACCGCAGAGGCGAGATCGGGGCGCGCAGCAGGTTCATTCGCACGTTCTCAGCGCTTGACCGGCGGCAAGTCGGTACAGCTGCCGTGCGCCGCCTCGGCCGCCAGACCGATGCTCTCGCCGAGCGTCGGGTGCGGGTGGATCGTCTTGCCGATGTCGATGGCGTCCGCGCCCATCTCGATGGCCAGCGCGATCTCGCCGATCATGTCGCCCGCATGCGTGCCGACGATGCCGCCGCCGATGATGCGGTGGCTCTCGGCGTCGAACAGCAGCTTGGTGAAGCCCTCGTCACGCCCGTTGGCAATGGCGCGGCCGGACGCATTCCACGGGAACAGGCCCTTGCTGATCTTGACGCCCTCGGCCTTGGCCTGGTCTTCGGTGATGCCGACCCACGCCACTTCGGGGTCGGTGTAGGCCACGCTCGGGATCACGCGCGCGTTGAAGGCGGCGCTCGCCAGCTCCTTGTCGCCCTTCTGCTCGCCGGCGATGACCTCGGCCGCCACGTGCGCCTCGTGCACCGCCTTGTGCTCGAGCATCGGCTGGCCGACGATGTCGCCCACTGCGAAGATGTGCGGCACGTTGGTGCGCATCTGGATGTCGACCGGGATGAAGCCGCGTTCGGTCACCGTCACGCCGGCCTTTTCGGCGGCGATCTTCTTGCCGTTGGGCGTGCGGCCGACGGCCTGCAGCACCAGGTCGTACAGCTGCGGTTCCTTCGGGGCGGCCTCGCCTTCGAAGCTGACACGGATGCCCTCCTTCGTGGCTTCAGCGCCCACCGTCTTGGTCTTGAGCATGATGTTGTCGAAGCGCGGCGCGTTCATCTTCTGCCACACCTTGACCAGGTCGCGGTCGGCGCCCTGCATCAGGCCGTCCATCATCTCGACCACGTCCAGGCGCGCGCCGAGCGACGAATACACCGAGCCCATTTCCAGGCCGATGATGCCGCCGCCCAGGATGAGCATGCGCTTGGGTTCGACGCCCAGTTCCAGGGCGCCGGTCGAGTCGACCACCCGCGGATCGTCCTTGGGCATGAAGGGCAGATGCACCGCCTGCGAACCGGCGGCGATCACGCAGTGGCGGAACTTGATGGTTTGCGCCTTGCCGGTGGTGTCGCGGCCGTCGCCCGAGGTCTCCTGCACCTTGACGTGGTACGGGTCGATGAATTCGCCGACGCCGCGCACCGTTGTCACCTTGCGCATCTTGGCCATCGCCGTGAGGCCGCCGGTGAGCTTGCTCACCACCTTGTTCTTGCGCGCCAGCAGCTTGCTGCGGTCGATGCTCGGCTCGCCGAAGGTCACGCCCATGTCGGCGAAGTGCTTGACCTCGTCCATCACGGCCGCAACGTGCAGCAGCGCCTTCGACGGGATGCAGCCGACGTTGAGGCACACGCCGCCCAGCGTCGCGTAGCGCTCGACCAGCACGACCTTCAGGCCGAGATCGGCCGCGCGGAAGGCGGCCGAATAGCCGCCCGGGCCGGCGCCGAGCACGAGCAGGTCGCACTCGACATCGACGGAACCGCTGTAGCTCGATGCGACCGGTGCCGGTGCAGCCGCTGCTGGGGCCGGCGACGTCGCCTTGGCCACCGGTGCCGCAGCGGGCGCCGGCGCGGATGCAGGCGCAGTAGCCCCTTCGGCCACGTCCAGCGTCAACACCACCGAGCCCTGCTTGACCTTGTCGCCGACCTTCACCGCCACGGCCTTCACCGTGCCGGCCGCCGACGATGGAATTTCCATCGACGCCTTGTCCGACTCCACGGTGATCAGCGACTGCTCCGCCTTCACCGTGTCGCCCACCTTCACCAGTACCTCGATCACCGCGACTTCGTCGAAGTCGCCGATGTCCGGCACCTTGATCTGTTGTTCACTCATTTCGAATCCTTTTCAGTGACATGAAACTGGCGCAGCCAATTCCAGGGATACCGCGGAACCGGCTTTGCCGGGCCGCTGGTATCGCCCCCTTGAGGGGGAGGCGCCGCAGGCGCTTCGGGGGTGGGTGTTCCTCAGAGCAGCACACGACGGAAGTCGGCGAGGACCTGGCCGAGGTACGCGTTGAAGCGTGCAGCGGAGGCACCGTCGATCACGCGGTGGTCGTACGACAGCGACAACGGCAGCGTGAGCTGCGGCACGAACTGCTTGCCGTCCCACACCGGTTTCATCGCGCTCTTCGACAGGCCCAGGATGGCCACTTCGGGCGCGTTGATGATGGGTGTGAAGTGCGTGCCGCCGATGCCGCCCAGCGAGCTGATCGAGAAGCAGCCGCCCTGCATGTCGGCCCCGCCGAGCTTGCCGTCGCGCGCCTTCTTGGCGAGGTCGCCCATTTCCTGGCTGATCTGCAGGATGCCCTTCTTGTCGGCGTCCTTGAGCACCGGCACCACCAGCCCGTTGGGCGTGTCGGCCGCGAAGCCGACGTTGTAGTACTGCTTGTAAACCAGCGTGTCACCGTCGAGGCTGGCGTTGAATTCGGGGAATTTCTTCAGCGCCGCGACCACCGCTTTGATCACGAACGCCAGCATCGTCACCTTGACGCCCGACTTCTCGTTTTCCTTGTTGGTCGCCACGCGGAAGGCTTCCAGTGCGGTGATGTCGGCCTCGTCGTTGTTCGTGACGTGCGGGATCATCACCCAGTTGCGGTGCAGGTTCGCGCCGCTGAGCTTCTTGATGCGCGACAGCTCCTTGCGCTCGACGGTGCCGAACTTCGCGAAGTCGACCTTGGGCCACGGAATGAGGCCCAGCGCCGCGCCGTCGCCACCACCGGCCGGCGCCTTGGCGCCTGCGGCCTTGGTGCTGGCGGCGCCGCTCATCACGGCCTTGGTGAAGGCCTGGACGTCTTCCTGCGTGATGCGGCCCTTGAGCCCGGAGCCCTTGACCTCGTCCAGCGGCACGCCGAGTTCGCGCGCGAACTTGCGCACCGACGGCGACGCGTGCGGCAGGCTGCCGCTCGGCGGTGTCGTGGTGTCGTGCGCGGCAGGCGCCGCGCTGGGCGCGGGCGCGCTGGCCGTGGCGGCCGCTGGCGCCGCCGCAGCGGACGCCGATGCAGGTGCCGGCGATGCCGCGGGCGCCGGTGCGGGTGCCGCGCCGGCCGTGCCTTCGAGCACCGCGATCAGATCACCGATGTTCACGACATCGCCGACCTTGACCTTCATTTCCTTCAGCGTGCCGGCGGCCGACGACGGGATTTCCATCGACGCCTTGTCCGACTCCACGGTAATCAGCGACTGCTCGACCTTGATCGCATCGCCCGGCTTCACCAGCACTTCGATGACGGACACGTCCTTGAAATCACCAATGTCCGGCACCTTCACCTCGACCGGGCCAGCCGGCGCGGCGGCCGGGGCTGCCGCAGCAGGCGCCGGGGCGGGTGCGGACTGGGGCGCAGGCGCGGCAGAGGCAGACGCCGCGGCCGGTGGCGCTGCAGCGGCGCCTTCGGCGTCCACCACGATCACGACCGAACCTTGCTTGACCTTGTCGCCCACCGCGACCTTGAGTTCCTTCACCACGCCGGCGGTCGACGACGGAATCTCCATCGACGCCTTGTCCGACTCCACAGTGATCAGCGACTGCTCCGCCTTCACCGTGTCGCCCACTTTCACCAGCACCTCGATCACCGCGACTTCGTCGAAATCGCCGATGTCCGGCACCTTCACGTCCACTGCTGCCATATCTCTGTCTCCCGCCCGTCGGGCGCATCGGTTGTTCGGGGTGGGTTACGCGTAGAGCGGGTTGACCTTGTCGGCGTTGATGCCGTACTTCTGGATGGCCTCGGCGACCTTCGAGGCCGGCAGCGTGCCGTCTTCGGCCAGCGCCTTGAGCGTGGCCACCACGATGAAGTGGCGGTTGATCTCGAAGTGCTCGCGCAGCTTGCTGCGGAAGTCACTGCGGCCGAAGCCGTCGGTGCCCAGCACCTTGTAGGTCCGGCCCTTCGGGATGAACGGACGGATCTGCTCGGCGTAGGCCTTCATGTAGTCGGTCGATGCCACCACCGGGCCGGTGCTGGCTGCCAGCTGCTGCGCCACGAAGGACACGCGTTGCGTCTCGGTCGGATGCAGCAGGTTCCAGCGGTCGGCGTCCTGGCCGTCGCGCGTGAGCTCGTTGAAGCTCGGGCAGCTCCAGACGCTGGCGCTGATGCCCCATTCCTTCTCGAGCAGTTCCTGCGCCGCGATGCTCTCGCGCAGGATGGTGCCGCTGCCCAGCAGTTGCACGGTCGGCGCCTCCTTCGCGCCCTTGGCCGGCTTGACCACCGGGCCCTGCTTGCACAGGTACATGCCCTTGAGGATCTGCTCCTCGGTGCCGGGCTGCAGGCCGGGCATCGCGTAGTTCTCGTTGAGCAGCGTGAGGTAGTAGTAGACGTTGTCCTGCTTCTCCACCATGCGCTTGAGGCCATGGTGCAGGATCACGCCGACCTCGTGCGCGAAGGTCGGGTCGTAGCTCACGCAGTTCGGGATGGTGTTGGCCAGGATGTGGCTGTGGCCGTCTTCGTGCTGCAGGCCTTCGCCGTTGAGCGTGGTCCGCCCCGAGGTGCCGCCCAGCAGGAAGCCGCGCGCCTGCATGTCGCCGGCCGCCCAGGCCAGGTCGCCGATACGCTGGAAGCCGAACATCGAGTAGTACACGTAGAACGGCACCATGATGCGGTTGTTCGTGCTGTACGACGTGGCCGCCGCGATCCAGCTGGACATGCCGCCGGCTTCGTTGATGCCTTCCTGCAGGATCTGGCCGGCCTTGTCTTCCTTGTAGTACATGACCTGGTCCTTGTCGACCGGCGTGTACTGCTGCCCCGCGGGGTTGTAGATGCCGATCTGGCGGAACAGGCCTTCCATGCCGAAGGTGCGCGCCTCGTCGACCAGGATCGGCACGACGCGCGGGCCCAGCGCCTGGTCGCGCAGCAGCTGCGTGAGGAAGCGCACATAGGCCTGCGTGGTCGAGATCTCGCGGCCCTCGGCGGTCGGCTCCAGCACGGCCTTGAAGGTGTCCAGTGCCGGCACGGTGAAACTCTCGTCGGCCTTCGTGCGGCGGTGCGGCAGGTAACCGCCCAGCGCCTTGCGACGTTCGTGCAGGTACTTCATCTCCGGCGTGTCGTCGGCCGGCTTGTAGAACGGGATGTCGGCGAGCTGGCTGTCCGGGATCGGGATGTTGAAGCGGTCGCGGAAGGCCTTGATGTCTTCGTCGCCCAGCTTCTTGGTCTGGTGAACGTTGTTCTTGCCTTCGCCGATCTTGCCCATGCCGAAGCCCTTGACGGTCTTGACGAGCAGCACGGTGGGTTGGCCTTCGTGCTTTTGCGCGGCATGGAAGGCGGCGTACACCTTCTGCGAATCGTGGCCGCCGCGCTGCAGGCTCCAGACCTCGTCGTCGCTCAGGTGCTCGACCATCTTCAACGTGCGCGGATCGCGGCCGAAAAAGTTCTTGCGGACGTAGGCGCCGTCGTTGGCCTTGAACGACTGGTAATCGCCGTCGTTGCACTCCATCATGATCTTGCGCAGGGCACCGTCCTTGTCGGCGGCGAGCAGGGCGTCCCAGCCCTTGCCCCAGATCAGCTTGATGACGTTCCAGTTGGCGCCGCGGAACTCGCCCTCGAGCTCCTGGATGATCTTGCCGTTGCCGCGCACCGGGCCGTCCAGGCGCTGCAGGTTGCAGTTGATCACGAAGATCAGGTTGTCGAGCTTTTCGCGCGCGGCCAGGCCGATGGCGCCCAGCGATTCAACCTCGTCCATTTCGCCGTCGCCGCAGAACACCCACACCTTGCGGTTCTCGGTGTTGGCGATGCCGCGGGCATGCAGGTACTTGAGAAAGCGCGCCTGGTAGATGGCCATCAGCGGGCCGAGGCCCATCGACACCGTCGGGAACTGCCAGAACTCGGGCATCAGCTTCGGATGCGGGTAGCTCGACAGGCCCTTGCCATCGACTTCCTGGCGGAAGTTGAGCAGTTGCTCTTCGCTCAGACGGCCTTCGAGGTAGGCGCGGGCGTAGATGCCCGGCGACACGTGGCCCTGGATGTACAGGCAGTCACCGCCGTGGCCTTCGCTCTCGGCGTGCCAGAAGTGGTTGAAGCCGGCACCGAACATGCTGGCCAGCGAGGCGAAGGAGCCGATGTGGCCGCCCAGGTCGCCGCCATCGGCCGGGTGCAGGCGGTTGGCCTTGACCACCATCGCCATCGCGTTCCAGCGCATGTAGGCGCGCAGGCGCTGTTCAATCTCGAGGTTGCCGGGGCTGCGCGCTTCGAGCTCGGGTTCGAGCGTGTTCACATAGCCGGTGTTGGCCGAGAACGGCAGGTCGACGCTGTTCTGGCGCGCGTGTTCGAGCAGCTGTTCGAGCAGGAAGTGCGCCCGCTCGGGCCCCTCGCTCTGGATGACGGCGGACAGCGCGTCCATCCATTCACGGGTTTCCTGCGCATCCGCGTCGTTCGCGGCCGAGCCGAAATGGTTCTCGGGATTTGCCGACATGCTTGTCTCCTTGAGGGCGTGGCTGTGGATTTGACTGGGCGGAAATGTCGCACAGAACAGGTCAAATTTCAAATGGTGTCTGATGTTTTCTTAATGTGAAAACGCTGATCGGCAGATTCTGCGGAGCGCACCGGGCCATCGCAGTCTGAACCGTTTTGGAGACCGCTTCGCGTCAGGCCAACTAGGGGTTCCCCTACACTCGGTCGATGCCCCTCTTCAGCCCGCTTGCTGCCGCCCGCAGCGCCGTGAAAGCCTCGCCACTGGCGTGGTGGCGCCGCTGGTGGCGCCGTCAGACGCCGGTGCTGCAGGACTCGGTCGCGATGCTCGTGCCGCTCGCCGCCGTGATCCTGTTTCTGGCGGCTATCGTGTCGGCCTTCTGGTACCTGCGGGCCGAAGAGATCGAGCGCGAGCAGGAATCGGTCAAGCGCGACGTCGAATACGCGCAGCAGCGGCTGCGGCTGCGGCTGCTCGAACGGCAGGAGCAACTCATGCGCCTGGCCCGCGACGCCTCCAACCGCGAGATCGACGCCGCGGAATTCGGCAGTCGCGCCGAGTCCCTGGTGAGCCAGTACCCCGAACTGCAGGCGATCAGCTGGATCGACGACCGCCGGCGCTTCAAGGCCAACTACGCCGCGCCCAGCGTGCACCCCGCGCAGCAGCATGTGCTGGACGACGTGCTGCGCCCGGGCGACATCGAGAGCAACTATGCGCTCGCCCGCGAGTTGCGTCAGCCGGTCTTCTCGCAGCCGGTGACGGGTGGCGACCCGGTCGCGATGCTGCAGTTGCATATCCCCCTCTTCGACCAGGGGCTGTTCGCCGGCGTGGTGCTGGGTGAGTTCTCGATCGACAGCCTCTTGCGCTACGGCGTGCCACCGGAGGTCAGCGCGCGCTACGCCGTCGCCCTGCTGGATGCAAAGGGCGGGGTGCTCGCCGGCAACACCGTCAACCCGCGCGCCGACGGCACACGGCTGCTGCCCTGGGTCGAGCACACGAACGAATACGAGGTGCCGGTGTCGCCGATCGGCAATGCCGTGATCCTGCGCGCGCAGGCCTATCGCACCTCGCCCGGGCTGGTGGGCAACGGACTGTTCTGGCTGGTCGGCGCGCTGAGCGTCTTGACCGCCTGGATGCTGATCGGTACCTGGCGCCACACCCGCCGCCGCCTGCAGGCGCAGCAGGCGCTGATCGCCGAGACCAACTTCCGGCGCGCGATGGAAAACTCGATGCTCACCGGCATGCGGGTGCTCGACCTCGACGGACGCATCACCTACGTGAATGCCGCCTTCTGCGCCATGACCGGCTGGAGCGAATCCGAACTCGTGGGGCAGAAACCGCCCTTCCCGTACTGGCTCGAATCCGACCGGGAGGTGATGAACGAGCGGCTCGAAGAGGAACTGCATGGCCGCGCCCTGCCCGGCGGCTTCCAGGTGCGGGTCAAGCGCAAGAACACCAGCGTCTTCAACGCCCGGCTTTACGTGTCGCCGCTGATCGATGCGCGCGGCCACCAGACCGGCTGGATGACCTCGATGACCGACATCACCGAGCCGACGCGCATCCGCGAGCAGTTGTCGGCGTCGTACGAGCGCTTCACGACGGTGCTGGAGGCGCTCGACGCCGCGGTGTCGGTGGCGCCCATCGGCAGCGAGGAGCTGCTCTTCGCCAACAAGCTGTACCGACTGTGGTTCGGCTCCGACACGGTCGGCCACCTGTCCATGGTGGCGCAGGCCGGCGTGCCCGCGTCGGCCGCGCACGACGACGCGCTCGACGACGTCGACCCCTTCGCCGGCCTGCCGATCGACACGCTCACCACGGCGCAGCCGGCCAACAACGAGATCTTCGTGCCCGAGCTGGGCAAGTGGCTGGAAGTGCGTTCGCGCTACCTCACCTGGGTCGACGGTCGGTTGGCCCAGCTGGTGATCGCCACCGACATCACGCCGCGCCGCGACGCCGAAGAACAGGCCGCCGCGCAGGCCGACCGGGCGCAGGCCGCGAGCCGGCTGATCACGATGGGCGAGATGGCCTCGAGCGTCGCGCACGAGCTCAACCAGCCGCTGACCGCCATCAGCAACTACTGCAACGGCATGATGTCCCGCATCAAGGGCCAGCAGATCGACTCCGACGCCCTGCTCGCCGCGCTGGAGAAGACCGCCAAGCAGGCGCAGCGGGCCGGCCAGATCATTCAGCGCATCCGCTCCTTCGTGAAGCGCAGCGAGCCGAACCGCACCCCGGCCGACGTGGCGACCATGGTCGGCGAGGCGGTCGAGCTGGCCGGCATCGAACTGCGCCGACGCAACGTGCGACTGAACCACTACGTGGCGGCACGGCTGCCCATCGTGCTGGTCGACCCGATCCTCATCGAGCAGGTGCTGGTGAACCTGCTGAAGAACGCGGCCGAATCGATCGACCTGGCCGAACGCCCGCTGGCGCGGCGCAGCGTGGAGTTGCGCGTGCTGCCCAAGGTCATCGAAAGCCAGAACGCCATCGAGTTTTCAGTGCAGGACACCGGCATGGGCCTGGCACCCGAGGTGATGGACCGCCTGTACGAAGCCTTCTTCTCCACCAAGGCCGAAGGCATGGGCATCGGGCTGAACCTCTGCCGCACCATCGTGGAGTCGCACCGCGGCCGCATGCAGGCCGAGAACATCTACAATGGTTCGGACGTGGTCGGATGCCGTTTTTCCTTCTGGATTCCGGTGCTGGACGCTAGCAGTTCCGTAGCAAACGACGAGGCAAAGGTACCCGCATGAGCTTGATTCCAAAGAAGGGCACGGTCTATGTCGTCGACGATGACGAAGCCGTGCGCGACTCCCTGCAGTGGCTGCTCGAAGGCAAGGACTACCGGGTCCGCTGCTTCGATTCCGCCGAATCCTTTCTCTCCCGCTACGACCCCCGCGAGGTCGCCTGCCTGATCGTCGACATCCGCATGGGCGGCATGTCGGGCATCGAGTTGCAGGACCGGCTGATCGAGCGCCGCTCGCCGCTGCCGATCGTGGTCATCACCGGCCACGGCGACGTGCCGATGGCGGTCGACTCAATGAAGAAGGGCGCGATGGACTTCATCCAGAAGCCCTTCAACGAGGACGAGCTCGTCACGCTGGTCGAGCGCATGCTCGAACACGCACGGGGCGCCTTCGCGCAGCACCAGCAGTCGGCCAGCCGCGACGCGCTGCTGTCCAAGCTCACCGGCCGCGAGGCGCAGGTGCTCGAGCGCATCGTCGCCGGCCGGCTCAACAAGCAGATCGCCGACGACCTGGGCATCAGCATCAAGACGGTCGAGGCGCACCGCGCCAACATCATGGAGAAGCTCAACGCCAACACCGTGGCCGATCTGCTGAAGATCGCGCTTGGCCAGGCCCAGCCGACGGCGAAGGCCCCCTGAAATGCTATCGGCCAGATAGCCAGAAAGTCCCCCGACGCCTGCGCAAGCGGGCGTTTCTACTTGGAAAATCGAAAACACGATGACAGCCCAACTGATCGACGGCAACGCCCTCTCCCGCACACTGCGCGCCGACGTCGCCGCGCGTGCCGCCGCGCTCAAGGCGCGCGGCGTGACGCCCGGCCTGGCCGTGGTGCTGGTCGGCGAGAACCCCGCCAGCCAGGTCTATGTGCGCAACAAGGTCAAGGCCTGCGAAGACAACGGCCTGCACTCGCTGCTCGAGAAGTACCCGGTCGACCTGAGCGAGGCCGAGCTGCTGGCCCGCGTCGACGCTCTCAACGACGACCCGGCCATCCACGGCATCCTGGTGCAGCTGCCGCTGCCGCCGCACATCGACGCCCAGAAGGTCATCGAAGCCATCTCGCCCGAGAAGGACGTGGATGGCTTCCACGTGGCCAGCGCCGGCGCGCTGATGACCGGGGCGCCCGGCTTCTGGCCCTGCACGCCCTACGGCTGCATGAAGATGCTCGAATCGATCGGCTACGAGTTGCGCGGCAAGCACGCGGTGGTCATCGGCCGCAGCAACATCGTCGGCAAACCGATGGCGCTGATGCTGCTGGCCCAGAGCGCCACCGTCACCATCTGCCACAGCGCCACGGCCGACCTGGGCGCCATGACGCGCCAGGCCGACGTGATCGTCGCGGCCGTCGGCAAGCGCAACGTGTTGACCGCCGACATGGTCAAGCCCGGCGCGGTGGTCATCGACGTCGGCATGAACCGCAACGACGAAGGCAAGCTCTGCGGCGACGTCGACTTCGACGGTGTGAAGGAAGTCGCCGGATGGATCACGCCGGTGCCTGGCGGCGTCGGCCCGATGACCATCACCATGCTGCTGGTCAACACGCTCGAAGCCGCCGAACGCATCGCCCACTGACTTGAACTTACGCCCCACGGCGCCAGATGGAAACCATGACCAATCCGCTCCTCGACTTCACCGATCTCCCGCTGTTCGACCAGATCAAGCCGGCGCATGTCGCGCCAGCCGTCGACACCCTGCTGGCCGACGCCGAGGCGGCGCTGCAGACCGTCACCGCGCCGGACTTCCCGGCAGACTGGATCGCGATCTCGAAGGTGCTGGACGTGTCCTCCGAGCGCTTCAGCCGGGCCTGGGGCGCGGTCGGCCATCTGAATGCCGTGGCCGACACGCCCGAACTGCGCGCGGCCTACAACGACGCCATGCCGCGCGTCACCGCCTTCTGGACCCGCCTGGGCTCCGACGAGCGGCTGTATGCCAAGTACAAGGCCATCGACCCCGCCACGCTGAACGCCGAGCAGAAGCAAGCGCACCGCAATGCGATCCGCAACTTCGTGCTGGGCGGCGCCGAGCTGCAGGGCGCCGCCAAGGAGCGCTTCGCGATCATCCAGGAACGCCAGGCCGAGCTGAGCCAGAAGTTCAGCGAGAACGCCCTCGACGCCACCGATGCCTTCGCCTACTACGCCGAAGCGAGCGAGCTCGAAGGCCTGCCGGAAGACGTGATCGGTGCCGCGCGCGCCGGGGCCGAGGCGGATGGCAAGCCCGGCTACAAGCTCACGCTGAAGATGCCCTGCTACCTGCCGGTGATGCAGTTCGCCAAGCGCAGCGCGCTGCGCGAGACGCTCTACCGCGCCTACGCCACCCGCGCCAGCGAGTTCGGCGACCCCGCCCTCGACAACACCGCGCTCATCACCGAGATCCTGGCGCTGCGCGAGGAAGAGGCGAAGCTGCTGGGCTACCGCAACTTCGGTGAACTGTCGGTCGTGCCGAAGATGGCCGATTCGCCCGCGCAGGTCGTGAAGTTTCTGCGCGACCTCGGCACCCGCGCCAAGCCCTTCGGCGAGCGCGACCTGGCCGACCTGCGTGCCTTCGCCGCCGAGCAACTGGGACTGGACGATCCCCAACCCTGGGACTGGACCTTCGTCGGCGAGAAACTGAAGGAAGCGCGCTACGCCTTCAGCGAGCAGGACGTGAAGCAGTACTTTCCGGCGCCCAAGGTGATGGCCGGCCTCTTCAAGATCGTCGAGACGCTGTTCGAAGTGACCATCCGCCGCGACTTTGCGCCGGTGTGGCACCCGACGGTCGAGTTCTACCGCATCGAACGCGGCGACCAGCGCGTCGGCCAGTTCTACCTCGACCCCTCCGCCCGGGCGGGGAAGCGCGGCGGCGCCTGGATGGACGACGTGCGCGCCCGCTGGCTGCGCCCCGACACCGGCACCCTGCAGACACCGGTCGCGCAACTGGTGTGCAACTTTGCCGAAGGCGTCGACGGCAAGCCGCCGCTGCTGACGCACGACGACGTGACCACGCTCTTCCACGAGTTCGGCCACGGCCTGCACCACATGCTCACGCAGATCAACGAGCGCGACGTGTCCGGCATCAGCGGCGTCGAATGGGATGCGGTCGAACTGCCCAGCCAGTTCATGGAGAACTTCTGCTGGGAATGGGACGTGCTGCAGCACATGACCGCGCACGTCGACACCGGGCTGCCGCTGCCGCGCGACCTGTTCGACAAGATGACGGCGGCCAAGAACTTCCAGAGCGGCCTGCAGACGCTGCGCCAGATCGAGTTCTCGCTGTTCGACATGCTGCTGCACACCGAATTCGATGCCGCCAAGGCACAGCCGGGTGGCGTGATGGCGCTGCTGGGCCAGGTGCGGTCGGAAGTGGCGGTGATGCCGTCGCCGGCCTTCAGTCGCACGCCCAACACTTTCAGCCACATCTTCTCGGGCGGCTACGCGGCTGGCTACTACAGCTACAAGTGGGCCGAGGTGCTGAGCGCCGACGCCTATGCCGCCTTCGAGGAAACCGCGCAGCCGAACGGCGAGCCGAGCATCGAGACCGGCCGCAAGTACCGCCAGGCCATTCTCGAAGCCGGTGGCAGCCGCACGGCGATGGAATCGTTCAAGGCCTTCCGCGGCCGCGAGCCGCAATTGGACGCGCTGCTGCGCCACCAGGGCATGGCAGAAGCCCAGCCGGCCTGAGAGATACTCGGGCGAATCGTCGCCCGACGCGACGCACGGAGCCCCGATGACACGTCTTGTCCGACTTTCTCTTCTGTTGCTCGGCATCGCACTCGCAGCGAGCACCGCCTCGGCGCAGCAGGTCTACCGCCAGGTCGACAAGAACGGCAAGGTGATTTTTTCGGACCAGCCGCCGGCGGCCAATGCCGCGCCCGCGGCGTCCCGGGGCGGGGTATCGACGGTCGGCGATGGCGGTGCCATCGGCGGGTTGCCGTACGAACTGCAGCAGGTGGCGCAACGCTACCCGGTCACGCTCTACACCCGCGACGACTGCGCGCCCTGCGACACCGGCCGCGCCCTGCTGGGCACACGCGGCGTGCCCTTCAACGAGCGGCAGGTGAAGACGCCGGCGGACGCCGAAGCGCTGCAGCGGCTGAGCGGGGAGACCTCGCTGCCGCTGCTGGCCATCGGCGGCCAGCAACTCAAGGGCTTCTCGGACACCACCTGGTCGCAGTACCTCGATGCGGCGGGTTATCCCAAGAGCATTCGATTGCCCGCAGGCTACCGCAACCCGCCGGCGCAACCGATGGTGGCGCAGCAGGCCGCCCCGGCGGCACCGGCCGCCACGGCGGTGACCAGTCCGACACCGGCGGTCCCGCCACCGGCCCCGCGGTCGCCGAGCAACCCGGCCGGCATCCAGTTCTGACAACCGGCGTCGCCGCGCACGCTCAGGCGTAGCGCAGCGTCTCGACGCCGCTCGACGTTCCCAGCAGGCAGACCGTCGCACGCTGGTGCGCGAACACGCCGACCGTCACCACGCCCGGCCACTGGTTGACCTCCGACTCGAAGCCCAGCGGGTCGGCGATGCGCAGCGCGCTCACGTCGACGATGTGCTGACCGTTGTCGGTGACCAGTGGCACACCGTCTTTCTCGCGCACCTGGGCGACGCCGCCCATCCGCTCGAACTGCCGCATGATGCGGCGCGCGGCCATGGGGACGACCTCGACCGGCACGGGGAAGACTCCGAGCACGTCGACCCGCTTGGACGCATCGGCGATGCACACGAAGGAGCGCGACTGCGCCGCCACGATCTTCTCGCGCGTGAGCGCGGCACCACCGCCCTTGATCATGAAGCCGCGGCCGTCGATCTCGTCCGCACCGTCGATGTAGACCGCCAGTTCGTCGACCGCATTGCTGTCGAAGACCTCGATGCCGACGGCCCGCAGGCGCTCGGTGGAGGCGACCGAGCTCGACACCGCGCCGCGGATGCGGTGCTTCATGGTGGCGAGCGCCTCGATGAACTTGTTGACGGTGGAGCCGGTGCCCACGCCGACGATCTCGCCCTCCACCACGTAGGCCAGCGCGGCGCGCCCGACCTGGGCCTTGAGTTCATCCTGTGTGAGCGGAGCGGGGGAGGAAGCGGTCATCGGGGAGAATCCTGGGCTTAGAAGCCGAGAATTATCCGATGTCCCTTTCGTCCCTCTACGGGCTCGCCCGCCCTTTCCTCTTCGGCCTCGATGCCGAGCATGCCCACGAGGTGACGCTCGGCCTGCTGGCACGCACCCAGAACACGCCGCTGGCCTGTGCCTATGCCAGCAGCCGCGTCGACGACCCGGTCACGCTCGCCGGCCTTCGCTTCCCCAACCGCGTCGGCCTGGCCGCCGGGCTGGACAAGAACGCCCGTTGCATCGACGCCTTCGCCGCCATGGGCTTCGGCTTCGTGGAAGTCGGCACCGTCACGCCCAAGCCGCAGCCTGGCAATGCGAAACCGCGCATCTTCCGACTGCCCGAGCGCCAGGCGCTCATCAACCGGCTGGGCTTTAACAACGACGGGCTCGACGCCTTCGTCGCCAACGTGCAACGCGCCCGTTTCCGGTCGGGCCAGGGCAGCCGCGCGCCGATGCTGCTGGGCCTGAACATCGGCAAGAACGCCAGCACGCCGATCGAGCGCGCGATCGACGACTACCTGCTGTGCCTGGACGGCGTGTACCCGCACGCCGACTACGTGGTGGTGAATGTCTCGAGCCCGAACACGGCCAACCTGCGCTCGCTGCAGAGCGACGAGGCGCTCGATGCGCTGCTGGCCACGATCGTCGAACGCCGCGAGGCGCTGGCCGCGCAGCACGGCCGGCGCGTGCCGCTGTTCCTGAAGATCGCGCCCGACCTCGACGAAACGCAGGTCCAGGTCATTGCCGCCACCCTCCAGCGGCACGGCATGGACGGCGTGATCGCGTCCAACACCACGCTGTCGCGCGAGGCCGTGGCGGGACTGCCGCACGCGGAGGAAACAGGCGGCCTGTCGGGCGTGCCGGTGCGGGAGGCCAGCAACCGGGTCATCGCGCAGTTCCGGGCCGCGCTGGGGCCCGGCTTTCCGATCATCGGGGTGGGCGGGATCATGAGCGGCGAGGACGCGAAGGCCAAGCTCGCGGCCGGTGCGGACGTGGTGCAGATGTACACCGGCATCATCTACCGCGGGCCGTCGCTGGTTCGCGAAGTCGCCGAAGCGCTGCGCCAGCAAGGCGCCTGAGCGCCCGGCCGTCGACGCTCAGCGCATGCGCCAGAGCACCGGCGCGACGAAGGCGGCCCAGCGCAGCAGGCGCCGCGGCTTGACGACGGCGACCAGCACGGCGGCCGCTGCGGCCGTGGCCATGGGATGTTCGCGCGCCAGACGGAGAGCGGCCTCACTCGGTGTTTCATTCGCAGGGGGCGGCATGCGCGGGCGCGCTGCTTCGTCGTCGCTGGCGGCCTGGAGCACCGCAATGCGCTGGCGCTGACGCGCAATACGAGCCAGCAGTTGCTCCTGCGTTTCAGGGCGCGACGGGCGTGGCGTGCCAACCGGCTGACCTTCGTTGCCGATACCCAGGCGGTCCTGCACCCAGGCCCAGTCACGCGCCAGTTCGAGCTTCGCCGGTTCGATGGCCGCATTCGCCTGCCGCAGGTTCGACAGCAGCGCGATGACCGCGCCGAGCCAGAGCAGCACCCAGACGAGCGCCACGCACCATGCGGCCGTGGCGCGGTACGGGCTGTCCCAGAAGTGCACGACGATGGCGACCGACAGGAGCGCCACAGTAACCGTGGTCAATGCGAGCACGGCGACCGTGAGGACGATCACGGATTGCAGCCGCTGCTTCTCGGCGTCCCACGCCATCCGGATCAGCTGTGCGCGGTCTTCCGCTGCCATCGCCCCTTCGCCCGCCACGATCTTCAGGCGGCGTATGCGCGCGTCCAGTCCCAGCAAGGACAAAATTTTCTTCATCCGATCCTCCCGATCGTGCGCGCCGTGGCCGGCGCGTCAGTTCTTCAGCAGCACGCGCTCAGCGGCGCCCCAGCAAGAGACCGATCAGCACGCCCGCTGCCAGCGCGCCGGCAGCGATCTGCCAGGGCTCGTCATGCGCGTACGCGTTCGCGGTGCTGGCGGCGTCCTTGGCCTTCTTGGCGGCGATCTTGCTCTTCTCCGCGGCCAGTTCGCGCGCAATGGCGAGCTTGGCTTCGACGCGCTGGCGCAGGGCCTTGATCTGCGGATTGGACTCGAGGTCCTTGCCGCCGAGCACGCCCTTCACGTCGTTGGCGATGTCTTCGACCACCGCATTGGCCGCGGCTTCGAGGTTGTTGGATGCACTCATGGGTAAACGTTCCTCCGTGATGGGTACCGGCACCGCGCCGGCGGCCTGACGCCGGCGCGCGGCGTGCAGTTCCATGTTACAGGCTGATGATCATCGCGCGAGCAATTCCGCCACATGTCGTCCGATGGCCAAGCTGCTCGTCAGCCCCGGAGATTCGATGCCGAACAGGTTCACCAGCCCCGGCACGCCATGCGCCTGTGGACCGGCAATCACGAAGTCACGGGCCGGCTCGTGGGGGCCGGCGATCTTCGGACGAATGCCGGCGTAGCCGGGGACCAGCGCACCGTCCGGCAGCGCCGGCCAGTAGCGACGGACCTCGGCGTAGAACCCATCGCCACGGCGCGGATCGACGACCAGATCTGCAGGCGAGTCGACCCACTGCACGTCCGGACCGAACTTGGCCTGCCCCCCGAGATCGAGCGTGAGATGCACGCCCAGGCCGGCGGACTCGGGCACCGGATAGATGAGCCGCTGGAACGGCGCCCGGCCGGCCAGCGTGAAGTAGTTGCCTTTGGCGAAATGCGCGGTCGGCACCGACGGCTGCGGCAGTCCTTCGAAACGCCTTGCCAGCAGGGGCGCTGTCAGCCCCGCCGCATTGACGACGGCTGCACAGCGCAGCGTCGTGCCGTCCTCGCCCGTCAGTTCGATCCCGTTGGCGGTGCAGACGGCGCGCTCGACCGGCGACTTCAACGCGAGCATCCCACCCGCGTTCTCGAGGTCGCCCTGCAGACTCAGCATGAGCGCATGGCTGTCCACAATGCCGGTGCTCGGTGAGTGAAGGGCAGCCAGGCACGCCAACTGTGGCTCCAGGGAACGGGCCTCGGCACCCGTGAGCAACACCAAGTCATCGACGCCGTTGGAACGCGCCTTGGCCAGGATCGCGTCCAATTGGTCGACCTGCGCCTCGGTCGTGGCCACGATCAGCTTGCCGCAGCGACGATGCGGCAAGCCGCGCTCCTGCGCATAGGCGTAGAGCGCCTGCTTGCCCTCGACGCACAACCGCGCCTTGAGCGAACCTGCCGCGTAGTAGATGCCGGCGTGAATCACCTCGCTGTTGCGAGAGCTGGTGCCGGTGCCGATGGCGCCCTCTGATTCGAGCACCAAAACCTCACGCCCCTCCAGCGCGAGGGCACGTGCAACGGCCAGACCAACCACACCCGCGCCGATGACAACGCAATCGAATTCATCCATGCCGCAAGCTTAGCGGCAATGCTTTTAAGAAGACGCGCCCTTGTCGGGCTCGACCGGCATATCGGCCGGCTCGGGCGGGTCCGGCAGATCGGGGGTGATGGGGGACGGCAAATCGGGACTGGTGGCCATAAGGCACTCCTTTGCCGTCCTCTTCTACGAGCATCGACCGCAGCACGCGCCAGTGAACAGCCGCAATCCGCGTCGGTGCGAGCCGACAACACGCGCTGGCTGCGATAAATCCGATATGGGAAATTGGTGGGCGGTGGAGGTTTCGAACCTCCGACCCCAGCAGTGTGAATGCTGTGCTCTACCCCTGAGCTAACCGCCCGGTCGGCAATGAACATTGCCGATCGATGTTTGTGCGCTGCCTGTCCAACTGCGTGGGAGACCGCGGCAATTTCGCGCCGAAGTGCGAAGCCTCAGATTATGCCACAGCGTTTTAGCCCTGCACTTCGATTTGGCGAAAGAGCGTCTGGCCTTTGCTCGACTTGTCCAGCTGCACCAACAGGTCATCATGGGCCGCGAGTTCGTGCCCTGTCGCCATCAGCACCGGCAGCACGAAGTTGCGCAGGTCGACGGCCACCACCGTCCCGACGGCCGGTTCGTTCGTGGAAACGTCGATGAGCAACGCGTCCTGACCTCGCGTGAGATTGATGTAGACGTCGGCGAGCAACTGCGCGTCAAGCTTGGCGCCGTGGAAGGTGCGGTTGGAGCGGTCCACACCGAAACGGTCGCACAGCGCATCGAGCGAGTTGCGCTTGCCGGGATACACCGCCTTCGCCATGGCCAGCGTGTCGGTGACCTCGGCGACGAAGTCGCGCAGCGGCGGCAGGCCCGCCAGCTCGAATTCCTTGTTCAGGAAACCGACGTCGAACGCTGCGTTGTGAATGATCAGTTCGGCACCGCGCAGGTACTCCACGACATCGTTCGCGAGCGCCGCGAATTTCGGCTTGTCGCGCAGGAAATCGGTGGTCAGCCCGTGCACCTTCAGCGCGTCCTCATGGCTTTCGCGCTCGGGGTTGAAGTAGAAGTGCAGGTCGTTGCCGGTCAGCTTGCGGTTGAACAGTTCCACGCAGCCCAATTCGATGACGCGGTCGCCGTTCTCGGCGGACAGGCCGGTGGTTTCCGTGTCGAGGACGATCAATCGCGACATCAGTGGTTCTCCTTGGCGTGATTGATCGAATACTTCGGGATCTCGATCGTCACATCGTCCTGCGCGAGGATGGCCTGGCAGCTCAGGCGCGACTGCGGCTCCAGACCCCAGGCGCGGTCCAGCAGGTCGTCCTCGACTTCGTCGGACGGGTTGAGCGAATTGAAGCCCTGGCGCACCACCACATGGCAGGTGGTGCAGGCAGCGCTCATCTCGCAGGCATGTTCGATGTTGACGTGGTTGTCCAGCAGCGCCTCGCAGATCGAGGTGCCAGCCGGTGCGTTCACCTCGGCACCTTGCGGGCAGTATTCCGGGTGAGGAAGGATCTTGATCGTGGGCATCGGGAGGTGTTCTACAAGGATTCGACGGTGCGGCCCGACAAGGCCCGCGCAATGCCGTGGTTCATGCGCTGCGCGGCGAAGGCCTCGGTGCCGTCGGCCAGCGCCTTGGTGGCCGCTTCGACCACGGCCGCATCGGTGGCGGACACCGCGCTTCGCAGCCCGGCCATGAGCGCATCGATGGCGGCACGTTCGTCGCCCAACAGCAGATCGCCGTCGGCATCGAGCGCGCTCTGCGTGGCGATCAGCATGCGCTCGGCATCGACGCGCGCCTCGACCAGCGCGCGCGCCTGCATGTCCTGCTGGGCAGTCGAGAAGCTCTCCTGCAGCATGGCCGCGATCTGGTCGTCCGACAGACCGTACGACGGCTTGACGGTAACGCTCGCCTCCACGCCGCTGCCCTGCTCCTTCGCGCTGACGCTGAGCAAGCCGTCGGCGTCGACGGTGAAGGTCACGCGGATGCGCGCCGCGCCGGCGGCCATCGGCGGGATGCCGCGCAGCGTGAAGCGCGCGAGGCTGCGGCAGTCGGCCACCAGGTCGCGCTCGCCTTGCACCACATGCAGCGCCAGCGCCGTCTGGCCGTCCTGGTAGGTGGTGAAGTCCTGCGCCATCGCGGTCGGGATGGTCTGGTTGCGCGGCACGATGCGCTCGACCAGTCCGCCCATGGTTTCGATGCCCAGCGACAGCGGAATCACGTCGAGCAGCAGCAGATCGCCCGCGCCGTTGTTGCCGGCCAACTGGTTGGCCTGGATGGCAGCGCCGAGCGCGACCACCTCGTCGGGGTTCAGGTTGGTCAGCGGCGCGCGGCCGAAGAACGCGGCCACCGCCTCGCGGATCTGCGGCATGCGCGTGGACCCGCCGACCAGCACGATGCCCTGCAGGTCGTCGGGCTTGAGCTTGGCGTCACGCAGCGCCTTGCGCACCGCGGCGATGGTGCGGGCCGTCAAGGCTTGCGTCGCGGCGTCGAACTGCGCACGCGTCACCTCGACACGCAGCTCGGCGCCACCGAGCGCTGCGACGAAAGGCGCCGCATCGGCATCGGTCAGCGCTTCCTTGGCCGCGCGTGCGGCGACCAGCACGGCCGCGCGGTCACCGTCGTTCTCGGCCAGGCGACCGGCCTGTGCCAGGACGGCGTCGGCCAGTGCATGGTCGTAGTCGTCGCCACCCAGCGCCGAGTCGCCACCGGTCGCGATGACCTCGAAGACGCCCTGCGTCAGCCGCAGGATCGAGATGTCGAACGTGCCGCCACCCAGGTCGTACACGGCGTAGACGCCCTCGCTGCCGTTGTCCAGGCCATAGGCGATCGCCGCGGCCGTCGGTTCGCTGATGAGGCGCAGCACGTTCAGCCCCGCCAGTTGCGCCGCGTCCTTGGTGGCCTGGCGCTGGCCTTCGTCGAAATACGCCGGCACGGTGATGACGGCGCCGTGGAGCTCGTCGTCGAAGGTGTCTTCGGCACGGTAGCGCAGCGTGGCGAGGATCTCGGCGCTGATCTCGACCGGCGACTTGATGCCCGCCAGGGTACGCACCTTCACCATGCCGCCCTCGTCGACCAGGCCATAGGACATGGCGTCGCGGTGCGCGATGTCGGCCAGGCCGCGGCCCATGAGCCGCTTGACCGAGGTGATGGTGTTGGCCGGGTCCTGCGCGCGCGCGGCCACCGCATCGAAGCCGATCTGGCGGCGATCGCCATCGAGGTAGCGCACAGCCGACGGCAGGATCACGCGGCCCTGGCCATCCGACAGGCACTCGGCCACGCCGTTGCGCACCGCCGCGACCAGGGAATGGGTCGTGCCCAGGTCGATGCCCACCGCGATGCGGCGCTGGTGCGGATCGGGCGCTTGGCCCGGTTCGGAAATCTGGAGAAGTGCCATCAGGCCTCCCGCCGGGCCGCCCCAAGGGGGGCCTGCGCCCCCTCGGGGGGCAGCGAATACACGAAGTGATGAGCGTGGGGGTTCATGCCGCTATTGTCCCAAGGCGTCGGCTTTCGCCTCGAGGTCCTGCGCAAAGCGCTCGATGAACATGAGGGCTCTCACCTGCTGCGACGCCGCAGGGAAGTCGCCCTGCTCGTCGATCAGCCCCTCGAGCGACGACAGCGCACGGGCTCGGGCGGCATCGACTTCGGCCTGCAGGGCGTCGACCGCCGCGATGGCGGTCGCATCGTCCAGCGACTCCCGCCACTCCATCTGCTGCATCAGGAACTCCCCGGGCATGGCCGTGTTGTTCTCGGCCTCGATCGGGGCACCGTTGAGCTCGCACAGGTAGCTGGCACGGCGCACCGAGTCCTTGAGCCGCTGGTACGCCTCGTTGATGCGCACCGACCACTGCATGGCGATGCGCTGCGCCGCCGCGCCCTGCGACGCGAAGCGGTCCGGGTGCGCCTCGCGCTGCAGGTCCTTCCAGCGTGCGTTGAGCACGGCGCGGTCCTGCGCAAACGTGGCCGGCACGCCGAACAGTTCGAAATCGGTGTCTTGGAGATTCATGGCAATAAAAAACCGCCAGCACATGACATGGTGGCGGCAGTGGCGCGGGTCAGCGCGCGATCAGATCCTGAAGCTCTCACCGCAACCGCAACGGTCGCGCTCGTTCGGGTTGATGAACTTGAAGCCCTCATTAAGCCCTTCGCGCACGAAGTCGAGCTGCGTTCCGTCGATGTAGGCCAGGCTCTTCGGGTCGACCAGCACCTTCACGCCCTGGTCCTCGAAGACCACGTCCTCGGGCGTCAGTTCGTCGACGTACTCCAGCTTGTAGGCCAGGCCCGAGCAGCCGGTGGTCTTGACACCCAGCCGCACGCCCACGCCCTTGCCCCGCTTCCCGAGGTAACGGTTGACGTGGCGCGCAGCCGCTTCGGTGAGCGTCACAGCCATGTCAGTGGACCGCCGTTTCGGCCGATGCCACGGCCGTGCCGTGCTTCTGCTTGTAGTCGTTGACCGCCGCCTTGATGGCGTCTTCGGCCAGGATCGAGCAATGGATCTTGACCGGCGGCAGCGCCAGTTCTTCGGCGATCTGCGCGTTCTTCAGCGCTGCCGCTTCGTCCAGCGTCTTGCCCTTGACCCATTCGGTCACGAGCGACGACGAGGCGATGGCCGAGCCGCAGCCGTAGGTCTTGAAGCGCGCGTCTTCGATCACACCGGTTTCCGGGTTGACCTTGATCTGCAGCTTCATGACGTCGCCGCAGGCCGGCGCGCCGACCATGCCGGTGCCGACCGAGTCGTCGCCCTTTTCGAAGGAGCCGACGTTGCGGGGATTTTCGTAGTGGTCGATGACCTTGGGTGAATATGCCATGGTGTTACCTCTTCAATCGTGTCGGTTGCGCGTTCGGGTGGGGCTAGTGGGCCGACCACTGGATCGTGCTGATGTCGATGCCGTCCTTGAACATTTCCCACAGAGGGCTGAGTTCGCGCAGCTTGGCGACGTTGTGCTTGATGGTGGAGATCGCGTAGTCGATCTCTTCTTCGGTCGTGAAGCGCCCGATGGTCATGCGCAGGCTGCTGTGGGCCAGCTCGTCGCTGCGGCCCAGGGCGCGCAGCACATAACTGGGCTCCAGGCTGGCCGACGTGCAGGCCGAACCGCTCGACACGGCCAAGCCCTTGATGCCCATGATCAGCGACTCGCCTTCAACGTAGTTGAAGCTCATGTTCAGGTTGTGCGGCACACGACGCTCGATGTCACCGTTGATGAACACCTGCTCCACATCCTTCAGGCCGTTGAGCAGACGCTGCTGCAGGCGGCGCGCATGCGCGATGTCGTCCTTCATCTCGAGCTTGGCGATGCGGAACGCCTCGCCCATGCCGACGATCTGGTGCGTGGGCAAGGTACCCGAGCGCATGCCGCGCTCATGACCGCCACCGTGCATCTGGGCTTCGAGTCGCACGCGCGGCTTGCGGCGCACGTACAGCGCGCCGATGCCCTTGGGTCCGTAGGTCTTGTGCGAGGCGAGGCTCATCAGGTCGATGGGCAGCGCCGTGATGTCGATCTCGACCTTGCCGGTGGCTTGGGCCGAATCGACATGGAAAATCACGCCCTTTTCGCGGCAGACATTGCCCAGCGCGACCACGTCTTGAATGACGCCGATCTCGTTGTTCACGAACAGCACGCTCGCCAGGATGGTGTCGGGGCGGATCGCGGCCTTGAACTTTTCCAAATCGACGAGGCCGTTTTCCTCGACATCGAGGTAGGTCACTTCGAAGCCCTGGCGCTCGAGTTCGCGCATGGTGTCGAGCACAGCCTTGTGCTCGGTCTTCAGGGTGATCAGGTGCTTGCCCTTGCCCTTGTAGAACTGCGCCGCGCCCTTCAGCGCGAGGTTGATCGACTCGGTGGCACCCGACGTCCAGACGATTTCGCGCGGGTCTGCATTGATCAGATCGGCCACCTGGCCGCGTGCCTTCTCGACGGCCTCCTCGGCTTCCCAACCCCACGCATGGCTGCGCGACGCCGGGTTGCCGAAGTGCTCCCGCAGCCACGGGATCATGGCGTCGACGACGCGCGGATCGACCGGCGTGGTCGCGCCGTAATCAAGGTAGATGGGGAAATGTGGGGTGACGTCCATGGCTCACTCAGACTCGTGGGGTTTCTAGGTTTTCGGTCGGATGCTCAGCGCGCGGCGCCGCAGCGCCGCCCTCGATCACGACTTGGCGAAGGCGTTGCCCAGCGCGAACACCGAATTCGGCGCATTCACGCGGATGGGCTTGACCACCGGCTGGGCCGAAATGGCGCGCTTCACAGCCGGCTTGTTCTCGATCTGCACGCCCTTGGCGATCTGGTCGTCGACCAGCTTCTGCAGCGTGACCGAATCCAGGAACTCGACCATGCGCTGGTTCAGCGAAGCCCACAGCTCGTGCGTCATGCAGCGACCAGCCTCGCCCAGGCAGTTTTCCTTGCCGCCGCAGTGCGTGGCGTCGATCGGCTCGTCGACCGACACGATGATGTCGGCCACGGTGATCTCGGCTGCCTTGCGGCCGAGGCTGTAACCGCCACCGGGGCCGCGCGTCGACTCCACCAGTTCATGGCGGCGCAGCTTGCCGAACAGCTGTTCGAGGTAGGACAGCGAGATCTGCTGGCGCTGGCTGATCGCGGCCAGGGTGACCGGACCGGTGTTCTGGCGCAGCGCCAGATCGATCATGGCGGTCACGGCAAAACGACCTTTGGTAGTGAGACGCATCGCAAGCTCCTTGTGCTTCGTTACATTGACACTCGGCAGATGCCGAGTGGCGTGGTCTCCGCCCTTACCGGCCCATGACCACAGAGGTCTGATCCGGCCCTTCATCGCGAAGTTTCTTTGTTGTTGACTGTTTCGCTCAAGTATAACAGAAAGCCCCTCGGCGCGCTCGGGTAAACCCGCGCCGGCGCCCGAGCCTCAGAGCGTGGGGATGTTGTCGCCGCCAGCGGCGCCGAAAGCCTGTTCCCGCAGGTGCGCCAACTGGTCGCGCACCCGCGCGGCCTTCTCGAATTCCAGGTTGCGGGCGTGTTCCAGCATCTGCTTTTCGAGCCGCTTGATCTCGCGCGCGATGTCCTTCTCGCTCATGTCTTCGACCTTGGCGCGCTCCAGCTCGAGCTTGGCCATTTCCTTGCCGGTCTTCTCGCTGTAGACGCCGTCGATCAGGTCGCGCACCTTCTTGACGATGCTGCGCGGCGTGATGCCGTGGGCCTCGTTGTGGGCAATCTGCTTGGTGCGCCGCCGCTCGGTTTCGCCGATCGCCTTCTTCATCGACTCGGTCATGCGGTCCGCATAGAGGATCGCCTTGCCGTTCATGTTGCGGGCCGCCCGGCCGATGGTCTGGATCAGGCTGCGCTCGGCCCGCAGGAAGCCTTCCTTGTCGGCGTCGAGGATGGCCACCAGCGACACCTCGGGAATGTCCAGGCCTTCGCGCAGCAGGTTGATGCCCACCAGCACGTCGAAGGCGCCCAGCCGCAGGTCGCGCAGGATTTCGACGCGCTCGACGGTGTCGATGTCGCTGTGCAGGTAGCGCACTTTCACGCCGTTGTCGCTCAGGTAGTCGGTCAACTGTTCGGCCATGCGCTTGGTCAGCGTGGTGATGAGCACGCGTTCGTTCTTGTCGACGCGGATGCGGATTTCGCCCAGCACATCGTCGACCTGGTGGGTGGCCGGCCGCACCTCGACGATCGGGTCGATCAGGCCGGTCGGCCGCACCAACTGTTCGACGACGTTGCCGGCATGGTCGATTTCGTACTGCGCCGGCGTGGCCGACACGAAGATGCACTGCCGCATGCGCCGCTCGAACTCCTCGAACTTGAGCGGCCGGTTGTCCATCGCCGACGGCAGCCGGAAGCCGTACTCGACCAGCGTGGTCTTTCGCGCCCGGTCGCCGCTGTACATGGCGTTGAGCTGGCCGATCATCTGGTGGCTCTCGTCGAGGAACATCAGCGCGTCCTTCGGCAGGTAGTCGGTCAGCGTGGCGGGCGGATCGCCCGGCGCGGCGCCCGAGAGATGCCGCGAGTAGTTCTCGATGCCCTTGCAGTGGCCGATCTCGGCGAGCATTTCCAGGTCGAAGCGGGTGCGCTGCTCCAGCCGCTGCGCCTCGACCAGCTTGCCCTGGCCGACGAATTCCTTGACGCGATCGACGAGCTCCAGCTTGATGGTCTCGACCGCGGTCATGACTTTGTCGCGCGGCGTGACGTAGTGGCTCGACGGATAGATCGTGAAGCGCGGGATCTTCTGCCGGATGCGGCCGGTGAGCGGGTCGAACAGCTGCAGCGTCTCGATCTCGTCGTCGAACAGCTCGATGCGGATGGCCAGTTCGCTGTGCTCGGCCGGGAACACGTCGATGGTGTCGCCCCGCACCCGGAAGGTGCCGCGCGAGAAGTCCTGCTCGTTGCGCGTGTACTGCATGCGGATCAGCCGCCCGATCACGTCGCGCTGACCGATCTTGTCGCCAATGCGCATGATGAAGCGCATCTGCGTGTAGTCCTCGGGGGTGCCGATGCCGTAGATGGCGCTCACCGTGGCGACGATCACCGTGTCGCGCCGCTCCAGCACGCTCTTGGTGGCCGACAGCCGCATCTGCTCGATGTGCTCGTTGATCGAACTGTCCTTCTCGATGAACAGGTCGCGCTGCGGCACGTAGGCTTCGGGCTGGTAGTAGTCGTAGTAGCTGACGAAGTACTCGACCGCGTTCTTCGGGAAGAACTCGCGAAACTCGCTGTAGAGCTGGGCCGCCAGCGTCTTGTTGGGGGCGAACACGATCGCCGGCCGCCCCAGCCGCGCGATGACGTTGGCCATGGTGAAGGTCTTGCCGGAGCCGGTCACGCCCAGCAGGGTCTGGAACACCTCGCCGTTCTCGACGCCCTCCACCAGGGCGTCGATGGCCGCCGGCTGGTCGCCGGCTGGCGGATACGGCTGGAACAGCTCGAATGGCGAGCCCGGAAACGTCAGAAAGACGCCCTCTTTGGCAGGCCCGGCGGCGTCTGCATGGTTGGACTCGGGAATGACTTCAGACGTATCGGGCATGGGCGGTCCGTACCAGTTGGCGTGCGGTCGGTAAAATTCAAGGCAACCCGAAAGCCTAAACCAGCTTCGGGATCCCTGCCAGATTCATCCAGAGGACTTTTTCATGTCTATGTTCACCGCCGTCGAGATGGCGCCGCGCGACCCGATTCTTGGTCTCAACGAGCAATATGCCGCCGACAGCAACCCCCACAAGGTCAATCTCGGCGTCGGCGTGTACTACGACGACAACGGCAAGCTCCCTCTGCTGGCCTGCGTGAAGGCCGCCGAGGAAGACATGATGAAAACGCCGACGGCCCGCGGCTACCTGCCGATCGACGGCATCGTCGCCTACGACAACGCCGTCAAGGGCCTGGTCTTCGGCGCCGACAGCGAGCCGGTCAAATCGGGCCGAGTGGCCACGATCCAGGCCATCGGCGGCACTGGCGGCCTGAAGGTGGGCGCCGACTTCCTGAAGAAGCTCAGCCCGGATGCCAAGGTGCTGATCAGCGACCCGAGCTGGGAAAACCACCGCGCGCTGTTCACCCAGGCCGGCTTTGCGGTCGACAGCTACCCCTACTACGACGCTGCCAACCGCGGCGTGAACTTCGACGGCATGCTGGCCGCGCTGAACGCCGCACCCGCCGGCACCATCGTCGTGCTGCACGCCTGCTGCCACAACCCGACCGGCTACGACATCACGGCCGCGCAGTGGGACCAGGTCATCGCCGCCGTCAAGGCCAGGAACCTGACGCCCTTCCTCGACATGGCCTACCAGGGCTTCGGCCACGGCATCGCCGAAGACGGCGCGGTCGTCGGCAAGTTCGTCGAGGCCGGCCTGAGCTTCTTCGTCTCCACCTCGTTCTCCAAGAGCTTCAGCCTGTATGGCGAACGCGTCGGCGCCCTGTCGGTGCTGTGCGAGAGCAAGGAAGAAGCCGCGCGCGTGCTGTCGCAGCTGAAGATCGCGATCCGCACCAACTACAGCAACCCGCCGATCCACGGTGGCGCCGTGGTGGCCGCCGTGCTGAACGACCCGGCCCGCCGCGCCGTGTGGGAGAAGGAACTCGCCGAGATGCGCACCCGCATCAAGGCGATGCGCCAGACCTTGGTCGACGGCCTGAAGGCCGCCGGCGTGAAGCAGGACATGAGCTTCATCACCACGCAGATCGGCATGTTCAGCTATTCGGGCCTCACCAAGGACCAGATGGTGCGCCTGCGCAACGAATTCGGCGTGTACGGCACCGATACCGGCCGAATGTGCGTCGCCGCGCTCAACAGCAAGAACATCGATTACGTCTGCCAGAGCATCGCCAAAGTCGTTTGAGTCGACTAGGTGACAGGTGAGTGACGGGGCTTAGGGTTCGGACCCTACGCCCGAACCCTGGTTCTGCCGATATATTGCACTGCAACAACCAGCCTCCACGGATCACGATGCTCTATCACCTCTATGAAGCCCAGCGGTCCCTGATGGAACCGCTGACGGACTTTGCCCAGGCCGCGGCCAAACTCTTCAGCAACGGGACGTCGCCGCTGTCGCATACGCCCATGGCGCAGCGCATGGCGGCTGGTTACGACCTGCTCTATCGGCTGGGCAAAGACTACGAGAAGCCGGAATTCGGCCTCACCTCGGTCGATGTGGATGGCAACAACGTGGTCATCCAGGAGGTCGTCGAGCTCGACAAGCCCTTCTGCCAGTTGCGCCGCTTCAAGCGCTTCACCGACGACCCGGCCACGCTGCAGGTGCTGAAGAAGCAGCCCGTGGTGCTGGTCGTGGCGCCGCTGTCGGGCCACTACGCCACGCTGCTGCGCGACACGGTGCGCACCCTGCTGAAGGACCACAAGGTCTACGTCACCGACTGGAAGAACGCACGCACGGTGCCGATGTCCGAAGGCGCCTTCCACCTTGACGACTACATCCACTACGTCGAGGACTTCATCCGCCACCTGCAGGCCGAATACGGCAACTGTCACGTGATCAGCGTGTGCCAGCCCACGGTGCCAGTGCTGGCCGCCGTGTCGCTCATGGCCAGCCGCGGCGAGCAGACCCCGCTGTCGATGACGATGATGGGCGGCCCGATCGACGCGCGCAAGTCGCCCACGGCGGTCAACAACCTCGCGATGAACAAGAGCTTCGAGTGGTTCGAGAACAACGTGATCTACCGCGTGCCCGAGAACTTCCCGGGCGCCGGCCGCCGCGTGTACCCCGGCTTCCTGCAGCACACCGGCTTCGTCGCGATGAACCCCGACCGCCACGCGACCAGCCACTACGACTACTTCAAGGACCTGATCAAGGGCGACGACGCGAGCGTCGAGGCGCACCGCAAGTTCTACGACGAGTACAACGCCGTGCTCGACATGGACGCCGACTACTACCTCGAAACGATCCGCGCCGTGTTCCAGGAATTCATGCTGGTCAACGGCACCTGGGACGTGCGCAATGCCGACGGCTCGGTCGAACGCGTGAAGCCGCAGGACATCACCGGCAGCGCGCTGCTCACGGTCGAAGGCGAGCTCGACGACATCTCCGGCTCGGGCCAGACGCAGGCTGCGCACGATCTCTGCACCGGCATCCCGAAGACGCAGCGCCAGCACTATGAAGTCCAAGGTGCCGGCCACTACGGCATCTTCAGCGGACGTCGCTGGCGTGACCTGGTGTACCCGCAGCTCAAGGCCTTCATCGCCACACACGACGCGCCACAGAAGCGCGCCATCGCCTCGGCACCGACGGCCGTGACAGCCGAAGACACCGTGACCGCCAAGCCGCCCCGCCGTGCCAGCGCGGCACCGGTCAAGAAGACGGCTCGCCCTGCCGCCAAGGCGCCAGCCAAAAAAGCGGCCGCCAAAACCGCTGCACGCAAGGCCACCGCCCCGGCCCGCCGGAGTGCACGCTAGTCCTGCCATGACGCAGCCCGTCGTGCTCGCCCAGCGCCTGCACGACGCGCTGCCGCAGACGCAGTGCACGCGCTGCGGCTATCCCGATTGCCAGGCCTATGCCGAGGCCATCGCGCACGAGGGCGCCGCCATCAACCGCTGCCCGCCCGGCGGTGCCGAAGGCGTGGCGCGCCTCGCCGCGTTGACCGGCACGCCGATGCTGCCGCTCGACACCACCTGCGGCGACGAAGGCCCGCGCGCCATGGCCGTGATCGACGAGGCCTGGTGCATCGGCTGCACGCTGTGCCTGGATGCCTGTCCGACCGACGCGATCATCGGCATCCACAAGCGCATGCACACCGTCATCGAGACGCACTGCACCGGCTGCGAGCTGTGCATTCCCGTCTGCCCGGTCGACTGCATCTCGCTCGAGAACGAAACACCCGGCCGCAGTGGCTGGCAGGCCTGGTCCAAGGCCCAGGCCGATGCGGCGCTGGCCCGCTACACCGTGCACCGGCAACGCAGGGCCGCATCGGCGCCGGAGGCAACGACCGCAACCACCGAGCTCGATGCCGACGCGCGCAAGCGTTCGATCGTCGAGGCCGCGCTGGCCCGCGCCCGCGACGCCAAGCGCTGACAAGACCAAACGCCCGCACCCCGCCATGACGACGCAGACCCTGCTCCTCTACGTGCTGGCATCGCTCATGCTGGCTGTGACGCCGGGGCCGACCATGCTGCTGGCGCTCTCGAACGGCATCGCCGGCGGCATGCGCCGCGCCGCCTGGGGCATCGCCGGGGCGTCGCTGGGCAGCAGCCTGGCGATCGCCGCGGTCGCCGTCGGCCTGGGCTCGTTGCTGGCTGCGTCCGAATGGCTCTTCAACGCCCTGCGTGCAGCCGGCGTCATCTACCTTGTCTGGCTCGGCATCAAGCTGTGGCGCAGCGAGCCGGCCGACCTGCGCCAGGCGCTGGCCCCGCCGGCCGGCTCGGCACTGCAAGGCCGCCTGGCCCTGGTGCGCAGCCTGGCCGTGGCACTGTCGAACCCGAAGGCGCTGTTGTTCTTCGCCGCCTTCCTGCCGCAGTTCGTCGACACGACGCAGCCGCAGGGTTGGCAATACGTTGTGCTTGGCGCGATCTTCGTGGGACTCGACACGCTGGTGATGCTGGCCTATGCGGCTGCCGGCACGCAGGCAGTGCGGTGGCTCTCGCAGCGCAGCCTGCGCCTGCTCGACCGCGGCTGCGCCCTCGGCATGTGGGCGCTGGCGGCCACGCTCGCACTGTGGCGCCGCCCCGGCGCCTGAGCAGCGCGAGCGTCCCCGATCAGTTGGACGATGCCGCCAGCGCGGCGAAGGCCTTCACGACTTCGGCCGGCGCCTGCACCATCTCGATCAACACGCCCTCACCGGCAATCGGAAATTCGTCGTTCGCCTTCGGGTGCAGAAAGCAGATGTCGAAGCCGGCCGCGCCCTGTCGGATGCCGCCCGGCGCGAAGCGCACGCCCTGCGCGGTGAGCCATTCGACCGCCCGGGGCAGATCGTCGATCCACAGGCCCACATGGTTGAGCGGCGTGGCGTGCACGGCGGGCTTCTTGTCCGGGTCGAGCGGCTGCATCAGGTCGACCTCGACCTTGAACGGCCCGACACCCATCGCGCAGATGTCCTCGTCGACGTTCTCGCGCTCGCTCTTGAAGGTGCCCGTGACCTCGAGTCCCAGCATGTCGACCCAGAGCTTCTGCAGGCGCAACTTGTCCGGGCCGCCGATGGCGATCTGCTGGATGCCCAGCACCTTGAACGGGCGTGTCATGCGGGATGTCCTTCGTTCGTTGAAACCTGGCGGGCCTTCAGGCCCAGCTTGCGCAGCAGTTGCACATCGGCGTCCACGTCGGGGTTGCCCGTGACGAGCAGCTTGTCGCCATAGAAGATCGAGTTGGCGCCCGCCATGAAGCACAGCGCCTGCACCGCGTCGCCCATCTGCTGGCGGCCGGCCGACAGCCGCACCCGCGCCCTGGGCATCGTGATGCGCGCGACCGCGATCACGCGCACGAAGTCGAAGGGGTCGATGGGTGCGCTGTCGGCCAGCGGCGTGCCGGGCACGCGCACCAGGCTGTTGATCGGCACCGACTCGGGGTACGGCTGCAGGTTGGCCAGCTGCGCGATGAGCCCGGCGCGGTGCACCGGCGCTTCGCCCATGCCCACGATGCCGCCGCAGCAGACGCTGATGCCGGCGCTGCGCACGTGTTGCAAGGTGTCGAGCCGGTCCTGGTAGGCGCGCGTGCTCACCACGTCGGTGTAGTACTCGGGCGCGGTGTCGAGGTTGTGGTTGTAGTAGTCGAGCCCGGCATCCTTCAGCGCCGTCGCCTGATGCGCTTCGAGCATGCCCAGCGTTGCGCAGGTCTGCAAGCCCAGTCCCTTCACCGCGCCGATCAGCTCGGCCACCTTCTCGATGTCGCGGTCCTTGGGTGCGCGCCATGCCGCGCCCATGCAGAAGCGCGTGGCGCCCGCGTCCTTGGCGGCTTGCGCGGCGCGCACCACCTCGTCGACCGCCATCAGCTTCTCGGCCTTCACGCCGGTATCGAACTGCGCCGCCTGCGGGCAGTAGCCGCAGTTCTCGGGGCAGCCGCCGGTCTTCACCGACAGCAGCGTGGCCAGTTCGATCGTGCCCTCGGGCCAGTGCTGGCGATGCACGGTCTGCGCCTCGAAGAGCAGATCCATCAACGGCTGGTCGAGCAGCGCCTGGATCGCCTCGACCGTCCACTCGCCTTGCGGCACGGCCCGCTTCGTCGGCCGGTGAATCGTCACGGCCTGCATGTCGTTGGCACCCATCAATTGAACTCCAGAATGATCTGATCGACCGCGAGCGACTCGCCCTTGGTCGCGGAGATCGTGCCGACCACGCCGTCCTGCGTGGCGAACAGCACGTTCTCCATCTTCATCGCTTCGATCACCGCGAGTTTCTCGCCCGCCTGCACGGTTTGCCCTGGCTGCACCGACACCTCGACCAGCAGGCCCGGCATCGGCGACATGAGGAACTTGCTCAGGTCCGGTGGCGCCTTGTAGGGCATCAGCTTCTGCAGTCGTGCGCCCAGCGGCGACAGCACCATTGCCTCGATCTGCGTGCCGTTGTGCGACACACGCAGCGCCAGCGGGTTCTTGCCCGCACCACGCTCGACCTGCGCCACGAAAGGCTTGTCGTTGACCACGCCTTCGATGCGCACCGCACCCAAGGCCGCGCTGCTGCCGATCTTGTAGCTCTTGCCGCCGATCTGCACCGCGCTCGACCCGTTGGCGCCCTTGAAATCCGTCACCGACACCGGTGTGTGCTGATGCTCGCCCTTGGCATCCAGCGTGACCACGACGAACTGCTCGGCGATTTTCACGCCATGCCCTTCGAGCTGCCCGCTGATGCCCGAGGCGCGGGCACGGTAGCGGCGGTGCATGAAGGCGGCCAGCGCGACCAGGAAACTCGGGTCGTCGTGCGGCACATCTTCCGCATGGAAGCCCTGGCTGTAGTGCTCCGCGATGAAGCCGGTGTTGAAGTCGCCGGCGACGAACTTCGGGTGCGCAAGCAACGCCGCCTGGAACGGGATGTTGCTGCTGACGCCGCGAATCACGAAGCCGTTGAGTGCCTCGCGCATCAGCGCGATCGCGTGCGCGCGGTCCTTGCCGTGCACGATCAGCTTGGCGATCATCGAGTCGTAGAACATCGGGATCTCACCGCCGTCGTACACGCCGGTGTCGACGCGCACGCCGTACAGATGCTCGGTGTCGGCCGAGAACATCGTCTCCTTCGGCGGCTGGAACTTCACCAGACGGCCGGTCGACGGCAGGAAGTTGCGGAACGGGTCTTCGGCGTTGATGCGGCACTCGATGGCCCAGCCGTTGCGCTGCACGTCCGATTGCTTCAGCGGCAGCGGCTCGCCCGCGGCGACGCGGATCATCAGCTCGACCAGATCGAGACCGGTGATGCATTCGGTCACCGGGTGTTCCACCTGCAGCCGCGTGTTCATCTCGAGGAAGTAGAAGCTCTGGTCCTTGCCGACCACGAACTCCACCGTGCCGGCGCTCTGGTACTTCACGGCCTTCGCCAGCGCCACGGCCTGCTCACCCATCGCGCGGCGCGTTTCGTCTCTGATGAAGGGCGACGGCGCCTCCTCGATCACCTTCTGGTGGCGCCGCTGGATCGAGCATTCGCGCTCGTTCAGATAGATCACATTGCCCTGCGAATCGCCCAGCACCTGGATCTCGATGTGGCGCGGCTCGACCACGAACTTCTCGATGAAGACGCGGTCGTCGCCGAAGGAATTGCGCGCCTCGTTGCGGCAGGCGGTGAAGCCCTCGAAGGCCTCCTTGTCGTCGTGCGCCACGCGCAGCCCCTTGCCGCCCCCGCCGGCCGACGCCTTGATCATCACGGGGTAGCCGATGTCCTTGGCGATCTGCACCGCCCGCTCGGCCGATTCGATGGCCTCGTTCCAGCCCGGAATCGTATTGACCTTGGCGTCGTTCGCGAGCTTCTTGGACGCGATCTTGTCGCCCATCGCCGCGATCGAATAGTGCTTGGGCCCGATGAAGACGATGCCCTCTTCCTCGACCTTGCGCGCGAAGGCCTCGTTCTCCGACAGGAAACCGTAGCCCGGGTGCACCGCCTCGGCGCCCGTCTTCTTGCACGCGGCGATGATGCGATCGGCCTGCAGGTAGCTGTCACGGCTGGCCGAGCCGCCGATGTGCAACGCCTCGTCGGCCAGTTCGACGTGGCGCGCGTCCTTGTCGGCGTCGGAGTAGACGGCGACCGTGAGGATGCCCATCTTCTTCGCGGTCTTGATGACGCGGCAGGCGATCTCTCCGCGGTTGGCGATGAGGATTTTCTTGAACATGTTCTGCTCCGTTGTCTGTGTGCTTCGAAGGGCGCCGCTTATTGCAGCCCCAGCTGCTTGCGCATGGCTGCGTTCTTCGCCTCGGCGCGCTGGAACGCCGGCCGTGCATCGAGGCGCTTGACGTAGTCCTCGAGCACCGGGCTGGGATCGATCTGCTTGAAACCGATCATGAAGCGCAAGGTGCCGCCCAGCACCACGTCGGCCATGGAGAACGTGTTGCCGAGCACGAAGGGCTTGCCGGCGATGGCGCTCTCCGCCGTGTCCAGCATCGAGGCGAAGGTGCCCCAGCCGGCCGCCACCTCCTTCACGGTCCAGCCCGAATGCTTGGCCATCACGGCCGGCTCGATGACGCTCGGCGCGAAGAAGGCCCAACGCAGGTAGGTGCCGCGCTGCGGGTCGTCGACCGCCGGCGCGAGGCTCGGCGCATAGCGGTCGGCCAGATAGAGCGCGATAGCCGCGGCTTCAGCCACGACCGTGTCGCCGTCGACCAGCGTGGGCAGCTTGCCCATCGGGTTCCTCGACACCAGCTCGGGGCCCTTCTGGTCGCCCTTCATGATGTCGACCACCTTCAGGTCGTAGTCGACGCCGGCTTCTTCCAGCGCCCAGAGCGTGCCCGCGGCACGGGAATACGGGTGGTAGTAGAGGCTGAGGGACATGGTGTTGCTCCTGGGTGCGGCCGTTTGCCGGTCAGAGGGGGATGTTCCCGTGCTTGCGCCACGGGTTCTCGAGCTTCTTCTCGCGCAGCATGACGAGCGAGCGGCAGATGCGCTTGCGCGTCTCGCTCGGCAGGATCACGTCGTCGATGTAGCCGCGCGTGCTGGCCACGTAGGGGTTCGCAAAACGTGCCTTGTATTCGGCTTCGCGGGCGGCGAGCTTCTCGGGGTCGTTCTTGTCTTCGCGGAAGATGATCTCGACCGCGCCCTTCGCGCCCATCACCGCGATCTCGGCGCGCGGCCAGGCGAGGTTGACGTCGCCACGCAGGTGCTTGGACGCCATCACGTCGTACGCGCCGCCGTAGGCCTTGCGCGTGATGACGGTGATCTTCGGCACCGTGCATTCGGCGTACGCGTAGAGCAGCTTGGCGCCGTGCTTGATGATGCCGCCGTACTCCTGGCTGGTGCCAGGCATGAAGCCGGGCACGTCGACGAAGGTGACGACCGGGATGTTGAACGCGTCGCAGAAGCGCACGAAGCGCGCCGCCTTGATCGAGCTCTTGATGTCCAGGCAACCCGCCAGCACCAGCGGCTGATTCGCCACGATGCCGACGCTCTGGCCTTCCATGCGCGCGAAGCCGATCACGATGTTCTTTGCGTAGTCGGGTTGCAGCTCGAAGAAGTCGCCGTCGTCGACCACCTTGGTGATCAGCTCCTTCATGTCGTAGGGCTTGTTGGCGTTCTCGGGCACCAGCGTGTCGAGCGACAGGTCGGCGCGATCGGCCGGGTCGCCGCTCGGGCGCACGGGTGGCTTCTCGCGGTTGTTGAGCGGCAGGTAGTTGTAGAGGCGCCGCAGCATCATCAGCGCCTCGACATCGTTCTCGAAGGCCATGTCGGCCACGCCGCTCTTGGTGGTGTGCGTCAGCGCACCGCCCAGCTCTTCGGCGGTCACGTCCTCGTGCGTCACGGTCTTCACCACCTCGGGGCCGGTGACGAACATGTAGCTCGAATCGCGCACCATGAAGATGAAGTCGGTCATGGCGGGCGAGTACACGGCGCCGCCCGCGCACGGACCCATGATCATGCTGATCTGCGGCACCACGCCGCTGGCCATCACGTTGCGCTGGAACACGTCGGCATAGCCGCCGAGCGAGGCCACGCCTTCCTGGATGCGGGCGCCGCCCGAGTCGTTCAGGCCGATGACCGGTGCGCCGACCTTCATGGCCTGGTCCATCACCTTGCAGATCTTCTCGGCGTGCGCTTCGCTCAGCGCACCGCCGAACACGGTGAAGTCCTGGCTGAAGATGAAGACCAGGCGGCCGTTGATCATGCCGTAGCCGGTGACCACGCCGTCGCCCGGGATCTTCTGCTCGGCCATGCCGAAGTCGACCGAGCGGTGCTCGACGAACATGTCCCATTCCTCGAAGGTGCCGTCGTCGAGCAGCAACTCGATGCGCTCGCGCGCCGTCAGCTTGCCCTTCTTGTGCTGCGCGTCGATGCGCTTCTGCCCACCGCCGAGGCGCGCCTGGGCGCGTCGTTGTTCGAGTTGTTCGAGGATTTCTTTCATGGCATTCAGTCTGGAAGATGAATCGGAAGATGTCGTGAATCAGGAGGCCCGCGACGCTTGCGCGGCGAGCAGTTGGCGTGCGGCGGTCGATGCGGGAAGGCGGCCCGCGGCCACCTGCGCAACCGTGTCGGGCAGCAGCTCACGCACGGCCGGGTGCTGGCGGAAGGCCTGCTTCAGGCCGGCGTCGACGCGTTCCCACATCCACGACAGCGCCTGCTTCTCGCGGCGCGTCGCGCGCTTGCCGTTGGCGTCCTGCAGTTGCTTGAAGCGCAGGACCGAGGCCCAGAAGGCATCAACGCCGGTGCCCAGCAGCGCGCTCAGCTGCATCACCTGCGGCTGCCAGAAGCGCATTTCGGCCTCGGGTGATCCGGGTGCCGCATGCGCGGCCTTCAGCATCTCGGCATGCGCCGGATTGCCGTGGTGACCGAAGAGGCGCAATGCCGACGTGATCTGCGCCTGCGCGCGCGTGGCGGCGTCGCGGTCCAGGTCGGCTTTGTTGATGACCACCAGGTCGGCGATCTCCATCACGCCTTTCTTGATGGCCTGCAGGTCATCGCCCGCATTGGGCAACTGCATCAGCACGAACATGTCGGTCATGCCCGCGACGGCGGTTTCGCTCTGGCCGACGCCGACCGTCTCGACGATGACGACGTCGTAGCCGGCCGCCTCGCACACCAGCATCGCCTCGCGCGTCTTCTCCGCCACGCCGCCCAACGTGCCCGAGGATGGGCTGGGGCGGATGTACGCCTTCTCGTGCACCGACAGCCGCTCCATGCGCGTCTTGTCGCCGAGGATGGAGCCGCCGGAGACGGTCGACGACGGGTCGATGGTGAGCACCGCCACGCGGTGGCCCTGCTCGATCAGGTACAGGCCGAACGCCTCGATGAAGGTCGACTTGCCGACGCCCGGCACGCCCGAGATGCCGAGCCGGAAGGACCGGCCCGTGTGTGGCAGCAGTGCCGTCAGCACCTCGTCGGCCTGCGTCCGGTGGTCGGCGCGCGTCGATTCGAGCAGCGTGATCGCCTTGGCGATCGCACGACGCTGCGTCATGCCGCTCGAACCGACGATCGCCGCTTCGATCGCAGTCGCCGAATTCAGCACGTCGCCTCCGCCGAGACGTGCCAACGGTAGTGCAGGTCCACGCCCTCCCCACCTTCCAGCACGAAGCCGTGCCGCAGGTAGAAGCGGTTGGCGTCACTCCGCACGAGGGCGGTGAGCGTGATGTCGCGTTTCTGGTCACGCGCTTGCGCCTTTGCCCAGCGCATGACCCACTCGCCGATGCCACGGCCCTGGAAGCCGGTGCGCAAGTACAGGTGGTCGAGGCGCAGGGCGTTCACGCCTTCGGGCTTGAGCGTGACGAAGCCGACGCGCAGCTCGCCGTCGACGACGATGTGATGCATGAAGGGCACGACGAAGCCGGCACTCAGCCGCTCGCGAGAACGCGTCAGGTCGAAGCGACCGACACGCTCCAGGCTCGGGCGCATCGCGTCGATGCGCACCGCCAGCATGTCCTCGAAATCGCCGGAATCGACCGGCTGCAGCGACAGCCGCGACAGGAGATCGCTCACGCTGCGTCTTTGGCGGCGACCGCCGCGCGGATCTGTTCGAGCACGTCCTTGGCGCTCGCCGGGATCGGCGTGCCGGGGCCGTAGATGCCCTTCACGCCCGCCTCGTACAGCATCTCGTAGTCGCCGCGCGGAATCACGCCGCCGACGAACACGATGATGTCGTCGGCGCCCTGCTTCCTGAGCTCCTCGATGATCGCGGGCACCAGCGTCTTGTGACCGGCCGCGAGCGTGCTCACGCCGACCGCATGCACGTCGTTCTCGATGGCCTGACGGGCGCACTCTTCCGGCGTCTGGAACAGCGGGCCCATGTCGACGTCGAAGCCCAGGTCGGCAAACGCCGTGGCCACGACCTTCGCGCCGCGGTCGTGACCGTCCTGGCCCAGCTTGGAGATCATCACGCGCGGACGACGGCCCTGTTCTTCGGCGAAAGCGGCGATCTCGTGCTGCAGCGCTTCCCAGCCTTCGGCCGAGTCGTAGGCCGCGGCGTAGACGCCGGTGACCTTCTGCGTGTCGGCGCGATGCCGGCCATAGACTTTCTCGAGCGCGTCGCTGATTTCGCCGACCGTCGCGCGCAGGCGCACCGCGTCGATGCTCAGCGCCAGCAGATTGCCTTCGCCGCTTTCGGCCGCAGCCGTCAACGCATCCAGCGCTGCCTGCGTGGCCGCAGTGTCGCGCTTCTCGCGGATCGCATGCAGCTTGGCGATCTGCCCGTCGCGCACCTTCATGTTGTCGATCGACAAACTATCGATCGCGTCTTCGGTCTTGAGCTTGTACTTGTTGACACCGACGATCACGTCGCGGCCCGAGTCGATGCGCGCCTGCTTGTCGGCCGCAGCCGCCTCGATCTTCAGCTTGGCCCAGCCGCTGTCGACCGCCTTGGTCATCCCGCCCATCGCCTCGACCTCTTCGATGATGGTCCAGGCGGCATCGGCCATGTCCTGCGTGAGCTTCTCCATCATGTAGCTGCCGGCCCAGGGGTCGATCACGCTGGTGATGTGGGTCTCTTCCTGGATGATGAGCTGCGTGTTGCGCGCGATGCGCGAGCTGAATTCGGTCGGCAGCGCGATGGCTTCGTCGAGCGCGTTGGTGTGCAGCGACTGCGTGCCGCCGAACACCGCGGCCATCGCCTCGATGGTGGTGCGCACCACGTTGTTGTACGGGTCCTGTTCGGTCAGCGACCAGCCCGAGGTCTGGCAGTGCGTGCGCAGCATCAGGCTCTTGGGGTTCTTGGGCTCGAACTCCTTCATGATCCGGCACCACAAGAGGCGCGCGGCGCGCATCTTGGCGACCTCCAGGTAGAAGTTCATGCCGATGGCCCAGAAGAAGCTGAGCCGGCCGGCGAACACGTCCACGTCGAGTCCCTTGGCCAGCGCGGTCTTCACGTACTCCTTGCCGTCGGCCAGCGTGAAGGCCAGCTCCAGCGCCTGGTTGGCGCCGGCTTCCTGCATGTGATAACCGCTGATGCTGATCGAGTTGAACTTGGGCATCTTCTCTGCCGTGTACTCGATGATGTCGCCGATGATCCGCATGCTCGGCGCGGGCGGAAAAATGTAGGTGTTGCGGACCATGAACTCCTTCAAGATGTCGTTCTGGATGGTTCCGCTCAGCTGGTCCTGCGCCACGCCCTGCTCTTCGGCCGCGACCACGTAGCCGGCCAGCACCGGCAGCACCGCGCCGTTCATCGTCATCGACACGCTCACCTTGTCGAGCGGGATCTGGTCGAACAGGATCTTCATGTCCTCGACCGAATCGATCGCCACGCCAGCCTTGCCGACGTCGCCGGTCACGCGCGGATGGTCGCTGTCGTAGCCGCGGTGGGTGGCCAGGTCGAACGCGACCGACACGCCCTGCCCGCCGGCGGCGAGCGCCTTGCGATAGAAGGCGTTGGATTCCTCGGCGGTCGAGAAGCCGGCGTACTGGCGGATGGTCCACGGCCGCACCGCGTACATCGTGGCCTGCGGGCCGCGCAGGTAGGGCTCGAAGCCCGGCAGCGTGTCGGTGTACTTCAGGCCCTCGAGGTCGGCCGCGGTGTAGAGCGGCTTGACCGTGATGCCGTCGGGCGTGCGCCAGTTCAGCGCCTCGAGGTTGCCGCCGGGCGCGGACTTGGCCGCGGCCTTCGTCCATGCCGCCAGGTCGGCGGGCTTGAAGGTGGGTTCGGGAGTGCTCATGGCTTGGCGCACGCGGGGATCCGCGCTCGTCTCGGTGTTGGTTTCATCGAGTCTAACCATCCGTAATTATTAATTCAAACGAAATTTCTGCGGTACATTCGCGCCATGTCCGCCGCCACCCTCACGCCCCGCGCCCTCTATGAAGAGGTGGCCGAACTGCTGCGCCAGCGCATCTTCAACCGCGAACTCGAGCCGGGCAGCTGGATCGACGAGATGAAGATCGCGGAGGAATACGGCATCAGCCGCACCCCCCTGCGCGAGGCGCTCAAGGTGCTGGCCGCCGAAGGCCTGGTGACCATGAAGGTGCGCCGCGGCGCCTATGTGACCGAGGTGTCGCGGCAGGACCTGACGGACGTGTACCACCTGCTTTCGCTGCTGGAGGCTGATGCGGCCGGCGTGGTGGCCGAGCGCGCGACCGAGGCACAGCTGCACACGCTGCAGGTGCTGCATGCCGAACTGGAAGCCGCCGCCATCCCGGGCCAGGTCGACCGCGAACACTTCTTCGCGATCAACGAGCGCTTCCACATGCAGTTGCTCGCCATCGCCAACAACCGCTGGCGCGACCAGATGGTGGCCGACCTGCGCAAGGTGATGAAGCTCAACCGTCACAACTCGCTGCTCAAGTCGGGGCGGATCGACGAGTCGCTCAAGGAGCACCGCGCGCTCATGGCGGCGCTGGTCGCGCGGGACCCGGCCGCCGCCATGGCCCGCATGCGCGAGCACTTCAGCAACGGGCTGGAAGCGGCGGCCTGAAAGGCTGAGACCTGCGCCGCTCCGCCCCATTGTTGGGGCTGGCGGCCCGATCTGGTGCCGACATGGTGCGCGGCATGCCCGCATTGCACCGATCCCCTCGCCCATCGGCCCGAATCGCCGGGCACGAATCGTGCATGAACTGCAGTGACCATCGCCGCAGTGCCGCTGCGATGGTCTTCGCCTCCGCCAACGACGGCGGAACCCGAGCCTCCCGACGCGTTCATCCGCCCGGCACTCGGTCGTTCCAACCCGATTTCGTTCCGCATCTCGCGGGGGCCTCTGGCCGTGTCACATCCTTCGTGACGTGGCCACTGCACGGCACCCACGGGCCGGACGTGCAGGATTCAACATGAAAATCATCGTCGTCGGTCATGGCATGGTGGGCCACAAGTTCCTCGAGGAACTCGAACAGCAAGGGCTTTCGCATGCCGAAGTCACCGTGCTGTGCGAGGAACCTCGCGCCGCCTACGACCGGGTGCACCTCTCCGAATTCTTCGCCGGCAAGACCGCCGACGACCTGTCGCTGGTCGCGCCGGACTTCTTCGCGCGCAGCGGTTTCTCGCTGCGCCTGGCGGCACGGGCCGCCGCCATCGAGCGGCGCAACAACACCGTCACCACGCTCGACGGCGAGGTGCTGCCCTACGACAAGCTGGTGCTCGCGACCGGTTCGTCGCCCTTCGTGCCGCCGGTGCCGGGCCGCGACCGGCCGCACACCTTCGTCTACCGCACCATCGACGACCTGGAGGGCATGAAGGCCAGCGGCGCCCATTCCAAGACCGGCGTCGTGATCGGCGGTGGCCTGCTCGGGCTCGAATGCGCCAAGGCGCTGCGCGACCTGGGGCTGGAGACCCACGTCGTCGAGTTCGCGCCGCGCCTGATGGCCGTGCAGGTCGACGACGGCGGCGGGCGCGTGCTGCGCACGAAAATCGAGGAGCTGGGCGTGCGCGTGCACACCGGCCGCAACACGGTGGACATCACCGACGGCGCCACGGCCCGCCACCGCATGGTGTTCGCCGACGGCACCTGGCTGGAGACCGACATGATCGTGTTCTCCGCCGGCATCCGCCCGCGCGACGAACTGGCGCGGCAGAGCGCGCTGGCCGTCGGCGCGCGCGGCGGCATCGCCATCGACAACCACTGCCGCACCAGCGACCGCGACGTCTACGCGATCGGCGAATGCGCCTCGTGGAACGAGCAGACCTTCGGCCTCGTGGCGCCGGGCTACGAGATGGCACGCGTGGCGGCCCGGCACGTGGCCGGCGATGCCGAGGCCGCCTTTGCCGGTGCCGACATGAGCACCAAGCTCAAGCTGATGGGCGTCGACGTGGCGAGCATCGGCGATGCGCACGGCAAGACGCCGAACGCACGCAACTACCAGTACATCGACGAGCGCAAGCAGGTCTACAAGAAGATCGTGGTCAGCGAGGACGGCAAGGCGCTGCTCGGCGCCGTGCTGGTGGGCAATGCCGACGAATACGGCACGCTGCTGCAGATGGCGCTCAACGGCATCGCGCTGCCGGCCGAGCCGGAGTTCCTGATCCTGCCGTCGAGCGACGGCAAGGCCAAGCCGGGCCTGGGCGTGGAGGCGCTGCCCGATACCGCGCAGATCTGCTCGTGCAACAACGTGAGCAAGGCGCAGATCGGCGCGGCCGTCGCGGACTTGGGTGCGAGGGGCGCCTGCACCATCGCCGAGATCAAGGCCTGCACCAAGGCCGGCGCCACCTGCGGCGGCTGCGTGCCGCTGGTCACGCAGGTGATGAAGTTCGAGATGGCCAAGCGCGGCATGGCCGTCAACAACCACCTGTGCGAACACTTCGCGTATTCGCGCCAGGAGCTCTACCACCTGGTGCGCGTCGGACAGATCAAGACCTTCGACGACCTGCTGCACAAGCACGGCAAGGGCCTGGGCTGCGACATCTGCAAGCCGGTGGCCGCCAGCGTGCTCGCGTCCGTCTGGAACGAATTCGTGCTCAAGCCGCAGCTGGCCAGCCTGCAGGACAGCAACGACTACTTCCTGGGCAACATCCAGAAAGACGGCACCTACTCGGTCGTGCCGCGCATGCCCGGCGGCGAAGTCACGCCCGACGGCCTGATCGCCGTGGGCCAGGTCGCCAAGAAGTACGGCCTGTACACCAAGGTCACGGGCGGCGCGCGCGTGGACATGTTCGGCGCGCGCGTCGACCAGCTGCCGCTGATCTGGGAAGAACTCATTGCCGCCGGCTTCGAGAGCGGCCATGCCTACGGCAAGTCGCTGCGCACCGTGAAGAGCTGCGTGGGCTCGACCTGGTGCCGCTACGGCGTGGACGATTCCGTCGGCCTGGCCGTGCAGCTGGAGAACCGCTACAAGGGCCTGCGCGCACCGCACAAGATCAAGTTCGGCGTCTCGGGCTGCACCCGCGAATGCGCCGAGGCGCAGGGCAAGGACGTCGGCATCATCGCCACCGACAAGGGCTGGAACCTCTACGTCTGCGGCAACGGCGGCATGAAGCCGCGCCACGCCGAACTCATCGCCAGCGACCTGAGCAAGGACACGCTCATCGCGCTGATCGACCGCTTCCTGATGTTCTACGTGCGCACGGCCGACCGCCTGCAGCGCACCAGCACCTGGCGCGACAACCTCGAAGGTGGCCTCGACTACCTCAAGGACGTGTTGATCGCCGACAGCCTGGGGCTCGGCGCCGAGCTGGAAGCCCAGATGCAGCACGTGGTCGACACCTACCAGTGCGAATGGAAGACGGCCGTGACGGACCCCACCGTGCGCCAGCGCTTTCGCACCTTCGTCAACAGCGACAAGGCCGACGAACGCATCGTCTTCATGCAGGAACGCGGGCAGATCCGCCCGGCCCGGCCCGAGGAAATCGCTACGGCACCGGCCGAGGCCACACCGGCCTGACCCTCAAGGAACCTGCACATGCCCACCGACACCCTGCAATGGACCGCCGTCTGCGCGGCCGACGACATCCTCCCGAACACCGGCGTCTGCGCGCTGGTGGCGGGGCGCCATGTCGCGGTCTTCCGCATCGGCGACGACCAGTTCCACGCCATCGACAACATCGACCCGCAGTCCGGCGCCAGCGTGCTCTCGCGCGGACTGATCGGCAGCCTGGGTGACCGCCTTGTGGTCGCCTCGCCGCTCTACAAGAACCACTTCGACCTGCGCACCGGCGAATGCCTCGAAGCGCCGCAGAACTCGGTGCGCCCCCACGCCGTGCGTGTGGACGACGGCCGCGTGCTGGTCGCCCACGGCTGAACGCAGCCCCTCCTTTTCATTTTTCTCTTCAGGGTTTCACATGGCCTATCTCGCACCTGCCGAATTCGTGACCAAGATGGTCGACGCCGGCGAATCCAAACTGCTGATGTCGACGCGCGACACGCTGATCCGCTCCTACATGGCCGGCGCCATCCTCGCGCTGGCCGCGGCCTTCGCCGTCACCGTGACGGTCAACACGGGCAATGCGCTGGTCGGCGCGATGCTGTTCCCGGTCGGCTTCATCATGCTGTACCTCATGGGCTTCGACCTGCTGACCGGCGTGTTCACCCTCGCGCCGCTGGCCGTGTTCGACAAGCGCCCGGGCGCCACCTGGGGCGGCGTGATGCGCAACTGGAGCCTGGTGTTCTGCGGCAACTTCGCCGGGGCGCTGACGGTGGCCGTCTTCATGGCGATCATCTTCACCTTCGGCTTCAGCGAAGCGCCCAACGCCGTCGGTCAGCGGCTCGGCCACATCGGCGAGGGCCGCACCGTCGGCTACTCGTCGCACGGCGCCGCCGGCATGCTGACGCTGTTCATCCGCGGCGTGATGTGCAACTGGATGGTGTCCACCGGCGTGGTCGCGGCCATGATGTCGACCACGGTGTCGGGCAAGGCCATCGGCATGTGGATGCCCATCATGGTCTTCTTCTACATGGGCTTCGAACATTCGATCGTCAACATGTTCCTGTTCCCCACCGGGCTGATGCTGGGCGGCAAGTTCACGCTGATGGACTACCTGATCTGGAACGAGATCCCGACCGTGGTGGGCAACCTCGTCGGCGGCCTGACCTTCGTCGGCGCCACGCTCTATTCCACGCACTACAAGACCGGACCCAAGCGCAAGATCGCATGAGCCGGCGCCTGCGGGTGACGCTGGGCCAGCATTCGCTGGCCGGCACGCAGCACGCCAACCAGGACTTTCACGGCGCCTGCCTGCCCTCGGGGCATGTCCTCGCGAGCAAAGGCATCGCGCTGGCCCTCGCCGACGGCATCAGCTCCAGCGATGTGAGCCAGGTGGCTGCCCAGACCGCCGTGCGCGCCTTCCTGGAAGACTATTACGCGACCTCCGATGCGTGGTCCGTCCGGCGCGCGGCGCAGCGCGTGCTGGCCGCCACCAACGCCTGGCTGCATGCCCAGAACATGCGCGGCGACGCGCGCTTCGACCGCGACCGCGGCCAGGTCTGCACCTTCAGTGCGCTGGTCCTCAAGGGCCGCGATCTGCACCTGCTGCACGTCGGCGATGCCCGCCTGTTCCGCCTGCACGCCCATGCGCTGGAGCAGCTGTCGGAGGACCACCGCGTGCGCCTGTCCTCGGCCGAGTCCTACCTGGGCCGCGCCCTGGGAACCGGCCCGAACGTCGAGATCGACTACCGCTGCTGGGCGGCCGAGCGCGGCGAGATCTACCTGCTGGCGACCGACGGCGCCTATGCGCACCTGGACGCCGCGGGGGTGCACGACGCGCTGGCCCGCCACGCCGACGACTTCGACGCCGCGGCGGCCTGGCTGGTGAGGCAGGCGCGGGAACGCGGCAGCCTCGACGACGCCACGCTGCAGCTGCTTCGGATCGACGAATTGCCCGACGCCGATGCGCCCCACCCGCAGCTCACACGCGACGGCCTGGCCCTGCCGCCGCCGCTGGCACCGCGGATGGTGTTCGAGGGCTTCACCGTCGTGCGCGAGCTGCAGATCAGCGCGCGAAGTCACGTGTACCTGGCACTGGACACGGACAGCCAGCAGCAGGTCGTGCTCAAGACACCGTCGACCGACCTGCGGGACGATGCCGAGGCGCTCGACCGCTTCGTGCTGGAGGAATGGGTGGCGCGCCGCATCGACAGCCCGCACGTGCTCAAGGCCTGGGGCGGGGACCGGCCGCGCCGCCATCTGTACGTGGCGATGGAGTACATCGACGGCCAGACCCTCGCGCAATGGATGGTCGACCATCCGCGGCCATCGCTGGACAGCGTGCGCGCCCTCGTGTCGCAGCTGGCCCGGGGCCTGCAGGCGCTGCACGGGCGCGAGATGCTGCACCAGGACCTGCGCCCCGAGAACGTGATGATCGACCGGCACGGCACGGTGAAACTCATCGACCTGGGCACCGTGCATGTGGCGGGGCTGGCCGAAGGCCGGCACGACCCGCAAACGGCCGCCGCACCCGGCACCTTGCAGTACATGGCGCCGGAGTACCTGCTGGGCCATGGCGGCAGCCCCCGCGCCGACCTGTTCGCGCTGGCCGCCATCACCTACCAGATGCTGAGCGGACAACTGCCCTACGGCCTGCATGCCGCACGGGTTCGCACGCCGCGCGATCTGCGTGGCCTGAACTACGTGCCGCTGCGCCCCCTCCGGCCCGAGCTGCCGGGGTGGCTGGACGCGGTGCTGGGCAAGGCGCTGCAGCCCGATCCGGCCAAGCGGCAGGAGGCCGTGTCGGAGTTCGCGCACGACCTGAAGTCGCCCGGCCCGTCGTTCCATCGTTCGCGGGCCGTGCCCCTGGTGGAGCGCCATCCGGTGCGCTTCTGGCAGTGCATTGCCCTGCTGCTGGCGCTGACGACCGTGCTGCTGGCCGGACTGCACGCGCTCGGCCGCTGAAACCGCCTCAGGCTGTGAGCTTGAAGGTGCCGACTGCCTCCGACAGCTTCGCGACCTGATCCTTCAGGCTCTCCGTCGCGGCGGTCGACTGCTCCACCAGCGCCGCGTTCTGCTGCGTCATCTGGTCGAGCTGCGTGATCGCCTCGTTGACCTGGCCCACGCCTTCGCTCTGCTCGCCGGCAGCGGTGCTGATCTGGCTGATGATGTCGGTCACGCGGCCGACCGAGCTCAGCAGTTCCTTCATCGTCGAACCCGCGGTGTCGACCAGTTTCGCGCCGGACTCGACCTTGCTCATGCTGTCGCCGATCAGTTCCTTGACCTCGCGCGCCGCCACCGCGCTGCGTTGCGCCAGGCTGCGCACCTCGCCGGCCACCACCGCGAAGCCGCGGCCCTGTTCGCCGGCACGCGCGGCTTCCACGGCCGCGTTGAGCGCCAGGATGTTGGTCTGGAAGGCGATGCCGTCGATCACGCCGATGATGTCGCCGATCTTGCGCGAGGCGCCTGCGATGGCTTCCATGGTGGTCACCACGTCGGCCACCACGTCGCCGCCACGCGTCGCCACGCCCGAGGCCGACAGCGCCAGCACATTGGCCTGGCGCGCCGCCTCGGCGCTCTCGCGCACGGTAGCGGTCAGTTGCTCAACGCTGGCCGCCGTCTGCTGCAGGTTGAAGGCGGTCTGCTCGGTGCGTGTCGAGAGGTCGCGGTTGCCCATGGCGATCTCGGTGCTGGCAGTGGTGATGGAACCGCTCGCGTCGTGCACGCTGGCGACCAGTTCGGCCAGCTTGCCCTGCATGGCGCCCATGTCGGACACCAGCACCTGGACCTCGTCGCGGCCGGTGGCCGCGATCGGCGCGATGCTGAGGTCACCGGCCGCGACGCGCTCGGCCATGCGGGAGGCCTCCTGCAGCGGATGGACGATCGAGCGCGCCAGCGCCCAGCCGCAGGCGATGCTCACCAGCAGCCCCAGGCCGATGCCCGCGGCCAGCATCGTGATGCCTTCACGCTCGCTGCTTTGGGCGGCGGCACGCGCCACCTCGACCCGGTCGGCCTGGTAGGCCGCCAGGTCATCGACCGCCTTGGCGTAGGCCTCGGCCGCCGGGCGCAGGCGCTTGCCGATCTCGTCGCTCGACACAGTCTCACCGGCAGCCTTCTGCTTGACCAGCCCGTCGCGCACGACCCGGAATTTGCCGCCGGCCTCGTCGATCGCGGCGAAGAGTTCCTTGGTGCGCTCGTTGTCGGCCAGCCCTTCCAGCGTCTTGCGAACGACCTCCGAGCGTGCCGAGGTCGCCTTGCGGTCGGCGTTGACGCGGGCGACGAATCCAGCGTCGTCGGTATGCATCAGGCTCTCGGCGCGCGCCGAGCTCAGCACCACGATGGCGTGCAGCTCGCGGGCCAGCAAGGCACGCTGGGCCGACGCCCCACCCAGGTCGTTGGCGATGTCCTGCAGCTTGTCGAGCCGCCAGATGCCGATGCCGGCGGCCAGCGAGGTCACGAGCATCACCAGCCCGAAAGCCAGCGCCAGCCGGGGCGCGAGACGCAAACGCGAGAGAAGGGAGAACATGGGGAGATCCTTGAAATGGGCGCGCCCGACCGGTCCTGGAATGGGTGGACCGATCCGGACAAGGTCCCGATCAAGGGTTATCGACCATTGCGGCCGAAACTTGAATCCGTCAGTTGGCCAGCGCCGGCTCCACCGGTTGCGCATGGGCCAGCGCCATCACCGCATGGGGCGCCTCGCCCTTCAGGCGATGGTCGCTCCACACCTGGCGCCATCGGCGTGCGCCGGGCAGGCCGTTGCGCAGGCCCAGCATGTGGCGCGCGATATTCGACCAGGGCGTGCCATGTGCGGCCGCTTCGCGCACCATGTAGTCGCACATCTGCCGCTCGATGTCCTCGCGCGACAGTTCGCGCGCCGGCCCGCCGAAGAAAGCCGCATCCCATTGCGCCAGCCACCAGGGGTTGTGGTACGCCTCACGGCCGACCATCACGCCGTCGAGCAGCCGCAACTGCTGGTGCACCTGCTCGGTCTGCGCGATGCCGCCGTTGATGGAAAAGCGCAGTGCGGGAAAGTCGTGCTTGAGCCGATGGACCAGCTCGTAACGCAGCGGCGGCACCTCGCGGTTCTGCTTGGGCGACAGGCCCTTGAGCCAGGCGTTGCGGGCGTGGACGATGAAGGTGCTGCAGCCCGCCTCGCTCACCGTACCGACGAAGTCGCGCACGAATTCATAGCTCTCGGTCTTGTCGATGCCGATGCGGTGCTTGACCGTAACCGGCACGTCGACCACGTCGACCATCGCCTTCACGCAGTCCGCCACCAGTTGCGGCTCGGCCATCAGGCAGGCGCCGAAAGCGCCGCGCTGCACGCGCTCGCTCGGGCAGCCGCAGTTCAGATTGATCTCGTCGTAACCCCAGTCCTCGCCCAGCTGGGCGCAGTGCGCCAGGTCGGCCGGCTCGCTGCCGCCCAGCTGCAGCGCCACGGGATGCTCCTCGGCGTTGAAGCGCAGGTGGCGCGGCACGTCGCCGTGCACCAGTGCGCCAGTCGTCACCATCTCGGTGTAGAGCAGGGCGCGGTGCGTGAGCAGGCGGTGGAGGAAGCGACAGTGGCGGTCGGTCCAGTCCATCATGGGAGCGACGGATAACCGGTCGGCGGAATAGGTGGCGGGTTTCATGGCAGCCCGCGATTTTCCTGCCTTTTCCGGACTCTTGCCTCGGCAGGTCTTCACTGGGGGGCATGGCGCTCGCGCTCGACAACGTGGAAAGCGCCGAGGCGCGTGGCCGACCTGATGCTGCTGGACCGAGGGCCGGATGACTCGGACACCCTGCGGCTTTCAGCCTCGAACGCCGTAACGCTTTCAGCCAGCGCGGTCTCAGTGACCATTCTCCTCGGCATGAGCTACCAGGACCTCCACGCCAGCTTGCTCCAGTGAATGCCGCACTTCATCGGTGATGCCATCGTCGGTGAACACGCGCGCAACCTTGTCGAGATGCGTGATCCTGAAGATCGCCTGCGCCTTGAACTTGGAGGAGTCGACGAGGATATTGACGGACTGGGCTGCATCGACGAAGGCTCGGTTCATGACGGCCTCCTCCGGGGTCAACATGCCGATGCCCCCGGTCGCGGAAATGCCATGGACGCCGAGGAAGGCCGCTCTCACGGTGATGTTCTCGAATGCGCCTGTCTCGAGGCGACCGACACTCGTCATCTTCTGGAAGTCCACAGTACCCGGCAAGAGATGGACGGTCGCGCTTCTGCTTTTGGCCAGCTCCATCGCGACGGTCAGTCCGTTGGTCACGACGTGAAGATGGTGGTGGCCTCGCAGCGCTTCCGCGAGGTGCCTGCACGTGGTCCCGCCGTTGATCAGGATGCAATCGCCGTCCGACACTGACTGCGCTGCCAGCTCTGCGATGGCGCGTTTCTCGCGGTAGTTTTCCCTCTCGCGCTCCGCGTAGCTCACGCTCTCGTAACGCGCCCAACCCTCCGCGTACACCTCGTTGCCGGGAATCGCGCCCCCTCGCGTGCGGGCCAGCACGCCGCGCTCCTGCAATTCGATGAGGTCACGACGGACGGTGATCGGAGATGTCTGAAAACGCTCCGCCAGCACGCTGACTTCAACGACGCCTCCCCCTTGCAACAGGGCGACGATTTCTTTCTGGCGAGCTGCTTTGAGCATCTGTTTTCTTGCATCTCAGGAACGGTTGACGCGCAAGGCGCGCGCTTGATCGATGCGGAAACTGTACCGCCCGTATTTGTCACGAGTTTGACTCATCATGTTCATAGCATCCACAACATGAACACTAACGATCAAATACGAACAGTCGTCTTTGATGTCGATGGAACCCTTTTCGACACCTTGCCTTCTCTTGCCGCAGCGGCCAATGAGGTCCTTGTGCTGGCTGGCTTGCAGGCTGTCGAGCCGCAGCATCTTCGTCCTGCCTTGAGCCAGGGCATCACCCCCCTCTTCCAGAGCGCGCTCCGACTTCAGGCCGCGTCTGTGCCGCTCGCGCTGGCGTCGCGACTCGAAGATGCCTTCGCGCACCGCTATGCATCGCACTGGCTGCACCAAGCCGTGGTGTACGACGGCGCTCTCGATCTGCTCTCGATGCTTCGTTCGCAGCGCATCGCCCTGGGCATTTGCACCAACCGCGATCAAGGCTCCACACGCACGCTGCTGGACAAGGCAGCACTGACCGGCTTCTTCGACGCGATCGTGGGCCTGGGCGACGCCGAGCACCCCAAGCCGAACGCCGCGCCGTTGCGCTTGGCACTGACCCAACTGGGCGCAACGCCGCAGACGGCTCTCTTCGTCGGGGACTCCGGCATCGACGCGGCATGTGCACAGGCGGCTGGCGTAAGGCTGGCTGCTCACCTCGGCGGCTACGCCGCGGATCCCGACGACCTGCGCCCCTGCACCGTGGCGTTTTCGGGCTACGCAGAATTCCACGATTGGATGGCCGCCCGGACATCGATTCAGGCAGCGACGGAAACAAATCACCATGTCTGACATCCAGATCTCGGGGCTGACCAAACGCTACGGCAACGCTGTCGTTCTGCAGGAACTCGACCTGACCGTGCGCGACGGCGAGTTCCTCACCCTGCTGGGCGCGTCCGGTTGCGGCAAGTCCACCTTGCTGAAGCTGATCGCCGGCCTGGACACGCCCGACACCGGCACGATCCGCATGGGAGACCGCGACTTGCTCGCCCTGTCGCCCAGCGCGCGGGACTGCGCGATGGTGTTCCAGTCCTATGCGCTGTACCCGCACATGACCGTTCGCGAGAACATCTCGATGCCGCTGGTGATGCGCGGCCTGGGCTTTTGGGGTCGCCTGCCGGGCGCACGCCTGGTGTCCCCTGCGGTGCGCCGCCGGCTCGCCGACATCCATGCCAGCGCGCAGGAGGTCGCGCGACGACTCGCCATCGACGGATTGCTCGATCGCAAGCCGGCGCATCTGTCGGGCGGCCAGCGCCAGCGCGTGGCGCTGGCGCGCGCGATGGTTCGCCACCCGTCCGTGTTCCTGTTCGACGAGCCCCTCTCGAATCTGGACGCCAACCTTCGTCATGCGCTGCGTGCCGAGATCCGCCAGCTTCACGACCAGTTGGGCGTGACGTTCATCTACGTCACGCACGATCAGCACGAGGCCATGTCCATGTCGGACCGTGTGGCGGTCATGCGTGAAGGCCGCATCCTTCAGGTGGCGCCACCCGAAGATCTGTACATGCGACCCCGAAGCCTCGAGGTCGCACGATTCGTCGGCGCGCCGCGGATCAACGTCGTACCGGGCGGGATCCGCGCCGACGGCGAGATCCATTGCCTGGCGCAACGCATCGCGGGTACCGCGGGGAACAGCGGCCCGTGTCATGTGGCCTTCCGGCCGCAGGCTGTCACCTTGGCGAGGGCGCCTGGCCTCACCGTGCGCGGCGTGGTCGGCCATGTGGAGTACGCGGGTGCCGAGTTGATGGCCACGCTGACCCTGCCGAGCCAGGGCGAAGCCTGCATCGTCTGCCTCCCGGCAGGCACGGCTGCGCGCGCAGGGCAAGAGTTCGAGGTCACGGTCCCGTGGGAGGCATTGCATGTCTTCGACGCAGGCGGCCAGCGCCTGTCGATCGACCGATGCGACGCGCTGGCCCGGGTGGCCTGAAAGCCGACCATGCGCATCCATCCCCTTGCCACCGCTTCGCTTCTCGCGCCCGCGGGGCTTCTTGCGACGCTGCTGCTGTTCATTCCCGTGCTGGCCGTCGTTCTGATGTCGCTGACCGATTGGCAGTTCGGCGCCACCACGCTGACCTGGGTCGGCCTGCAGAACTACGCCGAGCTCTGGTCGGACGAAGTCTTTCGGAAGTCCGTGGCCAACACCCTCGTCTACCTGGCCCTGGTCACCGGGGGCTCGATCACGCTGGGCCTGAGCCTCGCCCTGTTGATCGAATCCGATCGATCGGGACGCGGCTTTTACCGAACGGCTTTCTTCATGCCGGCCGCATCGACGCTGATCGCCATGGCGGTGGTGTGGGAGTTCCTGCTGCATCCGAGCGCCGGGCTCGTCAATCACCTGCTGATGCAGGTCGGCCTCTCGCCCCAGAACTGGCTCAACGACCGCCGGCTGGCGCTCTACTCGCTCGCCGCGATCGGCATCTGGCAGATGTCCGGGCTGGCCTTGGTGTTCTTCCTGGCCGGATTGCAAGGGATTCCGCGCGACGTGCGCGATGCCGCGGAACTCGACGGTATCGAGCGTCCGTTCGATCGATTCCGCTTCATCACCTGGCCGCTGCTGGGCCCCACCACCCTGTTCGTCATCACCGTGTGCGCCATCCGTGCCCTGCAGGTCTTCGACACCGTCCATATGCTCACCAAAGGCGGTCCGAACAAGGCCACCGAGGTGTTGCTCCACACGATCTACACCGAGGGTTTCAGCTTCTTCCGCATGGGCTACGCCAGCGCCATGACGGTCGTCTTCATTGCCGGCATCTTCCTCTTGACCCAGATCCAGCATGCCGCGCTGGAACGCCGGACGCACTACGCATGAAACGTCCCTCTCCTTCCTTTCGGCTTCTTCGCCACGTGGTCCTGATGGCCGTGGCCCTGGTCTTCCTGATGCCGTTCATCTGGATGGTGCTGACCTCGCTCAAGCCCGCCGACGAAATCTTCGGCAGCGAGATCCATCTCTTTCCGACGCGCTTCGCCGCGGTCGAGAACTACAGCCTGGCGCTGACCAAGGTGCCCCTGCTGCGCTACCTGTGGAATGGCGTGCTCGTCTGCGCGGGCATCCTGGTGCTGCAGGTCCTGGTGGCACTGCCTGCCGCCTACGCCTTCGCCAAGCTGTCGTTCCGTGGCAAGCCGTGGGCATGGCGCCTGGTGATGCTGGCGCTCATGGTGCCGTACCAGGCCACGGCCATCCCTCTCTACGTGATGCTGTACCACGCCGGTCTGCTCGACACGATGGGCGCGCTGATCCTGCCTTTCAGCGTGTCCGCGTTCGGCATCTTCCTGATGCGGCAGTTCTTTCGCACGGTGCCCGACGACCTGATCCATGCCGCGCGGCTGGACGGCATGGGTGAGCTGGAGATCGTCTGGCGCGTGATGCTCCCTACCGCCATGCCCGCCTTGCTGGCGTTCTCGATCTTCTCGGTGGTCTGGCACTGGAACGACTACTTCTGGCCACTCCTGGTCATCAATTCACCCCATCTGGCGACACCGCCCTTGGGAACCATGTTCTTCCGCAATGAGGAAGCAGGCAGCGCGTTCGGTCCTTTGATGGCCGGCACGGTGCTGATCACGGCGCCGCTGGTGCTGCTGTTCGTCGTCGCGCAAAAGCGCTTCATCGAAGGTGTGACGCTCACCGGCGTCAAGGGTTAAACCGCAAGGAATCAAGCAATGAAACAACTGTTCAAGAAAACCGCCGCCCTGGCTGTGCTGCTGGCCACAGGGCTGGCACAGGCTCAGCAACCGACCGAGATCGTGGTGGACTACGCCTACGCGGATCTCTTCAAGGACGTCCATGAATCGATCGCGAGAGACTTCATGGCGAAGTTTCCCCAGTACAAGGTCACGTTCCGCGCGCCCACGTCCGACTACGAGGTCTCCGCGCAACAGGTGTTGCGCCAGGCCGTGACGGGCCAGCTGCCCGACGTGTCCTATCAGGGCCTCAACCGCCAGCGCGTGTTTGCCGACCGCGGCCTCGCTGTCGACCTCACGCCCTTCATCAAGGCGGAGAAAGGCTGGGCGGGGATGGGCTACGACCAGGCGCTGCTGTCACTGGGGCAGGTCAAGGGTCAGCAGGTCGGCATCGGCTTCGCGCTGTCCACCCCCGTGATCTACTACAACGCCGACCTGATGCGCAAGGCAGGCGTCGAGCCGGATCGCTTCCCGACCACCTGGGAAGCGATCATGAACGCGGCCAAGAAGTCGAAAGCCGCAACGCCCGGCACCGACAGCTTGCACGTCGAGTGGGACATCACCGGCAACTGGATGTGGCAGGCGCTGGTCTTCAGCAACGGCGGCACCATGTTGAGCGCCGACGAGAAGAAGGTGGCGTTCGACGGCCCCGCAGGCAAGGCCGCCATCCAGACGCTCGAACAGCTCGTCAAGCAAGGCGAGATGCGCAACATCTCCTATTCGGCCGCCTGGCAGGACTTCGTGAGCGGCAAGCTCGCAGTACTGGCGACGACCACCGCGCGCCTGGGCAGCATCACGAAGCAGGTCGGCGGCAAGTTCGAGATTCGCACCGCCCGCATGCCCGTGGCCAAAGACGGCCGCCTGCCGGCCGGCGGCAATGCAGCGATGATGTTTTCCAAGGACCCCGCCAAGCAGGCCGCTGCCTGGGCGTACATCAAGTTCGCCACCGGCCCGCTGGGCGCGACGACCATGGTGAAGGCAACCGGCTACTTCCCGGCCAACACGCTGCCGGCGAACGACCCGAAGCTGCTCGCGCCCTTCTACAAGGCGAACCCCAACCATCTGACCGCCATCGCGCAGATGCCGGTTCTCACCGGCTGGTACGCGTTTCCGGGCGATAACGGCTTGAAGATCACCGACGTGATCAAGGACCACCTCCAGACCGTGGTCTCGCAAGAGGTGCAGCCCGCCGTCGCCCTCACCGACATGAGCAAGGCGGTCCAGGCACTGCTGCCGCGCTGATCGCAAGGCACGACCATGCTCAAGTTCATCCACATCACGGACATCCATCTTGTCGAGCAGGGTCGTGCCCTCTATGGCCACGATCCGGGCAAGCGGTTCGAGCGCTGCATCGACAGCGTGATCGCCGAGCACGCAGACGCAGCGTTCTGCGTGATCACGGGCGACCTCGCCCATGTCGGGCACCCGGACGCCTACCGCCAGCTGTCGGAGCAGTGTGCGCGCCTGCCGATGCCCGTGCATCTGATTCTCGGCAACCACGACAGTCGGTCCAACTTCCGGGAACGCTTCCCACAGGTGCCGGTGGACCACAACGGGTTCATCCAGTACGAGAAGACCATTGGCAAATTCAGGGGCCTGTTTCTCGACACCAACGAACCGGGAACGCATTGCGGCGTCTTTTGCAAGCAGCGGGCGAACTGGCTTTCCCAGCGGCTGGCGGAAGACGATTCACCGGTGCTTTTGTTCATGCACCATCCGGCTTTTCACCTCGGCATCCCGGTCATGGACTGGATCGGACTGGTTGACAACGAAGGGTTGCTGACGGCGTTGAAGGGCCACGAGCACCGCATCAAACACCTGTTCTTCGGCCACATTCATCGGCCCATCTCGGGCACTTGGCGCGGCATCCCGTTCTCGACATTGCGCGGCACCAACCATCAGGTGGCGCTGCACCTTGGGGACACCGAAGACATACTGGGCAGTTTCGAGCCACCGCAGTACGGCGTCGTCTTGATCGACGACGATTCGGTGATCGTGCACCTGCATGACTTTCTCGATCGCAGCGAAAAGTTCTGGCTGGGCGCTTAGCCACGGATGCCGGGCAGTCGCCGGCTGCAACGTCGAACTGGGGGACTTGCCGTATCGACACACAAGCCCGGTTCAGCGAACAATGGCCCATGAACTCCATTCAGGCGCTGTACGCGCAAAAACGAAGGTCTGCCGCCGAGGCGGTGCAGTTGGTGCAGAACGGCGACTTCATCATCGTGCCGACGGGTGTCGGCGAACCGCCAACGCTCCTGACGGCGCTGTCCGAGCAGCGCCTTGACTTCCTCGACGTGAAGGTCGGACAGATCCTGGCGATGCGCAAGTACGCGTACCTGGATCCGGCAACCACGCAGCACATCCGCCATGTGGCCTTCTTCTTCGGTGGTGCCACGCGGGCTGGCGGTCAGGCAGGTTGGATCGACTTCATCCCCAACTACTTCTCCGAGATTCCCGCGCAGATCGAACGCGGGCAGATCGCGGCGGACGTGGTGTTCAGCATGGCGTCGCCCATGGACGCCGACGGCAACTTCGCGCTCAGCCTCGGCGCCGACTACACGATGGCGGCCGTGGCGAAGGCGCGTGCGGTGGTGCTCGAAGTCAACCCGAACGTGCCCTTTGCCTGCGGCAACTGCCATGTGCACATCTCGCAGGTCGAGGCGCTGGTCGAAGACGACGCGCCGGTGCTCGAGGTCGGCCTGCCAAAGATCGGGCCGGTGCAGGAAGCGATCGGCAAGTATGTGGCCGACATGATCGACGACGGCTCGACGCTGCAGATCGGCTATGGCGGCATTCCCGATGCGGTGGTCATGCAGCTGACGCACAAGCACGACCTCGGCATCCATACCGAGATGATCGGCGACGGCATCCTCTCCCTGGTGGAATGCGGCGCGGTCAACAACAGCCGAAAAACCTATCTGCCCGGCAAGATGGTGGCGACATTCGCGCTGGGGTCCCTCAAGCTCTACCGCTTCATGGACCGAAACCCGGCACTGGAAATCCACCCGGTGAACTTCACGAACGATCCCGCGCTGGCCGGGCTGAACGACAAGCTGATGGCGATCAACGCCACATTGCAGATCGACCTGCTGGGCCAGTGCGGCTCCGAAAGCCTGGGCCTGGCGCCCATTTCCGGGACAGGCGGTCAGTCCGATTTCGTGCGGGCGGCCAATCGCTCTCGTGGCGGCAAGGCGTTCATCGTTCTGCCCTCGACAGCGCGTGACGACACCATCTCGCGCATCGTGCCGGTGCTGTCACCGGGCACGCATGTCAGCACCAGCAAGAACGACATCAACTATGTCGTGACGGAATACGGCGTCGCCCAGTTGCGCGGCAAGTCGGCCCGGCAACGCGCGCTCGAGCTCATCGGCATCGCGCATCCGGCGTTTCGCGCCGAGCTCAAGGCACAGGCCGCTGCCCTGCAAATCCTCTGAGGACAAGATCGATCCAGGTTCGTTCGGCAACGCACAGGCTGCGTCACGCGATCCACACAGAGTGATGCCTGGGCCCGTCCTCGGGGGCATTCACGTCCTGCAGCGACTCCCTGTCTACTCTGCAGGCCTTCAGTCGCGCGGGCCGTCGTTGCCGAACATCCGCCGCATCGCGGCGAGCCCGGCCACCAGGGCATTGGCGTAGGTGGTGTACGGGTCGGCGGAGGACTCGACGGGGAGGTAGGGCAACGCTTCCTCCATGGCGTAGTCAGTGGCTTCCATCAGGACCCAATAGAACTCGCCATCCTCGAGCTCGTGCACCGTCAACGCGATGTTTCGCAATGGGGACATTGGCTGTGGGAGTGATGGATCAGGGGCACCCGCGCATCGTATGCACGGCACCTGAAAATGCCTGCGGAGAAAGTCACGGTCTATTACAAATGTCAATCGATCGCGCTGAAATGCCCGTCGTTGCCGACAACAACGGGCATTTTGCACACATGGCTCGCTTGCTTCTCCTACATCGCTGTGTGCAGATGTCGGCCTACGCTCACAACGCGTCAAGCACCCGATGAACCACTGCGATGGAGAAACGCGCCATGAGAAATTTTTCACTCGACTCCAGCATGACGGCCGCCATCGGCGGCGCCTTCTATCCCACAGGCTATTCCATGGTGATGTTTCCCGATCCCGACGATGCCAAGCGCGTGGGCCAGCAGTTGACCGACAAGGGGTTCAGCGCCGACGCGATCTACCTGATTCCGCCGGACATCCTGCTCTCGCAGATCACCCCGACCACCAGCGACGCCGACAACCCGCTGCCGAGCGCCGGCACCGAGGGTGCGACCGTGCGCGCCTACACCAAGCTCGCCCGCGAAGGCCACGGGGCGCTGCTGGTGAAGACCAAGGACGAGGACGCTGCGACACGGCTGATGGACATCGTGCGCACCGTGCCCTACTCCATCGCCCAGCGCTACCGGATGCTGGTGATCGAGGACCTCTGACCAAGCGCCGCCGCTGATTCAGGCGGGCGTTGCACGGCGCACCACGTCGCGCGCCATGGCCTGCGCCAGCTCGTGCTCGCCGAGGAAGACCGTCACGGCGGACTCCTGCGTGAGCAGGCGGGCTTCGTCTTCGTTGTGGCTGCGGATGACCGTTTCGATGGCCGGGTTGAGCGTGCGTGCCGTCTCGATCATCTGACGCACATTCATCGCGTCGGGTGCCGCAACCACAAGCACGCTGGCCCGTGCGATGTGCGCCTGGATCAGCACGGAGGGCTCCGACGCATCGCCCCACACGGCGGCCACGCCCTCCGCCCGCAGCTTCTCGACCAGTTCCCGGTTCTGCTCCGCCACCACGAAGGGAATGTGGTGCGCCGTCAGCGCCGCGGCGATGCGCCGGCCGACCCGCCCATAGCCCACCAGCACCACCTGGCGCGACAGATAGCGTGCCTCGGTCGTCGTCGGCAATTCGGCCAGCGGGTCGTCGCGCGCTTCGAGGCCGCGCGCGAAGGACGAATGGGCATGCAGCCACTTCTGCAAGGGCGCGATCAGGCTGAACCACAGTGGATTGGTCGCGATGGAGATCAGCGCACCCGCCAGGACCAGGCTCTGCCCTTCCGCCGGCATCAGCTTGAGCGACACGCCCAGCCCCACCAGGATGAAGGAGAACTCGCCGATCTGCGCCAGGCTGGCGCTCACCGTCAGTGCCGTGTTCAGCGGATAGCGGAAGGCCAGCACCAGCACGCAGGCCGCGATCGACTTGCCCACCACAATGACCAGCACCACCGCCAGCACCTGCAGCGGACGGTCGATGAGCACCGAGGGGTCGAACAGCATGCCGACCGAGACGAAGAAAAGCACCGCAAAAGCGTCGCGCAGCGGCAGCGACTCCTCGGCCGCGCGCTGGCTGAACTCGGACTCGCGCATCACCATCCCGGCGAAGAAGGCCCCCAGCGCGAAGGACACGCCGAACAGCGCCGCCGAGGCGAAGGCGATGCTGACGGCCGCCGCCACCACGCACAGCGTGAACAGCTCGCGCGAGTTGGTGCGCGCGACCTGCCAGAGGATCCACGGGAAGGCCCGACGGCCGACCACCAGCATCAGCGCCACGAAGCCACCGACCTGCAGCAGCGTGACGCCCAGCGTGGTCCAGATCGCGTTGGCGTCGGCCCCGTCGGCCGAGCCGCCCAGCGTGCCCGCCAGCGGGGGCAGCAGCACGAGCACCAGCACCATCGCCAGGTCCTCGACGACCAGCCAGCCGACGGCGATGCGCCCGGTGTAGGAGTCGAGCAGCCCCAGGCTTTCCAGCGCACGCAGCAGCACCACGGTGCTCGCCACCGACAGTGCCAGCCCGAACACCAGCGCCGCACCCAGCGGCCAGTCCCACCACAACGCCAGCGACCCGCCCATCAGCGTGGCCACGGCGATCTGCACCAGCGCGCCGGGGACGGCGATCTTGCGGACCGCCAGCAGGTCGTCGAGCGAGAAATGCAGGCCGACGCCGAACATCAGCAGCATCACGCCGATCTCGGCCAGCTGCGCGGCGATCTCGGCGTCGGCCACGAAGCCGGGCGTGAACGGCCCGATGATCACGCCCGCGAGCAGGTAACCGACCAGCGCCGGCAGACGGACGCGCACCGCCAGGAAGCCGAGCACCAGCGCGAGCCCGAGGCCGGCGGCAATGGTGTTGATCAGGGAAACGCTGTGGGGCATCCGGGGGTCGCTGAGCGGGTGGAGGAGCGGAGATCCGGGGCGCTTGCAGCCGATGTCGGCGGCAAGAGGCTGCCGTGACTTTAGCGTCCACCGCGCCAGCGCCCCACGCGCCGGCAGAAAACCCCGTCGCAAGGCCCGCTCACCAGAAGCCCAGGACCTTCCACCAGGTCGTGCCGATGACGGCGAAGACGAGCAGCTCGACCACGCACATCACGAAGCCCACGCGCCACCACAGGCCCATCGTGACGTAACCACTGCCGAAGATGATCGGCGACGTGCCGGTGGCGTAGTGCGTGAGCGTCATCATGATGGAGGAGCCGGCCGTCATCATCAGCATGAAGGGCACCACATAGGCGGGTGGAATCAACTGCGCACCGACGCCCAGGAAGGCGAGCATCATCGCGCTGATGTGCGCCGTGGTGCTGGCGAACAGGTAGTGCGAGAACACGAACATCAGCACCAGGATCGCCGCGATCGGCGGCCAGCCCATGCCGCTGGTGACGATGGCGGCCTTCATGCCTTCGGAGAACCAGGCGATCACGCCGACCTTGTTCAACTGCTCGGCCAGCATCACCAGGGCGCCGAACCAGATCAGCGTGTCCCACGCGCTCTTCTCGGACAGCACGTCGTCCCAGTCGATGGTGCCGGTGATGATCAGCACGAACAGGCCGACGAAGGCGACCACCGTCGGGTCGAGCGTGAACGCGGGGCCGAACAGCATCGCCGGGACGTTCGCCCACAGCACCAGCAGCAGCCCGAAGGTGCCCAGCATGACTTTCTCGGGGGGCGCGAGCGGCCCCATCGTCGTCAGCTCGGCGCGCGCGTAGTCCACGGCGTCCGGCGTGGCCTTCAGCGCGGGCGGCGACAGCAGGTAGATCACCAGCGGCATCACGAGCAGGCAGACCAGGCCGGGCAGGAGCATGCACAGCGCCCAGGTCGTCCAGGACAGGTGAAAGCTCTGGTTCGTCGCCCGGGCGACGTAGTCCACCACCAGCGGGTTCGGGGCCGTCGCCGTCAGGAACATGGCCGACGTGATCGGGTTGGCGTGGTAGTTGACCAGCGCCAGGTAGGTGCCGACCTTGCCCTGCGTGCCCTTGGCCGGGTCCGAGCCGAAGGCGGTCGCGATGGACTTCATGATCGGATGCACGATGCCGCCGCCGCGCGCCGTGTTGCTGGGCGTGAAGGGCGCCAGCACCAGCTCGCAGATGGTCAGGCCGTAGCCGATGCCGATCGTGCGCTTGCCCAGCAGCGCGATGAAGATCAGACCGATGCGGCTGCCCAGGCCGGTCTTCTTCAGCCCGCGCGAGATCAGGATCGCCACCACGATCAACCAGATCAGCGGGCTGGAAAAGCTGCCCAGCGCGTCGGTGATCGCGCCTTTGGACGAGTTCGAGGTGACCTGCGTCAGCGAGACGATCACGATGGCCATCATCGCCATGACGCCGATCGGCATGACCTTGAGGATGATCGCCACGATCGTGGTCAGGAAGATTGCCACCAGCCGCCAGGCATCGGGCGTGAGCCCGTCGGGGCGCGGAATCAGCAGCAGGGTCACCAGCACAGCCGTGGCGATCAGCGCGGGCACCAGTTTGAAAGGCACGGCTTCGTTGAAGTAGCGAAGCGCCGCCTTGAGACGGGTGTAGATCATTCGATTCTTTCCGGAGTGCCGGCCAGCCCGCCACGTGCGGCGATCCGTGTCGCCGGCGGATGGGTGCAATCTAGGCGCGATCGCACGCCGCCGGTTGACCGGCGTCAAGTCCCGTCGCGTTCGCCCAAAGAAAAACCCGCCGAAGCGGGTTTGTCGACGACGCAGCGCGAAGGCGCGTCAATGCATGTGCAGGCCGCCGTTGACCGAGAAGTCGGCGCCGGTGGAGTAGCCGCCTTCGTCGGTGGCCAGCCAGGAAATGATCGAGGCGATCTCGCTCGGCTTGCCCAGGCGCTTGACCGGGATCGTGGCGATGATCTTGTCCAGCACTTCCTGGCGGATCGCATTGACCATGTCAGTGCCGATGTAGCCCGGGCTCACCGTGTTGACGGTCACGCCCTTGTGGGCCATTTCCTGCGCCAGTGCCATCGTGAAGCCGTGCATGCCGGCCTTCGCCGCCGAGTAGTTGGTCTGGCCGGCCTGGCCCTTGGCGCCGTTGACCGAGCTGATGTTGATGATGCGCCCCCAGCCCTTTTCCACCATGTCGGCCACCACCTGCTTGGTGACATTGAACATGCTGTTGAGGTTGGTCTCGATGACGGCACTCCAGTCCTCGGGCGTCATCTTGAGGAACATGCGGTCGCGGGTGATGCCGGCGTTGTTGACCAGCACGTCGATGCTGCCGTGTTCGGCCTTGGCCTTGCTGAAGGCGTCGACGGTGGAATTCCAGTCACCGACATTGCCGACCGAGGCGTAGAAGTCGAAGCCCTCGGCCTTCTGTTCGGCCAGCCATTTGCCGAAGTCGCGCGTCGGGCCGCAGCCCGCGATGACCGTGAACCCGTCCTTGTGGAGGCGCTGGCAGATGGCGGTTCCGATTCCTCCCATCCCACCGGTGACGTAGGCGACTTTTTTGCTCATGATTTTCCTTCGATTGGTACGACGCCCGGACAGGCCGGACCACTGTAGCGAAGTTTCTCACGAGGCCCGGCCCAGGAAAACACTGACCTGCGAAGGGAACACAACTGTCACATATCGTTCCTACACTGCGCCATGTCTTCGATCGCCCTGAACAGGGTCGCCAAATCATGGGGCGACAGCACGGCCCTGCACGCCGTCAATCTTCAAATCGCATCCGGTTCCTTTTGCGTCCTTCTCGGGCCCTCCGGCTGCGGGAAATCCACCACATTGCGGATCATCGCGGGGCTCGAAACCGCCACGCAGGGCCAGGTGCTGATCGATGACCAGGACGTGACAGACCTGCCGCCGGCGCAGCGCGGCATCGCGATGGTGTTCCAGAACTACGCCCTCTTCCCGCACCTGAGCGTGGCCGACAACATCGGCTTCGGCCTGTCGGTGCGCAAGGTGCCCGCCGCCGAAAGCGCCGAACGCCTGCGCAACGCCGCCGCCCTGCTCGGCCTCACCGCCCTGCTCGACCGCAAACCCGGTCAGCTCTCGGGTGGGCAGCAGCAGCGCGTCGCGCTCGGCCGCGCGCTGGTGGCCCAGGCCAAGGTCTGCCTGATGGACGAGCCGCTGTCCAACCTCGACGCCCAGTTGCGCCAGGACATGCGGCGCGAGCTGCGCGAGCTGCAGCAGAAGCTGGGCCTCACGGTCGTCTATGTCACGCACGACCAGACCGAGGCGATGAGCATGGCCGACCAGGTCGTGCTGCTGAACCAGGGCCGCATCGAGCAGGCCGGCACGCCGCGCGAGCTGTATGCGCGCCCGGCCACCACTTTCGCGGCGCGCTTCATCGGCACGCCGCCCATGAACCTGGTCGCGCTCGAGGCCGACGGCCGCATCGCGGGCAGCGATGTCGCATCGGGCGTGCAGGCGACGCAAGTGGGCGTGCGCCCCGAGGCGATCACGCTCGCTGCCGACGGCATCCCCGCCGTGGTGCAAAGCGTCGAATACCTGGGCGCCGACCTGGTGCTGCGCTGCGCCGTCGGCCGCGAGGTGCTGCTGGTGCGCGCCGCCGGCGGACACGCGGCCATGCCGGGCGAACGCGTGCACCTGCGCTGGCCGGCCGACGAGGCCCACGGCTTCGGTGCCGACGGCCGGCGCATCCACTGATCCACGAACACCCATTTTTCATCCGAGGAGAGAGTTCCACCATGCGACGCAACACCTTCGTCCAGACGCTGGCCGCCAGCGCCCTGCTCACCGGCCTGACCGGATTCGCCGGCTTTGCCCAGGCCCAGGCCCCGGTCGACCTGCAGTTCTACTACCCGGTCGCCGTCGGCGGCCCCATCGCCAAGACCATCGACGGTTTCGCCGAAGGCTTCATGAAGGAGAACCCCGGCATCAAGGTCACGCCGATCTATGCCGGCACCTACCAGGAGACCATCGTGAAGGCGCTCACCGCGCACAAGTCGGGCACGCCGCCGGTCACCTCGGTGCTGCTGTCGACCGACATGTTCACGCTGATCGACGAAGACGCCATCGTGCCCTTCGACAACTTTGCCAAGACGCCGGAAGACAAGGCGTGGATGGCCGGCTTCTACAAGGCCTTCATGGCCAACAGCCAGACCGGCGGCAAGACCTGGGGCATTCCGTTCCAGCGCTCGACCGTGGTCATGTACTGGAACAAGGACCTCTTCAAGGAAGCCGGCCTCGACCCGAACAAGGCGCCGACGACCTGGGCCGAGCTGAAGGACGCCGCCACCAAGCTGACCAAGAAGGACGCGAGCGGCAAGACCACGCAGTTCGGCGTGCAGATTCCGTCGAGCGGCTTTCCGTACTGGCTGTTCCAGACGCTGACGACGCCCAACGACGCGATCCTCGCCAACGAGACCGGCACGCAGGTCAAGTTCGACGACCCGAAGGTCATCGAGGCACTGCAGTTCTGGGTCGACCTGGGCAAGGCCGGCATCCACCCGCCGGGCGTCGTCGAATGGGGCACCACGCCGAAAGACTTCTTCGAAAAGAAGGCCGCCATCATCTTCACGACCACCGGCAACCTGACCAACATCAAGGCGAATGCCAAGTTCGACTTTGGCGTGGGCATGATCCCGGGCAACAAGCGCAAGGGCTCGCCGACCGGCGGCGGCAACTTCTACATCTTCAAGAAGTCGACGCCGGCCCAGCAGGAAGCCGCCTTCAAGTTCGCCAAATGGGTGACGCAGCCCGAGCGCGCCGCGCAGTGGAGCATGGAGACCGGCTACGTCGCCGTCTCGCAGGCCGCCTACGACACGCCGACGCTCAAGAAGTACGGCCAGGACTTCCCCGCCGCCCTGGTGGCACGTGACCAGTTGCCGGTGTCGGTGGCCGAGTTCTCGACGCACGACAACCAGCGCGTGACCAAGGCGCTGAACGACGGCCTGCAGGCCGCGCTGACCGGCACCAAGACGCCGGCGCAGGCGATGCAGGACGCTCAAAAAGAGGCCGACCGCATCCTGCGCAGCTACAAGTAAGCGAGTCGCTTCGAGCATGCGCGGCAGTCCTTCGCCCCATCGCCAGAGCCACCCTGCCGGCCAGGCGTGGCTGCTGCTCATGCCCGCCCTGCTCGTGCTGCTGGCCTTCACGCACTGGCCGGTCATCGGCACGCTCTGGCACAGCTTTCAGTCGACGCCCAAGGGCGGTCGGCCGGCGGTGTGGGTGGGCCTGGAGAACTACCAGGTCATGCTCGACGACCCGGTCTTCTGGAGGGCGCTGACGAACAACCTGTGGTTCGCGGGCGCCACCATTCCGCTGTCGATCGGCCTGGCGCTCACGATGGCGCTGTGGGTCAACGAGCGCATCGCCGGGCGCACCTTCCTGCGCATGGCGTACTTCACGCCGACCGTGCTGCCGATGATCGCGGTGGCCAACATCTGGCTCTTCTTCTACACGCCGCAGTACGGCCTGCTCGAGCAGGTCGGCGGCGCGCTGGGCTTCGGCTCGCACAACTGGCTGGGCAGCCCGAGCACCGCGCTCGGCGCCGTCACGCTGGTGGCGGTGTGGAAGGAAGCGGGCTTCTTCATGATCTTCTACCTGGCCGCGCTGCAGTCCCTCAACCCGAGCCTGCGCGAGGCCGCCGCCATCGAGGGCGCGTCGCGCTGGTACTTCTTCCGGCGCGTGCAGTGGCCGCTGCTGATGCCGACCACGCTCTTCGTGCTGATCAACTGCGTGATCAACGCCTTCCGCATGGTCGACCACCTCTTCGTGCTGACGCGCGGCGGGCCCGACAACGCGTCGACCCTGCTGCTCTACCACCTGTACGAGGTCGGCTTCAATTTCTGGGACACCGGCTACGCGTCGGCGCTCACCATGGTCATCATCGTGGTGCTGGTCGGTGCGACGCTGCTGCAGTTCTTCGTGCTCGACCGCCGGGTGCACTACCGATGAGCCGCGCGCCGTCGCAACGCCTGGCGTACAACGCGCCGGCCCTGCTTGACACGGTGGCCGCCTGGCTGCTCGCGCTCCTGTGGATTCTGCCGCTGATCTACACGGTGTGGACCGCCTTCCACGCGCCCGAGTACGCGGCGCGCTTCACCTGGAACGCGCCGCTCACACTGAACAACTTCGCCCGTGCGTGGGAAGCCGCACCGTTCGCGCGCTACTTCCTCAACACCACGCTGCTGGTCGTGATGATCCTGGCCGCGCAACTGGTGCTCAGCACGCTGGCGGCCTACGCCTTCGCGCGCTACGAGTTCCGTGGCCGCGACGTCGCCTTCTCGCTGGTGCTGGTGCAGCTCACCGTGATGCCCGACCTGCTGCTGGTCGAGAACTACCGCACCATGGCGAATCTGGGGCTGGTCGACAGCCTGTTCGCCATCGGCCTGCCCTACTTCGCCTCGGCGCTCGCCATCTTCCTGCTGCGCCAGACCTTCCTCGGCATCCCGAAGGAGCTCGACGAGGCCGCCCGCATGGAAGGCGCCAGCGCCCTGCAGACGCTATGGCGCGTCTACGTGCCGCTGGCCCGGCCGATCTACGTCGCCTTCGGCCTGGTGTCGGTGAGCTACCACTGGAACAACTTCCTCTGGCCGCTGATCGTGACCAACAGCGTGCATGCGCGGCCGCTCACCGTCGGGCTGCAGGTGTTCTCCTCGGTCGACCAGGGCATCGACTGGTCGATCATCACGGCCGCCACGCTGATGACCTCGGCGCCGCTGCTGATCGCCTTCCTGCTGTTCCAGCGGCAGTTCGTCCAGAGCTTCATGCGCGCAGGGATCAAATGAAACTCGTCACCTGGAACACCCAGTGGTGCCGCGGCCTCGACGGCAGGGTGAGCGCGCAGCGCATCGTCGACGGCGCGCGTGCCATGGCCGACTTCGACGTGCTGTGCCTGCAGGAGATCGCGCAGGGCTACGCCGACATGCCGGGCAACCCCGGCGACCAGCCGGCCGAGCTGCAGGCGCTGCTGCCCGGCTACCAGCTGTTCTTCGGCGCCGCGGTCGACGAGTTCGACGCCGCCGGCCGCCGCATGCGCTTCGGCAACCTGATCGCCACGCGGCTGCCGGTGACGCAGGTGCAGCACCACGCGCTGCCCTGGCCGGCCGATGGCGGCGTGCGCAGCATGCCGCGCATGTGCACGGTGGTGACGGTGCAGAGCCCGGCGCTCGGCGCGGTGCGGGTGATGACCACCCACCTCGAGTACTACTCCAAGACCCAGCGCATGGCGCAGGCCCGCGCGCTGCGCGAACTGCACATTGAGGCCTGCGGCCATGCCGCGGCACCGCCGCTCGACGACGACAGCCGTTCGCCCTTCCAGACCAAGGTGCACACGCCCCACGCGATCCTGTGCGGCGACTTCAACCTCGGGCCGACGGAGCCCGAGTACGGCGCGATCCAGCAACCCTTCGTCACCGACCGCGCCAGGCACCTGCACGACGCCTGGCGCGCCCGCCACGGCGACACGCCGCACGCCCCCACCTTCCGCCTGTTCGACCGCACCTACGGCCCCGAGCCGGTGGCCTGCGACTTCGTCTTCGTGAGCGAAGGGCTGGCGCCGCAGGTGCGGCGCATCGAGGTCGACCTGCAGACGCAGGCGTCGGACCACCAGCCGGTGGTGGTCGAGTTCGGTCAGGCCTAAGCCTAAGGCAGCAACACGATGGCGCCCGTGGTGGCGCGCCCTTCGGCGGCACGGTGCGCGTCCGCCACCTTGGCGAGTGGAAAGCGTGCCCCGATGGTCGCGCGCACCGCCCCGCTCTTGATCGCGTCGAACACGTCCGCCGCGTTGGCGCGGAAGTTCGCCGGGTCCGCGTTGTGCGGGAAGACCGAAGGCCGCGTCAGGAACAGGCAGCCCTTCTTGTTCAACAGCTCCGGCTGGATCTCCGGCGCCGGGCCCGAGGCGGCGCCGAACAGCACGACCAGGCCGAAGGGCGCGGTGCAGTCCAGCGAACCCAGGAAGGTGTGCTTGGCCACCGAGTCGTAGACCACCCGCGCTTTGCGCCCGCCGGTCGCATCGATCACCTGCGCCACCCAGTCGGGTTGCGAATAGTCAACCGCCACGTCGCACCCCGCGGCGCGCGCGACGTCGCACTTGGCGACCGAGCCGGCGGTGCCGATCACCGTCGCGCCCAGCGCCTTGGCCCAGCCGCTCAGGATCTGGCCGACGCCACCGGCCGCGGCGTGCACCACGACGATGTCGCCCGGCTGCACCGCGTGCGTCTTCTTGACCAGGTACTGCGCCGTCATGGCCTTGAAGAACACCGCGGCCGCGTCCTCGTCGGAGATGCCGTCGGGGATCTTCACCAGCCTGGCCGCCGGCACGTTGCGCCGGTCGGCATAGGCGCCGATGCCGGCGTTCATGGTGACGACGTGGTCGCCGAGCGCCAGCTCGGTCACGCCCTCGCCCACCGCCTCCACCACGCCCGCCGCCTCGTGACCAAGGCCGGTCGGCAATGGCAACGGCACCTTGCCGCTGCGCTGCGAGATGTCGAGGTAGTTGAAGCCGACGGCGGTCTGGCGCAGCTGCACCTCGCCGGCCGCGGGCGGCGGCAGTTCGATCGTTTCGAGACGCATGACGTCGGGACCGCCGAACTCGGCAAGGCGGATGGCGTGGGCAATGGTCATGCGGTCGAATCTAGCAGCCGCTCATTCGGCCTGCACGCCGGAGGCCCTGATGACCTTGCCCCACTTGGCGGTCTCCGAGGTCAACAGCGTGCGCAGCGATTCCGGCGTGACCTTGTCCATCGGCACGATCTCCGAGCTGAGCTCGGCGATGCGCGCCTTCACCGCGTCGTCCTGCAGCGCGGCGCGAAGCGCGACGTTGAGCTTGGCCGTGACCTCGGGCGGTGTGCCCTTGGGCGCGTAGACGCCGTGCCACACCTTCACGTCGAAGCCCTTCAGGCCCTGCTCGTCGAGCGTCGGAATAGTCGGCATCGACGCCAGCCGCTTGGGCGTGGTCACGCCGAACACCTTGACCCGCGTGCCGTCCTTGATGACCGGCGCGGTCTGCGTGGTCTGGTCGCACAGCAGGTCGACCTGCCCGCCCATCAGGTCGTTGAGCGCCGGGCCGGCGCCCTTGTACGGCACGGTCGTGAGCTCGACCCCGATCTGGTTCGCGAAGAGCAGCCCGCACAGCTGCGACACCGCACCGATGCCGGCGTTGGCCAGCGACACCTTGTCCTTGTTGGCCTTCACGTAAGTGAGCAGTTCCTGGAAGTTGTTCGCCGGGAAGTCCTTGCGCGACAGCAGCGTCATCGGCACGTCGAGCACCTGGCCGATGTACTCGAAGTCTTTCAGCGGGTCGAAGGACAGCTTCTTGTAGAGGGCCGGCGCGGTCGCCATGCCCATGTGGTGAATGAGGATGGTGTAGCCGTTGGGCGCCGCGCGCGCCACCCGTGCCGGCGCGATGGTGCCGCCCGCGCCGACGGTGTTCTCGACGATCACGGTCTGGCCAAGCGACTTGCCCATGGGAATGGCGAGCATGCGCGCCACCACGTCGGTCGGCCCGCCGGCCGAGTACGGCACGACAAGCGTCACCGGCTTGTCGGGAAAGGCGGCCTGCGCCAGGACGGGTGCGTGCAGCGGCAGCAGGGCCGCGCCGAATGCGATGCCCAGCCATGTCTTGATCTTCGATGTCATGTTGTCTCCGGATGGTTTTGGTGAGGGGAAGGAAGGCGCAGGTGATCGATGCGTTGTTGTTCAGCCGGTGCGAACCTCCTGCGCCAGCAGGCGTTCAGCGAGCTTGACGACCGGCCCGTCGACCATGCGGCCGTCGACGTTGACGACACCGCCGCCGGCCTCACGCACCGCATCGCGCACGCGGCGCGCCCAGGCCAGTTCGTCGGCGCCCGGCGTGAAGGCAGCGGCCACGCCGGCGACCTGATCCGGGTGGATGCACAGCTTGCCGCCGAAGCCGCCGCGGCGCGCGCGCGCGGCCTCGGCCGTGAGCCGTGCCGCATCGCGCCAGTCGGCGGTGACCCCATCGACCGGCGGCGCCAGCCCGGCGCGGCGCGATGCCAGCACAAGCGTGAGGCGCACCGGCACCAGTTCGGCCTCGTCCGGCCCGCAGGCCATGCCGGCGTCAGCCTGGAAATCGAGGTGGCCAAACACCAGGCGCAACACCTGCGGCGATGCGGCCAGGGCATCGACGGCGTCCAGGCCGGCGACCGATTCGATCAACGGCAGCAGTGCGATGGCCGGCCCGATCGCCTGCGCCAGCGCCGCGAGGTCGGTGGCGCGCTCCGCCTTGGGCAGCACCACGCCGGCGAGCAGGCCCTGTGCAGCCAGCTGTGCGACCAGCGCGCGATCGTCTGCATGCCACGGCGTGTCGGCGGCGTTCATGCGCACCAGCAGGCGACCATGCGCGTCGCTCGGCAATGCGGCGAAGCCGTCGGCGATCTGCGTGCGGGCCGCGTCCTTGCGCTCGGGCGCCACCGCGTCTTCGAGGTCGACGATCACCGCGCCCGCGCCGCTCGCCAGCGCGCGCGCGTAGCGCTCCGGCCGGTCCCCCGGCACAAAGAGGAAGGTGCGGGCCAGGGCCAGCGGCGAGATCGCGCCACTCATGCCTGGGCGCCCAGCAACCGCCCGACCTTCGCCGTGTCGGCCACGCGCCACAGCGCCCCGATGGCGTCGCGCATCTCGGCCTCACTGGCGCCGCCGCTGAAGGCCGCGAGGCGCAGCGCCTTGGCAGTGATCTCGTCGCGGCTGAGCGTGTTGCCCGGGTCGCCCTTCGGCTCGTCCACGCGGCCTTCGAGCACGCGACCGTCGCGCGTGCGCACCGTCACCTTGCCGATCCAGCGGCGGGGGTATGCGGCGTCGACCTCGGCATCGAGCGCCATGTGCACCCGGTCGCGGAAGGCGCGGGTCGCGTCGTCGCGAAAGTGCGCGTCGAACTCGGCCAGCCCCGCTTGGCCGAAGCGCGCGACCAGTGCGAGCACCGTGCCCATCGAGAACTTCGACTGGTGCACCGTCGCCGGGTCGACCACCGGCCCCAGCACGTCGATCGCGCCTTGGTGCACGTGCGTCTGCACCGCGTCGATGTCATCGGCGCGCAGGTCGTGCGCCTGCATCACAGCCAACAGCGCATCGGCGGCAGGGTGCGTGTGACGGCACGAGGCGTGGTATTTGAAGGAGGTTTCGGCGAGCGCCCAGCGCGTGCCCAGGCCGTCGGTCAACTTCCGCGCATCGGCGTCGCTGGACATGCCGGCCGCCATGCCCTGCGGCCCTTCGAGAATCTGCGCGGCGCCGGTGAAACCATCGCGCGCCAGGCTCGCGGCCATCAGACCGGCCGCGGCGGCATGCGCGGTGTGCAGTTGCTTCGAATCGGCGGCAGTGCGCAAGAATTCCCACAGACCCGCAGCCTGCGTGCCGGCCGAGCCGAAAGCGTGCTGCATGCGCGCGGCGTCGAGCCCGAGCAGATGGCCGGCGGTGGCCGCCGCGGCCAACGTGCCGGCGGTGCCCGTGGTGTGGAAGACCTTGTAGTGCGATCGCCCGAGGAATTCCCCGACACGGATGCCCACCTCGTAGCCGGCCACCGCGGCGGTCAGCAGTTGCCGGCCGCTCGCGCCCAGCGCCTGGGCCCACGCGAGCGCGACCGGAAAAACCACCGTGGCCGGATGGAAGACGGAGCCGTTGTGGACGTCGTCCTGCTCGGCCACGTGCGAGGCGGCGGCATTCACCATCGCCGCGAAGTACGGGCTGCTGGTGCCGCGGCCGATCAGCAGCTCGCTTGCACCGTCGGCCGGGCCCATGGTGCGCGCGAAGGCAGCGATGCTCTCGACCGGGCGCGCGCTGTGGCCGGCGATGGCCGAGCCGAGCCAGTCGACCAGGAGGTCTTCGGCGCGGCGCACCACCGGCCCGGGGATGTACTCGAAGCGAAGTTCGGCAGCGAAGCGGGCGAGCGATGCGGTCGTCATCAGATCGCCTCCGCCGTGCGCAGCGCCGCGATGTCGGCCGCGCTGCGGCCCAGCGACTGCAGGATCGCCTCGGTGTGCTGGCCCACCGCCGGGATCGGGTCCATGCGGTAGTCGAAGGCGCTCTGCCGGCCGGGCGGCAACAGCGCCGGGATGGCGCCGGCCGGCGAGCCCACCTCGCGCCAGCGCTCGCGCGCTTGCAACTGCGGGTGCGCCCACAGGCCGGCCATGTCATTCATGCGCGCATTGGCGATCTGCGCGGCGTCCAGGCGCTCCAGCACCTGCGCACTGCTCATGGCAGAGAAGGTCTCGAGGATGAGGGCCTTGAGCGCGTCACGGTGCTCGTTGCGCTTCGCGTTGGCGTCAAAGCGCGGGTCGCTCGCGAGCGCCGGCTGCAGCAAGACCTTCTCGCAGAAGGTGCGCCATTCGCGTTCATTCTGCAGGCCGAGCATCACGGTGCCGCCGTCGCCGGCCGCGAAGGGGCCGTAGGGGTAGATGGTCGCGTGCGACGCGGCGCTGCGCGGCGGCGGCGTCGCGCCCTGGTAGGCGTAGTACATCGGGAAGCCCATCCATTCGGCCAGCGATTCGAGCATCGACACGTCGATGTGCGAGCCCTTGCCGGTCTTGCCCCGCTGGAGCAGCGCGGCCAGCACGCCGGTGTACGCGTACATGCCGGCGGCGATGTCGGCGATCGAGTTGCCCGACTTGCAGGGCTCGTCCGGCGTGCCGGTGACCGAGAGGAAGCCGGCCTCGCTCTGGATCAGCAGGTCGTAGGCCTTTTTGTCGCGGTACGGCCCGTCGCCGCCGTAGCCCGAGATGTCGCAGACGATGAGCGACGGGTGCCTCGACTGCAACGCGTCATAGCCCAGGCCCATGCGCGCCGCGGCGCCCGGCGCGAGGTTCTGCACCAGCACGTCGGCACCCGCGAGCAGCTCCTGCAGCACGGCCAGCGCCGCCGGTTGCTTGAGATCGAGCGTGAGGCTCTCCTTCGACCGGTTGACCCAGACGAAGTGCGAAGCCTCGCCATCCACCCGCTGGTCGTAGGCGCGCGCGAAGTCGCCGGCGCCGGGGCGCTCGACCTTGATGACACGGGCCCCGAGGTCGGCCAGCTGGCGGGTGCAGAACGGTGCCGCGATGGCGTGTTCGAGCGAGATGACGGTGATGCCGTCGAGCGGTCGGGTCATGGTGTGTTCTCCTCCCGCGTTTCAGAACGAGCGTGGCAGCCCGAGCAGGTGCTCGGCCACGTAGGAATGGATCAGGTTGGTCGAGATCGGCGCCACCTGGTAGAGCCGCGTCTCGCGGAACTTGCGCTCGACGTCGTATTCGCAGGCGAAGCCGAAGCCGCCGTGCGTCTGCAGGCAGGTGTTGGCGGCCTCCCAGCTGGCCTTGGCTGCCAGGTACTTGGCCATGTTGGCTTCGGCGCCGCATGGCTGGCCTGCATCGAACAGCGCGCAGGCTTTCCAGCGCATCAGGTTGGCGGCCTCGGTTTCGATGTAATCCGCCGCGATGGGAAATTGCACGCCCTGGTTCTGGCCGATCGCACGGCCAAAAACCTGGCGGTCAGTGGCATAGCGGCGCGCCTTGTCGACGAACCAGTAGGCGTCGCCGATGCACTCGGCCGCGATCAGCGTGCGCTCTGCGTTGAGGCCGTCTAGGATGTACTTGAAGCCCTTGCCTTCTTCGCCGATCAGGTTCTCCGCCGGGATCTCGAGGTTGTCGAAGAAGACTTCGTTGGTCTCGTGGTTCACCATGTTGAGAATCGGCCGTACCGTCATGCCGTTGCCGATCGCCTGCTTCAGGTCGACGATGAAGATCGACATGCCCTCCGACTTCTTCCGCACTGAGGCCAGCGGCGTGGTGCGCGCCAGCAGGATCATCAGGTCGGAATGCTGGATGCGCGAGATCCACACCTTCTGACCGTTGACGACGTAGCGGTCGCCCTTGCGCACCGCGGTGGTCTTGAGCTGCGTGGTGTCGGTGCCCGTGGTCGGCTCGGTCACCGCCATCGACTGCAGGCGCAACTCGCCGGTCGCGATCTTCGGCAGGTACTGGCGTTTCTGCGCCTCGCTGCCGTGGCGCAGCAGCGTGCCCATGTTGTACATCTGGCCGTGGCAGGAGCCCGCGTTGCCGCCGGAGAAGTTGATCTCTTCCATGATCACCGAGGCCTCGGCAAGCCCGAGGCCGGAGCCGCCGTAGTCGGCCGGGATCAGCGCGGCCAGCCAGCCGGCCTGGGTGAGCGCGTCGACGAAGGCCTCGGGGTAGCCGCGCTCGTGGTCGACCTTCTGCCAGTAGGCGGCGTCGAAGCCGCTGCACAGCGCGCGCAGCGCCTCGCGCATCTCTTGGTGGCCATCGGGGGTGGGGATCTGTGTCTTCATCGGTGGTGTCGATTCGTTGGGCGCGGCGGCCTCAGGCCAGGGTGGCGGTCGCCTGCATGGTCAGCCAGCCGTCGGCGTCTTCGCCCCACAGGCTGAAGCGCTGGCCATCGGCGTCAGGGCGACCGTGCAGCCGGAAAGGAGCGATGTCGAAGGTCGGTCGCACGGCGCGGAACTCGAAGCGCGACAACGTCGCGTCGGGTCGCTCGCGGCGCAGCAGGTCGACCAGCAGCGTCGCGATCAACGGGCCGTGCACGATCAGGCCGGGGTAGCCCTCGACCTCGGTGACGTAGCGGCGGTCGTAGTGGATGCGGTGGCCGTTGAAGGTGAGCGCCGAGTAGCGGAACAGCAGCACGTCGTCCGGGACGAGCGTGCGGCTGAAGGTGGCGTCCGTGGGGGCCGGTGTCGGCGCGGGGGCCGCCTCGCCGGGCGCAGCGGCGGCGCGGTAGACGATGTCATGCTCCTCGGTGAGTGCCAGGCCGCGCGCGTTGTGCACCTCGTGCCGCACCAGCACGAACACCAGTTCGCCGCTGCGGCCGGTCTTGTGCGTGACCGAGGCGATGGTCGACACGCGCTGGCTCGCATCGCCGACGCGCAGCGGGTTGCCCGGCTCCCATTGCAGGCGGCCGCCCGCCCACATGCGGCGTGGCAGTGGCACCGGCGGCAGGAAGCCACCGCGCTTCGCATGGCCGTCCGCGCCGATCTCCGACTGGCGGTGGTGCGGCAGGAAGTAGAGCCAATGCCAGAGCTCGGGCAGCCGCGTGCCGGCCGCGGGCGCCCCATCGTCGCGATCGAGCGTGGCCGACAGCGCGCGCACGGGGGCGGCGGTGATGTCGTCGTGCAGCGTTTCGCTGCGGCCTTGCCACGCCTGCAGCGCGGCGATGTCGTCGGGGGTCAGCTTGGCCATCAGTCCACCGCCGCGCCGGACGACTTGACGATGCGCGCCCATTTCGCGAGGTCGGTCTGCAGCAGCGCCGCGAACTGTTCGGGCGTGGTCGGCGCCGCGATCTCGACGCCCTGCTGTTCCAGCTTCTCGCGCAGCTCCGGCGTGGCGAGCGCCTTGCGCGTGCCGTCCTGCAAGGCGGCCTGCACGTCGGCCGGCAGCCCGGCGGGTGCGAACAGGCCGATCCACAGCGTGCCGTTGTACCCCGGCACCGACTCCGCGATGGCGGGCACGCCGGGCAGCGATGGCGAGCGCTTCTCGCCGCTGACGGCCAGCGCGCGCAGCTTGCCGCTCTTGATGTGCGGCAGCGCCGACGGCAGGCTGGCGAACACGATCGGCAGCTGGCCGCCGAGCACGTCGTTGATGGCCGGTGCCACACCCTTGTAGGGCACGTGCTGCAGCTGGATGCCGGCCATGTTGTTGAGCATCTCGCCCAGCAGGTGGTTGAGCGTGCCGTTGCCGGCCGAGGCGTACTGGTAGTTGGCGTCCTTGCGCTTGGCCAGTGCGAGGAACTCGTTCATCGTCTTCGCCGGGAACGCCGGGTTGACCAGCAGCACGTTGGGCACCGCGCCGATCAGGCCGACCGGCCGGAAGTCCTTCACCGGGTCGAAGCCGGGGTTCTTGTAGAGCGCCGGGTTGATGGCCTGGCTGCTGCTGATCGTCATGAGCAGCGTGTAGCCGTCCTTCGGCGCCTTGGCCACCAGCTGCGTGCCGATGTTGCCGCCCGCACCGGGCCGGTTGTCGACCACCACGCTGGCATTGATCACTTCGCCCAGCTTCTGGCCGACCAGCCGGCCGACGATGTCATTGGTGCCGCCGGCGGCCTGTGGCACGACCAGCGTGACGGGGCGCGACGGGTAGGCGGCCTGGGCCGTTGCCGGGGCGGCTTGCAGCAGGCTGGCGCTGACGGCCAGACCCAGTGCGATGGCGCGAAGTTGCATGGTTCTTGTCTCCTTGTGCTCCGCATGGTGGCCGCTGCGATGGCGTGGCGCAATCTGCGAATTCGGAACCGAGCCTTCGGGGATTCCGAAGGCTCGTCTACGATGCCGCATGCATTTCGACATGAACGACCTGCGCCTGTTCGTGGCCGCCGCCGAGCAGGGCAACCTCACGCGGGCGGCCGAACGCCAGCACTTGTCACTGGCCGCGGCGAGCGCGCGCATCAAGGCGCTGGAGGCGCAGTGCGGCCTGCCGCTGCTCACGCGGGAGGCGCGTGGCGTCAGGCTGCTGCCGCAGGGCGAGGCCTTCCTGCATCACGCGCGGCTGATGCTCAACCAGACCGATCGCCTGCGCGACGAACTGCTGGCCTACGGCGGCGGGTTGCGCGGCCATCTGCGGGTTTTCGCCAACACCACGGCGGTGACCGACTTCCTGCCTGAACTGCTGCCCGCGTTCCTGGCCGCCCATCCGCGCATCAACGTCGACCTTCAGGAGAAACCGAATGCTCAGATCCCGCGCGGCGTGCTGGAGGGACGGGCCGACATCGGCATCGTGGCCGGCGACGTCGACACGCTGGGCCTGGAGGCGATCCACTTCAGTACCGACCGGCTGGTGCTCGCCACCTCACGCCGGCACCGCTTCGCACGGCGTCGGCGCATCGCCTTCGCCGAGACGCTGGACGAAGACGCGGTCGGCATGCAGCCGGGCAGCACGCTGCAGGCCTTCCTGGCGCAGATCACCGAACACCTCGGCCGCCGCCAGAAGCTGCGCATCCAGCTCGCGAGCTTCGACGCCATGTGCCGGATGATCGGCAGCGGCGTCGGCATCGGCGTGGTGCCCGAATCCGCGGTGCGCCGCAACCAGCAGAGCATGCAGCTCGCGCTGATCGAGTTGAGCGACGCATGGAGCGTGCGCGAGCGCTACCTGCTGATGCGCGACCGCGCGAGCCTGCCGATCTATGCGGCTGCGCTGGTCGATGCGCTGTGTGCGCACTATGCGCAGCCGACCGTTCATCCGTGACCGCCTGACGCATCGCGACCGGGGTTGCTCAGCGCATCACCTCCCCGCAGCCGCCGCCACGCCATCGCCCTTGAGCAGCGCCACCTGCCGCGCATAGGTCTGCTCGATGAGCTGGAGCCGCGCCTGCTTCGCGGCGTCATTCACCCAGGCGGCATTCATGGCGCGCTGCCAGGCCAGCTGGTATTCGAGCTCGGCGGCGGGCAGCAGCGCGGTGTCGTCCTCGGCTTCGTAGCCGAGCGTGGCACGCAGCGACTTGAGCACGGCGCGCTCGGCGTCGCCGCGCGGCCCGCTGGCGCGGCCATAGCCGGTCAGGAAGGCCTGGAGTCGCCGATGGAGTTCGGGGGGCGCGTCGCGTCGCAAGACGAGCTGCGCCGGCGGCGTGGGGGCCGATGTCCAGATCACCTGCAACCGTGCCGCCTCCACCGGGAACTGTTCGCGAAAGCGCTCCAGGTCGGTGGTGTTGTTGGTCGCCACGTCGGCGTCGCCATTGGCAACGGCCAGCGCCGTGGCCTGGTGCGTGTCGACCAGTTCGCTGCGGAACGCCGTCTCGATGGCGATCCGGTTCGGCAGGAACAGCTCCACCTGCGGCAGGATGAAGCCCGACACCGATCGGCTGTCGCTGCGGGCCAGTCGCCAGCGGCCGGGGTTGCCCAGCAGGTCGGCCAGGCTGGTGAGCGTGCCGTCCTTGCGCACCAGCAGGACGGCGCGATGGTCCGGCTCGCCCCCGTGCCGCCGCACCTCCGCCAGCACGCGCATGCGCCGCTGCGTGACCGCGTCGAGCGCCATCTTGGCGGTGAGCATGGCGATGTCGACCTCGTCGCGCTGGAGCGCCTGGCCGAGCGATTCGTACGACGTGACCGAGAACCCCGTAACCGGCCGGCCGATGGCACGGCCCATGTCGGCCAGCAGCGGCGCCCACCGGTCGCGCGACTCGACCGCGCCCCCGAAGGGCAGGATGCCAAAGCGCAGCGGGGTCGACGACGACGCCACCGGCCGCGCACCGCCCTGCGCCCACGCGGCGCCGGCCCACGCCAGCGACAGCGACAACGCGCAAGCGCCTCGGCACAGCGCGATGCGCCGGGTCGGCAGGCGACGCGATGCCGGGCGGCTAGCGCTCGGCACGCAGGGCTTCCCGTTGCTCGGCATAGCTGCTCTCGATGCGCTGCAGGCGCGTCTGCCTGGCCGACTCGTTGACCCACTGCGCGGTGTTCGCGTTCTGCTTGGCCAGCTGGTAGGCCAGCGTCGCCGCGGGCAGCAGCGAGCTGTCGTCGGCGGCGACGAAGCCGGCGAGGTCGTGCAGGGCCTTGAGGTAGCCACGTTCGGTGTCGCCGCGCGGCCCGGCGCTGCGCGCGTAGTCGACCAGGAAGGCCTGTACCTTGCGCCGGAACTCGGGTGGGTCGTCGCGCCGCACCACGATCTGCGCATGCGAAATGATGTCCGACTCCCAGATCACCTGCAGCCGGCCGGCCTCGGCCGGGAACTGCAAGCGGAAGCGCTCGAAGTCGGCCGAGTTGTTGGTGGCGACGTCAGCCTCGCCGTTGGCCACGGCCAGCGCGGTGAACTGGTGCGTGCCCACCACCTCGCTCAGGAAGCGGGTTTCCATCGCGATGTGGTTGGGCAGAAAGAGTTGCAGCTGCGGCACGATGAAGCCCGAGACCGAGCGGCTTTCGCCCCGCGCCAGGCGCCAGCGCTCCGGCTCGGCCAGCAGCCCCTTGAGCGTGGTGAAGGGGCCGGTCTTGCGCGTCAGCAGCAGCGCCCGGTAACCCGGCAAACCATCGTGCCGCGTGACCTGCGCCACCACCCGCATGCCGCGCTGGGTGACGGCATCGAGCGCCATGCGCCCCGACAAAAAGGCCATGTCGACCTCGTTGCGCTGGATCGCCTGCTCGAGTGCCTCGTACGAGGTGACCGACAGCACCCTGATCGGCCGCCCGACGGCACGGCTGAGATCGGCCAGCACCGGATCCCAGTCGTTGCGCGATTCGAAGGCGCCGCCCAGCGGCAGGATCCCGAAGCGCAGCGGCACCGGTGCTGCATTGCCGCCCTGCGCCCAGGCGCCGGCCTGACAGGCTACCGCCAGCAGCAGGCCGGCAAGCGCGCGCCACACCGCCTGCGAACCGTCGCGGCGGCCCCCAGAGGTCGTGAAGCGGAGGGAATCTGCAGACATCGGACGGGAAGACAGGTCCGCCAAACGGCGGACTGGTCAATGCAGGGTGTCAGGAACACAATTAGAAACCAACTCTGCGCCAGATTTGTGACCTTTTTCACTGCGTCATGGCCGCCGTTCATCCATTGAACACGGAAACCGCCTCGGGAGGCCCGCACCCGCCGCCCTGGCATTGGCGCGTCCTGCATTGCCTGGCGCACCTGTCGCTGGCGCAGCAACTGATCCTGCTGGCGGTGCTGCCGGCCACCGTCGCGACGCTGGCCGCGATCGCCGTGCTCACGCGCCAGCACCTGGACAACGTGACCGAACTGATGCGCGCCAATGCCCAGACGGTGGCCTTGCAGGTGGCCACCGTGGCCCAGGGGCCCCTGGCGCACATGGACCGCCGGGCGCTGCTGCGCATCGCCCAGTCGGGCACCTACCAGCCCCACGTGCAGCAAGTGCAGATCTGGTCCGACGACGGCGAGATCGTCGCCAATTCCGAAACCACCGACCGCGCCCGCGCCGAGGGGCTGCAGGTGGTGGTGCCGGTCCCGGCCGAAGACGGCCGCCGCGCCGGGCAGGTGATGGTCGAGATCAGCCTCGACGCGGTGGAGCGCGCCCGGCGCTCGGTCGGCATCAACGTGATCCTGGTGCTGGCGGCGGCGCTGTTCGGTGTGGGCCTGTCCGGCTGGTGGGCCGCACGCCGTATCAGCGCCCCCATCGGCGCGTTGGGCGAAGCGGTCGACCGCCTGGGCGCGGGCGAGGAAGCGAGCGTGGCGGTCGAGGGCACGGCCGAGGTGCGGCGCCTGCAGAGCGGCTTCAACCAGGCGGCCGGCGCGCTGGCCGAGAGCCGGCGCCTGCTGGAAAGCCGCATCGCCGACGCCACCGCCGAACTCGCGCACAAGAACCAGCAACTCGAAGTGGCGAGCCAGGCCAAGACACGTCTCCTGGCTGCGGCCAGCCACGACCTGCGCCAGCCGCTGCATGCGCTCACGCTGTTTTCCGACGGCCTGGCCAACGGCGAAACCGACCCGGTGCGGCTGCAGCGCATCGGCCACATCCGCGAATGCGTGGAATCGCTCGACCGGCTCTTCTCCGAGCTGCTCGACCTGTCGCAACTGGACGCCGGCGTGCTGCAGCCGCAGTGGTCGGACTTCCCGCTCGACCGGCTGTTCGACGAGATCAGCCGCAACTTCCGCGCGGTGGCCGAGGCGCAGAACCTGCGGCTGGTGGTACGCAAGACCGACGTGTGGGTGCGCTGCGACTACGTGATGCTCTCGCGCATCCTCAACAACCTGGTGTCGAACTCGCTGCGCCACACCCACGAAGGCGGCGTGCTGATCGGCGCGCGCCTGCGCGGCAACGGCGTGCGCATCGACGTGGTCGACACCGGCGTGGGCATCGCGGCGCAGCACCAGTCGCGGGTGTTCGAGGAGTTCTTCCAGATCGATGCGCACAACCGGTCCGGCGAGCGCGGCGCCCGCGGCATGGGCCTGGGCCTGGCCACGGTGCAGCGGCTCGCCAGCTTGCTCAACACCTGCGTCGAACTCAGTTCGCGGCCGGGTCGCGGCACCTGCGTGCGCGTGCTGGTGCGCCGCATCGCGCCGGTCCTCACACCACCGATGATCGCGACGCCCGGCCTCGTCGACGAGGCCGTGCCGTGCCTCGAGGGCGTGCGCGTGCTGGTCATCGACGACGAGCGCACCATCCTCGAGGGCCTGCAGGTCGCGCTGTCGAGCTGGGGCGCCGAGGTGATGGCCGCGCAGAGCCGGGCCGAGGCGCTGGCGCTGGCCGACACCTGGACGCAACCGCCGGACGTGGTGGTGAGCGACCTGCTGCTGCAAGGCGGCGACAACGGCCTGGACGTGCTGGCCGCGCTGCAGCGTCATCCGCACGGCATCGGTGCCGGCACCGCACGCCTGCTGGTGACCGGCGAAACCAAGCCCGACCGCCTGCGCGAAGTGGCGGCTTCGGGCGTGGCCGTGCTGTACAAGCCGGTCTCGCCCCGGGTGCTGCGCCAGGCGATACACACGCAGCTGGCCCGCGTGCGGCAGAACCTCTAGGGCTGGCGGCCCCCGTCCCCACCGCGCATCACCGGCTAGGCCGTTCGCGCTAGGCCGATCGGCCGGCCACCTGTGCACAGCAGCACAGGGCAGACCGGTGCCGGGGGCCGACATAAGCCCTCTGCCTTATCGCGCCGCAAGAGGCGCTTCCGTACATTGGGCAGTCCCCTCTTCGCTGCTCGTGCAGTCCCCTTCGTGACCCTTCTTCTCCCATGCCTCCGCGCGCTGCGCGTGGCCCTGTGGTGCCTGGGGCCGGCGTGCGCCGCCCTGTTCGGCAGCCACGCGACAGCGGTCGGCCTCACCGTGCTGCTGGCCGACGACTCGGCACCGCACGCCGAGTTCGCGCGCCAGATGCGCGCCACGGTCGATGACGCGCCTCTCACCATCGCCGTCGGCATGGCGGCGGCACGCACGGCCATCGACCGGCCGGGCGCCGAGCCGCTGCTGCTGGCGATGCTGACCCATCTCGACTACGAAAGCCTGCGCGGCGACCCCGGCCTGCTGCGGGCCGACCGCCGTGTCGGCGTGCTGCTGCGCGACCCGGCGATGGCCGACCAGCTGGCGCTGATCGACGCGGTGCTGCCGCAGAAGCGGCGCCTCGGCGTGGTCGCGACCATCGAATCCGAGCCGCTGGTGCGCGAGCTCGAACGCGCCGCCGCGGGCTGGGACCTGAAGGTGCAGTACGCCCCCAACCCGACCGCGCTGGCGGCCGCGCTGCGCCTGGTGGTGGCCCGCAGCGACGCGCTGATGGTGCTGCCCGACCGCATCGGCGACAGCCAGGCCGCCACGCTGGCCGTGCTGCACGCCGGCGCGGGCGCCACGCTGCCGGTGTTCGGTGCGAGCGACGGGCTGGTGCGCTCCGGCGGGCTCGCGGCGGCGGTATCGACGCCGACCCAGCTGGCGGCGCAGGCGCGCGCCATCGTGCTGAAGCTCCACCGCGGAGTCGGGGGCGTCGTGCTGGTGGAGGCGGCCACGCCGGCCACCGTACGGATCAACACCACGGTGGCGCGCGGGCTGGGCCTGCGCCTGCCCGACGAACGCGAACTGACCGAGCGGGTGACGGCGCCGCGATGATGCGCACCAGCAGCCGCCTCCTGCCACCGGTGCGCGTGCCGTTGCACGCGATGGTCGACAGCCCGTCCGAACGCGCCTCGCTGCCCGAAACCGTGCGTCCGCTGCAGGTGCGCGGCAGCCTCCGGCGCGACCTGCTGCGCCTGGGCATCGGCCCCTGCGCCGTGCTGGCCTTGGCACTGACGGCGTGGTTCACGCACGGCCGCCTGGCGACGCTCGACGCCGCCTTCGACGCCGAAGGCCAGGCCGTGGCGCAGCAGGTGGCGGCGATGTCCGACCTGAGCCTCTATGCCGGCGACCTGCCTGCCCTGCAGAACGTGGCCAACGCCGCGCTGCGCGGCAGCCAGGTGGCGCGCATCGAGATCAGCAACAGCGCCGGCGTGTACGTCACGGCCGGTCCACCGGCTGCGGCTGCAGGCGCCGGCACCGCGCTGCGGGTGTTCACCGCGCCGGTCACACTGCGCGAGGCCTCGCGGGCCAGTGCCTTCGCGCCGGCCGGCTCCACCGCCGGCGCCACGCCCATCGGCCTGGTGCAGGCCTTCCGCGACTCGACCGCGCACGCGCGGGAACGCACCCGGTCGCTGTTGGCAGGCATCGGCATCGCGCTGATCGCGCTGCTGGCCGCCTGGGCCGCTGTGCGGCACATGGCCCGCGCCGTGGCCCAGCCGCTGCGCCGCATCTCGCGCACCGTGGCCGCGCTGGAAGCCGGACACTTCGAGGCGCGTTGCGACGTGGTGGGCGAGCCGAGCCCTGCGACGCCTGCTGCGGGCCGGCACGAACTCGCAGCGCTGGCCGGCGACGTCAACCGGCTGGCCGAGCGGCTGCAGCACAACCAGCAGGTCAGCGAAGAACGCGTGCGCGAAGCCACGGCCGTCGCGCTGCAGCGCATGGCCGAAGCCGAGCAGGCCGCGCTGTCGCGCGCCCGCTTCCTCGCCGCCGCCAGCCATGACCTGCGCCAGCCGCTGCATGCGATGGGCCTCTTCATCGACGGCCTGCTGCCGAGCGCGAGCCAGGCGCAGCGCCCGGCCGTGCTGCGGCTGCAGGAAGGCACCGCCTTCATGGGCGTGCTGCTCGACGACCTGCTGGAGATCTCGCGCCTCGACGCGCAGGTGCTCACGCCGGCCATCACCGCGCTGTCGCTCGCCGCGCTGTTCGACCCCGTCGCCGCGCAGCACGCCGCCGCGGCGGCCGAGGCGCAGGTGCGGCTGGTCTGGGACGACCGCGGCCTGGCCGTGCGCAGCGACGCGGCGCTGCTGCAGCGCATCGTCGGCAACCTTGTGAGCAATGCGATCCGCCATGCGCCGCCCGGCGGCACCGTGCTGGTGACGGCGCGCCGACGGGCCGGCGGCGTGCGCATCGAGGTGCGTGACAACGGCGTGGGCATCGCGCCCATCCACCAGGCGCGGATCTTCGAAGAGTTCTACCAGGTGGCCAACACCGAACGCGACCGCCGCCAGGGCTTCGGCCTGGGCCTGGCGATCTGCGCGCGCATCGCGGCCCTGCTGGGCACGCGCATCACGCTGCGCTCGGGGCTGCAGGCCGGCAGCACCTTCGCGCTGCTGTTGCCCGAAGTCCCGCTCGCCCACGTCGCGCCGCCGGTGCCCGAACCGGGAGCGCCGGCCCCCATGGCGGGCCTGCGCTGCCTGGTGGTCGACGACGACCCGGCCATCCTCGACGGCAGCCGCGCGCTGCTCACGCAGTGGGGCTGCCATGTCGACACGGCCGACTCGGTGGCCGCCGCCATCGCCTGCCTCGACATGCCCGGCGTGGCCTACGACGCCGTGCTGTGCGACCTGCAGCTGGCCGACGAGGACGACGGCATGGCCGTCATCGACGCCGCCCGCCGGCTGCAGCCGGACGCGCTGTCGGTGCTGGTCTCGGGCGCCACCGGCCCCGAGGTGCTGCGCCGCATCCGCCACGGCGGCGTGATGCTGCTGACCAAGCCGGTCGCGCCGGCCAAGCTGCGGGCGCTGCTGTCGACCAGGCGGCGGGCGGGGTGACGCCCCACGACAGACGTCACCGTGCTTCCGCACCACGCGATTGCGAACCCTGCTCGAGGATCCAGGCGCGAAAGGCTTCGAAGCCCGGCATCGTCAGCCGATCGGGTCGATAGCACAGATAGTGGCCCTGATCGACCATGACCGGTGACCCGCAGGGAATGACGAGCGAGCCTTCCGCCAGTTCGGCCTGCACCAGGATGCGCGGGACCAGTCCGATGCCCAAACCGTTGACGGCCGCCTGAATCAGCGAGGCGTACTGTGCGAAGCGCGGTCCGGAGAGGATGTGGTTCTCCGCCACGTCGTGCTGCCCCGCCCATTGGCGCCAGGCGGTCGGCGCGCCTTCGTGGTGCAGCAAGGTGTGGCCGCGCAAATCGGCCGGCTGCGCGATGCGGTGAACGTCTTCCACCAGCGCACGTGCGGCGACCAGCACGAACTCGCGACCGGCGATGTACTCGGACACCACGCCGGGCCAGCCGTCGGTCCCGTAACGGATGGCGGCGTCCACGCCCGGCGGAATGCCGTCCGTGGGTTCCAGGTGTCGGCTGAAGCTCAGGGTCACTTGCCGGCTCTTCTGGCTGAAGGCGGGCAGCCGCGGGATCAGCCATTTGGTGAGAAAGGTCGGCACGCTCGCCAACGTCAGCAGGCCCGCACCTGCATTGCCCGAACGGGCCTCGAAGGTGGCAGTCTCGATGGCACGCAGGCCGCCGGCGATCTTCTGCCAGTACACACGGCCCTGCGGCGTGAGTTGCACGCCGCGGCCGTTGCGCTGCACCAGTGCGCGCCCACCGAGAAAGGCCTCCAGCCCTGCGATCTGCTTGCTGACGGCACTCACCGTGATGCACAGCGCACCCGCCGCCAGCGTGATGCTTTCGTGCCGCGCCACGGCATCGAAGGCCAACAGTTCCTGGATGGTCGGGCAGTCGCGTTTCATGCGGGAACCCCGCAGGCCTGCGTGAAAGTGCGATGACAAACACTTTCCAATCGCTCAACAGACGTCATCCAATATTCGCCCATCTTTGGCGCCTCTCTTCCTAGAATTTGCGGGGTCGGTGCTGCCGACACGGCCAACACTGGCGCAGCCGGAAAGTATGCCGGCCTTCCATGTCAGACGGAGACTTTCACTTGATACGCGGCGTCGCCTTGTTCTACGGGCTTTACCTGTTGCTGCCGATCGCCCTCCTGATGGTGGGCAGCGCCGGCGACAGCTGGACCAACACGCTGCTGCCGACCGGGCTCACCGGCCGCTGGTACCTCGATCTGTGGCAGGACCCGTCGTTCCGCAAGGCCTTCGTCAACAGCCTCGTGGTGGCGCTGGCCGCCTGCGTGATCAACACCGTGCTGGCCATGCCGCTGGCCTATGCGCTGTACCACGGGGCGCGCCGCGGCGGCAGCCTCACCGCGCGCATCGTGAGCGCCATGCCGATCGCGGTGCCGACGATCACCCTGGGCTTCGGCTACATCATCGTCTTCAACAGCGAGGGGTTGCCCTGGCTCGGCTCGATGCCGCTGCTGATCGCCGCGCATGCCATCTACACGCTGCCCTACCTCACGAACACGCTGCTGACCGACCTGCGTCACCTGGGCCTCGAACGGGTCGAGCAGGCCGCCGCAACGCTGGGTGCGTCGAACTGGCAGCAGTTCACCAGCGTCGTGCTGCCCAGCCTGCGCCAGAGCCTGATCAGCGGGCTGGTGATGGTCGCGGCGCTGTCAGTGGGTGAGTTCGGTCTGTCGAATCTGCTGACCAGCTTCCAGAACCGGACCTACCCGGTCGTGCTGCTGCAGGCTTTCTACGGCGCGACGGGCTTCGCCTGCGCGGCCACCGTGATCCTGCTGCTGCTCGCCGGGGCCTCGGCCTTTTTGTCTTCCTCTCTCGTCAAACCCCGCGCATGAGCCTTGTTCTCGACCACGTCAGCTACAGCTACCCCGGCACCACGCAGGGCCTGCACGACATCTCGCTGGATGTGCGCACCGGCGAACTGGTCGCGGTGATCGGGCCGAGCGGTTCGGGCAAGTCGACCCTGCTCAAGCTCGTCTCCGGGCTGGAGACCGGCCACAGCGGGCGCATCGCGCTCGACGGCCAAGACCTGTCGCGCAAGCCGGTGCACCAGCGCCACATCGGCATGGTGTTCCAGAGCTATGCGCTCTTTCCGCACCTGAACGTGCTGGACAACGTGGCCTACGGCCTCAGGCTGCGGAAGGTGCCGACGGGCGAGCGCCATCGGCGCGCCCAGGAACTGCTCCACGTGGTGGGCCTCGGCGACTATGCGCGGCGCGCCGTCGCGCAGCTCTCGGGCGGCCAGCAGCAGCGTGTCGCGCTGGCCCGCGCGCTGGCCATCGACCCGCGCGCGCTGCTGCTCGACGAACCGCTGTCGGCCCTCGATGCCAGCGTGCGCGGCCACCTGCGCGATCAGATCCGCGCGATCCAGCAGCGCTTCAATGCCACCACGCTGCTGGTCACGCACGACCAGGAAGAGGCCCTCACCATGGCCGACCGCGTGGCCGTGATGCAGGACGGACGGCTGCTGCAGATCGCCACCCCACGCGATCTCTACGAGCGTCCGGCCAGCCGTGCGGTGGCCCAGTTCGTCGGCCTGTCGACCTTGCTGCCGGGCACCGTGTCCGCCAGCGACCGGGTGAACGTCGGCTTCGCAGAGCTGGCTGCACCGACCGGCGCACGCACGCTGGGCACCGCCGTGCATGTGCTGATCCGCCCCGAGCACATCGAGGCCGACCCGCCGCCGGGCAGCGTCAATCGCCTCGCGGGCCGCACCGGTGCACAGCGCTACCTGGGCGCGCTGACGCGCTACGACTTCGAGGTGGCGGGCGCCAGCGTGCCATTCCTCGCCGAATCCGCCTGGCCGGCGCGCGAGGCGATCGGCGTCGCGCCTGCGCACGTGCGGCTGCTCGACGACTGATCAGCCCACCCATCGATCCTTTTCCCTCTCATCGCACCCAAGGAGTTCCTCCATGCAACGCAGACATCTGATCCAGGCCGCCGGCGCCTTGCCCGCACTGTCGCTGGCCACGCTGGTGGCACGCACCGCCTTCGCCTTCGACGGCCCCGAGCTCTATGCGGGCGAGAAGGCGCTCTATGCCGAAGCGCAGAAGGAAGGCCTCTGCGTCTCCTTCGACACCGGCCCCGAATGGGCCAACTGGAAGTCGCTGTTCCGTGACTTCAAGAAGCGCTACCCGGAGATCGAGCTCACCTACAACGACATCGGTTCCGCGGCGACCGTCGTCGCATTGGACAAGACCCGTCGCCGCCCGCAGGCCGACACGGCCTACTACTTCGCCGCCTCCGCGGTCGATGCGGTGAAGAAGGACGTGGTCGCGCCCTTCAAGCCGGTCAACTTCGACAAGCTGCCGCCGGTGTTCCGCGAGGCCGACGGCCGCTGGTTCACCATCCACACGCTCAACATCGCCTTCCTGGTGAACAAGAAGCTGGTGAAGAACACGCCCACCGGCTGGGCCGACCTGCACAAGCCCGAGTTCAAGAGTTCGGTGGTGTACCTCGACCCGCGCTCTACCGGCATCGGCCAGGTGCTGACCTTCGCCGCGGCGTACGCCAACGGCGGCGACGTCGACAACGTCAAGCCCGGCACCGACTACCTGGGCAAGCTGCATGCGGCCGGCAACGTGCTGCGCGTGGAAGGCACCACGCCCTACGCCAAGTTCCTCAAGGGCGAGATCCCCGTGTGGATCAGCTACGAGAACGACGGCCTCAAGGCCAAGCACGTCGACGGCATGGGCGATGCGGTCGAGGTCGTCATCCCCAAGGAAGCGAGCGTCGCGGCGCCGTACGCCATCAGCCTGGTGAAGAACGGCCCGAACCCGAACGCCGGCAAGCTGTGGCTCAACTTCATCATGAGCGAGGCCGGCCAGTCGCTGTTCGCGCAAGGCTTCGTGCGCCCGGCCGTGCCCGGCATCGCGCTGTCGGCCGACGTGGCCGCCAAGATGCCGCCGGCACCGCAGGTCCGGCCGCTCGACGTGGTGAAGGCGTCCGAACGCAAGGCCGAGCTCGACCAGCTCTGGGCGCAAGCCACGGTGGGCAAGTAGGCCATGCGGCGTTTCGGTGCCTGGCCCGCCTGGGTCTTCATGGCGCTGTTCTTCGCGGCGCCGCTGGCGGCGCTGCTGCCTGAGGCTTTCTCGGACGGCGGCAGCGCCTTCGGGCGGCTGTTCGGCCAGCCGCTGTTCCTCGGCGCGCTGCGCAACACGCTGCTGCTGGGGCTGGCGGCGGGCACGGTGTCGGCCGTCGTGGGGACTTGCATCGCGATCGAACTCGCACGGCAGCCCGCGCACCGGCGCCAGTGGATGATGACGCTGCTCGGCCTGCCGCTGGCCTTCTCTGGCCTGGTGATCGCCTATGGCTTCATCCTCGCGTTCGGGCGTGCCGGCTTCGTGACCCAGCTGCTCGCGGGCCTGGGCGCCGACCCGGCCGTGGTCGGCAGCTGGATCTACAGCGTGACGGGCCTGGGCTTTGCCTATGCCTACTACCTGATCCCGCGGGTGGCGCTGTCGCTGTACCCAGTGTTCGCCAACCTGGACCGGCGTCCGGCGCTAGCGGCACGCACGCTGGGCGCGTCGCGTGCGCGTGCGTTCTGGGACACCGTGGTGCCCGAGGTCGCGCCTTCCGTGCTGGCCAGCGGCTGCGTCGTCGCCGCGCTCGCCATGGGCACCTACGGCACGGCGCTGGCGCTGGTCGGGACGCAGTTGAACATCCTGCCGCTGATGCTGCTCGCGCAGGTGAGCGACGGGGGGTCGGATTTTCCGGTGGCATCGGCGCTGTCGCTGGTGCTCATGGTGGTATGTGTGATCGTGATGGGAGTGGGTGATGTCGTTACCAGAAGGCGTGAACGCGGTGCCCTCGGCGCCGGTCATTGAGGCGCTTGCACGCCTGGCGCAGCGTCAGAAAGGCGTCGATCGCCACCGCCAGCCGGTCGCGATGATCGGGCCGGGCGACGGCGGGGCGCGTGAGTGCGATGCGGCGCGCACCGTCGCCTATCACCTCGCCAGCGCTGGCGTGGCCGTGATCTGCGGCGGCCGGGGCGGCGTGATGGCGGCCGCTTCGCGCGGTGCGACGGAGGCCGGCGGCATCGCCATCGGCATCCTGCCCGAGGACGACGACCGCAACGCCAACGAGTGGCTCAGCGTGGCCGTGCCGACCGGCATGGGCGAGCTGCGCAACGGCATCGTCGCGCGCAGCGGTGTCTGTCTGGTGGCCATCGGCGGCAACATGGGCACGCTGTCGGAGATCGCGATGGGCCTGAAATGGGGCAAGCCTGTCTTTGTGCTCTATGGCGATGTGGCACTTCCCGATGCAGTCGCGGCCACCGACGTGGATGATTTGCTGGAGAGGGTCGTGAATTCGCTGCTGACCTAGCGAATGCGCCGTCGCGCAAGGAGGCCGTGGAACTGGCCTCGGGCCGGGCACACTCCCTGTCTCAATGCCTCTCACCTCCGACGACTTCCTGGCGATGGCCCGGCGCAACCCTGTCAACGTCGCGTTGCTGGCGCGACTTCGCACGCTCGACCTGCCCCAGTGCCACCTTACCGCGGGGTGCCTGTTCCAGGCCGTGTGGAACCTGCGCACGGGTCGTGCGGCAGACGCCGACGTCAAGGACTACGACGTCTTCTACTTCGACGACAGCAACCTGTCGTGGGACGCGGAAGACGCAGCGATCCGGCGCGTGCAGACCGCGACGGCCGACCTGGACGTGACAGTCGAGGTCAAGAACCAGGCACGGGTGCACCGGTGGTATGCGGCGCGTTTCGGTGCGGCCTACCCAGTGCTGCGCTCGGCACGCGACGGCATCGACCGCTACCTCGTGGCCTGCACCTGCGTCGGCATCGACGTGGCCGATGGCGCGCTGTACCTGCCCGACAGCCTGCAGGACCTGGCCGACGGCATCCTGCGGATCAACCCACGTCATGCGCTGCCGGACCTGTTCCGCGCCAAGGCCGCGAGCTACCAGGCGCGCTGGCCGTGGCTCAAGGTCATCGCACCCGGTGCGCCCCCTGCTTGAAAGACGGACGGCAGAATTCACCGTTCCGACCAGCGCATCGCGTTCGACGCCGCACCCCGTTTCCCAAGGACACCGCCATGACCGATCTCTCCGCCTTCCCCATCACCCAGAAGTGGCCCGCGCAGGACCCCGACCGTCTCCAGCTGTATTCGCTGCCCACGCCCAACGGCGTGAAGGTGTCGATCCTGCTGGAAGAACTCGGCCTGCCCTACGAGCCGCACCTGGTGCGCTTCGACAACAACGACCAGATGTCGCCGGCCTTCCTGTCGCTCAACCCGAACAACAAGATCCCGGCCATCCTCGATCCGCACGGGCCAGGTGGGCAGCCGCTGGCCCTGTTCGAATCGGGCGCCATCCTGGTGTACCTGGCCGAGAAGACCGGCCGGTTCATCCCGCAGGACGCGGCCGGCCGCTACGAATGCCTGCAGTGGGTGATGTTCCAGATGGGCGGCATCGGGCCGATGTTCGGCCAGCTCGGCTTCTTCCACAAGTTCGCCGGCAAGGAGTACGACGACAAGCGCCCGCGCGACCGCTACGTGGCCGAATCGAAGCGCCTGCTCGGCGTGCTGGACAAGCACCTGGCCGGACGCGACTGGATGATGGGCGCGGAATATTCGATCGCCGACATCGCGATCTTCCCGTGGGTGCGCAACCTGATCGGCTTCTACGAGGCGCGTGAGCTGGTCGGTTTCGACGAATTCACTCATGTCGATCGCGTGCTCGCTGCCTTTGTCGCCCGCCCGGCGGTGTCACGCGGGCTGCTGATTCCCAAGCGCGACTAGCGTCTGGTCACGCTGTGGCGCCTGCCCCAGTGCGACCGAACTGCGCTGCGGGCCCTTGGCCTACACGGCAAAGCGGGAACAGCTAGCAATTTAGTTCGCATGCGGCGGGCACGCTCGCCGCTTCTGATTGCTTTCGTTGTATGTCCATGCGCCCGTCCCGTCGTTTTCGCCCCGCGCCGATCGCGCGGCCGTTCCCCCTGTGCGCCGCGCTGATCGGCACGGTGCTCGGCCTGAGCGGTTGCGGCGGGGGTGGGGGTGGCGCGGGGGACGGCCAGGAGGCTGCCTCGTCCGGGGCGCCCGCAGTCCAGGCGACCGTCCAGGCGTCGGTCGACGAACTTCCGTCCTCAGGCTATCCCGCCGGTTCCGGTGAGCTGGCGGCCTGGACCTATTTCCAGTCGGCGCGCACGCAATGCGGCTTCGGCGCGCTCGAGCAGAACACACGGCTCGACGCAGCCTCGCGTGCCCACGGCAAGTACCTGCTGTCCGAAGGCAGCGACGGCGCCTATGCCACCGGCCACGACGAAGCCAACGTCAACAACCCTTTCTATACCGGCGCGCTGGCGACCGACCGTGCCCAGTTCGCGGGCTACGGCCCCTACGTCGTCGAGTTGCTGACCGCATCGACCGAGACCTACGTCTCGGCCGCCCCCATGTCCCAGCCCACGGCGGCAGCGCGCGGCGAACGCGACATGCGTTCGCTGCTCAACTCGGTCGCGCACCTGCGCGGCGCGATGGTCGCCGCGCGCGTCGGCGGGCTGGCGGCGGTCACGAAAGAAGACCGGAAGACCGGGTCGGACGGCCTGACGACGCTCGTGGTCAACCAGCGTCTGGGTGTGCTCCTGGGCCGCCAGGAAGCGCTTCCGCTGCTCGGTGCCGGCAAGGTGGCGAGCTACCCCTGCGAGGGCAGCGTCGACATCGACTACGCCTTCGCGCCGGCGACCGAAGAACCCAACCCCTTCCCGCGGATCACCGACCCCACGGTACAGATGGGGCCGCCGATCTACCTGCGCGCCGACGAGGGCGCCGAGTTGCACGTCACCAGCTACACGCTCAAGGACAGTGCCGGCACCGTCGTGCCCGTTCGGACCAATGCGGTGCCGCAGAGCGGCCACGAGTTCTTCATGGTCCCGCGGCGTGAACTGGCGCCCGACGCGCGCTACAGCGTCGACCTCGAGGGCACGGCGAACGGTGTGAACTTTCACCAGCAGTTCGACTTTCGAACCCGCTCCTGAGGCTCGCGGCCCGTCGCGGCGCCGACTGACAACCCCTGTCGGCGTGGGATGCAAAGATCCAGAGTCGTTCACATCCTCTGGAGCACCCATGAAGAAGATTCTTTTCGCCACGATCACCTCGCTCGCGCTGCTGGGCGGCGCTCATGCACAGGTCGGCAAGGCCGCCTCGGAGGCGACCGACGCGGCCAAGCACAAGATCGACGAAAAACGCGCGGACAACGAAGCGAAGAAAAGCGGCCCCGTGGGCAAGGCGGTCAACAACGTGAAGTCCGGCTATCACAAGAACCGCGCGCAGAACTCCGGCGAAAAAGCCAAGAAGGCGCTGAAGAACGCGGGCTGAGCCCGCCCCGATGCGCGCCGCCCGGTGCGCATCGGGAAAACCTCGGACAGAGGCGTCAGGCGGGCACGGCGTCGATGTTCGCGCGGTCCCAGTGCCGATGCTTGGCGATTGCAGCGATGAATGCCGTCGCGATGTCCGTCGCCGCGGTCGTGTCGCCCAGGTTCGTCACCGGCGTCTCGGCAACCACCACACCCGCCGCCGCGGATGCCGGGTCGCGGTTCACGCCCACCAGCGACAACAGTTCCACACCCTCACCGACCGCGCAGATGGCCTTGCAGTGCTTGAAGGCCTCCAGGGCGAAGTGCAGCGCCTCGCCGTTCTGGCGCAGGGCCGTCGCGCCGTCCTTGCCGGCCGGGATCAGCACGGCGTCGAACATGATCGAGGGCATGGCTGCGAAGGTCGCGTCGATCTCGATCTGTCGCTTCGACGCGCTCGCCACGGTGCCCAGGCGCGGCCCGATGACCTTGCATTGCGCACCGGCCGCTTCGAGCGCCTCGCGAATCGGCTTGAGTGAAGCCGAATCGACACCGTCGGCAGCGAGGATCGCGATCTTGCGCGTCTTGACGGAACCATCACCCGTGTCGGCCATGCGCAGTGCGGGCGACTCTTCGATGGCCAGCGCCATGCGGTGGTCACGGAAGCCCGGCCGCCCCGCCGCCGCCTTGGCGTCGGGCGCACCGATGCCCAGCGGCTCGGCCACGCGGCGGGCCAGCTTTTCGTCGACATGCGCCAGGTTGTCGACCATGCGCTGGCGGATCGCCGGCACCTCGAGCTTCGACAGCTCGAAGCGGAAGGCCGCGACGATGTGTTCCTTCTCGGCCATGGTCTGGCTGTTGAAGAACAGGCGCGCCTGCGTGAAGTGGTCGTCGAAGGACGCGCTGCGGCGACGGATCTTCGGCGTCTCGATCTCTTCGGGGAAGGACTGGAAGCCACCGCTTTCGCCGTCGACGCGGAACTCCGAGCCGCTGCCCAGCGTGTTCGGCTCGTAGGCGACCTGCCCACGCGCGATCGTCTGGCGGTGCATGCCGTCGCGCTGGAAGTTGTGGAAGGGGCACACGGCCTTGTTGATCGGCAGCTCGTGGAAGTTGGCGCCACCGAGCCGCGAGATCTGCGTGTCGGTGTACGAGAACAAGCGCCCTTGCAGCAGTGGGTCGTTGCTGAAGTCGATGCCCGGCACCACGTGGCCGGGATGGAAGGCGACCTGCTCCGTCTCGGCGAAGAAGTTGTCGGGGTTGCGGTCGAGCACCAGCTTGCCGATGCGCTGCACCGGCACCAGTTCCTCGGGGATCAGCTTGGTCGGGTCCAGGAGGTCGAAGCCCAGCGAATGCTCCTTGTCCTGCGGGATCATCTGCACGCCCAGCTCCCACTCGGGGAAGTCGCCGTTCTCGATGGCTTCCCACAGGTCGCGGCGGTGGAAGTCGGGGTCTTTGCCGGCGATCTTCTGCGCCTCGTCCCAAGCCAGACCGTGGATGCCCAGCTTGGGCTTCCAATGGAACTTGACGAAGTGCGACTCGCCACGCGCGTTGACGAAGCGGAAGGTGTGGACGCCGAAGCCTTCCATCATCCGGTAGCTGCGCGGGATGGCGCGGTCGCTCATGGCCCACATCAGCATGTGGGTGCTCTCGGGCATCAGCGACGCGAAGTCCCAGAAGGTGTCGTGCGCACTGGCGGCCTGCGGCATCTCGTGGTGCGGCTCGGGCTTGACGGCATGGATCAGGTCGGGGAACTTCATCGCGTCCTGGATGAAGAACACCGGGATGTTGTTGCCCACGAGGTCGTAGTTGCCTTGCTGGGTGTAGAACTTGACGGCGAAGCCGCGCACGTCACGTACCGTGTCGGCCGACCCGCGGGAACCGGCGACGGTCGAGAAGCGCACGAAAACGGGCGTCTTCTGGGCCGGGTCCTGCAGGAAGTCGGCGCAGCTGAACTGCGACATCGACTTGTAGACCTGGAAATAGCCATGCGCCGCTGCACCGCGTGCGTGCACTGCGCGCTCCGGAATGCGCTCGTGGTCGAAATGGGTGATCTTCTCGCGAAGGATGAAGTCCTCGAGCAGCGTCGGCCCGCGCACGCCTGCCTTCAGCGAGTTGTGGTTGTCCGGGATGTGCAGGCCCTGATTCGTGGTCAGTTGCGACGTGGTCTCCTGAGCAAAGCCAGCCAGCTGCAATTGCTTGCTGTTCGGGCCGTCGCTGGCCTTCGGGCGGCGTCCGGCCGCTGCCCTGTTACGTGGGGTCATTCTTGTCCTTGGAATCGAATCGGTAAAACGGTGCCCCACGGGCACCGGGGAAAGCTCAGTTCGTCTCGGTGTCCAGGTACATGTCCAGCGCATTCGCCAGCCCCACGAGGCCGACGACACTCGCCACCGCCGCCACGGTCCAGAGCAGAACCCCGTCCATGAGGGGGCTGTTCAGCAAATTGACCAGGGGGGAAAGATCCATGGTGGCCTTCGGGAAGATGGGATGGGAACGGCATGGCCGATGTAGCCGGCCCGCTGCGCCTGGCTTCTGGGTGCTCAGCGAGGTTAGGGTGTCGCCGAGCCGCACACCGTAGTGGTCCCGCGCTCGCGCTTGTGGGAGCGCGTGGCCGATCCCGGTAGGAGCGGGCCGACGCATCAGCCTCGGCCTACGCACGCTCGCGGCGTGGTGGCGCGCCCGTGTGGCCGGTGGGGGCCTAGGATCAGGGCCTCATCCGCGTGCTCCGCGGCACCGGGCACCGAACCTGCTTTACCTTCTCCACTACCTCACTCTTGCGAAGCGACGCCATGCTCATCCAGATCGGCTATGACATCGAAATCGGCGTCACCGCGCCCACCGCGCTCATCTACATGCTTCGCGTCCACCCGTCACGCAGCGGCGACGTCCAAGGTGGGGAGAACATCACGATCAGCCCGCCGCTGCAAACCGACCACTACCAGGACAGCTTCGACAACGCCTGCGCCCGCGTGCACGTGCCCTTTGGTGTGAACAGCGTTCGGCTGCGCAACAACGCCGTCGTGTACGACTCGGGCTGGCACGACCCGGTCGACTACGGTGCCATCGAGCACACCGCGGCCGATCTGCCGGTTTCCACGCTCCCTTTCGTGCTGCCGAGCCGCTATTGCGAAGTCGACAGCGAACTGCTGGCCTTCGCCTGGTCGCAGTTCGGCAACGTCACGCCGGGCTGGCATCGCGTGCAGGCCATCTGCGATTTCGTGCACAACCACCTGCGTTTCGACTACCAGCAGGCCCGCGCGACGCGCACCGCCCTCGAAGGCTTCCGTGAGCGGGTGGGCGTGTGCCGCGACTTCACGCACCTGGCGATCACGCTGTGCCGCTGCATGAACATCCCGGCACGCTACGTCACCGGCTACCTGGGCGACATCGGCATCCCGGCGGTGCCTTACCCGATGGACTTCAGCGCCTGGTTCGAGGTCTACCTGGGCGACCGCTGGCACACCTTCGACGCGCGCCACAACACGCCGCGCATCGGCCGCATCGTGATCGCCCGCGGGCGCGACGCAGCCGACGTGCCGATCACGATGGTGTTCGGCGCCAACACGCTGAACCACTTCGAGGTGGTGACGGACGAGGTGAAGAACGCCTGAGCGGCGTTCTGAGCGCCTTCAAGCCTGGAGCGGGGAGAAACCGACCAGCTTCATCGACCTGGCCAGGCCCTTGCGACCCTTCTCCCAGTCGCTCCAGGGCTTGTTGCCGACAGCGAAGCGCCCCGGCGCGGTCTGCAAGGTCCAGTGCGCACCCGAGGTGAGCGACGGCAACTCCTCCCACGCCACCGGCACCGACACGCCCAGGCCCGGGCGCGAACGCGCCGACCAGGCGCTGGCCGTGGTGGCGCCGAAGCCGTTGCGCAGGTAGTCCACGAAGATCTTGCCGACGCGGTTGCGCGGCCCGCTCTTGGCGACGAAGCGTTCCGGAATGGTCTGCGCCATGTGCTGCACCACCGCTTGCGAGAAGCCCTTGACGTCGTCCCAGCCGAAGTGGCGGCGGATCGGCACCAGCACGTGCAGGCCCTTGCCGCCGCTGGTCTTGAGGAAGCCGACCAGCCCCAGCTCGTCGAGCAGCGTGCGCATCAGCATCGCGGCTTCCTGCATGTGCGCCCAGTCGACGCCCTCGCCCGGGTCCAGGTCGAAGGTCATGCGGTCGGGCCGGTCGATCGCGCTGGAGGTCGCGTTCCAGGTGTGCAGCTCCACCACGTTCATCTGCGCCGCCGAGGTCAGGCCCTGGGCGCGGTCGATCTGCAGCAGCGGGTCGTGGTCACGGTCGAGCGACGGGTCGAGCAGGGTGATGCCCGGCATGTCCGTGCCCTTCGCATGCTTCTGGAAAAAGAGTTCGCCGCCGATGCCCTCGGGCGCACGCACCAGCGAGACCGGGCGGCCCTTGAGGTGGGGCAGGATGAGTTCGGACGCCTGCACGTAGTACGCGACCAGTTCGCCCTTGGTGACCCCGCTGTCCTGGTCGATCACGCGGTCGGCGTTGGTGATGCGGGGCGTGGACATCGGCTTGGCTTTCTTCGTCGCAGTTTTCTTGGAGATGGCCGAGGGCTTGGCCGTCTCGGCGACAGCCACCGCCTTCTCGCGCGTGACCTGTCGCGCCGGCTTGTCGGTGCGCAGGCCCTGGAAGACGCTGTGACGCACCCGGTGCTCGCGCGTCCATTCGCCGAAGCTGACTTCGGCGACGAGCTGCGGCTTCACCCATTGCGCCTTCACGGTACGTGGCACGCCGGCCTCGCCCTCAACGAAGGGGGAACGATCGGTCGCCAGCTTGTCCAGGCGCGCCTTGATGTCCGCCAGGCGGCCGCCGTCGAAACCGGTGCCCACGTTGCCGCAGTAGTGCAGCGCGCCCTTGGCGTCGTGCACCCCCAGCAGCAGCGCGCCAAAGCCGGCCCGCGAGCCCTTGGGCGCCGTGTAGCCGCCGATCACGAACTCCTGCCGCTGGTGGCTCTTGAGCTTGATCCAGTCCGAAGAGCGGCGTGACACGTAGGCCGACCCCTTGCGCTTGCCGATCAGCCCTTCGAAGCCCAGCGCGGTGACGGAGGCGAGCAGGTCGCGCGGCGGCGCGTCGAAGGTCTCGCTGAAGCGCAGGCGCGGCGCGAGCTCGTCGGTCAGCAAGGCCGCCAGCCGCTCGCGCCGCGCCTCGACCGGCTGCTCGCGCAGATCTTCGCCGTCGACGAAGGGCAGGTCGAAGATCCAGTAGACGATCGACGCGGTGGCTCGCCGCTCGAAGGCGTTCTGCAGGCTTTGGAAGCTCGGTGCATCGTTTTCGCCCTGCACCACGATCTCGCCGTCGAGCCAGGCCGAGGTCACCTCGAGTTGCGCCAGCGCGTGCGCCAGTTCCGGGAGCTTGTCGGTCCAATCGTGGCCATTGCGGGTGAAGCAGCGCACCTTGCCCTTGTCGATGCGCGTGACGAGCCGGTAGCCGTCGAACTTCAGTTCCCAGAGCCAGGCGTCGAGGTCGCCGGGCGGGGCGGTGGCCAGGGTGGCGAGCTGGGGTGCGAGGGTGGCGGGCAGTGGGACGGCGCGCGTGGATAACTTGCGCACCGCAGGTTGTCGTGCCACGGCCTTCGCCGACGGCTTCTTCATCGCTTTCTTCGCCGGCTCGGGCGCTTCCACGGGAGCGCCATTGATCACACTGTTGGGCAGCGCCTCGGTCACGTCGTAGTCGTCGAGCGGGCGCGCCTGCGCATCCCTCTCCTTGATCAGCAGCCACGGCTCCTGCTTCTCACCCTTGCCGCGCATGCGCACCAGCGTCCAGTGACCCTGGAGCTTCTCGCCGCGCAGTTCGAACTTCAGCTTGCCGGCCGCGAGCGCCTTGCGCGCATCGCCGTCGGGTCGCCATTCGCCGCGGTCCCAGACGATCACGGTACCGGCGCCGTACTGGCCGGGCGGGATCGTTCCCTCGAAGCCGCCATAGGAGAGCGGATGGTCCTCGACATGCACCGCCATGCGCTTGACCTGGGGGTCGAGGCACGGCCCCTTGGGTACCGCCCAGCTCACCAGGGTGCCGTCGAGCTCGAGCCGGAAGTCGTAGTGCAGATGGCTCGCGTGGTGCTTCTGGACCACGAAGGCCAGCATGCCCTTGCCCGATTCGCCGCCGCTGCGCGGCTCCGGCGTCTTGGCGAAGTCGCGCTTGCGGTGGTAGGGAGCGAGTGCCTCGCGCGCGCCCATGCTCATTGGAGGCCTCTCAGGCGGCGCGGCGTTTCGTGGCGGTCTTCGCCGGCGCCTTCGCGACCGGCTTGGAAGCAGCGGTCTTGCGCGCCGGTGCCTTGCCCGCCTTGGCGGCAGGCTTGGCCTTCGACCGCGCTGGCGCCTCGCCGTCGTCCTCTTCTGCATCGCCCTTCGACGCCGCCTTGCCGCCCTTGCGCAAGCTGCGCTGCAGCAATTCGGTCAGGTCGAGGATCTTGGCGCCGCTGCTGCCACCGCCCTCTTCCGACGGCTCGGGCTGGGTCACGGATTCGGTGTCGCCGGCCGCGACCTTCTGGTCGACCAGCCGCATGATCTCGTCCTTGAACGAATCCTTGAACTCGTCCGGGTCCCAGTCGGAACTCATGTCCTCGACCAGCTCGCCGGCCATCTTGAGTTCACGCTCCGACAGGCCCGCGGCCTTGGCGCTCTCGGCCGGCAGCGGCAGGTCTTTCCACGACCGGATGTCTGCACCCCAGCGCAGGAGGTTCAGCACCAGGCCCGGGCCGGAGGGCACGAGCACGGCGAGGTGCTGCTTGGTCTGGATCACCACACGGGCCACGCCCACGCGGCCGGTGCGCTGCAGCGTCTCGCGCAGCAACGCATAGACCTTGGCGCCGCGGTTGATCGGTGCCACGTAGTAGGGCCGCTCGAGGTAGACGAACGGAATGCTGTCGGCCGGCACGAAGGTCTCGATCTCGACGGTCTGCGTGGTCTTGGGGTAAGCCGCGGCGATCTCCGCGTCGGTCAGCACCACGTACTGGCCGTCCTCGTAGGCAACGCCCTTGACGATCTGCTCCTTCGCGATTTCCTTGCCGGTCTTCTTGTTGATGCGCTTGTAGCCCACCGGGTCCATCGTTCGCTTGTCGAGCCAGTCGAAGTCGATGCTGTGGTCGGTCGTGGCCGAATAGAGCGCGACCGGGATGTGCACCAGGCCGAAGCTGATGGCGCCCTTCCACAGGACGCGGGGGGCGGGTGAATGAGAAGCGGGCATGCTGGAGTCCTCCAGCCTCGCAACGTACGTCGCCCACCTGCGCAGCGATGTAGGAACGCCGCCTCGCCCGCCGTCGGCCCAGAAGCAGACGCCTAGAGCCGCCGATCGCTCTCCACCGCGAAGTAGAACCACTCCGCACCCGGCTGCGCCTCGGTGTTCGGGAAGATCACGAAGCCGTCGCGCTCGGCGTGCAGCACGCGGCCGTCGGCGCGCACCGCGATCGGCTCGCCCTTCGCCACCGCGTCGAAGGTGGCCCATTCGCGCACGAACTGATCGTCCTCATCGTCGCGGTCGGTCACGCTGACCAGGCGCAGCAGCGCGGGTTGCGGCGGTGCGACGGCTTCGCCCGACACCATGCCCAGCAACCGCAGCGCCGAATGGATGGCCGCGTGCGCCACGTCGGGCGCGGCCGGGTCGGCGTGCTGGCCGCACTCGAGCGTCACGCCGTAGCCGCCTCGGCTGCGCATGTACTCGTTGGTGCCCCAGCCGAAGGCCAGCGCCGCGTCGTCGGCCGGTGCGCCGCCCGCCCGCTGCGCCAGGCCGGCGGCGTAGATGTCGAGCCAGCCCTCGACCACGCGCGGCGTGCCGATGTGCAGCGCCAGCCGGCCCTCCTCGGTGGCGCGCGCAAAGGGCTCGAGCGTGCCGGTGTTGTCGCGCGGCCCGATCATCGCGAAGGCCTCGCCCGCGCTCTGGAAGGAATGCAGGTCGAGCAGCACCTCGTGGCGGTCGAGCAGCGGACACAGCAGATTGGTGATGCGGGCCTCGTAGTCGGCCGGCGCATCGCTCGGTCGGAACGAGCGGTTGAGGTTGCGCTCGCCCTCGCGCTGCATCAGGCGCCGCGCCAGCGGATTGGCCACTGGCACCAGCGTGAGCTGGCCGCGCAGCAGCATCAGCGCGCCGCTGTCGAGTTCGGCGACGGCACGTTCGATGCCGACGGTGCCGCAGGTCTCGTTGCCGTGCACCCCGCCCAGCACGATGAGCCGCGGGCCGGGCTCGGTGGACGCGAAACTGTGGATGCGCAGGGTGTCGTGAAGCGGTGTATCGGCCATCGCCGACGATCCTACAGCGGCCGGCCCGGCGGTCCTACCGTGCTTGTGCGCCCCGCATGCCACAAGAAGAAATTACAGGAGCAAGCCATGGCCACCCCCACACGAAACAAAGACAACCAGCCCCGCGACACCGATGCCGTGCGCCCCGACCAGGACGGCAAGACCAAGGTCGAGCAAGGCGGCGAATCCGCACCGCGGCTGCCGCACGAGCGCGACGAATCGTCGGACAGCCAGCAAAACCAGGACGGCGCGGCCACCGAACTCGGCAAGCGCGCCCACGACGACGTGGAACGCGGCGTGGTCGACACCAGCCGCGGCGAAGAAACCGACCGCGTCTACAACGACAAGGTCAAGCCTTGACGGTGACCGTGTCGAGGTTGGCGCGCATCGCGGAAACCACGCTGGCGTAGTCCTTGGCGTTGAAGATCGCGCTGCCCGCCACGAAGGTGTCGGCGCCGGCGGAGGCCACACGGGCGATGTTGTCGGCCTTGATGCCCCCGTCGACCTCCAGGCGGATGTCGCGGCCGCTCTGCTCGATGCGCTTGCGCGCCTGTTCGATCTTGCGCAGCGCCGAATCGATGAAGCTCTGGCCGCCGAAGCCGGGGTTCACGCTCATGATGAGGATCAGGTCGATGTCGTCGATCGCCCAGTCGAGCGCTTCGAGCCCCGCCCCGGGGTTGAACACCAGCCCCGGCTTGCAGCCCGCGGCACGGATCGCCTGGATGCTGCGATGCACGTGCGGCGACGCGTCAGGGTGAAAGCTGATGTAGTCGGCGCCGGCCTGCGCGAAGGCCGCCGCCAGCGCGTCGACCGGCTGGATCATCAGGTGCACGTCGATCGGCACCGGCGTGCCGTCGGCCCTCTTCGCGTGCGGCTTGAGGGCCTGGCAGACCATCGGGCCGAAAGTGAGGTTGGGCACGTAGTGGTTGTCCATGACGTCGAAATGGATCCAGTCGGCGCCGGCGGCGATCACGTCGGTGACCTCGGCGCCCAGGCGCGCGAAGTCGGCGGACAGGATGGAGGGCGCGATGCGGTAGGTGGGGCTGCTCATGGCGGCAATTGTCGCAGCGTGCCGCCGGGCGCAGCCGTTACCATCCCCGCATGTCCCAGCCCGCCATGCACATCGCCGTCGAGCCGCGATACCTCGCCGACCAGTCCTCCCCCGAGGACCACGTCTACACCTTTGCCTACACCATCACCGTGACCAACACGGGCGCGGTGCCGGCGCAATTGATCGCGCGGCACTGGCTGATCAACGACGTCTCGGGCCATGCGCAGGAGGTCAAGGGCCTGGGCGTGATCGGCCAGCAGCCCCTGCTGGCGCCGGGCGAATCCTTCCGCTACACCAGCGGCTGCCGCCTGCAGGCGGCCAGCGGGACCATGCACGGCAGCTATTTCTTCGTAAGCGAGGCGGGCGATCGCTTCGACGTGCCGGTCCCGATGTTCCTGCTGGAAGCCGACGCCCCGGGCGCCCCGGCTTCGCGCGTGCTGCATTGACGCGCGCGCTGTTGCACCACATCTCTCACGTCTCACACGCCCCCCACGGATGAGCGCCCCGCGCGATCTGTCGACCCTGCTCGCCCGGCTCGACCCGACGGCGGACGTGGCCACGCGCCACGTCTGGCTGATCGAGCTCTTCGACTGGCTGCGCGGCGACCGCAGCACGCCCAACGCCGCGGCGGCGCGCGTCGGCCTGCTGCTCGACGCCATCGACGCCCGCCCCGCCCTGCGCGCCCAGGCGCAGGCCTGGTGGGCGGCCTTCATCCGCGACGTCGACCTGACCACGTTGCTGGCCGACTACGGCTTCGCCCCGCGCACCGCCTTCCTGAGCGAGCTGACCGACCGCCTGCGCCGCAAGCTGCTGCCCGGCACGCCCGAGACGACCGATGCGTCGGAGCTGTTCCGCATGGTGCTGCCGGGCGACTTCGACGCGCGCTGGATCGCGCTGCTCGACGACGCCGCGCTGGCACGCATCGGCGCGGTGCTGGCCGACTCGCCGATCGACGATGCGCCCCGCTGGCGCCACACCGTGATGGACGCCGTGACCTACTGCAGCAGCCAGGTGGTCGCGGCCGGCTTCTCGCCCGAGCTGCGGCTGCGCATGAGCGACGCGGCGCGCGCGGCGCGCCCCTTCCACGCGCTCATGGCCGAGCTCGACGACCTGCGCGACGCGATGTTCCGCCAGTCCGTCGACGAAGCCGAGCTGCAGGCTGCCTTCATCGCCTTCCGCGACCGGCTCGACGCCTGCCGCGCCGGCGCCTCGTCGGTCTACACCCACCTCGAAGACCACGGCATCTCGGTGGGCCTGGTGTTCCGCGTGCGCCAGTTGCGCGAGCGCGTGCTGCGCATCCGCGAACTGCTCGACTGCCTGATGGCGCCCGCGCCGCACGCCAGCGTGGCGCGCCTGGTCGGGCGGCTGGTGGCGGCGGGCGGCGAGCGCAACAGCCTGCGCGCGCTGGTCGCGACCAACTCGTCGATGCTCGCGGCCAAGGTGACCGAGCGCAGCGCCGAAGCCGGCGAGCACTACATCACCCGCGACCGCGGCGCCTACCTGCAGATGGTGCGCAAGGCGGCTGGCGGCGGCGCGCTGACATCGATCACGGTGCTGCTCAAGTTCGGCATCCTGGCGCTGGGCCTGTCGGCCTTCTGGGCTGGCCTGGGCGCGGGGTTGATGTATGCGGCCAGCTTCGTCGCGATCCAGCTGCTGCACCTCACGCTCGCCACCAAGCAGCCGGCCATGACCGCACCGGCGATGGCCGCCAAGCTGCGCGACCTGAAGGCCGACGGCGCCATCGACGACTTCGTCGACGAGGTCACGCACCTGGTGCGCTCGCAGGTGGCGGCGGTGTTCGGCAACGTGGGCACGGTGGTGCCGGTGATGCTGGCCATCGGCGCCGGCACGCAGTGGGCGCTCGGCCGGCCGCTGATCGACGCGGCGCACGCACGGGAGGTGCTGCACGGCCTGTCCCTGGCTGGGCCAACCCTGCTCTATGCCGGCTTCACCGGCCTGTTATTGTTCGCGGCCAGCATCGTGGCGGGCTGGACGGAAAACGCCTTCGTCCTGCACCGCCTGGATTCCGCCATGCGTTACAACCCCCGCATCGGTGCCGTGCTCGGCACCGCACGGGCCCGCCGATGGGCCGACTTCATGCGCACACACATCTCCGGTTTCGCGTCGAACATTTCGCTGGGCCTGATGCTGGGCCTGGTGCCGGCGTTCGCGGCCTTCTTCGGGCTCGGGCTCGACGTGCGCCACGTGACGCTGTCGGCCGGCCAGATCGGCGCGGCCGCCGCCTCGCTCGGCCCGGCCGTGCTGCACGAGCCCGCGCTCTGGTGGGCCGTGGCCGCCGTGCCGGCCATCGGCGCGCTGAACGTCGGCGTGAGCTTCTACTTTGCCTTTCGCCTGGCGCTGCGCGCGCACAGCGTGAGCGGCCTCGACCGGGCCCGCATCCGCCGCGCCATCGGGGCGCGCGTGCGCAGCCGGCCGGCGAGCTTCTTCCTTCCTTCCCGATGACGTCCTTCATTCCCGCCGACCTCCTCGGCTTCTGGGCCGACTGGGTGCGCCCCTCCGCCGGGCTGCCCACCGTGCTGTGGTCGCTGCTGCTGGCGGCCGCGGCCGCGTCCGGCCACCTGGTGCAGCGCTACATGGGCATGCCCAAGGTGGTGGGCTATTCCATCGTCGGCACCGTCGTGGGCCTGGCCGGCTTCGAAGGCGCGCTGTGGCCGCTGCAGGGCATTCCGCTGTTCCTGCTGGAGCTCGGCGTCGCCATCGTGCTGTTCGAGGCCGGCGGCCGGCTGCCGCTGCGCTGGTTCCGCCACAACCCGATGGTGCTGCTGCAGAGCCTGCTCGAATCGGCACTGACCTACTTCGGCGTGTTCTGGACGCTGCACTGGCTGGGCGTGCCGAACCCGGTGGCCAACCCGGTCGCGCTGATGGCCATCGTCGCCTCGCCCGCGGTGCTCAGCCGCGTGGTGATGGACACGCGCGCCTCCGGCCCGGTGACCGAGCGCGCGCTGACGCTGGCCACGCTCAACACCTTCTACGCGCTCGCGCTCGGCTATGCGCAGGCCGGCCTGCTCGAGCGCGGCCCCGCCGGGCTCATGAACAAGCTTTACCCGGTGCTGGTGGTGCTGGGCGTGTCCTTCGTGGTGGGCGCGGTGCTGGCGCTGGCGCTGCGCTCGGCGCTGCGCGTGATGAGCCCGACCAGCGAGAACACCTCGATCCTGCTGCTGGCGCTGATCGGCGTCGGCGCGGCACTTGCCGCGCATTTCGGCGGGGCCGCGCCGCTGGCTGCACTCATCGGCGGCATCCTGCTCAAGCAGCTCAACCCCAAGCCCTGGGCCTGGCCGCGGCAGCTGGGCACCGCCGCCTCGCTGCTGACCATGCTGATGTTCGTGCTGGTGTCGATCGTCGCCGCGCAGGGCGACTGGAGCCTGCCGGTGGCGAGCCTGGTGCTGGCGGTGATCGGCGTGCGGCTGCTGGCCAAGATCGCCGGCGTCGCCATCGCCAACAAGGGCAGCGGCGCGAGCTGGAAGCAGGCCTTCTGGGTCGGCTGCGCGATGTCGCCGCTGTCGTCGATCGCACTGCTGATCGCGTCGAACTTCGCCACCGCCTCGCCGCTGCTCGGCGCGATGATCTCGCAGATCGCGCTGCCGGCCATCCTGGTGATGGAGGTGGTGGGCGCGGTGCTCGCCACCGTCGCCATCCATGCCTCCGGCGAAAGCCTCAAGCCCTGGCTGCCCGATGTGTTCCGCGGCACCGACGACCGGGAGACGCAACGATGAGCATCGCCAACCTGCCGAAGTCGCCGCGCGACCGCACGGTGAAGCTCGAGGCCTTCAACAAGTCCGAGGCGCTGTCGCTCGGCGTCGAGCTCGAGCTGCAGCTGGTCAACACGAACGACTACGACCTCGCGCCCTATGCCGAGGACATGCTGCGCCTGATGGCGCAGACCCCGCTGCCCGGCAGCGTGGTGCCCGAGATGACCTCGAGCATGATCGAGATCTCGACCGACATCTGCCATTCGGCGCAGGACGTGATCGACCAGCTCACGCCGATCCGCGACGCGCTGGTGAAGAACGCCGACAAGCTCAACATCGCGGTGGTCGGCGGCGGCACGCATGCCTTCCAGCAGTGGCACGAACGCCGCATCTACGACAAGCCGCGCTTTCGCGAGCTGTCGGAGCTGTACGGCTACCTCTCCAAGCAGTTCACCATCTTCGGCCAGCACGTGCACATCGGCTGCCCCGATGCCGATGCGGCGCTGCTGATGCTGCACCGCATGTCGCGCTACATCCCGCACTTCATCGCGCTGTCGGCCTCGTCGCCGTACGTGCAGGGGCAGGACACGCAGTTCGACTCGGCCCGGCTCAACTCGGTGTTCGCCTTCCCGCTGTCGGGCCGCGCACCCTTCACGCTGTCATGGCGCGAGTTCGAGGCCTACTTCGCCAAGATGACCCGCACCGGCGTCGTGCGCAGCATGAAGGACTTCTACTGGGACATCCGACCCAAGCCCGAGTTCGGCACCATCGAGATCCGTGTGTTCGACACACCACTCACCGTCGAGCGCGCCGCCGCGCTGGCCGGTTACGTGCAGTCGCTGGGGGCGTGGTTCCTGCAGGAGCAGCCCTTCACCCCCACCGAGGACGACTACCTGGTCTACACCTACAACCGCTTCCAGGCCTGCCGCTTCGGGCTGGACGCGGTGTACGTCGACCCGGCGACCGGCGAGCACATGCCGCTGCGCGAGCACATCCTGATGACGATGACGCAGCTCGAATGGCACAGCGAGGCGATCAACGCCACGTCGTCGATCGCGCAACTGCGTACCGACGTCGAGGCCAGCCGCAACGACGCGCGCTGGCTGCGCGAGAAGCAGGCCAAGGAAAACCTGCTGGCCGAGGTGGTGCGGCAGGCGGCGCTGCGGTTCCGGAACCCCACCAAGTGAGCGCGATGGGCGAATTCGATCTGATCGCGCGCTACTTCGCGCGGCCCGCCAAGCGCTCGCCCTTGGGCACCGGCGACGACTGCGCATTGCTGGCACCGGCACCGGGCATGCAGCTGGCCGTGTCGTCCGACATGCTGGTCGAAGGCCGGCATTTCCTCTCGACGGTCGACCCGGTCCGCCTCGGCCACAAGGCGCTGGCGGTCAACCTCAGCGACCTGGCCGCCTGCGGCGCGAAGCCGCTGGCCTTCACCCTCGCGCTGTCGCTGCCGGTGGTCGATGAAGGCTGGCTCGAAGGCTTCTCGCGCGGGATGTTCGCGCTGGCCGACGCGCACGACTGCGAGCTCGTCGGCGGCGACACCACACGCGGCCCGCTCAACATCTGCATCACCGTGTTCGGCGAAGTGCCGGCGGGTGCCGCCTTGCTGCGCTCGGGCGCGCGGGCGGGCGACGACCTGTGGGTCAGCGGCACGCTGGGCGACGCGCGGATGGCGCTCGAGGTCTTCCGCGGCACGCTGGGGCTGCCGGCCGCGTTGTTCGACATCGCGCGCCAGCGCATGGAAACACCAGCACCACGCACCGCGCTCGGCCAGGCGCTGCAAGGCATCGCGACCGCCGCGGTGGACGTGAGCGACGGCCTGGTCGGCGACCTGGGCCACATCCTGCGGGCCAGTGGCGTCGGCGCGCAGGTCGACGCCGATGCCGCGGTGGCGTGCATGCTGCTGCCGGCCCATCCGCTCGCCGCGACGGCGGGCTTGGCACCCGAGCTGCTGCGCCTGTGCGCGCTGTCGGGCGGTGACGATTACGAGCTGCTCTTCACCGCACCGGCCGATCGGCGCGACGCGGTGACCGCCGCCGCGCAACGGGCCGACACGCCGGTGGCGCGCATCGGACGCATCGAGGCCGAGCGCGGCCTGCGCATCGTCGATGCCGGTGGCGCACCGGTCGCGCAGCGATTCGGCGCCTTCGACCACTTCGCCTGAACTTTTGCCTGACCGAGAGCCTGCCCTTGTCTGCTTCTCCCATCCTCCCCACCGTGGCGCATCCCACGGTCCGCTTCATGCTCTCGCATCCGGCGCACCTGATCGCGCTGGGCTTCGGCTCCGGCCTGCCCCGCATGGCACCCGGCACCGTCGGCACGCTGTGGGCCTGGGCCGCCTTCGTGGTGATGCAGCTGTGGCTGTCGCCGGCCACCATCGGCTGGGTGATCCTCGCGTCGCTGCCGATCGGCTGGTGGGCCTGCACCGTGACCGCCCGCCACATGAACGTGGCCGACCCGGGCCACATCGTGTGGGACGAAGTCGTCGCCTTCTGGCTGATCCTCTGGCTGGTCACGCCCGCCGGGCTGTGGGCGCAGTTCGCCGCCTTCGTGCTGTTCCGCCTCTTCGACGCGGCCAAGCCCGGCCCCATCGCGTGGGCCGACGCCCTGTGCAAGCAGAAGGGCGCCGCGGCCGAGGACATGCGCTGGGCCATCGCCGGCTTCGGCATCCTGTTCGACGACCTGGTCGCGGCCTTCTGCACGCTGGTCGTCATCGCGCTGTGGCGCGCCTGGTGAGCCCGACCGGCGGTCGGTCGCGGCATACTCGCCGGCGATGAACGACGCCAACGATTCCCTCCCCGACCTGGTCGCGCGCGTGGCCGAGTTGCTCGCACAGCGCGGCACCATGCTCGTCACCGCCGAGAGCTGCACCGGCGGGCTGATCGCCGCCGCCTGCACCGAACGCGCCGGCTGCAGCGCCTGGTTCGAGCGCGGCTTCGTGAGCTATTCCAACGAGGCGAAGCACGAAGCGCTCGGCGTCGATGCCGCGCTGATCGCCGCGCATGGCGCCGTCAGCGAGCCGGTCGCGCGCGCGATGGCCGAGGGCGCCCTCACGCATTCGCGTGCCCAGGTGTCGCTCGCGGTCACCGGCATCGCCGGGCCGACCGGCGGCTCGCCCGACAAGCCGGTGGGCACCGTGTGGTTCGGCTGGTCGGTGGGCGGCGCCACGCGCACCGAACGCCGCCGCTTCGACGGCGACCGCGCGACGGTGCGCCAGGCCACCGTGGCCCACGCGCTGCAGACGCTGGCCACGCTGCTCGCCCCCCCCTGACCCTTTCGCAAGGACGAACCATGCACGCCAGCGAACAGACGATCCGCCGCTTCTACGACGCCTTCGCGCGCCTGGACGCCGACACCATGGCCGCCTGCTACGCGCCCGACGCGACCTTCCGCGACGAGGTGTTCGACCTGCGCGGCGCGCGCGAGGTCGGCGGCATGTGGAAGATGCTGTGCGCCGGCACGCAGGCCAAGGGCGCGCACGTGTGGCAGCTGAGCTACCGCGACGTGCAGGCCGATGCCGCCAGCGGCCAGGCGCACTGGGACGCGCATTACCTCTTCAGCGCCACCGGCCGCATCGTCGACAACGCGATCGACGCGCGCTTCACCTTCACGCCCGACGGCCTCATTGCCACGCACCGCGACCGTTTCGCCTTCTGGACCTGGGCGCGCCAGGCGCTCGGCGTGCCGGGTCTGCTGCTGGGCTGGTCGCCGAGCCTGCGGCGCAAGGTGCGCGGAACGGCCGCGTCGAACCTCAAGGCATTCCTCTCCCGCAACCCCTGAACCCACATCACGAGGCCGCCATGCCAGACATCCAGATCACGAACAACGCCGAGAAGCACCGCTACGAGGCCTTCATCGGTACCGAGCTCGCGGGCTACTGCGAATACAACCTGCTGACCGACGCCATCATGTTCACGCACACCGAAGTGCTCGAGGCGCACGAAGGCCAGGGCGTCGGCTCGACCCTCGCGAAGCACGTGCTCGACACCGCGCGCAGCGAAGGCAAGCACGTGATCCCGGTGTGCCAGTTCATCGCCGGCTACATCCGCAAGCACCGCGACTACGCGGACCTGGTGCGGCCGGACATCCAGCGGGCTTTCAAGATCTAGCGTCCGCGTCCGTCACACGACGCCACGCATCGAGCCCCAGGCGGTCCCTGAACATTTGGGCGCCTTCGGGCGAGATCGTCAACGCCCGGCTGCCCGCGGCCCGGGTCAGCCATCCCTTGTCCAGGCAGTGCGTGCAAAGCATCGCGCCGAGCCGGCCGGCCAGGTGCATCTTTCGCTCGCTCCAGTCCAGGCAGGGCCGGCAGTAGGGCCGGGCGCTGCGCGCTGGCGGCGGCGCGGGATCGAGCGCAAGTCCCCAGCGCTGGAGCACGTCACCCAATCGATCGGTGACGTGCCCACCTTCGCCGTCGAACTCGATCGCCTGCTCGATCAACAGTGACTCGGCCATGGCGAGCCCGAGCCGGCCGGCGACATGGTCGTAGCACATGCGGGCCCTGCGCATCGTGTCGTCGCGCGGCCCGACCGCAATGCGGCGTTGCACCGGCGCTTCGCCCGCGATCTGCATCATGCCTTCGAGCATCTTGGCCACCTCGGCGGATGCGAGCCGGTGGTAGCGGTGCCGCCCGCGCTGTTCGACACCCATGAGGCCCGCCTCCACCATTTGCGCCAGATGACGGCTGGCGGTCTGCGGCGACACGTGCCCGGCCCTGGCCAGCTCCGTGGCGGTCAGCAGGCGGCCGTCCATCAGCTGCAGCAGCATCGCTGCGCGCGCGGGTTCTCCGACCAGGGAAGCGATGCGGGCAATGTGGTTGGTGTTCATGGTGTGGCCTCGGGTCCAAGCGTACGGCAGACGGACACGGCAACACTTCGTTCCGCGGCGAAGTGTGCAGCGGGGCCAGCGCCGCAGCATCGAGCGCATCGCGGCACGCCGCCTCTCGAAACGCTCGCACCATGTCACCCTCGTCCCCCGCCCCCCACTTCTACGGGAACACCGTCGTTCGCGCGGCCTTCGTCGTCGCGCTGTTCGGCTGGGGGGTCGGGTTCTACGGCCCGCCGGTCTTCCTGCATGCAGTGCTTGTGCGCACGGGCTGGTCGCTGACGCTGGTGTCCGCCGCCGTCACCTTTCACTTCCTGTTCGGTGCAGGTGTCGTCGCCTTGCTGCCGCGGATCCACCGGCGATTTGGCGTTGCAACCACCACCCTGGCCGGCGCCATCGCGCTGGCCATCGGCGTCCTGGGCTGGGCAGCGGCTGACGAGCCGTGGCAGCTCTTCGTCGCCGCCCTGCTCACCGGCGGGGGCTGGGTGCCGCTGGGTGCGGCGGGCATCAATGCGATCGTCTCGCCCTGGTTCGCCGACCGACGGCCCCTCGCGCTGGCCAAGGCCTACAACGGCGCCAGTGTGGGCGGCATGGTGTTCTCGCCACTGTGGGCCGTCCTGATCGACCGTGTCGGCTTCCCGGCCGCCGCCATGATGGTGGGGCTGGCCATGGTCGCCGTGGTGATGTCCATCGCGACACGTGAACTCGCACGAACGCCCACGAGCGAAGACCAGCCCGCGCGTGCCGGCACTTGCTTGGCGCCGGGTGCCACCACCCATCCGACGCTCTGGCGCGACCGCCGATTCCTGACGCTCGCCGCCGCGATGTCGATGGGCCTCTTTGCCCAGATCGGGCTGATCGCCCAACTCTTCTCGTTGATGGCGCCCGACATGGGACCCCGGCTGGCGGGCGGGGTCATGGCGCTGGCGACCGGCTGCGGCATGGGCGGCCGCTTGATCATGGCGCGGCTGCTGGTGGGGCGCACCGATCGACGCCGCGCCGCAGCGGCCAGCTACGCCATGCAGGCCATCGGCACGCTGCTCCTGTGGATCGCCGGGCCGGAACATCTCGCACTTTTCCTGCTGGGCGTCGTGCTCTTCGGGCTCGGCATCGGCAACGCCACCTCGCTGCCGCCACTCATTGCGCAAGCGGAGTTCGCGCCGGTCAACGTGCCACGCGTGGTGGCGCGGAGCGTGGCGCTTTCGCAAGCGCTCTACGCGTTCGCGCCGGCCGCGCTGGCTGGATTGATGGTCGGCGGCTCTCGCGCAGCGCCGTCGTGGGGCGTCGACACCGGGGGCTACTTCTTCGTGATCGTCGCGCTGCAGGTCTTCGCTGCAGGGTGCGTCTGGGCCGGGAGGCGCCCGGTGTGCCCGCAGAACGGGGCGATCCGGACGAACCGCATCGGCCTCTAGCCCTGGCAGGCCGGGCGCGGTGCCTTGCGGCGCACCGCGAACGGACTGCCCAGGTCGGCCAGCAGCGCGACGACCAGCGCCGCCGCCGCGAGGATGAACAGCAGCCGATGGTTGCCGCCGCTTGCGTTGAACAGCGCCGAGAAGGCATAGCCGGCCGCTGCCTGGAAGGCCGCGAAGACCGTGGTGGCGCGGCTCCAGACCAGGTTCTGCCGCACCGCGCTGTGCGGGGCCGATTCATGCACCCGTGCCAGCACCAGCGGCACGATGCCCGGCGGGAAGGTGCCGATGACGACCGTGAGCACGGCAAGCACAACGAGGTTGCTGGTGCCGTACGCGCAGGCCAGCGCCAGCGCCTGCACGACCAGCGCCAGCCGCACCGCCGGGCGCGGGCCCATGCGGTCGGCCAGCAGGCCATAGAGCGGTGGGCCGACGATCGCGCCCACGCCGTAGAGCACCCAGAACAAGGACCCGAGATGCGCGCCGGCGCCGAGCCCGCGCGCGATGAAGTCCACCAGGAACACCATCGGCGCCACCAGGCCGACGGCCATCAACGCGTACTGCGCGTACAGCACGCGCAAGCCGGGCCCGGTCGGTGCGTGGGTTGCGGCTGCAGGGGCCGGTGCGGCCGTGTCGACGGAGCCGGACCGGCCGGACGCAGGCCACGCGAACCAGCTGGCCGCGGCGAGCAGGCCGGAGACGCCCGCCAGCCCGAGCCAGGTGCCGCGCAGGCCCAGGTGCAGCAGCAGCGGCACCAGCGTGCCGGAAGCCGCCACGCCCAGGCCGACACCGAGGAAGATCGCGCCGCTCGCGAGGCCCTTGCGCGCCGGGGGAACGTGCGGCAGCACCGTGGCCGCCACCAGCACCATGATGGTGCCGCCGGCCACGCCGGACACCAGGCGCCATGCGAAGAACCAGGCCAGCGAGAGCGGGAACGCGCAGCCGACGAAGGCCGCCGTGACCCCAACCATCATCCAGCGCAGCGTGGCGGTGTTGCCGATGCGCCCGGCGATCGGCCGGCCCAGCAGGGCGCCCACCAGGTAGCCCGCGAGATTCGCCGCGCCGAGGGTGACGACATCGGCCGCCGCGAACCAGTGAGCCTCGATCAGCGGCGGAATCAGCGGGGTGTAGCCGAAGCGGGCCAGCCCGATGCCCACGAGGCTGGCGCACAGCCCCGCGAAGATGTGGCGCCAGGCCGCGCGCGGGTCGGTCCGGGCCGGGGCGAGAGAGGTGGTGGACATGGTCCCGATTCCTTCGAGCGCCGCGCGATCGATCGAGAAGGGATCGTTGAATCGTGCGGCGGTACGTCCAGGAAAGTGTAGGCATCGAATCAATGCAAAAGTGCGGCATGATTGCCGCTGAGCAATGCATATTTGCATCACTTCGAGGCGCTTCATGAACTGGGATGACACCCGTATCTTTCTGGCGGTCCAACGCGAACGCACGCTGCGGCGCGCCGCCAAGACGCTGGACCTCGACCAGGCCACGGTGGGCCGGCGCGTCGCCGCGCTGGAGCTGGCGCTGGGCGCCAAGCTCTTCCTGCGCGCGTCGGACGGCTATGCGCTCACGTCCGCTGGCGAAACCGCGCTGAAGTCTGCCGAGAAGATGGAGCAGTTCGCCAACGACCTGGTGCGCCAGTCGCAGGGTGTCGACAACCGGCTCGCGGGCGAGGTGCGCGTGACCACCACCGATTCGATCGCCGTCGAGTTCCTGATCCCCGCCATCGGCCGCCTGCACGCAGAGCACCCCGAGGTGAAGGTGATGCTGAACACGACGACGCAGCTGCTGAGCCTGGCCAAGCGCGAGGCCGACGTCGCGGTGCGCACCGCGAAGCCGGAGAACCCCGACCTGATCGCGCGCCGCCTCGCGCGCTGGCCCATCGGCCTGTTCGCGTCCAAGGCCTACCTGAAGCGGCACGGCGAACCGGTGGCGGGCACCGCCTTCGCCGGCCATGACTTGGTGGTGTACCAGCCGCACCTGAGCGCCAACCGGGCGCACACGCTGGTCGGCGAGCCGCTGCAGGGCGGTCGCATGGTGTCGGGCGTCTATTCGAGCCTGATGCTGCGCGCGATGATCAAGGCCGGGATCGGCATGGGCGAGCTGCCGCTGCCGTTCGGCGAGCGGGACGGCCTCGTGCGCGTGTGGCCCGAGCGCAGCACCACCGTGCCCTACGACGTGTGGCTCGTCACCCACCAGGACCTGCGGCACACGGCGCGCATCCGGGCGCTGATCGACGAGATCGTGGCCGCCTTCAAGCAGAACGCCTGACGCTTGCAGGAAGGCCGCAGTGGCGTCGGTCGCCTGGCACGCCGCGCCGGGATCGATGACGCGGCCAGGGCCTGTCGGGCGCCAGACAGCGACGACGGTCTCACCCGCTGAGCGCCATGAATTGGGGCGGCGAAGCGCCGACAGCTCCTGATTAAGCAATTAGTTAATCGGCGAAGTAATACGAATTACCTCCCGATAGTACTAAATAGCCATTTAATAAATATTTAAATATTTTAAATATCCAAATATTTGCATTTTTGTTGCCGAAATATCAGGTTCGGTTCAGAATCAGCCTGTCTGTAGGACAAGATCCCCGGTGAGGGTAATGCAAATTCCTCTCATTCGGCATGAATATAACTAATTTGGGTTCATGTCACGACAGTGCCTATTTCACGTTTTGTGAAGTAGGAAAAGGGCGCCTTCGGTCGCAGAGGCGCTTTACCCCTTCGGGCACTGCGTCAGGGCTCGCCTGACCTCGCTTCGCCCGCACTTTTTTCCTTCGACCCAGGCGTGACGCCGGGTGTTTCGTAAACGGCTTTAGATCAGCTGTTGGCCGCGTCTTGCGCGCAATTTGTTTAAGACCTTATTTAGGAAATTATTTTGTCAAAAAAATTAATTGACGCACGCTTGGGCACTCTCGTTGCATTTGCCATTAGCATGCCGTTTTCTGCCTCTGCGCAAACACCAGCGTTGGCCGGCCAAAGCGGTTCTTTCACTTTGGCTTCCGCCACTGTGGTGAGCTACGGTGCGAATGGCATGTTCAACAGCAAGACGCTAGGCGCAGGAACTTATGTTTGCGGCGATCAGTTGTTCGGCGACCCGGCAAAGGGCGTACCGAAGGCCTGTTATGTATCGGCATCGCCAAGCTCTGAACCGGCTTCAACTCCCACTTCCAATTCCAATTCCACAGCGCTCACGATGCTGACCGGACAAAGCGGTTCGTTCAAGCTGACTTCAACCTCCGCCGTTGCCTACGGCTGGGGTGTCCTCATGACCCAGAAGTCGCTTGCCAGCGGCACTTATGTCTGTGGTGACCAACTCTTCGGTGATCCCGCACCAGGCAAGCCGAAGGCCTGTTATGCAGTCGCAACCCCAGGTGCTCCGACAACTGGCGCTTCCACCGCGCAGCTGAAGGAGATCACCGGTCAAAGTGGCCGTTTCACGCTGACGACGACAACAGGCGTCGTGTACGGGCGTGGGACCCAGACGGTGACCAAGGTGCTCGCTGCGGGCACCTACACCTGCGGCGACCCGCTGTTCGGCGATCCAGCACCGGGCGTGAGCAAGTCCTGCTACACGGCCGCCACGTCCACCCCCGGCACGCCAGCGCCCGCTCCGGCACCCGCGCCGAGCCCCGCACCCGCTCCGGCCCCTGCCCCTGCCCCTGCGCCTGCCACCCCGAACGTGCTGGGCATTTCCGGCGACGTGATGGTCAACGGCGCGGTGTCGAACGCGGAGTACCAGGCCATGGCGCAGAAGATGGGTACCGACGCGGCCATCGCCTACCGCTACGGCCCGTCCTCGACGGACTACGGCACTGCCACGCAGGGCGGCCTGCCGACCTACGGCAAGCGCCCCGACCAGTCGATGAACATGGTGTCGATCCAGAACCCCAACGGCCGAGGCAACCGCGGTTGTGGCTGGACGAGCTGGTGCGGCAACTGGCAAGTCGGCGGGTCACTTGACTACGAACCGGGCGACTTCAGCTCGAGCATCCTGAACTTCGGCTACATCGCCGACGCCACGCCCGACGCCAGCTTCTACAAGAAGTCCTACGCCCCGGGCCTGGGCTCCGTGCAGGCCATCAACGTGGCGCACAACACGATGTCGGTCGAGCCCGAGCCGAGCTGGACACGCTACGACGGTCCCTCCAACGACGGCGGCGCGCTCGATGCGAGCATCGTCTCCTACCTCAAGAGCTTCCCGCTCGACAAGCCGGTGGCGCTGGGCAAGTGCTATGGCCGCGGCGGCTGGTGCACCAACACCCTGGCGGTCTACGCCGACGGCCGCATCGTGAGCGTCGGCAGCAACACCGCCAGCACGCAGGTCAGCACGCAGTTGCCCTCGGGCAAGGTGCCCACGGCCATCACCATCACCAACAGCGGTGAGTTCGCCCTGGTGACCGTGTGGGACACGGCCGCCATGCGCGGACAGGTCGCCGTGCTGGCGCTGGGTGACGGTTGCCAGAACTGCACCATGGCCAACGAATCCCAATGGAGCGGCAACTGGGGCAACTGGAAGCGTTCCTACCCGGGCCTGCCGGGGCTGGGCAACTACAACTTCATCAAGCTCGTCGGCTTCGTGGACCTGCCCGAGAGCATGCGAGCGCCGACGGAGATCTCCGTGTCCACCGGTTTGGCCAACAACGACTATCAGCTGGTTCGCCGCTACTTCGACACCGACCTCGACAATGCCAGCGTTCGCGCCCGCTACTTCAACGGCGACCTGGCCAACGCCTACGCCCGCACCGGCATGGCGGTGGTGATCTCGAAGTCGGAAAAGCGCGCCGCGTTCGTCGACCTGCGCCCGCTCCTGGCGTACTACAAGCAGCAGTACTTCGGTCAATCGCAGTCGGGCTTCAACAGCATGATCGCCAACCGTGGCACGCAGCCATCGCAGTGGCCGTACACCTTCGACGTGGCGCCGAGCCAGAAGCCGTCGGTGATCAAGGTGATGGACCTGGACAACCGGCCGACGGCCGTGAAGGTGGCGCTGGCCGCACCGTTCCGCGCGTTCATCGCCACGCAAGAAGGCAAGCTGCGCGTGTTCGACCTCGGGTCGGGCTACCTGAACCAGCAGGCCGGCGGCTCGCCGTCGGACATCGTGGAACGCTTCTCCGTGGCCGTCGGGCGCAACCCGACCGGCCTCACCTACGCCAAGGAAAAGGCGTTCGTCGCCGCGACTGACACCTATCCCAACACGGTGGAGCGCGAGGTGATCGTGACGTCACGCGGCGACCGGAAGATCCAGTGGGTTCGCTTCGATGCCAACATCAACGCGGGTTCCGTGGCACGCACGCTGCAGGAAAGCCGGATGGTCGACCCGATCTCGACGGAAGACACCGACAACCACGGCACCGAAAGCTACGTGCTCAGCGTGGCCGACTACGGCGGCAAGGGCATCCACAACTTCCTGTACGGCACGATGGTCTGGCACACCTACGGAGCTTCGTCGGCTTGCTCGAAGGAGAAGGGCGGCTGCAAGCTGCTGAACAACGCGCCGTTCGAATACGGCGGCACGTTCAAGGTCCCGGGCAAGCCGTTCCACGCCATGGGCGCGAACATCAATTGATGTCGACGGGTGGTGCACACACCACCCATCCCCGACGCTGCACAACGCCCTGCCTGCCAGGCGCCTTTCGGCCACCTGGCGGGCTCCCGGCCGGGCGGCGACGGCGGTTGCACGCCCTTCATCCTCATTCAAGAAAGTAAACAACATGCCAGCCAAACTCAACGCGCTCGTGCTCCTGTCCATCGCCGCCCTGATCGGCGGCTGCGGTGGCGGCGGCAGCGACGGAGACGGAAACGATGCGGCGGTGTCCGGCTCCCCGACCGTGACCGAGCCGGTCGGCCAGGCATCGCCTTCATCGGCGCCGGCCAGCGGCAAGGACCAGCTCGAGCAGCGCACCAACTGATCCGCCGTGTGCCGTCGCCCGGCACGTCGGTCTACACAGACCCGTGTCGCCCCTTGTGCCTACAGGGGTGACGTCGAATTGCGGTCTCGCTCGGCGAGCGCGTTGTACGCGCACAGCGAACGTCCGCTTCCTCATGCATTCTGCAGTGCGGTCAACCGGCTGCTTCTGGCCACTTCCCGACGATTGTTCGGCTCAAGCCGCGGGACAGTTCTCTCAGCGCACGCCCTTGAGGTCCGTCTGGAGACGCGCTCGAAGCTCACATATCGCACCGGCGACGACGGCCGGCGGACGGGCGCGGCATCATCGGCGCATGCATCTCCACGACGCCATCGCCTCCCGCCGCTCGGTCCGCGCCTTTCTGCCCGACCCGGTGCCGGCCGACACCATCCGCCGCGTGCTCGAACGCGCCGCGCGCGCGCCGTCCGGCGGCAACCTGCAGCCGTGGCACGTGGATGTGCTCACGCGCGAACCGCTGGCGGCGCTCAAGGCCCGCATGCAGGTGCTGCTCGCGGCGGGCACGCAGGAGACGCCCGCCTATGCGGTGTATCCGCCGGACCTGCCGTCGCCCTGGCGCGAGCGCCGCTTCCAGATCGGCGAGCAGATGTACGCGCGGCTCGGCATTCCGCGCGAGGACAAGGCCGCGCGGCGCCGCTGGTTCGCGCGCAACTTCGCCTTCTTCGACGCGCCGATGGCGCTCTTCTGTTCGGTCGAGCGCTTCATGGGCCCGCCGCAGTGGGCCGACCTCGGCATGTACCTGCAGACGGTGATGCTGCTGCTGCGCGCCGAAGGGCTGGACAGCTGCGCGCAGGAATGCTGGGCGATGTACCCCGAGACGATCGGCCAGGCGATCGCCCTGCCGCCGGGGCGCATGCTCTTCTCGGGCATGGCGATCGGCTTGGCGGATACGGCGCATCCGCTGGACGGCCTGGTGAGCGAGCGCGCCCCGCTCGAGGAAACGGTGCGCTTCCATGGCGTCTGACGACCGCGTGCTCGACCGCCGCGGCTTCCTGCAGGCCGGCGTGGCCGCCACGGTCGCGTTGATGGGCGCGGGCTGCGCGGCGCCGGGCCGCGCCGACCCGGCCCTGCTGGGCTTCGGCGCGGTGCCGTCCACGCTGCACGACGGCATCACGCTGCCGCCCGAGTACCGTGCCCAGGTGCTGTACCCCTGGGGCACGCCGACCGGCATCGCCGGCGCGATGCCGGCCTTCGCGCCCGATGGCAGCAACAGCGCCGACGACCAGGCGGTGCAGGCCGGCATGCACCACGACGGCATGCACTTCTTTCCGCTCGGCAGCGACGGCACGCGCGGCCTGCTGGTGATGAACCACGAGTACACCGACGAGCGGCTGCTCCACACCGACGGCGTCGGCCGCTGGACAGCCGAGAAGGTCCGCAAGTCGCTGCATGCGATGGGCGTGTCGGTGATCGAGATCGAGCGCACGGCCGACGGCTGGCGGCAGGTGCTGCCGTCGCGTTCTGCGCGGCGCATCCACGGCGCCACGCCGATGCGCATCGCCGGGCCAGCCGCCGGCTCGCCCTGGCTGCGCACGGCGGCCGACCCCACGGGCAAGCAGGTGCTCGGCACCTTCGCCAACTGCGCGATGGGCGTCACGCCCTGGGGCACCTACCTCAGCTGCGAGGAGAACTTCCACGGCTACTTCGGCGGCCCGGCGGATGCGGCCGCGCGCATCACGCCAGCGCAGCGCCGCTACGGCACGGTGCCCGGCGCGCAGTGGGTCGAGTACTGGCGCTTCGACGAACGCTTCGACCTGTCGAAGCAGCCGAACGAGGCACACCGCTTCGGCTGGGTGGTCGAGATCGACCCCTTCGACCCGGCCAGCACGCCGGTCAAGCGCACCGCGCTGGGCCGCAAGCGTCAGGAGAGCGCGACCTGCACGCTGACCAAGGACGGCCGCGTGGCGGTCTACATGGGCGACGACGCGGCCTTCGAGTACATCTACAAGTTCGTCAGCCGCGAGAAGGTCCGCCCCGGCGAGGACGCCGCGGCGCGCGCCGCGAACCGCATGCTGCTCGACGACGGCACGCTCCACGTCGCGCGCTTCGATGCCGATGGCCGCGGCCGCTGGCTCGAGCTCGTGCACGGCCGCGGCGGGCTGGACGCCGCACACGGCTTCGCCGGCCCCGACGAAGTGCTGCTGCATGCCCGGCTCGCGGCCGATGTGGTCGGCGCGACGAAGATGGACCGGCCCGAATGGATCGCGGTTCACCCGCGCACCGGCGAGGTCTACGTCACGCTCACCAACAACAGCCAGCGCGGCGCCGCTGGCAAGCCGGCAATCGACGCCGCCAACCCGCGCGGCCCCAACCTCTTCGGCGGCATCCTGCGCTGGCGCGAAGACGGTGGCGACGCGGCCAGCACCGGCTTCGCCTGGGACCACTTCGTGCAGGCCGGCGACCCGGCCCTGCCCGACATCGGCGCACGCTACCCGCGGGCCGACGACGACGCCTTCGGCTCGCCCGACGGGCTGCACTTCGACAGCGGCGGGCTGCTGTGGATCCAGACCGACATGAGCGGCCAGGCGATCGGCACCGGCGCCCATGCCGCGCTGGGCAACAACCAGCTGCTGTGCGCCGACCCGGCGAGCGGACGCATCCGACGCTTTCTCGTCGGGCCGAACGGCTGCGAGATCACGGGCTGCGTCGTGACGCCCGACCGCCGCACGCTGTTCGTCAACGTGCAGCACCCCGGCGAGCGCCGCGACGATGGCACCGGTGCGCTCAGCAGCGCCTGGCCCGACGGCACGCTGCCGGCCAGCACGCGACCGCGCTCGGCCACGGTGGTGGTGCAGCGGCGCGACGGCGGCGTCGTCGGCACCTGAACACGCACCTCAAGGAGACATCCATGGCCATCCGCATCATTCGTCTCGGCAGTCCACGTGCGCCCGGCGAGGGCCTGCGCATCGGCACGGTTCGGCGCCCGCCGCGCGGCGTGCCGAAGACCGCGTTCGCCGCCCAGGACTGGTACGACGTGTGGTACCCGAACCTCGCGCCCTCGGCCGAGACGATGAAGCTCGGCCAGGCCGCCGAAACGCCGGCGCAGTGGGCCGGCTTCACGCGCCTCTACCAGCGCGAGATGGCCGAGCCCGATGCCAGCCGCACCCTCGACCTGCTGGCCGCGCTGTCGCACCACGGCGCGATGGCGGTCGGCTGTTATTGCGAAGACGCGGCGCGTTGCCACCGCTCACTGCTGCGCGACCTCCTGGCGCAACGCGGCGCCGCCATCATCGACTGACCTTGCCATGACCATTCCGGCCTTCGCCCCCCTCGCCGGCACCCGCGTGCTGAGCCTCGCCCTCAACCTCCCCGGCCCCGCGGCGCTGATGCGCTGCCGCGCCATGGGCGCCGACTGCGTCAAGTTCGAGCCGCCCGCTGCGCCGGGCGCGTCGGCGGACCCGATGAGCCTCTACGCACCGGCGGCCTATGCCGAGATGCACGAAGGCATCGCGCACGTGCGGGGCGACCTCAAGACCGCAGAAGGTCGTGCCCAGCTCGGCATCGAGCTCGCGAGGACCGACGTGCTGATCACCTCCTTCCGGCCCTCTGCGCTCGACAAGCTGGGGCTCGGCTGGGAGGCGCTGCACGCCCGACATCCGCGCCTGTCGGTGGTCGCCATCGTCGGCGCCTCGGGTGCCCGCGCCGAAGAACCCGGCCACGACCTGACCTACCTGGCCGAGAGCGGCCTGGTCGCCGGTTGCGCGCTGCCGCCCACGCTCTACGCCGACATGGCGGGCTCGCTGATGGCGAGCGAGGCCGTGTTGCAGGCCCTGCTGCACCGCAGCATGCACGGCAGCGGCACGCGCATCGAGGTGGCGCTGTCGGCCGCCGCGCACTACCTCGCGCTGCCGCGTCAATGGGGACTCACCACGCCCGGCGGCTCGGTCGGCGGCGCGCATGCGGGCTACCGCGTCTACCCGTGCCGCGACGGGCGCGTCGCCCTCGCCGCGCTCGAGCCGCACTTCGCGCAGCGCCTGTGTGCAGCGGCAGGCCTGGGCGCCGAGGCGGGGAACGCGATGTTCCGGTCGTCCACGCATGCAGCGATCGCGGCCTTCCTGCAAAGGCTGGACTGCGACGAGATCGAAGCGATCGCCAGGCAGCACGACCTGCCGCTGCACATCCTGCGCGACGAGGCCGAGCCGGGGTAGGCCCAAAGTGTCGAACCGTCACAAAACTGTCACATGAGAGTTGCGACAATCCCTCGATTCCCGGCCGTCGCAAGCGTCGTCATTCAACCGGACAAACCCGGAGACCACGGCCCCGGGTCTGCCGCCATCCCCCTTTGAAGGATCACTCGTGAACGCCATCAAATCTGCCCGCAAATTCATCGTCGCCAACCCTTCGAGCGAGTCGGCACGCACGCTCGCGCAGCTCGTGCTCGCGCTCGAATCCGAAACCCAATTCAACGTCGCCGATCTCTACAAGCTCGACCTCGAGACCTTCGACATCGCCATCGACATCCTCAAGGAATGGCGCATCGACCGCTACTACGCCGGCAAGGCGAAGCTGTTCGACCTGTCGATGCAGGTGACCGGCCTGCCAAGCTGAGTCGCAGCAGTCCGTACGCCCCGCAAAAGAGCCCGCCCCTTCGGCGGGCTCTTTGCATTTGAGTGGTCAAGGAGACGATTTCGTCGACCGCGGCGTGGCGCCGCAGGTCGGCATGGCGCTGCGCTTCGAGGAGATCCACGTCGGCGGCAAAGGGCCGCGCGCGGTGGCGGTCGAGGCGATCGGGGCGACGCTTCGCCGCCCGGCCAGTTCGCCGCCACCGATGCCGGCCGATGCGCACCGCCGTCGCCCTGCTGCGCCGAAACGCGCCCGCCGGCGCGATGCCGCCCCCGCGCCATCGTCCGCCTGGCCCTTTCTCGTGCTGGCCCTCGGCTACGCGGCGCTGGTGGGCTATGGCGTCTGGGTGTCGCGCATTCCAGCGATCGCCGTGGGCGTGCTGTTGCCGCTCAGCCTTCTCACCTTCTTCGTCTACGGCTTCGACAAGCACGCAGCCGAGACCGGGCGCTGGCGCACGCAGGAAAGCACCCTTCACCTGCTGGCGCTGATCGGCGGCTGGCCCGGTGCCTGGTGCGCGCAGCGCCTGTTCCGCCACAAGGTGCGCAAGGCGAGCTTCATGACGCTCTACTGGGCGACGGCGCTGGCGGACATCGCCGCAGCCGTGGCCTGGCTCGGCCGGTTGCTGCCGGCCGGCCTCACGGCCCTGTAGCCCTCAGGGCGCGACGCCGGGCACCCGCAGCGTCGACAAGGCCGTGTCGAAGCGAAGCATCCAGAAGCGCGTCGGCCGCTCGAGGTCGCTGCCGCGTGCGATGCGCGCGCCGACCACGCCGGCCGGGCAGCCCGAGACGATGGCACCGGCCGCATCGACCGTGCAGTCCTCCATGCTGCCCGCCACGGTCTTGCCGTTGGCATCGAGCAGGATGGTGCTCACGCCGAAGTCGTTGTCGTTGACCAGTGCCAGCGTGTGGTCGTCGACCAGCGCCAGCCCTTCGGCCTTCTCGGCGAGCCAGCCCAGCGCGTTGAGGTCCAGCAGCTCGGTCTTGCGCAGCGTGACGACGCCGGCATAGTCGACGCCGTTCGAGGCGGCCTGCGTGATGCTGCTGATCTCCAGGTTCTGATCCATGGCGGCGATGTTGGTCGCATCGGCGGGCACCTCGACCAGGAACAGCTTGTTCATGACCTTGCCGTCGCTCTTGCGCGCGCCCTGCTCGATCACGATGAAGCGGCCGTTGCCCAGGCTCACCAGGTCGCCGAGCTTGGCGTTGCCGGTGCGGTCCTTGTCGTACAGGCTGCCGTCGATCGGATAGGCGTAGAGCTTCGAAGTCTCGGTGGTCGGATCGAACTCAAGCCAGCGCGCGAACTTCGCAATGTGGCGCACGTCGGTGTTCTTGCCGCCCGGTGGCTTCGCCTGGATCGACTTGCCCGCACTGTCGCGCGGATCGATCGGGCTCTGCAGGTAGCCGTGCAGCTTGCCGCTGGCCACATCGAGCGCCAGGCCTTCCATGCCGCGGTTCGGCCGGCGCAGCGCCAGCACCATCGGCAGGTCGGCCGCGCCGTTGCCGGGGCCATAGCGCTTCTCGACGATGCCGGTGTCGATGGCAATGCGCGCCACGAAGGGGCCGTACTCGTCGCTGGTCCACAGCACCTTGCGCGCCTTGTCGAGCACCATCGTCTCGGGGTCGAGGCCATTGGCGTCGAAGTTGGCCTTGGTGGCGTCGAACACGTACTTGTCGGTCAGCGGCGTCTCGCCGGTGGCGCCGACGCCGGTCTGCGGCGGCAGGCCCGTGAGCTTCCTGTCGGCGTTCAGGCGCAGCGGCGTGCTCGACTGCAGCACCGCGCCGTTCGCACCCACCCGCACCACGCCGAAGCTCGGCGCGAAGGACGGCGCCGGGAACACCTTGCTGATGTTGAGCGTACCGGCCGCCGCACCCGGCACCGGTGCGTTCGGGCCGTCGCCGTTCGGGCCGCGGTCGGTGATGGCGTAGAACTCCAGCGCCCCATCGGCCGCCGTGCCCTTGAAGGCCAGGCCGGAACCGTAGGCCGGCAGGAAACCGTTCGGGAAGTCGGCGCGCGTCTTGGCGTTGTCGCCTTCGTACGGCACGTAGTACTTGGCATCGGCCTGCAGCTGGTAGCGCGAGACTTTCAGCGCCAGCGTGCCGAGCGCGTTGGTCTGCGTGGCCGATTCCTGGATGACGGTGTTGAGCTGCGCGGCGAGCGTGTTCTGGAAATGCTCGAGCGCCAGCGCGCGGCGGTTGGCATCCACCGTGCGGTCCGCATAGCTGGCGGGCAACGCGGCCAGCAGACCGTTGAGGGCGGTGTCGAACGACGCAGCAGGCGCGGTGAAGTCCAGGGCACCGGCCTTCAGCGCGGCGCGGAGTTCGGCCGTCAGACGGATCCCGTTGGAGGGGTCGCGGTCTTCGTCGAAGCTCTGCAACGCGAGCAGGCGATTGACCACGGCGTCGGCCTTCAGGTCGGTGCCGGCCGTCAGGGTCAGCGGCGTCACGGTCGTGCCGCAGGTCGCACTGCCGAGCACCAGGGCGCCGACGCTGAACTGCACGGTCTGGCCTTCTTCGCAGACGAAGTCGCCCTTGGCGCCGGTCTGAGCCTTCGCGCCGTTGCCTGCCACGTAGTCCAGTCCCTCGACGGCGGCATCGAGGAAGACGCCGTTGACGGTCTTGGCGACCGGCGCTGTGCCGGGGCCACCGCCGCTGCCCGCGGTGGCGGTTCCTCCGCCGTCTCCGCCACCGCAGGCCGCGACCAGAAGGGCCGTGGCGATGGACGCCAGCAGAGGCCGTCCCGAGATCGATTGTTGTTGTGTCATGTGCAGTTCCTGGGCAAGGGTGCCGCGCACCCGCGCGGCTGCGGGGATTAACCCCGAGCCTTGTGACAGGAAGGTGACGCTGCCCAGCGGCGGCGTGGGATGCACCGTGTGTTGAGCCCGCAGGATCGGAATCGCGGAGCCTTTCCCGCTAGAGCGCCTCTGGCCAACAACGGACATTCGAGCGCAGCACAATTCAGGCAGGGCATCCGATTCAAGGAACAGGAGCAAGCGAGATGAAGGCAGAACAACGCGAAGTGTTCATCGGTACGTTGAAACTGCGCTTCGAGCAACACAGGCACCGACACCCAGGCATCGACTGGGCCGACGTTCATGTTCGCTTGCAAGGCAGCCCGCAGAAGCTGAAGTCGCTCCATGCGATGGAGACGACCGGAGGCGAACCGGATGTCATCGGGGCTGCGGACGATGACGGCACCTACCTTTTCTGCGATTGCGCGGCCGAAAGTCCGCAGGGGCGCAGGAGCCTTTGCTTTGACGAAGAAGCGTTGCATTCCCGGAAACAGAACAAGCCGAAAGGCAGCGCCATCGACGTGGCTGCCGTCATGGGCGTGTCGCTGCTGACGGAGGTGCAATATCGCGCCCTTCAACAGTTCGGTGAGTTCGACTTGAAGACATCCAGCTGGGTGGCAACCCCGCCTGACGTCAGAAAGCTGGGCGGCGCGCTGTTTTGCGACAGACGGTACGGCAAGGTTTTCGTGTATCACAACGGCGCTGAGTCGTACTACGCCGCGCGAGGGTTTAGAGGCTCGATCAGTATCTGAGGCGAAGGGCTGGAGACGGCCAGGGGCGGCCCCTTAGAGTCGTCTGCTTCAGACTGATTGCAGAAGCTTAGGATGGACGACTGCTACCCGCGCTCACTTCGCTTCGTCCTCGATCATTCGTTGAAGCTTCTCCGCAATATCCGGCATGTCGAACCACTTAGATGCTGCCAGCGCAGCCCTTACTGCGGCCTCGAACAGCTCTGAGAGTGCTAACTGCTCACCATCGGCTTGAGGGACCGGGCCGATCTGTCCAGGAAGGCCGTCAGTGTGCTGGTTGGGACGGGTTGTTGGAGTCGGGTGGACATATTTCTCGCAAAACTCTGCGTACCAGTCCACGCCAACAAAGTCCGCCGACATTCCTTTCGCGAGAAGTGCCTTGCGAACGGCGGCGGGGCCAAAGCCATTGAGCCGCTCCTTCTTGGTGGCATTGAGCCACTTCGAGATAAGTGACTGATCTATTGTGAGTAGCAAAACAAGATTGTTGATTTCGCTCAGACCGCGAATAAGGTTAAGTGCCTCGTCGTACTGGCAGACACAGATCAATGTCCAGGAACTGACTCCGAGGTTGTAGGCACGACCAAACAGGGCTTCGAGGACGTGCGGGCCGCCATGGCACTGTCGATGGCAGGTTGCGGCTTGGTACAGGCAGGAAAGAGCCACGCTCAACGCCTTGGTCGGCGTGTCTGCGGGGTCTACCTGAGCGTACGCTCGCTTCAACAAATGGCTTTGTGGATGAGCAAGGCTGCTGAGGTGTTCCTCATCGGTGGGGATGGCAACTTGACTTGTCATAGCGAGCAGCTTAGCTCGCGCTGTGAGGCTCATCACCCCTCCATCATCCGGACTGCTGGCGCGTCACCGCAACGCCCGCCGGCATCGCTTACCGCCGCGCGGTGCTTGTAGTTCGTGCCCTCGTTCTGAACTTCGGCTTTCAGGCAGGCACTCTGGAGATTGTTCTGACGGCTGTGGGCGGCGGATTCAACCGGTCGATGCAACGGTCTGGCTGAACATCTCAGCCGGCGTTTGAAAGCCGAGGGTCTTTCTCGGCCTCTCATTCAATTGTCTCGCCAACGCATTGAGCTTGGCTTGTGAGTAGATCGAGATGTCGATACCCTTTGGCAGGTACTGCCTGAGCAAGCCGTTCGTGTTCTCGTTGCTGCCGCGTTGCCAAGGGCTTCGTGGATCACAGAAGTAGACCTGAATGTCAGTGGCGAGCGTGAAGCGCTTGTGGCCAGCCATCTCTTTGCCTCGATCCCACGTCAGCGATTTGTAGAGCTCTTGAGGGAGTTTTCGAGCGTTCTTGATCAGGGCGTTGACGACCGTTTCGGTGTCCTTGCCGTCCACTTTTACGAGCATGACGTACCGCGTCTGGCGCTCAACCAGCGTAGCGATCTGGCTGTTGTGGCTACCAAAGACCAGGTCTCCCTCCCAGTGACCTGGCACTGCGCGATCCTCTACCGACGCGGGCCGTTCGCTGATCGAGACGGCATCAACGATCTGCCCATGAATATCGGTCTTCTGCGTGTGATGCCGGGATCGGCGCATGCCGCGTGTGCGCCGCAAATGCTGCAGCAGTTCCTTCTTCAAGGCGCCACGCGCTTGGATGAAGACGCTGCGGTAGATGGTCTCGTGTGACACGTGGTGGCTCTCGTCGCACGGATAAGTATGCTTGAGCCACCCGGCGATCTGTTCCGGCGACCACAGCGCCCGAAGCTTGTCGGCCACGACACGCGCCAACGCTCTGTTCTCGACGAGCTTGCATTGCTTGGGACGCAGTGCACGATCCCAGGCAGCGCAATCTGCGTCTGTGGCCCGGTAGTCCAATCGCCCACCGTTGCGCTTGATCTCGCGACTGATCGTCGACGGCGCGCGCCCCAGCAAGGCAGAAATTGAGCGGATCGAGAAGCCAGCCACCACAGCGCGCGAGATCTCTTCGCGCTCAGCCAGCGTCAGTACCGTCGCACAGCGGCTGCGTGGCGGCGGCCGAAAGCCGCCAGTTCGCGAAAGGATTCCCTGCACTGACGTGTGGGATCGATTGAACAACTGGGCAATCTGATGGAGCGTCCAGCCTTGCTTCCATCGCTCCCACATCAATGCCTTCTGGGCGTCCGTATAGTAGGTTCGCGTCCGGTACTTCATCTGCAACATGAATCGCCCCGGGTTTTCTAGACACCTCTGAGCCTCAAACCTGAGGCCCAATAGGAGGTGCCATGAGCAAGCAGAGATACCCCGAAGAATTCAAGATCGAAGCGGTCAAGCAGATC
>NZ_JBPJZI010000011.1:0-162231 GCF_051216395.1 Variovorax cryoconiti | reverse complement strand
CACGATCTTGCGGCTGGAGGTGTTGATCGCGCTCATGGTGTCGACCACCTGGCTGACCACGCTGCCGCCGCGCACGGCCACTTCCGAGGCGGAGACGGCCAGCTGGTTGGCCTGGCGCGCGTTGTCGGCGTTCTGCTTGACGGTCGAGGTGAGTTCTTCCATCGACGCAGCGGTCTCTTCCAGCGAGCTGGCCTGCTGCTCGGTGCGCGAGGACAGGTCCTGGTTGCCCGAAGCGATCTGGCTCGAGGCGGTGGCCATGGTGTCGGTGCCGTGGCGGACTTCGCCGACTACCTTGGCGAGGCTGTCGTTCATGGCCTTCAGCGCACTGAGCAACATCCCGGTCTCATCCGTCGTCTTCGGCTCGATGCGGCTGGTGAGGTCGCCCGCCGCGACGGTTTGGGCGATCTGGACGGCTTGGCGCAGCGGGGTGGCAACCAGACGGGCGATGAAGACTGCGAGCGCGAGCCCGATCGCGATGGCACCGACGATCGCGCCGATGACCCAGGCGCGGGACGACGCATAGAGCGTGCTTGCCTCGGCGCTGGCTTGCGTGCCGCCGTCGACATTGATCTTCACCAGCTTGTCCAGCGTGCCGGTGGTCGTCCGATAGACCTGCAGCGCCTGTCCGCGAATCAGTGTGCGTGCCTCGGCATCTTGCTGAGCGCTCGAGGCGGCGATGACCTTGTCGTGCAGCGGCTTGTACGCTGCCATCGCTGCCGTGAGCTGCTGGCCGAGCTCCTTCTCTTCACCTTCGGCCGGCAGTTTCTGGTAGGTGACCAGGTTCTTTTGCAACTGCTCCCACAGGATGCCCATGGCCTTCTCGTAGTTGCCGCGGTCTTCCGAGGTCTCCGACATGATGTGCTGCAGCTCGTTCGTGCGGTAGCGCGCCAGATCTGTCTTGAGTTCCAGCAGCATGCGGGCGCTGGGCATCCAGTTCTCGGCCAGGTCGGTCGACTTCTGGTTGACCTTGCTGAGTTGGATGACCGAGAACACACCCAGGCCGACGGTCAGGGCGAGGACGAAGATGAAGGACAGAAGCAGCTTGCTGGCGAGCTTCAGGTTGTAGAACGCGTTCATGATGGCTTTGGTGGAGTGGTTGTGCCGGCGGTGTGCGGTGCGGGTGGGAAGAGGCGAAGAGGGCGCTTCTTCCTATCGGCAGGCCGCCAGGAATGCTGAGGGACAGCCCTGCATTCGCCGTCACGATTGCGGCCTTATGTCACGTCGCCACAGCACGTCGTCGCCTCGTCCTGCAGACAAGGTGAACCGCGCACTGCAGCCGGGGCTTGCGTGTGCGCTCAGCGGCACATCGAATAGCCGCCGGTTTCCAGATGGAAGTGGTCGCGGTGCGCGGCGTTGTAGTCCGGCCCCAGCACGCCGTCGAAGTAGCGGCATGCCGCGGCGTAGGCGTCGCGCAGCAGCAGGTGACCGGCCCGATCACTGTCGTTCGCGGGTAGGCTCCACCGGTTCTGCACGGTGACGCGCTGGCCGTCCGCCAGCACGAACGCCGTCACGTCCAGCGCATCGGCCGTCGCATGGCGGCTGCGCGATGCGCCCGGCACTGCCCCTTCACCGCGGTTGATGTTGCGGCAGGCGTAGCTGCCTGCGTGCTCGATGGCGACCAGGCGCTGACCGACGCGCTCAGCGGCCGCGGGTTGCAGGCCATGCCGCTCCCACTGATGGAAAGACAGCGCCATCGGACAACTGAGCGTGAGCGAGCCGCCGAAGCGCACCGCGGCGGACTGCAGGCGCACGGCATTGCTGAAGCCGCAGCCTTCACCGGTGCTGCGATCCGGCACCGGCTCGTACTGCATGTCGGTGCGCGCGAGTGCGGCGAGGCAGCGCGCCGGGTCGGCCTTGGCGCGCGCCAGCTTGAAGTGGGCCCAGCGGTCGGGTGGGGCCTGCGCGTCGAGCGGCGCCCAGGGGTTGTGGCGGTCGGGGATGTACAACGCGCCGGTGTAGACGGCGTACGCCGTCCCGACCGCCGCGGCGACCAGCAGCGCTGCGATCCAACGGCCAGGGCCTAGACCGGGCAATCGATGATCGCGAATTCGACGCGGCGGTCGAGCGCGTCGACCACGTCGTCGGATCCGGTGCCCACGATGTTCTGCTTGGCGCCCATGCCCTGGGTGCGCAGGCGGTTCAGCACTTCGGGCATCTCGACGCCGAGCCGGCGCTTGATCGAGGCCGCGCGGCGCAGCGACAGCGCGTCGTTGACCGCTTCGGTGCCGGTCGCGCTGCTGTGGCCGATGACGTCCATGCAGACTTTCGCCGCGCTCGTCTGCTTGGCGATCTGCCGCAGCCACATGCCATAGGCACTGGTCACCTTCGGGTCGGCCCAGAAGTCGACGCTGCCTGGGTTGAAGAGGAACTTGACGCCCAGGCTGTTCGCCGCGATGGCATAGGACACCAGCCGGCCGAAGGCCTCTTCCGCCTCGGCCATCTGTCCGAGCTTGACGTGCGACAGATACAGGCCGTTGAGCGCGCGGATCTGGTCGCCCGCGGGCATCGAGAGCGCACTGCGGTATTCGCCCAGCGCCTCGCGGTAGCGCGCCGCGTTGTAGAGCATGGTCGCATCGTTGATGACGGTGGCTGCGGCGATGCGCTGCAGGTAGTTCGCGTCGGCCTTCTGGCCGGGCGACGTGATGGCGGTGCGCACGTAGCCGTCGATCACCTTGTCCTTCACCACCACCGGGCTGTCGCGGTAGTAGGCCAGGGGGCGCATGTCGACGCCGTCGGGTCGGGCCATCGCGGACGACTGGGCCGCCACGGTGCCGGCCTTCAGGTCGACCAGCGCGAGGTTCACGCCGTAGCCGCCTTGCGTGCGTTGCAGCGTGCCGGTCAGCAGGTGGCTCGCCTTGGCGAGGCTGGTCGCCTCGAAGGGCAGCACCTCGAACGCACCGCCTTGCGCGGCCTGCTCAGCGACGGCCTTGTCCACCAAGATCGTTGCGTTGGTCTGCTGGCCGGTGCCGGCATCGAGCGTCGGGTCGAGCACCGCCACCCGGCGCTCTCTTCCGGCGTTCTGTGGCAACTGTTGAAGCAAGCCCGCGGTCGCGACCCGGATCGCATCGGCCAGCGGACGCTTCTCGTTGTCGATGGCGGCCGTGGGGGGCTTGGCCGGTGCGGCGCAACCCACGACGAGCATGCCGCCGGCAAGGCCAAGGCAGAGGGCGATGAATGCGGAGCGGGGCGCGCAAGGACGGTTCGGGGGGCGTGTTATCGGCATCTGCTTTTGAGGAAAGCCATCTCGTCTGGAGCGAGCGCCTCCAACGATGCCTTCAGGACCAGCTCGCCGCACTTAGGCGGCCGCGCAGCCTGTGTGTAGGAGGATGTAACCTCCTGTTCGCTGCGTGTCGTTCGGGGCTGCACGGACTTGGCTGCACTCGGGTGGGGGAGCGCGCGTTCCGTGGATGGGCCGAGAGGGGCCGATTTGGCGACGGCAGCCGGCCGTGAAGGGGCGGTGTCGACCGCGACCGGCGGAGCGATCACCGGTGCCGATGGGGCCAGCATGGGCGGGTTTTGTGTGGGCGCCGGCGCCGCACTGTCTGCTGCAGGGGCCGCCCTTGCCGTCGGGGCGGCATCGGGCTGCGCCGCCGTCGGCTTCACCGATGCAGCAGGCCAGGCCCACCACATCGCCGCCGCTGCGCTGGCCAGGGCGATCACCCCCAGCATCGGTGCCAGCGCGCGCCGCCGAGGCGGCAAGGCCATCGGCGCACGCAGGGTGGTCGCATAGAAATGGTGGTCGTCGTGCGCCGTCGGCGCGCCGACGGCGGTGGGCGCCGCCTCGTCCCGCGCGATGCGCTGGGTGCGTGCGAAACCGTCGCCGTCATCATCACCTTCGTCATCGCTCGGCTGCCCGACGGCCAGCAGCGCACGAAAGGCGGTGACGTCCTGCGGCCGGTCCTCGGGGCGCACCGCGAGCGCGGTGTCGATCGCCCGCAGGAAGCCTTCGCTGTAGCGGCCCGCATGCGTCTGCGCCAGTGGCCGCTGGGCATCGTCGACGACGCGAGCGACCGACGCCACCGGCGGCCGGCCGGTGATCGCATAGCGGACCACGCCGGCCAGCGCGTAGAGATCGGTCCACGGCCCCTGCAGCATCGTGCCGCCGTACTGCTCGATCGGTGCGAAACCGGGCTTGAGCATGGCGGTCAGCGCCTGGGTCCGGTCGCTGATCACGCGGCGCGCGGCGCCGAAGTCCAGCAGCAACGGTCCGCCGGCCGTCAGCAGGACGTTGTCGGGGGAAATGTCGCGGTGGTAGCACTGCTCGCCGTGAAGCACCGTCAGCGCTTCGAGCAGCGGTGCGATCCAGGCGCGCAGTTCCTGTTCGGAGGCCGGGCGCTTCAGCGCGGCCAGCGCCGCCTTGAGCGTGGGGCCTTCGTAGTACGGCATGGCCATGTAGGCGGTGCGGTTCGCTTCCCAGAAGCTGAACACCTTCACCAGCGCCGGGTGGTCGAAGCGGGCCAGCAACCGGGCCTCGTTCACGAAGCTTTTCAGGCCGGCGTCGAACACCGGCCGGTCGTTCTCGGTGCGCAGGCTGACGTCGAGCGTTTCCCCCTCGCGCGAGGCCAGCGCATAGGGCATGTATTCCTTGATGGCCACATGCCGTTCGAGCGCCGCGTCCCAGGCCAGGTAGACGATGCCGAAGCCGCCTTCACCGATCGATCGTTCGATACGGAAGCTGCCGAGCGTGGCGCCGTCGGGCAGCGCGTGCACCGACGCGCCCGGGCGGGCCGCCGGTGCTGGCGCGGCCGGCAGCGGCACGGCGCCGGCGGGCGGGGCGATTCGTACCGTGCGCTCGTCGTTCGGCAGCCCGTCCGTCGCGAGTGCGGTCACGCATCGCATGCAGAAGCTGGCGCTGGCGCGGTTGCCCGTGCCGCAGTTCGGACAGACGAGACCCGTCACGCGGCGTCGCGAAACGGTTGCATCAGTAGTCCTTCTGGTCCGTCAGGATCGATGCAGCGCGGTAGGCCGACCGACCTGCGGTCTTGGTATAGGCCACCAGCGTCTTCCATTGGCGCTCGCGCTCCTGCGGCGTCGGGTTCTGCGCCTGGTGGATGAGCGCCTGGCTCACCTCCAGCAGGGCGATCGCGGCCGTCACGCAGAACTGCAGGGCCGAATGCTCCGGCTCTGCACCGTAGCGGGCCTGCTCGGCCTCCACCGCCAGGCGCTGGTCGAGTTCGTTCATCGACGCGAGCAGCGTGGGGCCGTAGAAGGGCACGTTGTCGCGCTGCTTCAGGGTGCCGAGCACCTGATCCAACGCGTGAAGCGCCGTCGCGATGTGTTGCGGATCGGTGTGCTTGCCGGGTGCCGCGGTTGCAACTTGAGCGGGGTCGAAAGTGGGGGTCATTGTTAACTGAATGTAACCAAGTCGCCGACTGTAGCGAGCCCATCCGCGGGCTGGGATTCGCCAAGTTAACAGTTGTGATTTACTGCCGCTTTAGGACAGCACCTACACGGCTGTTTTTCAACCCGGGCGCCGCTTCACCTGGACCGTGGCGTCCAGGCCCTCGTAGGCATCGCGCTCGCCGTACCAGCTGCCGGACACCGGGGCGGCGAAGGCCGGGTCGCGGGCCACCGCCACGCGGATGAGCTGGCTGCCGCCCAGCAGGTTGTTGGTCGGGTCGTAAGCCACCCAGCCCGCACCGGGCAGGTAGGCCTGCAGCCAGGCATGGGTTGCGCCCGCTCCGGTGGTCGCCTCGCCGTTCCCCACCGCGTTGTCGTCGAGCGCCGCGTCGTACAGGTAGCCCGAGACGAAACGCGTGGCCACACCCAGGCGCCGGGCGGCTTCCATCATCAGCAAGGCGTAGTCGCGGCAACTGCCGCTGGACAGGGCCAGCGTCTGCAGCGGGGTCTGCGTGCCTTCCTCATCGCGCGTCTCGTAGCGGAAGTTCTGGTTGATGTGCTGGTTCATCCGGCTGAGCAGGTCGCGCGTGCCGGTCGGGCCGTCGTGCCGGAAGAACTGGTGCGCCCAGGCGATCAGCTTCCCGTCCGGGTCGTCATGGTGGGGCCGCAGGTAGTGCTCGAGGTCGAGCCGGTCCTGCACCGAGTAGGCGAAGGGCAGGTATTCGGCCGAGGGGGCGAGCAGCGACAGGTCCTGCGTCACGTCGGCCCGCTCGATGGTGAACGAGCACACCAGGCGCAGCTCGGTGGCCGGCCGGATCGGTTGCACCAGCGCCACCGAGTTGGAGTGCGGGTCCTGGATCATCCGGACGATCGCCTCCGGGCTCACCTGCAGGTCGGTGGCCAGCACCCGAAGGTCATGGCTGTCACGCGGGCGGAACATCACGCGATGCTCGCCGAAGGTCACGGGCGTGCGGTAGCGGTAGACCGTGGTGTGGACGATGTCGTAGCGGATGGGCATGTCGCCATTCTGCGCGCGCCAGGTGTCCGCCGATGGGCGGGAGCGGGTGCGAAAGCGGATGTATTCAGAAGATCAGCTTGCCGAGCCCCAACACGACGGCCAGGCCGATGAGGAAGATGATGAAGATGATCCACAGCACGATTTTCATGAAAGGGGTTCCAGTCGGGGAGGTGAGTTCGAACAGCGCACAGCGTGCCGCGGACAAGGGCCGCAGGCGCTCGGTGGGCGCGCAGTCGTGGTGTAGGAGCGAACCACGGCAGCTGGCGAGGCGACGCGGGGCGGACAGCGGCTGATCCAAGGCGTCGCTCGCTGCGTAAGGTTGGCAGGCCTTTCCGCATCCGGGGGCCGTGCCCGAGGAAACGCCCATGCCGCATGCCACCGAAATCGCGATCCGATCCGTCGAGCGGGGGCTGGTGCCCGACCGCCTCATCCGCGTCGGCATTCGCCGCCTGTTGAAGGCGCGCCTGGGCGAGATGCATGCGGACGAGACGGATGCGGCGGCCGAATTGACGTCCGCCTTTCTGCAGGAGATGCGCGGGGCCACGCTGGCGCCGCTGCCCGAGAAAGCCAACGAGCAGCATTACGAAGTGCCCGCCGCCTTCTTCGGCGAGGTGCTGGGCGCGCACCGCAAATACAGCAGCTGCTGGTGGCCCGAGGGCGTCCAGACGCTGTCGGCCGCCGAGGCGGCTGCGCTCGACGCCACCTGCCAACGTGCCGGCCTGGCCGACGGGCAGGACGTGCTCGAGCTCGGCTGCGGCTGGGGGTCGCTCACGCTGTGGATGGCGGCGCGCTACCCCGGCAGCCGCATCACCGCGTTGTCGAACTCGCACTCGCAGCGCGCCCACATCGAGGCCGAGGCCGAGCGCCTGGGGTTGACCAACGTGCGGGTCGTCACCTGCGACATCAACGTGTTCGACACGGCCGCGCGCTTCGACCGCGTGGTGTCGGTCGAGATGTTCGAGCACCTGCGCAACTGGCCGCAGGCCTTCGCCAACGTGGCCCGCTGGCTGCGCGACGAGGGCCGGTTCTTCATGCACGTCTTCGCCTACCGCGGGGCGCCGTACCCGTTCGTCGAACGCGATGCGAGCGACTGGATGAGCCGCCATTTCTTCTCGGGCGGCATGATGCCCAGCGATGACCTCGCCTTGCACTGCCAGGACGACCTGCGGGTGCTGCAGCAGTGGCGCTGGAATGGCACGCACTACCAGCGCACCGCGGAGGCGTGGCTGCGCAACATGGACGACCGTGCCGCGACGCTGATGCCGCTGTTCCGCCAGACCTACGGCGCTGACGCCTCGGTGTGGTGGGTCCGGTGGCGACTGTTCTTCCTGTCGGTGTCGGAACTCTTCGGCTACGACGGCGGGCAGCGCTGGTGGGTCAGCCACTACCTGTTCGAGAAGCGGGTGCGTGTCGAGACCGTGCGGCCCGCGCCGGTGCGATCGGCGCCCAGCGTCGCTTCGCTGGTGGCGTGATGCACGTTTCCGTCGACACCGCCTTGCCAAGCGCCATGTCGCCGACGCTGTGGCCCACGCGTGCGATGCAGTGGACCAACGCGGTCGTCTTCCAATGCGCCTGGTTCGCCGCGGTTCTGGGTGCCGCGCACGAGCGGCCGCTGCTCGGCACCGCCTGCGTGGCGGCCGCCGTCGCCTGGCACCTGGCGGTGTCGGCCCGGCCCGCGCGAGAGGCGCTGCTGGTGGCGCTGGCGTGCCTGATCGGCGTCGTCGTCGAGTCCGCGATCGTTCGGCAGGGCCACGTGGCCTATCCGTCCGGCCAGCCGTGGCCGACGCTGGCGCCCTACTGGATCGTGGCGCTCTGGGGGCTGCTCGCCATCGCGCTCAATGTGACGATGCGCTGGCTGCGCGGCCGCACGGTGCTGGCGGCGGTGATGGGTGCGGCGCTGGGGCCGCTGTCCTTCAGCTCGGGCGCGCGGCTGGGTGGGGCGCAGTTGTTGCATCCGACCGAGGCGCTGGGGACGCTGGCGCTGGTGTGGGCGGTGCTGATGCCGGTGATGGTGACGCTCGCGACGCGTTTCGATGGCGTGGCGGTGCCGGAGCCGGCCCGTGTCTGAGCTGCGCTGGTCCGTCGCCTTCGCTGGCCTGGGGTTCACCGTGGGCGTGCTGCTGCTCACCTGGGCGGCGAGCCTGGTGCGACGCGACGCCAGCCTGGTCGACCGGGTCTGGTCGCTGGCCATCGTCGGGGCCGGCTGGGTGTTCTTCCTGCAGACGCCCGAAGCCGGACCACGCCCGCTGTGGATGCTGGCGCTGGGCAGCCTCTGGGCGTTGCGGCTGAGCCTGTTCATCACGTGGCGCAACTGGGGCCATGGCGAAGACCGCCGCTATCGGCAGATCCGCCAACGCAACCAGCCGAACTTCGGGGTGAAGAGCCTGTACCTGGTGTTCCTGCTGCAGGCGGTGCTGGCCTGGGTCGTGGCCACGCCTTTCCTGGCCGCGCTCGGCGATATGCGGCCGTGGGGTGTGCTCGACATCGCCGGGCTGGCGCTCGCCGCGTTCGGCATCGTCTTCGAGGCGATCGGCGACGCGCAGATGGCCCGCTTCAAGGCCGACCCGCGCCATCGGGGCCAGGTGATGGATCGTGGCCTCTGGCGCTTCACCCGCCACCCCAACTACTTCGGCGAAGCCTGCGTGTGGTGGGGGCTGTGGCTGGTCGCCCTGGGCGGCGCGGGCTGGGGCGCGGCATGGAGCGTGGTGTCGCCGCTGCTGATGACGGTCCTGTTGCTCAAGGTGTCGGGCGTGAGCCTGCTGGAAAAGGACATCACCGAGCGCCGCCCGGCCTACCGCGACTACATCGCGCGCACCAACGCCTTCGTGCCGGGGCCGCCGAAGGACCCGGCGTGAGTGCGCGATGGCGCTTGGGCATCGCGGCCTGGCTGAGCGCCGTGCCGCTGGTGGCCGGCGCCGCCGACACCACCTACGACTTTCAGGTGCTGCTCGACGACAAGCCGATCGGCGAGCACCGCTTCACCGTCGGCGGGCCGCCCGAGGCGCGCACGGTGCTGAGCGATGCGCGCTTTGCGGTGAAGCTCATGGGCCTGACCGTCTACCGCTACACGCACCGGGCAGCGGAGCAGTGGCGCGGTAACTGCCTGCGTTCGCTCGTGGCGAGCACCGACGACGACGGCACTCCGAGCCGCGTCACGGCGGAGGCCGCGGGCGATGTGTTGAAGGTGGTGACGGGGGAGGATACGCAGCCGATCGAGGGCTGCGCCATGAGCTTCGCCTACTGGAACCCCGCCATCCGTCAGCAGTCGCGGCTGCTCAATGCGCAGACCGGTCGCCACGAAGCAGTGCAGGTCAGCCGCGTCGCCAGCGGCACGGTCGAGGCGCGCGGGCAGACGGTGCCGGCGGTGCGCTGGCGCATCGACGGGCCGGCGCAGCCGGTGGATGTCTGGTACACGGCGCAAGGCGAGTGGGTCGGGCTGGACTCGACCGTCGGCGGTGGGCGCAAGCTGAGCTATCGCCTGAGGTGATCCGGGCGCGGCCCCCGATGCGTACGGAGTCGAGGCACGATCCGTGCCGCGCCATCGATTCCAGGAGCAGCTCCCCATGTCCATCCGGCACTACGCCATTGCCTACATCTCGACGGCCGTCGTCTTCCTGGCGCTCGACGCCATCTGGCTCGGCACGATGGCCGACCGGCTCTACCGGCCCGCGATGGGTTCGATCATGCTGGAGCGTTTTGCGCTGGCGCCCGCCGTGGCCTTCTATCTGATCTACATCGCGGGTGTGGTGGTCTTCGCCGTCACGCCGGCGTTGCAGAGCGGCCGCTGGATGACCGCGCTGGGCTACGGCGCGATGCTGGGGCTGATGGCGTATGCGACCTACGACCTGACCAACCAGGCGACGCTCAAGAACTGGTCGTGGACGGTCACGATCGCCGACCTGTGCTGGGGCACCTTCGTGACGGCGGTGTCGGCCGCCGCGGCAGCGCGCATCACGATGGCGATCACCGGCCGCTGAGCGGCCGGGGCGCTGTCACATACCCACCAGCGCACCCAGCGTGCGCGCGATCGCGCCCTTGAACAGCACGCGGCCGTCGACCGAGGCCAGGCAGATGCATTCGCCGCCGGCCTCGACCACCGGCTGGTGCTCGAAGCTGCCGTCGGCCTCGTCGAAGTCGCCGGGGCCAAAGCGGGCTCGGCCGTCATGGAAGGCGCCGTACAGCACCTGGGTCAGTTCGCAGTCGCTGTGGGTGTGCGCCGGCAGGTTCTTGCCGGCACCGATGCGCAGCAGGAAGACATTGGCGGCCGAATCGTCGGGCAGCGTCACGCGGCTCCAGCGCATGCCGGGGCCGAGCCAGCGCCAGCGGGTGGCGCTGCACCCGGCCAGCGACTGCGGCCAGCGCATGCCGGCCGGCAGTTCGGGGTGCGGTGCCGGCTGGCGGGCGTTGGCGCGTTCCACGGGTGCGTCGATGGCAGCCATCGTGCGTGCCAGCGCTTCGGGCGCCAGCAGGGTGGGCGGGAGCGCGTCCAGCATCGCGCCGCCCACGGCTTCGAGCATCTCGACACGCTGTCGGCACTGCGCGCAGTGTTCCAGGTGGCTGGCCACGACCACCGAGTGGCCGCGCGCGAGGCTGCCGGTCGCCAGGGCGAGGAGCAGGTCGTCGTCGGGATGGTGCTGGATCGTCATCATTCGAGTCCGTCGAGAAGTCGGCGCAGGTGCATCACGGCGAGCCGCACGCGCGACTTGACCGTGCCCAGCGGGATGCCCAGTTCGCGGGCGATCTGTGCGTGAGGCTGTTCCTCGTAGAAAGACAGGCGCAGCACGCGCAATTGCTCGGCCGGCAGCCGCTCCATCGCCTGGCGCAGGCCAGCCTCGCGCTGGTGCGTGAGCAGCAGTTCGTCAGGCTGGGGCTGGGTGTCGGCCATCTCGTCGGCATCGTGCTCGTCGGCCTCGACGGTGCGATTGCCCATGCGGCGGAAGTGGTCCACGCGCAGGTTGCGCGCGATGGTGAAGATCCAGGTCGACACGCTGGCGCGCTCGGCGTCGAAGGTGCCGGCCTTGCGCCACACGCTCACCATCGCTTCCTGCGTCAGCTCCTCGGCCAGCCCGTCGGCCGTGCCGAGGCGGACCAGGTAGGTCTTCACGCGGGGCGCGAAATGTTTGAACAGGGCCGCGAAGGCCTGGCGGTCGGCGGATTGCGCCACGGCCTGGGCCAGCCGGTTGAGTTCTTCGCTTGTGGGCATCGTGTCGCGGCTTGGGTGCAGGGTCACGATCGACAGCCAGGGCGACCGCGATGGATTCCGCGAAGAGGCTGGCGCCGTGGGTTGTCGGGCGGTGTTCATGCTCGGCATACGCACCATCGGCGCGATTAGATCACGGCGATACTGAAACGAATCCAAACCGGCCGTGGCTGCGTAGAAGAGCCGACGCATGAACTTCCGGAGCTGCCCTTGACCTTCGCCACTGCCCACGACGACGGCTTGCCGCCCACCCTCGGCTCGGACGGCGCGGTGCTCGATGTCGCCGTCATCGGCAGCGGTATTTCGGGGCTGTCGGCCGCCTGGCTGCTGTCGCAGCGCCACCGCGTGACGCTGTTCGAGGCCGACAGCCGGCCCGGCGGCCACAGCAACACGGTGGAGGTGCCGGGCCCGGATGGCCGCATCGCGGTCGACACCGGCTTCATCGTCTACAACGAGGCCGCATACCCGAACCTCAGCGCGCTCTTCGCGCACCTGGGGGTGGCGACGCAGGCCTCCGAAATGTCCTTCGCCGTGAGCCTCGACCAGGGCGCGCTCGAGTATTCGGGCACCGACCTGCGCGGCCTGTTCGCGCAGCGCAGCAACCTGGTGAGCGGGCGCTTCTGGTCGATGCTGCGCGACCTGGTGCGCTTCTACCGCCAGGCGCCGGGCGATGCCGAGCGCTTCGGGCTCGTTCCGCTCGACAGCTACCTCGACGCACGCGGCTACGGCCAGGCTTTCCGCGACGACCATCTCTACCCGATGGCGGCGGCCATCTGGTCGACCCCGGCCGCGCGCGTGGGCGACTACCCGACCGAAGCCTTCGTGCGCTTCTGCGAGAACCACCACCTGCTGCAGCTGACCAATCGCCCGCGCTGGCGCACCGTGACCGGCGGCAGCGCACGCTATGTCGAGCGACTGATCGAAGGCCTGGGTGATCGCCTGCGGCTCGACAGCGCAGCGGTCGAGGTGCGGCGTGACGAGGATGGCGCCTACGTGCGGGCCGAAGGTGCCCGCAGCGCCGAGCGCTTCGACCAGGTCGTGATCGCCACGCATGCCGACCAGGCGTTGCGCCTGCTGCCCGACGCCAGCGACGACGAGCAGCGCGTGCTGGGTGCCTTCGGCTACAGCCGCAACCGCGCTGTGCTGCACAGCGACCCGGCGCTGATGCCGCAGCGCCGCGCCGTGTGGTCGAGCTGGAACTACGCCGCCGACCGCCGCCGCCAGCAGCCGCCGTGCGTCACCTACTGGATGAACCGGCTGCAGGACATCCCGCAGGAAACGCCGCTGTTCCTCACGCTCAACCCGACCCGCGAGCCGCGGCCGGAGCACCTGATCCGCAGCGAGATCTACGAGCACCCGCTGTTCAACATGGCGGCGATCCGCGCGCAGGATGCGCTGTGGTCGCTGCAGGGCCGCCGCCGCACCTGGTTCTGCGGTGCGTACTTCGGCTCGGGCTTCCACGAAGACGGATTGCAGGCCGGGCTGGCCGTGGCCGAAGCGCTGGGCGGCGTGCGCCGGCCCTGGTCGGTGGCCAACGAATCCGGCCGCATCCGCCTTCCCACGACATCGGCGACATCGGCGATGTCGACGAGTGGGGCGCTGGCTTGACGGCGGACGGCGCGCTCTACGTCGGCCGGGTGATGCACCAGCGGCTGAAGCCGGCGCGGCATCGGCTGCAGTACCGCGTGTTCTCGCTGCTGGTCGACATCGACGCGCTGCCCGCGCTGGCACAGCGGCTGCGGCTGTTCTCGCTGAACCGATTCAACCTGTTCAGCCTGCACGAGCGCGACTACGGCGCCGGGGAGGGCGACGGCCTGCGCACGCATGTCGAGCGCCAGCTGCACGCGGCCGGCCTGGCGGGCGGCGGCGCGATCCGGTTGCTCACCATGCCGCGCATCCTCGGCTATGCCTTCAACCCGCTGAGCGTGTACTACTGCGAGCGGCCCGAGGGCGGGCTGCAGGCCATCCTCTACGAGGTGAACAACACCTTCGGCCAGCGCCACAGCTACCTGATCCCGGTCGACGACGCGCAACGCCAGGCGACGCACATCGACCAGCACTGCGCCAAGCGCTTCCACGTGTCGCCCTTCATGGACCTGGACATGCGCTATGCCTTCCGCATCGAGCCGCCGGCGCCTGACCGACCCGGGCTGGCCGTGGGCATCACCGTGGCCGATGTCGACGGGCCGGTGCTCGTCGCGCGCATCGACGCACGCCGCCAGCCTTTGACCGATGGCGCGCTCGCGCTGGCCTTCGTCACGCACCCGCTGCTCACCCTGAAGGTAGTAGTGGCCATTCATTGGGAAGCCCTGCGGCTTTGGCTGAAGGGCGCCCCCCTGCGCCGCTGCCCGCCGGCACCCGCACAGCCCGTCACCATCGTGGCAAGCCCCGAACCATGAGCACTTCCACCTCCGCACCGAACGGCCTGGAGGCCGATGTCCTGCACCTGGCCGATGGCACCACGATGGCCTCGTGGACGCGGCGCCCGCTGCGCCGCCTGCTGGTGCGGTTGCTGCGCGGTGTGCGCTGCGGTTCGTTGCTGGTCGAGTTGCCCAATGGTGAGCGCGTGCTCGGCCGCGGCGCGCAGCCCGGCCCGCATGCCGCCGTCACGCTGCACCGCTGGCGGCCGCTCGCGCGCATGGTGCTGCGCGGCGACATCGGCCTGGCCGAAAGCTACCGCGACGGCGACTGGTCGAGCCCCGACCTGAGCGCGCTGCTCGAATTCGGCATCCGCAACGAGGCCGGCTGCGGTCGCGCCTACGAGCCCTCGCTGCCGGCGCGCTGGCTCGGCCGCCTGGCGCATGGCCTGCGCTCGAATACGCGGCGCGGCAGCCGCCAGAACATCGCCTTCCACTACGACCTGGGCAACGCCTTCTATGCGCAGTGGCTCGATCCGCAGCTGATCTATTCGAGCGCGCTCTACGCCCCGGGCGACGAGACGCTCGAACAGGCGCAGGCGACCAAGCTGGCGCGCATCGTCGAGCTGCTCGAACTCGCGCCCGGTTCGACCGTGCTGGAGATCGGTTGTGGTTGGGGTGCACTCGCGCTGGCGCTTGGCGGGGAGGGCGGTGCGCAGGTCACCGGCCTCACACTGTCGACCGAGCAACTCGCGCATGCGCGTGAGCAGGTCACGGCAAAAGGGCTGGACGCGCGCATCGACCTGCGCCTGCAGGACTACCGCGACGTCGACGGCCGCTACGACCGCATCGTGTCCATCGAGATGCTCGAGGCGGTCGGCGAGCGCTACTGGCCGGTGTACTTCGACACGCTGCGCGACCGGCTCGCCGACGACGGCGTGGCGGTGGTGCAGGTCATCACCATCGACGAGGCGCAGTTCGCCTCGTACCGCGAGACGCCCGACTTCATCCAGCGCTTCATCTTTCCCGGCGGCATGCTGCCGCCTCTGGAGGCATTGCGCACACAGGCCGCGCGTGCCGGGCTGACGCTCGAGGTGGCCGAATCCTTCGGCATGAGCTATGCGGCCACGCTGGCCGAATGGCGGCAGCGCTTCCTGGCGGCCTGGCCCACCATCGAACCGCTGGGCTTCGATGCGGCGTTCAAGCGTCTGTGGGAGTACTACCTGAGTTACTGCGAGGCCGGCTTCCGCGCAGGGCGGGTCGACGTGCGGCTGCTGCAGTTGCGCCACGCCGAAGCTGCGGCACGCTGACTACGTCTCCGATGCGGAGCCAGGGCCGTTCGCAGATCTCGGATGCGGAAGATGAACTTGAATGACGCGGGCCGCCCGCTTGAGCAACACGAAATTCTCGTCGGCCAGCGGAGCGGCATCCAGGTCGAAATGGCAGATCGTTCCTGTCACTTCACCGTCGTCCCCGACCAGCGGTACGGCGTGGTACGAGTTGACCAGCCCTTTGTACGGATGCCCGTCGAGCCGCCGGTCCATTGACGAATCGGATGTCTGAAACTCGCCGTGGGCGAAGGTGAATTGGCAGAAGCTCATGCCATACGGCACGGCACGCAGGTGCTCGGGGTACGGCAGGTCCAACTTGTCGACGAACGCGACGTTCTCCAGCCGCCGATCCGGTGTCAAGCGATACACCGCGCTGTAGCGTTGAGCGACTTGCTCGTTGAGCACCTTGAGCGCGGCGACCAAGTCGCCCGCCTCGAGCGCCGCCATCATCGCGTCGAATGTCCGATCCATTTCCGCACCTCGAAAGACGTTGGGTAGAGCCGATTCTCTACCTTGAACACCTGTCGTTCGAATCCTGCGGAGAGCAGACAGCGCTGCCGCGTCCCGATCAACGGCGGTAGTAATCGCGCCGGTTGTCGTAGCCGTCGTAGCGATCGGGGATGCCGTCGTGGTCGCGGTCGCGGCGATAGCCGGGCGGCGGGTAGCGGCGGTCGTCGTAGTAGCGCGGACGCGGCACGGCGTAGTAGGGCGCGTAGCCCGGCGCGGGCACGTATTCCACGGGCGGCGCCTGCAGATACACGGGCGGGCGATAGACCGGTGGTGGCGGCGCGTAGTACACGGGCGGCGGTGGCGGCGCGTAGATGGGCGCCGGGGCATAGCCATAGCCGGGCGACACCACCACGCCGGGGACGCCGATGCTGACCCCGATGTCGGTGCGCGCCTGTGCGCCGGCACCGGCCAGCAGCGCCATGAAGAAGAAAGTCGTCGTGCCGAGGCGGCGCAGGGTGGGGTATGTCATGGACCGGGGTGAAGTGGTGTGCATTTCAACGCCTGAGCCCCTGCCGAAGTCGACAGGCACTGCGAAACAAACTGTGCCGGCATCCGGCGCCCGCCGTGACCGAGGTTTCCGAAGGTGTCGAAGGGCCATTGCAGCCGATATGCGGGATAACCCTTAATTTTCAGGGCGAGCTGCCGATAGACGAAGACGTTCTTCCGTTCTCCCGTTCCAGCGCCGCCGGACGTCGGCACCCCTCTTCGTCGAAAGCACCATGAAAGCGTTCTACAACCTGAAGTTGGCCAACAAGCTGCTTCTGTCCTTCGTCATCGTCCTGACCCTCATGGCCGGCCTGGGCGCGTTCTCCGTCGTTCAACTGGGCAAGGTCAACCAGAAGGCCACCGACCTGGCCGACAACTGGATGCCCAGCGCACGCGTCCTGCTCGAGATCAAGATCATCCTGGCGCGCTACCGGTCGACCGAACTCAATCACCTGTTGTCCGAGAGCAGCGAAGATCGCGTCTTCTACGAGAAATCGATGACCGGCATCTGGGCCGAGTTGCAAAAGAGCCTGGCGACCTATCAGAAGATCTCCTCGACGGCCGAACAGAAGGAGATCACGGCGCAGATGCTGGCCGCGATGCCGCCTTACCTGGCTGTTCACGACAAGCTGCTCGCCCTGTCCACGGCCGGGCGCGATGAAGAAGCGCGCGCCTTCGTCCGCGCCGATGTGTTCAACGCCTACCGAAAAATCGTCGAGCAGTTGGACAAGCTGATCCAGATCAACGTCGCCGGCGGCGACAAGGCCAGCGACGACGCCACGGCGCTCTATGTCTCGTCCCGCGCGTGGGTCATCGGCGTGATCTTCGGCGGCATCGCCATCGGCCTGGCCCTCGCCTTCTGGGTGGCTCGCATCGTGGCCAGGCCATTGCGCGAAGCCGTGCAGATCGCGCAGACCGTCGCGGCGGGCGACCTCACCAGCCGCATCGAGCCGAAGACGACGGATGAGACCGGGATGTTGCTCAGTGCGCTGAAGGCCATGAACGACAGCCTCGCCAAGGTGGTCGGCGAAGTGCGCCAGGGCACCGACACCATCGCCACGGCCTCGAGCCAGATCGCTTCGGGCAACCAGGACCTGTCCTCGCGCACCGAAGAGCAGGCCAGCTCGCTGGAACAGACGGCCGCCTCGATGGAGGAACTCACCTCGACCGTCAAGCAGAACGCGGACAACGCGCGCCAAGCCAACCAGCTGGCGGCATCTGCGTCGGAAGTGGCCGTGCGCGGCGGCACCGTCGTCAGCCAGGTGGTGAACACCATGGGCTCGATCAACGCATCGTCCAAGAAGATCGTGGACATCATCGCGGTCATCGACGGCATTGCCTTCCAGACCAACATCCTGGCGCTGAACGCTGCCGTGGAAGCAGCCCGCGCCGGCGAGCAGGGCCGCGGCTTCGCGGTGGTGGCCTCGGAAGTGCGCAGCCTGGCGCAGCGCTCGGCCGCAGCGGCCAAGGAAATCAAGGGCCTGATCGACGACTCGGTGAGCAAGGTCGAGGCGGGCAGCCACCAGGTGGCCGAAGCGGGCCAGACGATGGAAGAGATCGTGGCCAGCGTGCGCCGGGTGACCGACATCATGGGCGAGATCAGTGCGGCGAGCCACGAGCAGACCCAAGGCATCGAGCAGATCAACCAGGCCATCACGCAGATGGACCAGGTCACGCAGCAGAACGCGGCGCTGGTGGAAGAGGCCGCCGCCGCCGCCGGCTCGCTGCAGGAGCAGGCCGGCAGCCTGTCGCAGGTGGTGAGCCGGTTCACGCTGGACAGCGACGCGCGCGGTGGGGCGACACGCCGGCCGGCCGTCGCTTCAAGGGCGGCCCCGGCACGCCCGTCTTCCGCACCGACCCGCAGGCGCGAGCCGAGCGCTGCCCGCGACGTGGCCGTGTCGAGCGCCGACGACTGGGCGTCGTTCTGATCTGCCAACGCGCGCACTGACGCGCAGCGGGCATCGATCGCGCAGCGGAACACCGGGGAAGGCCGGCTCTCGCTGTCCGGCGGCAGAATCGGCCCATGCTGCGCATCGGCCTCATCTCGGACACCCACGGCCTGCTGCGCCCCGAGGCGCTCGCCTTTCTGGCGGGATGCGACCACGTCGTCCACGCCGGCGATATCGGCGGGCCGGACATCCTCGAACGCCTGGCCGCCATCGCCCCGCTGTCGGTGGTGCGCGGCAACAACGACCACGCGCCCTGGGCCGCGGCCATTCCCGCCGCGCTGACGCTCGCGCTGGGCGGCGTCCGGCTGCATGCGGTGCATGACATCGCCGAGCTGGACATCGTGCCTGCCGAGGCCGGCGTCCAGGTGGTGGTCAGCGGCCATTCGCACAAGCCGTCGTTGACCGAGCGCACGGGTGTGCTGTACGTCAACCCGGGCAGTGCCGGGCCGCGCCGCTTCACGTTGCCGATTTCGGTGGGGGAGCTTCGCATCGCCGGAGGCCGGGTAACGCCGCGGCTGGTCACGCTCGTGCCGAATTCGCGTTGAGCCCCCCGCCATGGATGCGCTGATCGCCGCCGCCGCGCGCGCCCTTGCCATGGGCGATGCGCTCGGTGCGCTCCAGCGCGTGGCGCTGCGCGACGACCCGCCGGCACTGGCGCTGCGCGGCATCGCGATGGCGCAGCTCGGCGAGCATGCGCGGGCTCGTGTGCTGCTGCGGCGTGCGGCCCATGCCTTCGGCACGCACGAGCCGCTGGCGCAGGCGCGCTGCGTCGTCGCGGAGGCAGAGGTGGCGCTGGCCATGCGCGACCTCGCCGAATCGCCGCGCCATCTCGCCGCCGCCGTTGCCACGCTCGAGGCCCGCGGCGACGCCGCGAACGCCGTGCACGCACGGCTGATCGCTGCGCGCCGGTTGCTGCTCATCGGCCGGCTCGGCGACGCCCGTGCTGCGCTGGCGCAGGTCGATGCGCGTGGGCTGACGCCGGCGCTGGCGGCGGTGGCCGAGCTCGTCGCGGCCGAACTCGACCTGCGCGCGCTGCGCGTGGACACGGCGCGTGCAGCGCTGGCCCGTGCGCAGGCCGCGGCGGCGCGCTCGGGCGTGCCGGCGCTCGTGGCCGAGGCGGCGGATGCGCAGGCCGTGCTCGAGCGCCCGGCCGCGCGGCTTCAAGGCGTGGCGGGCGAGCAGGTGCTGCGCCTGGACGAGGTCGCGGCCTGGCTCGGCCGCGGGGCGTTGGTCGTCGATGCGTGCCGCCACGGGCTGCGCAGGGGCGACGAGGAACTGGCACTGGCGCGTCGGCCGGTGCTGTTCGTCCTGGTCCGCGCGCTGGCCGAGGCGTGGCCGGGCGATGTCGATCGCGAGTCCCTGATCGCCCACGCCTTTCGCACCCGACACCCCGACGAGACGCACCGGGCACGCCTGCGCGTCGAGATCGGCCGCCTGCGCGCGCTGGCCAAGCCCTTCGCCGACATCGACGCCACGGCGCGCGGCTTCGTGCTGCGGCCGAACGACGGGCGCGATGTCGCGGTGCTGGCGCCGCCGATCGACGGCGACTCGGCGGCGCTGTTGGCGCTGCTGTCCGACGGCGCGGCGTGGTCGAGCTCGGCCTTGGCCCTGGCGTTGGGCGCGAGCCAGCGAACGGTGCAGCGCGCCCTGGCCACGCTGGAAGCCGAGGCCCGCGTGCGCGCCATCGGCCGGGCCCGATCGCGCCGCTGGCTGGCGCCATCGCTCGCCGGATTCGCGACGATCTTGTTACTCCCCGCTGCGCTGCCGCCTGCCTAAAGTGCATCCACGGCACCGATGTGTGCGTGCCGAAGGAGCCGATGATGACCCCCGAGACCTTCGACAGACCGACCGAACCCGCCGTGCGCATCGCCGAGATCGTGCGCGAATTCGGTCCCTTTCCCGACGCCGCGGCCGTGCACGGCGTGACGCACGACGGCCACCTGGTCTGGGCCGCCACCGGCGCCCGGCTCGTGGCCTTCGACGGCGGCAGCGGCGAGACGATGCGCACCCTCGAGCGCCCCTGCGACGCCGGCACCGCGTTCGACGGCACCCACCTCTGGCAGATCGCCGAATCGCGCATCGACAAGATCGACCCGGCCAGCGGCGACGTGCTGGCGAGCATCCCGGCACCGGGCCACGGTGCGGATTCGGGCCTCACCTGGGCCGAAGGCAGCCTCTGGGTGGGGCAGTACCGCGACCGGAAGATCCACCGGATCGACCCTGCGACCGGGGCGCTGCTGCGCACCATCGAATCCAACCGATTCGTCACGGGCGTGACCTGGGTCGACGGTGAGTTGTGGCACGGCACCTGGGAGGGCGACGAGAGCGAGCTGCGCCGCATCGACGTGGCCAGTGGCACGGTGCTCGAACGGCTCGCGATGCCCGCAGGCACCGGCATCAGCGGGCTCGAATCCGACGGCGCCGATCTCTTCTATTGCGGCGGGGGCGGCAGCGGCAAGGTCCGCGCGGTGCGACGGCCCGGCGTGTCCGCAAAAGCCAATTGAATTCGAATGGCAATTTGACGGATATCGGCTCGCAGAGCCGATTTCTACAGTGGTGTTTTCCGAAATTTTTGCGCTGTTTCTGTCGACTATCATTCCCGGAAACCTGGAATATTCATCGATTTCCTTGGTGCGGCGAAGTAGGCTGATTTACTTAATCCATGGGATTTAAATGCCGCCTCGCACCGGGGAGGCGTTTGAAAAAAAGGCGCTCTGTGCGTCGAGATGGAATACGGAAATGCCATTCAAATTCTTCCGGCGGCACGAGCCCGAAGCCGCCCCAGCCCCCGCCCAAGAGGCGATCGCAGCGCCCGTCGCTGAACCGGCCGCGCCTGCACCGGCCACCGGTTTTCTGACCTACGCACTGCAACTGGACGCGCAACGGCATATCAAGGGCTACAAGTTCGAATGGCATGAAGCGTCTGGCGACGCCGATGCGTCCGAGGACTTCCGCGCGCTGGTGCGCACGGTCGCATCGAACCTGAACAGCGGCAAGGCCGGCTGGCGGCTCGGCAAGCTGGTGGTCTACCTCGACGCGACCGTCGAAGGCCTGGCCTTCGAGGAGTTGCAGGCGCTGCCCGCGAAGAGCGTGGTGCTCTGCCTGCGGCTGGGCGAGCTGGCGGACAAGAAGAACTGGCCCGCGTTGGAGGCACTGCGGGAGCGCGGCTTCGGCATCATGCTGTGCGACGTGGAGGCCTTGCCCGAACCGCCGCCGGTGCCTGTGCCGGCACCGGTCATGGTGCCGGCCAAGCCGGCAGCGCCCGAGGCCGCCGACGGGGCCGAGCCCATCGAGGAGCCGGAAGCGCCAGACCCCTTCGGTGCGCTGGCCCTCATCACGCATCTGGATGTGCGTGAAGGGCGCAGGGAGATGGTCGACCGCGCACGGCAAATGCGCGGCCCCGGAAAGCCGGCGATCCACCCGATCGCCACGCGCATCGGGAGCTGGGCCGAGTTCGACGCCTGCGCGGCCCGCCGCCTCGACGCCTTCGTGCGCGGCAAGGAAGCCATCATGGCCGAGACCAAGCCGGGCGCGGCGCTGCAGCCGGAATCGGTGCTGATCATCCGCGTCATGCAGATGATCCAGCGCAACGAGGACGTGCGCGCCATCGAGGCGGCGCTGGTGAACGACGAGGCGCTCACGGCCCGCCTGCTGCACCACATCAACACGCTCACCGCCGGCCACAACGTCGAGGTGCATTCGCTGCACCACGCCGTCGCGTTGCTCGGCTTCGGGCCGCTGTTCCGCTGGCTGTCGCTGCTGCTGGCGACGAGCACCAAGGCCAGCAGCCTCGCCTACATGACCAAGAAGGCCATCATGCGCGGCCGTTTCGTCGAGCTGATGGGGCAGGGCGCGCTGCCGGCCGACGAATCCAACAACCTGTTCGTCTCGGGCATGTTCTCGCTGATCGACCGGGTGCTGGGCGTGCCGATGGAAGAGGTGCTGGCCAAGGTGAATCTGCCCGAGGCGGTTCAGGAGGCCGTGCGCACCCGCGGCGGCATCTACGGCCCGTTCGTCGCGCTGGCCGAGTCCTGCGAGATCGACGCTGCCGACGCGGCCTCGCTGGCAACGTCGATGGGGTTGAGCACCGAGAAGGTGAATGCATCGCACCTGGCTGCCATGGCCTGGGCGCTGGATGTGAGCCCTGCGGAAGTGACCTATTGAGTGGCGCGCCAGGCGCGGGACTGTGGCGCGCAGCCGTCACGTTCCGTTGCTAATGAGAATTACTATCGATAATAATCGGGGTTATCCCTAGCGCTGCACCCTGCACGCGCGGATCGGCGATCCGCCGGTCACCCAGCAGACATCGAGGAAGCCCCCATGAGGAAGCTGTATTTCGGCCTGGCGCTGGCCGCCGTGCCGTTGGCGCACGTTCACGCCCAGACCGCGTCGACCACCACTGGCGAGCTCGCCACCATCAACGTCGACGCATCGCGCACCAACGGCTTCGTGCCCAGCACGGTCGAGGCCGGCACCTTCCGTGGCACCAACCTGATGGATGTGCCGGCCACGGTCAACACCGTGACGCGCGAGGTGATCGAGCTGCAGGGCGCCGCGGGCGTGTACGACGTGCTGCGCAACACGGCCGGCGTCACGCGCCAGCAGAACGGCGGCGACACCTTCGACCAACTGGTCATCCGCGGCATCGCGGTGGAGAACCGCACCAACTACCGGCTCAACGGCTCGCTCGCGATCCCGAACATCTCCGAGATCCCGATGGAGAACAAGGAGCGCGTCGAGGTGCTCAAGGGCGCCTCGGCGCTGTACTACGGCTTCACCACGCCGGCCGGCGTCATCAACTTCGTGACGAAGCGGGCCAGCGCCACGCCGGTGACCTCGCTGGGCCTGGTGTTCGACGAGCACGGCACGGCGCAGGGCTCGATGGACATCGGCCGCCAGTTCGGCGACGAGAACCAGTTCGGCCTGCGCGTGAACGCGGCCGGCGGCCGCATCGGTTCGGCGATCGACGGTGTCGACGGCAACCGCCAGTTCGGTTCGGCGGCCTTCGACTGGCGCGTCAACAGCCGTCTCACGCTGCGCGCCGACGTCGAGCAGTACCACAAGGAGATCGTCGAGCAGGCCGGCATCACGCGGCTCGCGGCGGTCAACGGCGCGATCGCGCTGCCGGCGCTGCCCGATCCGACGAAGCGCCTGGGCCCGCTCTCCGCGGTCTTCGATGCCAAGGTGACCAACACCCAGGTGCGCGCCGATTACGCCCTGACGGACACCTGGGCGCTGATGGTGGAAGCCGGCCATTCGGAAGGCGAGCGCGACCGGCGCCTGGCGTCCTTCAGCAACTACAACGTGCGCACCGGCGCCGGCCGCATCACCGGCAACGACCAGCATCTGGAACAAAGTTCGGACCTGTTCCGCACCGAGCTCTTCGGCACCTTCGCGACCGGTGGCCTGCAGCACGAACTGACCCTCGGCGCGGCGCGCAGCGACAAGACGCAGGACCCGATCTACCAGCGCACCTACGGCGGCGCGACGACGGTGCAGAACCTCTACAACCCGGTGTCGATCGGCACGCTCACGTCGACGGCGCTGCCCACGCGGCCGACCAGCGGCGGGCTCGACAGCGAAGAGCTCGGCCTCTACGCGCTCGACCGCATCACGCTGACACCGCAGTGGCAGCTGGTGGTCGGCGCGCGCCACACGCAGTACGAGAGCACGCAGGACGCGAGCGCCACGCTGCCGCGCATCGCCTACGACGTGAGCAAGACCACGCCGCTGGCCGCGCTCAGCTACAAGTTCACGCCCGACCTCGTGGGCTACGTGTCGTATGCGCAAGGCGTGGAAGAGGGCGACATCGCCCCGGCCGGCACCGCGAACCAGAACACCCGCATGGCGCCCGGCGTGAGCAAGCAGAAGGAACTGGGCCTGCGCTGGCTCACCGGCGGCGGCACGCTGCTGTCGACCGCGCTGTTCGACATCGAACGCCCCGGCGCGTACACGAATGCGGCCAACACCTTCGTGGCCGATGGTCGCCAGAACTACCGCGGCATCGAGATGTCGGCGCAGGGCCGGCTGACCCGCGCGCTCGCCTGGCAGATGTCGGCGCAGTGGCTCGACGCCGAGTTCGCCGACATCAATGCGCAGTACAACGGCAAGATGCCCGAGAACACCGCGCGCAAGACGGCCAGCCTGTTCCTGGCCTACGACATCGCCGCGCTGCCGGGGCTGTCGGTCAATGGCGGCGCGTACTTCACCGGCCGCCGCCCGATCGACGACCTGAACCAGGGCTTCATCCCCAGCTACACCATCTTCGCCGCCGGCGTGCGCTACGTGACGCAGCTGATGGGCCGGCGCACCACCTGGCAGGTGAACGTCGACAACCTGGCCGACAAGCGCTACTGGGCAGCGGCCGGCACGCGCCTGGCGGTGGGCACGCCGCGCACCGTCCGCGCCGCGCTCAAGGTCGACTTCTGACCATGGGTTCCTTGCGACGCGTCTGGTTCCAGATCCACTGGTTCATCGGCATCACGGCCGGCACGGTGCTGGTCGTGATCGGCCTGACCGGTGCGGCGCTGTCGTTCCGTGCCGAGATCGTCGATGCGATGAATCCCGGCCTGCGCCACGTGCCGCCACCGCCGGGCGCGCACCTGCTCACGCCGGCCGAACTGATGGACCGTGTGCAGTCCCAGTCGCCCGGGCATCGCGTCGCAACGATCCGCGTGTTCTCCGAACCGGGCCGGCCGGCCCGCATCGGCTTCGCGCCGGCGCCGGGAGAACGGCGCGGCGAGGCGCGCCTGGTCGACCCGTACACCGCGGCGCTGCTGCCGGAGCCGCAAGGCGAAGACTTCTTCGAATTCATGGAGCGCCTGCACCGCTGGCTGCTGCTGCCGCGCGATACCGGCAAGTCCGTCACGGGCACGCTCGCAGCCGGGTTGCTGGTGCTGTCGCTGTCGGGGCTGTACCTGCGCTGGCCGCGACGGCCGCTCGCATGGCGCGCCTGGCTGCGGCTCGACTTCGGGCTTACGGGGCGCGCTTTTCTCTGGAACCTGCATGCGGTAGTCGGCACGGTCGCCCTGGTCGTCTATCTCGTGTCGAGCCTGACCGGCGTGTACTGGGGCTTCGATACGGTCCGCACATGGGTCGACGATGCGGCGGGAGAGGGTCGCACCATGCGTGCGCAGCGGGCGCAGGGCGGCAATGCCAAGGCCGCGTCGCCGCCTGCGCCTGTGAAGCTCGATCTGCCGCGCGTCTGGCAATCCTTCGGTGACGTGACGCAGGGCGACTGGAGCCAGGTCACGCTGCAGCTGCCGGCCCGCAATGCGTCCAACGTCGAGGCCACCTACCTGCGTTCGACGCCCGAGCACGAAAGGGCCCGCAACCGCCTCTACCTGAACGCCGCCACCGGCGAGCCGTCGCAGCACGAACGCTATGCCGACAAGCCGCTTGCGGGCCGGCTGGTGAACAGCATCTACCCGATGCACATGGGCAGCTACTGGGGCTTGCCGGGCCGCATCGTCATGACAGTGAGCAGCCTGGCGATGGCCTTGTTCGCGATCACCGGCTGGATGCTCTACCTCGGCCGGCGCCGCACGAAGAAGGCGGTGCGCGCCGAGCGCGCGCGGCTGGGCGAGGGCGCATCGGCCAGCGGCGGCGAAGCGGTGCTGATCGCCTTCGCCACCCAGACGGGTCAGGCCGAAGGGCTCGCGCTGCAGACCGCCGGTGCGCTGCAATCGGCCGGCATCGCGGCGGTGGTCAAGCCGGTGTCGGAACTGACGGCCGACGTGCTGGCGCATTTCAGGAAGGCCCTGTGGATCGTCAGCACCTTCGGCGAAGGCGACCCGCCCGACACCGCACGCGCCTTCGCACGCGGCTTCGCGCGGCTCGGGCCGGATCTGCGGCATCTGCAGTACGGTGTGCTGGCGCTCGGCGACCGGCGCTACGCGGCCTTCTGTGGATTCGGCCGCAAGCTCGACCACGACCTGCGCACCCAAAGCGCGCAGGCGCTGTTCCCCATGGTCGAGGTCGATGCGAACGACGGCGCCGCGCTCGGCACCTGGCGTGCGGCGCTGGCACGCAGCTTCGGTCTGTCGGGCGCTGCGGCGTCGTCGTGGGCCACGGCCGACACGGCTTCGCGTGCGCCGGCGTTCGAACCCTGGCGGCTCGTGAGCCGCCGCATGCTCAACCCGGGCAGCGAAGGCGATCCGCTGTACGAGATCGAACTGTCGGGCTCGTTGGCGGCGACCTGGGCACCTGGCGCGCTGGTCGAGGTGGTGCCGCCCGCGCCACCGGCGGCAGGCGATGCCCCGGTGGCGCCGCGCAGCTACTCGGTGGCCTCGCTGCCGTCCGATGGCGCCTTGCAGTTGCTGGTGCGCCAGGCGCGCCACGCGAACGGGCTGGGTGTGGCTTCGGGCTGGTTGACCGAAGGCGCGACCATTGGCGCCGAGGTGCCGTTGCGGCTGGTCGCCAATCCGTCCTTCACCTTGGTGGACGACGCGCAGCCTTGCATCTTCATCGGCAACGGCTCGGGCTTCGCCGGGCTGCGTGCGCACCTGCGCGAACGCGTGCGCCGCGGGCACGGGCGCAACTGGCTGGTGTACGGCGAGCGCGCGTCGCAGCACGATGCCTTCTTCGTCGACGAACTCTCCGCCTGGCGCGCACGCGGCCTGTTGGCGCGTGCCGACATTGCCTACTCGCGCGACCAGCCCGAGCGCATCTACGTGCAGGACAAGCTGCGCGCCGCCGCCGAAGAACTGGCCGCGTGGGTGCACGACGGTGCGGTGATCTACGTCTGCGGCAGCCTGGCCGGCATGGCGCCGGGGGTCGATGCGGCCTTCGCCGACATCCTGGGCATGGATGCCTTCGACGAGCTCATCGCGCTGGGTCGGTATCGGCGCGACGTGTATTGAGCGCCGTGTCTGGTGCGGCCGGCCGGTGGCTGCTTCGTCGGGTTGAATGGCGCGCCGGCGCGCCTGCTCGAGCGCCGATCTGATCCGGTCGAACAGGCCCGCAACTGCTCACACCGCCGGCGCAGGTTGCCCGGCAGACTGCGAGCATGTCTAAACCTCAACCGTCCCGCCCATGCCGCGCCGCGATGCCGCCTTGACGCTGGCGGCAGCCAGCCCCGTGCCTCCGGACCCCGAGCGTGCCCTGCATGAGGTGCTGGACCGGCTGGGACCTTCCATCTTCGCCGGTCTGCTGGACACCGACGGTGTGCTGCGCTACGCCAACCAGGCGGCGCTGCGGGCCATCGACAGCAGGCCGGAGCACGTGGTCGGCCGGCGCTTCGACACCACCCCCTGGTGGCAGGCCTGCGCGCAGTCGCAGTGGCGGCTGCAACAGGCGCTGGCCAGCGCATTGCGCGGTGACGCCTCGCGCTTCGACGTGCGTGTCGCCACCAGGATCGGTGTTTCGCTGGCGATGGACTTTTCGCTGCTGCCGCTCTACGGCGCGGACGGTCGGGTGGCCTGGCTGATCGCCTCTGCGCGCGACGTGACCGAACGGGATCAGGCGCAGCAGCAGCTGCTGCTGACCCGCCATGCCGTCGAGCAGGCCAACGACGCGCTACTGCAGGTCGGGCCGGACGGCGCCTTTGGGGATGCCAACGCCGCTGCATGCCGGCTGCTGGGCCTGGAGCGCGACCAACTGCTGCGGCTGCGGGTGCCCGATATCGACACGCAGACCGACGAGACGCAGTGGCCGCAGCGCTGGCGCGAGCTGTGTGAACGCGGCTCCTTGCGTTTCGAGACCAGCGTCCGCCACCGTGAAGGCCATGAGATCCCAGCCGAGGTCTGCATCAGTCTGGTGACGAGTGGCGATACGTCCTTCGCCCATGTCTGCATCGACGACCTGCGCGAACGCCGCGCCGCCGAACGCCGTATCCAGCAACTGCTGCAATTCGACGAACTGACAGGGTTGCCGAACCGCCAGCGACTCTTCGAGCGCCTGGATGCGATGTTGCAGACCGGCGTTCAAACCACGGTACTCGTGCTGGAGCTCGACCGCTTCAAGCGCATCAACGACGGCCTCGGCACGCACATCGGCGACGCGGTGCTGCGGGAAGCGGCCCAGCGCATTGCCGCCACTGTGCGCAGCATCGACCTGGTGGCGCGCCGCGGCGGCGACGAGTTCGTGATCGTGATGCCGGCCCCGTCGGCGCCGGCGATGCGCACGGCGCAGGCACTGCTCGACGGCATCGCCGGACCGATGTCGATCCAGGGGCATGAGATCTACCTCACCTGCAGCATCGGCATCGCGATGGCACCTGCCGACGGCGACCGTGCCGACACTCTGCTGCGCCGCGCCAATGCCGCGCTGCACCACGCCAAGCGGCTGGGCCGCAACCAGGTCAGCGTCTACGCCGGCGCGCCGCACGATGACGACCCCGAACGGCTGGCCCTGGAGACGGCGCTGCGCCATGCGCTGCGCGACGAGCAGCTCGAACTGCACTACCAGCCGCAGGTCGATCTCGCGCATGGCCGCATCGTCGGCGTCGAGGCCCTGCTGCGCTGGCAGCACCCGACGCTGGGCCGCATCGCACCGGATCGCTTCATCCCGATCGCCGAAGAGACCGGCCTGATCGTCGCCATCGGCGACTGGGTGTTGCGCCGCGCCATCGAGCAGGCAGCGGCCTGGCAGCGTGCCGGGCTGCCGCCACTGCGCATGGCGGTCAACCTGTCGGCCCGTCAGCTGCTGCATCCGGACCTGGCGCGGCGCATCGAAGGCCTGCTTGCCGCGGCCGGCCTCGACCCGCAGCTGTTCGGCGTCGAGGTCACCGAGAGCATGCTGATCGCCAACTTCGATCAGGCCGTGCAACACCTGCGAGCGCTGCGTGCGCTCGGCGTCGAAATTTCACTCGACGACTTCGGCACCGGCTACTCGAGCCTGAGCTACCTGCGCCGGCTGCCGGTGGACGTGGTCAAGATCGACCGCTCGCTGGTGCCCGACGTCACCGCACCGGCGGATGACGTGTCGATCACGCGCGCCATCATCACGATGGCGCACCAGCTGCAGATGAAGGTGCTCGCCGAGGGCGTCGAAAGTGAAGGCCAGGCGGCCCTGCTGGCCGCCAACCAGTGCGATCAGATGCAGGGCTACTGGTTCAGCGCCGCACGGCCGGCGGCAGCGGTCGAGGCGATGCTGCGCGACGGCCGGCAGATCGATCCGGCCCTGCTGGGCCGGCGTTAGCGGCAGTGCACCTTGCTGCTGGTCGACCGTCAGCCCGTCACCGACGACGCGCCGTGCGCGTGCGTTTGCGCACGGGCACGTGGCGCTGCGCGCTGCGTATCCAGCGCAGCCGCCAGCGCCGCCGGCACCGGCAGCGGCTCCGCATGCCACCGCGCGGCCAACAGCTCGGCGCACAGCACCGCGAAGCTCAGGCCACGCGAGCCGAGCGCGCTGCACAGCCAGGGGCCTTGCGGGGCCTCGGCATCGCAGGGGCCGACCAGCGGGCGGCGGTCGTGCGATGCGCAGCGCACGCCGGCCCAGGCCTGGACCTGCCCTTGAGAGAACGCATCGTCCAGCATCGCCGCCGCGCCGGGGTGCAGCCGTGCGAGCCGTGCGCGGTTGGCTTCCTTGTCGGCCTCGCATGTCGTCGTCTCGCGGCGGTCGCGGTCGAAGGTGGCGCCGGCGAGCCAGAAGGCGCCGTCGGCGTCGGGCACATGGGCGATGAGATGGCCATCGCCGTTGAGCGGTGTCGTGGGCAGATCGGGCGCCCAGACCATGCGGCCCCAGGCGACCTGGCCGCGCACGGGTTGAAGCGCAAATCGCGGGGCGTGTGCGGCGCTGTCGAAACCGGCGGCGATCACGACGCCGTCGGCTTCCGCGAGCAACTGGTCTTCGCCATCGAAAAGCCGCCAGCCTGTGGGCGCCACGCCAGGCTGGATGCCTTCAATGCGTTCGACGCGCGCGCCGCAGCGCACGGTCACGCCCGGCTGCGCGAGCCAGGCCGCCACCAGGCGCGCCGGCTTGGCCCAGCCGCCCCCGGCATGCCACAGCGCCGTGGTCTCGTCGGGCAGGCCCGCTGATCGCAGCCGTGCCGCATCGGCGCGCCACGATGCGTTCGGCCCCTCGGCCGACCAGCCGGCCGGCAGGCGATCGTCGCCCGGCGCACGACGCTCGACGACGCCGCTGGCGCGCCAGTCGACGCCTTCCTCGAGCCGGTCGTGCAACTGCTGCAAGGTCAGCCGCAAGCCCGCGCGCGTGAGCCGCGAGAGCAGTGCGTCGTCCGCCGACACGTGCGGCGCGAACACGGCGGCCGGCACGCCCGACGCACCAGTGGCGGGCCGCTCGGCGGCGTCGAGCACCGTCACGCGCCAGCCGCGGCGCGCCAAGCTGGCGGCGACGGCCGCACCCGCCAGGCCGGCACCGATCACCGCGCAATGGCCTGGCGTCACGGCCTCGGCCACGGGCGTGCGCCGCCGCAGCGTCCACGCCGGCGCGAACTCGCCTTCGAGGCCGCCGCCAACCGCCGACTCCCGCACCGTGAAACCGTTCTGCGCCAACGCGTCGCGCACTCCCTGCGCGCTGCGCGAGCTGGCGATGCGCGTGCCGAGCCGGGCGAAGCGCGACACGGCCTTCAGCGTGTCGGGCGACCACTCAGCCAAGTCCTGCTCAGAGCAGTGGCCATTCAGAAGGATGCTGTCGGCCTCGAAGCGCTGGCCACGCAGCATCGTCTGCATCTCGCCGATGCACAGCGTGAGCAGCACGTGGCCATCGTCGAAGGACAGCCGATGAAAGCCGGGCAGCAGGCCGTGCCATTGCGCTGCGAGCAGCGCGCCGAGTTCGGAAAATTGGGGTTCGACGGCCACCGCGCGCAGCAGCTCGTCGCGCGACACCGGCTGCGCCTCAATGGCCACGACATGCAGCATGCGTGGCCGCTGCGCGTCATCGCGCCACGCCTGCCACGCCGCCAGAAAATGCAGGCCGACCCCGAAGCCGACCTGAAGAACGCGCCACTGCGGCCGACCGGCCCATGCCCCGGGCACGCCGTCGGCGCGCCAGGCGACCGGCTCGGCCACCGCGTCAGGCCGCGGGCGGCGGGACGTAGCCTTGCGCCACGTCAGCGCCTTCGCCGAAGAAGTGCTTCTCCATCTGGCGCTTGAGGTACTCGCGGGCGCGCTGGTCGGCCAGGTTCAGGCGGTTCTCGTTCACCAGCATCGTCTGCTGCTTGAGCCAGGCGGCCCAGGCTTCCTTGCTGACGTTTTCCCACAGGCGTTTGCCGAGATCGCCGGGGTAGGGCGGGAAGTCGAGACCTTCGGCCTCTTTGCCGAGCTTGATGCACTGGACCATGCGTGCCATTTTGTTTTGCCTTCGTGTGTGGGTTGGCGGGCATGCCGATGGGGCGGCGCCCGCTTAGTTGATTTCGCTATTTAGAACTGAGAACTCAGTCGTTCCCTGTTCCTTATGCCGTATTCAGAATCGGCGACTTCATCGATATGCCCCTTGCGCCGAACAGAGAGCAGACCCCCATGAGCCATCGCCGCGACTTTATCAAGCTTTCCCTCGGCGCCGCCCTCGCGAGCGGCATGGCCCTCACGGCCGTGCCGTCCTTCGCCCAGACGGTGAACCTGCTCAACGTGTCCTACGACCCGACGCGCGAGCTGTACGTCGACTACAACAAGGCCTTCGCCGCCTACTGGAAGGGCAAGACCGGGCAGGACGTGGTGATCAAGCAGTCGCATGGCGGCTCGGGAAAGCAGGCGCGCTCCATCATCGACGGCATCGACGCCGACGTCGCCACGCTGGCACTGGCCGGCGACACCGACGCGCTGGTCAAGCACGGCGGCCTGGTCAAGGCCGACTGGCAGAAGCGCCTGCCGCACAACTCGGCGCCCTACACCTCGACCATCGTGTTCCTGGTGAAGAAGGGCAATCCCAAGGGCCTGAAGGACTGGGACGACCTGGTCAAGCCGGGCGTGCAGGTCATCACGCCCAACCCGAAGACCTCGGGCGGCGCCCGCTGGAACTACCTGGCCGCCTGGGAATTCGCCAAGCGCAAGTACGGTGGCGACGAGAAGGCCAAGGACTTCGTCGCCAAGCTCTACAAGAACGTGCCGGTGCTCGACACCGGTGCCCGCGGCTCGACCATCACCTTCGTGCAGCGCGGCGTGGGCGACGTGCTGCTGGCCTGGGAGAACGAGGCCTATCTGGCGTTGAAGGAATTCGGTCCCGAGAAGTTCGACATCGTCGCGCCCTCGATCAGCATCCTGGCCGAGCCCACCGTGGCGGTCGTCGACAAGGTGGTCGACAAGAAGGGCACGCGCGCCGTCGCCGAGGAATACCTGAAGTACCTCTACTCCGACGAAGGCCAGGACATCGCCGGGCGCAACTACTACCGCCCGACCTCCGACAAGGCCAAGGCGAAGTACGACAAGCAGTTCCCCAAGCTGACGCTCTTCACCATCGACCAGGCTTTCGGCGGTTGGGAGAAGGCCGACAAGGTGCACTTCGCGGACAACGGGTCTTTCGACCAGATCTACACCAACAAGTGATTCCAGCCGAAAGCATCGCGTGACTGTTCTCCTGATTGCCGGCAGCCCGACCTCGCCTTCGCGCTCGTCGGCCTTGCTCGAAGCCGTGGGCCAGCGGCTGGAAGGCCGCGGCGCCCGCATCGACCGCATCGCCGTGCGCGAGCTGCCCGCGCAGCCGCTGCTGCATGCCGACTGGAGCCATCCGGCGGTCGAGCGCGTGATTGCGCAGGTCGCCGAAGCGCGTGTGGTGGTGATCGCCACGCCGGTCTACAAGGCGGCCTACAGCGGCATCCTGAAAGTGCTGCTCGACTTGCTCGCGCAGGACGGGCTCAAGGGCAAGACGGTGCTGCCGCTGGCGACCGGCGGCAGCCCGCACCACATGCTCGCGCTCGACTATGCGCTGCGGCCGGTGCTGCAGGCCTTGGCTGCGCGGCAGATCCTGCCGGGCGTCTATGCCACCGATTCTCAGATCACGTTGACGCCCGAGGGCGCCTACCTGGTGCACGCCGACCTGGCGCGGCGGCTCGACGATGCGGCCGAGGCGCTGGCGGCCGAAGGCCTGAAGCTGGCGCCGCGGCGCGGCTTCGACCCAGTGCCGTTCTCGCAGGTGCGATGTAGCGTCTGACGGCACGCCCGTCTGCACGTCTTTCTCTCCCTTTTCACCGTTCCTTCGCAAACGCCGCTGCACGCGGCGCGGGACAACGCACGCCGAAAGAAGCCAAACCATGACCCGTCTCGCCATTCCCCGCCGTCGTCTGATTCAGGGCGCTGCCGCCGCGGTGCTACTGCCGTCGCTCGGCGCCTTCGCACAAGCCCCGGCGCGCACGCTGCGCATCGGCAACCAGAAAGGCATCCTCAGCGTGCTCAAGGGCCGCGGCACGCTGGAGAAGCAGCTTGCGCCACTGAACGTGTCGGTGAAGTGGACCGAGTTCACCGCCGGCCCGGTGCAGCTCGAGGCGCTCAACGTCGGCTCGATCGACTTCGGCGACGTGGGAGAAGCGCCACCGATCTTCGCGCAGGCCGCCGGTGCGCCGCTGGCCTATGTCGCGGCGACGGTGCCGCGCCCGGCGGTCGAAGCCGTGATCGTGCCCAGGGGCTCCGCCATCCGCACGGTGGCCGACCTCAAGGGCAAGAAGATCGCGCTCAACAAGGGCAGCAACGTCCACTACTTCATCGTCAAGCTGGCCGAGAAGCACGGCCTGGCCTACGCCGACCTGAACCTGGTCTACCTGCCGCCGGCCGACGCCCGCGCCGCCTTCGAGAAGGGCTCGGTCGATGCGTGGGTCATCTGGGACCCGTTCCTCGCCGCCGCGCAGACCACGCTCGACGCACGTCTGCTGGCCGACGCGACGGGCGTGGTGGGCAACCGCGCGTACTACTTCTCGTCGCTCGACTACGTCGCGAAAAACGCCGACGTGCTGAAGATCGTCGTCGAGGAAATCAACCGCATCGATCAATGGGCCGAGGCCAACCAGAGCGCCTACGCCACTGAACTGGCCACGCTGCTCGGCCTGCCGAAGCCGGCGCTCGACCTCTTTGTCGGCCGCAACCGCTACGGCACCACGCCGATCACCAGGGCCATCCTGGCCGAGCAGCAGCAGATCGCCGACACCTTCTTCGCGCTGAAGCTGATCCCCAAAAAGATCAACGTGCTCGAAGCCGCCGCGGCCGGCATTGCCTGACAAGGACGCGCCATGCAAGTCTTCTGGTTCCTCCCCACGCACGGCGACAGCCGCTACCTCGGCACGACCGAAGGCGCGCGCACGGTCGACCTGCCGTACCTGCAGCAGATCGCCGGCGCGGCCGACCGGCTCGGCTACGAAGGCGTGCTGATCCCGACTGGCCGGTCGTGCGAAGACCCGTGGGTCATCGCGTCGAGCCTGATCGGCGCGACCCGCCAGCTCAAGTTCCTCGTTGCGGTGCGCCCGGGCCTGCACCAGCCGAGTCTGGCTGCGCGCATGGCGGCGACTTTCGACCGGCTCTCGGGCGGACGCGTGCTGGTGAACCTGGTGACGGGCGGCGACCAGGCCGAACTGGAGGGCGATGGCGTCTTTCTCGACCATGCGGCGCGCTACGAGCAGTCGGCCGAGTTCATCCGCATCTGGCGCGAGATCATCGCGCGCAGCCACGACGGCCGCAGCTTCGACTACGACGGCAAGCACCTGAGCGTGAAGGGCGCGAAGCTGCTGTTCCCGCCGACCCAGAAGCCGTATCCGCCTGTGTGGTTCGGCGGCTCGTCCGAAGCGGCGCACGAGCTGGCGGCCGAGCAGGTCGACACCTACCTCACCTGGGGCGAGCCGCCCGCCGAAGTGGCCAAGAAGATCGCCGACGTGAAGGCGCGCGCTGCGCGCAAGGGCCGAACCGTGAAGTTCGGCATCCGCCTGCACGTCATCGTGCGCGAGACGGAAGACGCGGCGTGGAAGGCGGCCGAGGAATTGATCAGCCGCGTCGACGACCAGACCGTGATCCGCGCGCAGGCCGCCTTCTCGAAGATGGATTCGGTCGGCCAACGGCGGATGGCTGCGCTGCATGCCGGCGGTGCCAAGCGCAAGCGCGAGGACCTGGAGATCAGCCCGAACCTGTGGGCCGGCGTCGGCCTGGTGCGCGGCGGCGCGGGCACCGCGTTGGTCGGCGATGCGAAGACGGTGGCGGCGCGCATCGAGGAATACGCCGCGCTCGGCATCGACAACTTCATCTTCTCGGGCTACCCGCACCTCGAGGAGTCGTACCGCTTCGCCGAACTTGTCTTTCCGCTTCTGCCGCGGAAGCACCGCCCCGGGCTGCCGGGCCAGACGCTGACCGGGCCCTTCGGCGAGGTCGTCGCGAACCTCGACGCGCCGTCGCGCCTTCTTTCCCAGAGTTGAGAACCTCATGACCGAACAAGTGCAACCCTTGCCGGCGACGAACGCGCCGTCCTTCGCGGGCCTCAAGAGCTTCGGCGCCAACGTCGCCGGGCGGCTGGTGCCGTGGATCGTGCCCGTGACGCTCATCGTCGTCTGGCAGGTCGCGTCGTCGCTCGGCTGGCTGTCGACGCGCGTGCTGCCGGCGCCGCTCGACGTGGTCAAGGCCGCGTGGACGCTGACCGCCTCGGGCGAACTCTGGACCCACGTGAAGGTGAGCGCGGGCAGGGCGCTGGCGGGCCTCGCGATCGGCGGCGGGCTCGGCTTGGCGCTCGGCCTGCTGACCGGCTCGGTGAAGTTCTTCGAGACGCTGCTCGACTCCACCATCCAGATGGTGCGCAACATCCCGGCGCTGGCGCTCATCCCGCTGGTGATCCTGTGGTTCGGCATCGACGAGACGGCCAAGCTCTTCCTCATCAGCGTGTCGGTGTTCTTTCCGATCTACCTCAACACCTTCCACGGCATCCGCAACGTCGACCCGCAGCTCATCGAGATGGGGCGCACCTACGGGCTCAGCCGCTGGCAGCTGTACCGCGAGGTGATCCTGCCGGGCGCACTGTCGTCGATCCTGGTCGGCCTGCGCTTCTCGCTGGGCCTGATGTGGGTGATCCTGATCGTGGCCGAAACCATCTCGGCGCAGGCCGGTATCGGCTACCTCACGATGAACGCCCGCGAGTTCCTGCAGACCGACATCGTGCTGGTCGGCATCCTGCTGTACGCGCTGCTCGGCAAGCTGGCCGACCTGTTCGCGCGCGGCCTGGAGCGCTGGTGGCTGCGCTGGCACCCCGGCTACCAATCCAAGTGATGCCTCGAAAGACACTTCCCATGACCTCATCGCTTTCATTGACACGCCGCGGTGCGCTCGGCACGCTGGCCGCGCTCGGTGCGGCCTTCGCCTTCGCGCAGGGCACGTCGACCGTGCGCATCGGCTACCAGAAGTCGTCGACGCTCATCGTCGTGCTCAAGACGCAGGGCACGCTCGAGAAGCAACTGGCGCCGCTGGGCGTCAAGCCGACCTGGCACGAATTCACCAGCGGCCTGCCACTGCTGGAGGCGCTCAACCTCGACAACCTCGACTTCAGCGCCGACGTGGCCGACACCGTGCCGGTGTTCGCGCAGGCGGCCGGCGCGCAGCTCACCTTCGTCGCGCAGGAGGCGCCGTCGCCCGCGGCCCAGGCCATCCTGGTGCGCGAAGACTCGCCCATCAAGACGCTGGCCGACCTCAAGGGCAAGAAGATCGGCTTCGCCAAGGCCGCCGGCGCGCACTACCTGCTGATCGCCGCGCTCGACAAGGCCGGGCTGTCGTTCAAGGACATCGAGCCGGCCTACCTCACGCCGGCCGATGGCCGCGCGGCTTTCGAGAAAGGCGCGATCGACGCCTGGGTGGTGTGGGACCCGTTCCTCGCCGCCGCGCAGCGCCAGGCCAAGGTGCGCGTGCTGGCCGACGGCACGGGCATCGCGTCGTACCAGCGCTACTACCTCGCGAGCACCAAGTTCGCGACGGCGCGCGCCGACGTGCTGGGCGTGATCTACGCCGAGCTCGCCAAAGCCGGGCAGTGGGTCAAGGCGAACCCGAAGGATGCAGCGGCCTTGCTTGCGCCCGTGTGGGGCATCGACGCCGCCACGGTCGAGCAGGCCAACAGCCGCCGCAGCTATGCGGTGCGGCCAGCGGTGCCGCAAGGCCTGGCCGAGCAGCAGAAGATCGCCGACGCCTTCTTCGCCGAGAAGCTGCTGCCCAGGAAGATCGATGCGCTCGCGTCGCCGCTCTTCAAACCGGGAGCAGGCGCATGAGCGCCGTGCTGGAAGGCCCGGTCATTGCGGGCGGCGTGAAGCTCGAAATCCGCAATGTGCACAAGCGCTACGGCGCGCGCGAGGTGCTGCGCAACACGCAGCTCACGATCGAGCCCGGCCAATTCATTGCCATCGTCGGGCGCAGCGGCTGCGGCAAGAGCACGCTGCTGCGGCTGGTCGCCGGCCTGGAGCCCGCCACCGACGGCACGCTGGTGACCGACGGCCGCGCCATCGACGGCCTGCACGACGACACGCGGATCATGTTCCAGGAGGCGCGCCTGCTGCCGTGGCGCCGCGTGCTGGACAACGTCACGCTCGGCCTGCCGTCGCACCTGCGTGCGCGGGGCCGCGAGGTGCTGGCCCAGGTCGGTCTGGCCGATCGCGAGAACGAATGGCCGGCGCGCCTGTCGGGCGGCCAGCGTCAGCGCGTGGCGCTGGCCCGAGCTCTCGTGCACCACCCGCGGCTGCTGCTGCTCGACGAGCCGCTGGGTGCGCTCGACGCGCTCACGCGCATCGAGATGCACCGCCTCATCGAAAGCCTGTGGCAGACGCATCGCTTCACCGCGCTGCTGGTCACGCACGACGTGCAGGAAGCCGTGGCGCTGGCCGACCGCGTGATCCTGATCGAGGACGGCCGCATCGCGCTCGACGAGAACATCGCCCTCGCTCGGCCGCGTTCGCAGGGCGACCCGGCCTTCGCCGCGATCGAGAAACGCATCCTCGACCGCGTGCTGCAGAAGCCGGCCGCCGACGACGCACAACCCGCCAACGACACGCGCTGGGCCGACGGTCCGGCCCACGTGCTGCGCTGGGCGGTCTGACCCCTTTCACCAGGAGCCACCATGTCCAAGGAACACTGGAAATTCGAGACGCTGTCGGTGCACGCCGGCTATTCGCCCGAGCCGACGACGCGCGCCGTGGCGCCACCGATCTACCAGACGGTGGCCTATGCCTTCGACAGCGCCCAGCACGGCGCCGACCTGTTCGACCTGAAGGTGCCAGGCAACATCTACACGCGCATCAACAACCCGACGCAGGACGTGCTCGAGCAGCGCGTGGCGGCACTGGAAGGCGGCATTGCCGCGCTGGCGCTGGCGTCGGGGCAGGCGGCGGTGACCTATGCCATCCAGACCATTGCGGAGGCGGGTGACAACATCATCAGCAGCACCGCGCTCTACGGCGGCACCTACAACCTGTTCGCGCACACGCTGCCGCAGTTCGGCATCACGACGCGCTTTGCGGACCATCGCGACCCGAAGAGCTTCGACGAACTGTTCGACGAGAAGACCAAGGCGGTGTTCGTCGAATCGCTCGGCAACCCCGCCGGCAACGTGACCGACATCGCGGCCATCGCCGAGATCGCGCACCGCCATGGCGTGCCGCTAATCGTCGACAACACCGTGCCGTCGCCGTACCTGAGCCGGCCCATCGAGCACGGTGCCGACATCGTGGTGCATTCGCTCACGAAGTACCTCGGCGGCCACGGCACCAGCATCGGCGGCGCCATCGTCGATTCGGGCAAGTTCCCGTGGGCGAAGCACAAGGAGCGCTTCAAGCGGCTGAATGAGCCCGACCCGAGCTACCACGGCGTGGTCTACACCGAAGCGCTCGGCGCGGCGGCATACATCGGCCGCGCGCGCGTGGTGCCATTGCGCAACACCGGTGCCGCCATCTCGCCCTTCAACGCCTTCCTGATCCTGCAGGGCATCGAGACGCTGGCGCTGCGCATGGACCGCATCAGCAGCAACGCGCTGGCCGTCGCGCAGCATCTCAAGCAGAGCCCGGCCGTGAAGTGGGTCAACTACTCGGCGCTCGAGGACCACCCCGACCATGCGCTCGCGCAGAAGTATTTCGGCGGCCGGTCGAGCGGCGTGCTGACCTTCGGCATCGGCTCCGGCCGCGAGGGCGGGGCGAGATTCCTCGACGCGCTGCAGCTCTTCACCCGGCTCGTGAACATCGGCGACGTGCGTTCGCTCGCCACCCATCCCGCATCGACCACGCACCGCCAGCTGTCGCCCGCCGAACTGGCGCGGGCCGGCGTCACCGAAGACACGGTGCGCCTGTCCGTCGGCATCGAACACATCGACGACCTGCTCGCCGACCTCGACCAGGCGCTGGCGGCCTGAGCCGTTCCTTCAATCAAATTTTTCATCCAACCGAAAGAAGCACCATGTCCATCCAAGCCATCAACGTCCGCAACCAGTTCAAGGGCAAGGTCAAGGAAATCATTCGCGGCGATGTCGTCTCCGAAGTCGACGTCGAGACGCCCTGGGGCATCGTGACCTCCGTCATCACCACTCGCTCGGTCGACGAGCTGCAGCTCAAGCCCGGCTCTGATGTGGTGGCACTGGTGAAGTCGACGGAGGTGTCGATCGCGAAGCTTTGAGTCGCATGCGCGGGCGGCTGGGGCCCGTGTTGTGGCGTAAGGTTAGCCGGCCATCGCATCCAGCGGGCTGCGCACCGCACCGCCGCCGACCTTGAGCACATGCGTGTAGATCATGGTGGTCGACACATCCGCATGGCCCAGCAGATCCTGCACGGTGCGGATGTCGTAGCCCGCTTGCAGCAGGTGCGTGGCGAAGGCATGGCGCAACGTATGCGGCGTCGCCGGCTTGGCGATGCCAGCAGCCGCTACCGCGCGCTTGAAGGCACGCTGGAAGGTTTGGTCGTATAGGTGGTGCCGGCGCACCACGCCGCTGCGCGGGTCGACCGAGTGCTCCGCCTGCGGAAACACCCAGAACCACGGCCACGCGCTGCCGGCTCGCGGGTACTTGCGCTCCAGCGCATGCGGCAGTTCCACGCCGCCCTTGTCCGCCGCCTGGTCTGCCGCCCACATGGCATGCGCCTTGGCCAGTTGCTCCTTGAGCGGTGGCTCGAGGCTCTGCGGCAGCATCAGCACGCGGTCCTTGCCGCCCTTGCCCTCGCGGACGATGACGGCTCGGTGCGCGAAGTCGATGTCCTTGACGCGCGACTGCAAGCCCTCCGAGATGCGCATGCCGGTGCCATAGAGCAACTGCGCGAACAGCCGGTGCTCGCCGTCGAGCGCCCGAAAGACCGGCGCCAGCTCTTCCTTTGTCAGCACCACCGGCAAGCGGCGCTGCACCCGCGGCTTGCCGATCTGCTAAAGCCAGGGCAGGCGGTGCTGCAGCACCTTGGCATAGAGGAACACCAGTGCCGACAGCGCCTGCCGGTGCGTCGAGACCGACACCTTGCGCTCCGCGGCGAGCCAGCCGAGGAATGCTTCCACTTCGGCGCCACCCATTTCCGCCGGGTGCCGAATGCCGTGAAAGCGGACGAAGGCACGCACCCAGTGAACGTAGGCCTCCTCAGTGCGGCGGCTGTAGTGCAGGAGCAGGATGCGCTCGCGCACCTGATCAAGCAGGCGGGGTGATTGCAGCGGCGGCAGCGCCTGCGTCGCGGGCTGCTCCGGCCGCCATGCCGCACGGCGCGGGGAATACATCACGTTCGTCACACATCCTCCTTGCGACCCTCTCCTCCATGACTTGCCACGCGACCGTTCGCAAGGCAAATTCAAGTCAACAAGGGGGTGCCGCTTTTGTCGGCAGATTAGTGCTGTATGAATAAACAGTCATGATGGCGAAACGCCAGATTCCATGCGGGTTTCGACGGGTCCAGGGGCTCGGTGTTATGGAGACGCCGGGCGGTGTTATGCAGCAAGCCTGTCTCCCTATAACCAAGTTCAACAACAAGAAGACCCGTGGTAGCCACCGCAGCCCTATGAGGACACTCGTAATTCCACCGGCCGCGCAACGAGACGAGAACTCGGTACATATGCTTAGCGCGTGGATCGCGGAGCAAGGGCTCCACTGCACGCTGAATATTGGCTTCTTCGAAGCTGCGGGGCACACTGAGGCCAAGGCTTGGGGAATTCTGCTGGCCGATCTCGTGCGGCACATTGGCAAGGCGGTTGCGGAAGAGCGCGGAACACCAGCGAACGAAACAGTAGCGGCGGTTATTGCCTCTATGCAATCGGAGCTGGACTTGCCCACTTCGGACGCCGTCGGCGAGTTCCATGTGGGTCATGGTTAATCCTGCGCTTCCGTCGCCGCGAGCTTTGCGGTTGAACCTGTCATTCGAGCGGACCGCCTTCGGCGCCCGCTCACTTTCACGTTAGCGGTGCCTATGACCATGCAAGCTGCTGAGCAACTACGGGCACTACTCATTGGTAAGTTCTACGCGAGCTTCAGTGTCGCGACCGCCTTTGGCTTCAGCTTCGACGGGTTTGAGCTTGCCGCACAGGACGTGCTGTGCGCTGACGAGGACCTCATCAACAACTCTTTCGTCAACTCCTACGCTCCGGCGGCGCAAACGGGTGTCCCCGAATTTATTGGCAAGAGTGCCATCTTGGCTGCTTGTCTCGGTGCAACGATTTCCGACGTGCAGGTGTCTCCAGACGCCTCCATCATTCTTTGGTTCGCCAACGGAGTTCAACTCACGTTTCCAACGAACACCCCCATTGTTGATTGGCATTGGGCAATCACCCAAGATGGTCGTGATCCCTACACGGGTTGCATCATTGCGTGCTTTGCACCTGGTGAGATCCAAGGCAGCACCTCTAACAAATCATTCGAGGCGGACGGCTTCGCCGCCGCTCAATTCCAGCGTTAGCGGCACTTAAAGTGGAATCGCATTAGGCACCTCTCTTTGAAACAGGACAAATAATGAAAACAAACACTTACAGTAGCGGCGACCAATCAGAAGGCTTATCCCCTGATGAAATAAAAACTGAAGTCACCCCAAGCAAATGCTCATCCATACTTGGTGAAATCGGCGGGGCACTGTTGTCTCTTCCACCTAACACGGCATCCGAATCACAGACATGGGGCTATATTAAAGACCCATATGACCTACTTGGTTCGGATGGCAAGCCTCGATTTCGAATGGAGCAAATTCGATTTACGATTGTCAGGGCCAAATTGGAGAATGGGGGGGTAAGGTGCTACATGACCATATCCTGGCTCGTATCTTCATTTGGATGGACAACGCAATACGGAAACACTCCTGGAATCAATTTCGATGTAAATGTCAAAAATGAAGCTGGAGGGGTTTTAGTTCCATGGAGGTTCTCTACGCATTTCACTTGCGGATTAAACAAATCATCCGTGGTATTTCTTAAGGATTTTGACCCACAGGTTTACGACATAATTGATGGCGCTCCTATGATTGTAAATGGGTTCAGAATGTACGGATGTTGAGATGCCGCTAACAAGTCAATGCAGCCGACCCCGTACCGGGGCGGCTGATTTCCAACGTTAGGGTCCGGAAAACACCTGCCCATGGACGACACATTGATGCACCGTATGCAGCGCTTTTTAGCGAAGCATGAGACGCTAAGAGGGAAGCCAGCCCTCGAGGAAGAAATCCGAGACGCAGAGAGAAGGCTTGGTCTCAAGTTGCATAATGACTACAAAGACTTCATAAGCCGTTTCGGCGGTGCATACGCGGGAATAGCCATCCATGCCTTCTCTAATGGAAGTTCCATTGGCAAGGAAACAGTGGTCGAATTAACGCTGGACGCCCGAGAAGGTTTTGCCGGCGATGAGAGGGCTGTTGAGTTAAACGGCAGCTATGTATTCGCAATGACAGCCACTGGCGACCCAATCATCCTCAACTTTTCTGGCGAAGTTGTTGTCCTCTACCACGACAGTGATGGACGAGAAGTCCTCGCCGCTTCCTTCGAGAAATTGCTTCAAGAAATTTTTGCAGAGTGGTAGCTATTCCTTCGCTGCAACTTGCTCAAAGGGCCGAGCATCGGCCGGCCCTAACCCCTTCATCGAGCGGACGTCTTCCAGCAAGCTTCGCTTGCTTCCAGCCGCCGCTCATGTCGAACGTTTGGCCGCACAAAACGAACTGTCCATGGACCACCTCCTTCAAGAACTCCAAGCGCTCGAAGTCGAACTCCACCACCCTGGCGTTCGGTGCAGTCGTGAACGACTGGAGCAATTGCTGCACCCAGAATTCCATGAGGTCGGCCGCTCTGGCCGCGCATACAGCCGCGAAACCGTCGTCAACTTCTTGGCTGCACAGGAATCGCAGCCTGTAGTCGCGTCGGGAGCGTTCTCAGTCTCTGAACTCGGTCCCGGGGTTGCCCTCCTCAGCTATCGTTCGGCGCACGTTGACCAGGGCAAGTCCCTGGTGAACCACACGCTCCGTTCGTCCGTCTGGCTTCAGACAAACGCGGGTTGGCAACTGCGCTATCACCAGGGCACCGCAGCCGCAGAATCGTGGTGAGCATCATCGTCACACTCCGCGACTGCCCCTTGGCTCGAACGTAAGGTGCTCCATGCAGCCCCCGCGTTCCTTGAGCGCGCGGGGTGGGGACGGCAGGTCAGCCCCCGTCGAAGCGCAGGTCGGCCGCATTCACCAGTCGCACGCGCGGGCCAAAGCTCTCGATGTTGCTCAACGTGATGTTGTGGTGCGCGATGACTTGCGGTGCCGACAGCGCCGCATTGCCGGCCGAGGTGTGCGCGTCTTCCACCAGTGTCACCGGATAGCCCAGCGCGAGGGCGCGGCGCGTCGTCGTGTCGACGCAGAACTCCGAGTGCATGCCGCAGATCACCAGCTCGGTGATGCCGTGCTGCTGCAGCACCTCTTGCAGTGTCGTGCGGTGAAAGGAGTCTGCGGCGGTCTTGCGCACGCGCAGGTCGGTCGGCAGCGCTTCGAGGCCATGTGCCAGCTGCCAGGCGGCGCTGCCGTGTTCGAGATAGCCGTTGCCCGATTCGTGCTGGATGAAGATCACAGGGCGGCTCGCGGCGCGGGCCTTGGTTGTCACCTGGTTGATGCGATCGATGGTCTGCGCTGACTCGAAGGCGGCGCCGTCGCCCTCGCACAGGCCTTGCTGGACATCGATGACGAGGACGGCGGTGTTCATGCCGCCGAGTATCGCAAAGCCCGCGTCAGTCGATGAGCACCGGCGGACGGCGGATCTCGACCGTGCCGCGGTCGGTGTCGACGCCCATGCCGTAGAGGCCGGGGCTGCCGCCGTTGTAGCGCACGTCGAAGGGGAAGTCGGCGGGTGTGCCGACATCCCCCAGCCACGCCGCCAGGTCCGACCGGCTGCCGCCGATCTCGATCCAGGCCAAGCCCTTCGGCGTCACGCTGCCCGAGCCGGGAACGACGGGCAGGCTGGCCGCATGCACGCCGCCGCCCGGCTTGAAGTACATGTTCGGCATCCCGGTCGGCCAGGTCGTGGTGGCGCTGGGCGCCTGCAGGGCGAAGCCGCGCGAGCCGTCCATCATCTGGCGGCCGAGTTCGCGGCCGGTGGTGTTCGGGTCGACGGTGGTGCGGTGATGTGCGGCGAAGGTCTCCAGCTCTTCGAGCGTGTCGCAACGCAGGCACCAGCCGACGAAGCGGTCGCCGTCGCGCGTCTGGCGTTCCATGAAGACGGCGAGCGGCTGGCCCTGGCGCACCGGGCGCTGGTCGACCAGGCCTTCGACCTCGATGTAGATGTCGGGCGCGAGCGGCACCACGCGGTGGCCCAGGCCGTAGTGCGGGAAGAAGCCGCCGTCGTAGTTGCCGAGGCCAGTCTCCTGGCTCAGGCGGAAGGTGGACTCGTAGACGTTGGGTCCGGCCATGCAGACGTGATCGAAGTGAATCATTTGAATCGCTTGGGTGTTGGAGGGAGAGAGGAGGGTGGCCGTCGCTCAGTGCGCGACGGCGTTGTGCGTGGCCGGCGCTTCATCGGGGCGCCGAAGCAACTGCTTCTGCTGCATCAGGCGACTCGCGAGGAACACGAAGACAGCGCCGCACAGCGCGGCACCCGCGAGGAACATCAGGCCGGCGTCGTAGGAGCCGGTGCGGTCCTTCAGCAGGCCGATGAGGTAAGGGCTGAACATCGAGCCGACGATGCCGAAGCAGTTGACGTAGGCGAAGACGACCGCGGCGGTCTTGCCGCGCACACCGATGCCGGTGAGCTGCCAGATGCAAATCGGGCCGCTCACCAGGCCGGCCGTCAGCAACGCCAGGCCGGCGATGGACGCGTACAGGCTGTGCACCGACAGCAGGATGCCGATGCCCACCGCGGCGGTGACGAAGGAGGCGATGGCGTGCCACACGCGTTCCTGGGTCTTGTCCGAGTGCGCCACCCAGAACCAGTACATGACCATGCCGAAGATGCTCGGAATGGCTGAGAGCAGGCCGACCTGGATGGTCGAGAGCGTGGTGCCGAAGAGGCGGCCGAATTCCTGCACGATCTGCGGCGTGAAGATGAGGCTGGCGTAGAAGCCCATCTGCGCCGTGGCGTAGGCGAGCGACAGCAGGATCAGGTGCGGCTGCGTCAGCGTGCGGCGCAGGGGCGGTTCGGCACCGGCGGGCGCGGCGGTGTCGTCGGCGTCGCGCGCCGTGATGATCAGTTGCTGCTCGGTCGGCGAGAGCCAGTCGGCCTCTTCGGGCTTCGAGGTGAAGTAACGGATGGAATAGAAGCCCAGCAGCACCGGCAGCAGGCCTTCGACGAACAGCATGATCCGCCAGCCCGCGAAGCCGAAGAGCCCATCGGCGTACTGCACGATGGCCGCCGACATCGGCGTGCCGACGATCACGGCCCAGGGCAGCACGGCGATGACCAGCATGCGCCCCCGCAGGTTCGGCGGGAACCACAGCGCCAGGCAATAGATGAGCCCCGGAAACAACCCAGCCTCGGCGATGCCCAGCAGCATGCGGATGAGGATGAGCTGCGTGCCGTTCTGGACGAAGGCGGTGCATGCCGAGATGAGGCCCCAGGTGACCATGATGCGGGTGAGCCAGACGCGCGCGCCCACGCGGTGCAGGATGATGTTGCTCGGGATCTCCATCAGCAGGTAACCCACGAAGAAGAGCCCCGCGGCCAGCCCGAAGACCTGCTGCGTGATGCCGAGTTCGGCGTTCATGCGCAGCGCCGCGGTGCCGATGTTGATGCGGTCCAGGTATGCCATGGTGTACATGAGCATCAGGATCGGGATCAGGCGCCGGATCACCTTGCGCTGCGCGGTCTGGAGGGGACTGGATGTCATGGCGGAAAGAGGTTGTTGGCGGTGTCGGCGAACAGGATTTCGACGACTGAAGCGGATGATCGTGACGCCTTGATGGACTGAAAAGGACAATATTTCTCCAGTTCTGTGACCTGTGAGGTCCGAATTCTTAGACTCGCGTATCCCGCCACCAGGAACCCGCATGCACCTGATCGACCTGAGGACGCTCCGTCAATTCGTCAGCGTGGCCGAGCACGAAAGCATTTCCCGCGCCGCCGAGGCGCTGCACATCTCGGCCTCGCCGCTGAGCCGTACCATCCTCCAGCTCGAGGCGCGGGTCGGCTTCGCGCTGTTCGACCGCGTGGGGCGCTCGCTGCGGCTCAACAACGCGGGGCGCGAACTGCTGGTGAACGCGCGCCAGCTCCTGTTGAGCAACGAGACACTGATGCGCGACCTGCAGCGCCGCGCCGATGGCATCGGTGGAACGGTGGTCATCGGCCACATGGCCGGCGCGCTCTACAACGGCATCATTCCCGGCACGGCACGGCGCGTGCAGGCCGAACATCCGTCGATCGCCTTCCAGTTCGATGGCGCGCAGGAGCCGCAGCAGCTCGACGCACTGCGCCGCGGCCGGCTCGACTTCGCCGTGCAGACCCAGGAGGTGCCGGACCCGGCACTGGCGTCGCGGCTCTACAGCACCGAGAGCTATGTGCTGCTCATGCCCAGGCGACACCCGCTGGTGGACGTGCCCGAGATCACGCTGCGGCAGCTCGTGGATGCGGAATGGGTGGTCACCCCCGAGCGCGCCGGGCCGTCGCTGCGCGCCAAGTTCATGGCGGCCTGCCACCGGCGGGGCTTCGAGCCGAAGGTCGCCTGCGTGGCGGGTGACATCGTCTCGGCGCTGGCATTGGTGGCGAGCGAATTCGGTCTGTGTGCAGCCCAGGAAAGCCTGGTGCAGTTCGCTGGCGCCAACATCGTCGCGCGACCGCTGCCGCTGCTCGAAATGCAGACCGAGTACCGCATCGTCTGGCGCCCGGAGGCGGTGTCGCCGGCGGCGCAGCGCTTTCTCGATGCGCTGCCGCAGGTGCCGCACCCGGCACGGCTTCGCCGTGCCGCGGCAAAGAAGCCGGGTCGAGCGGTGCGCGGGCGCCCAGAGGTCGCGCGCGCGCGGACGACCCAACGCTGAGCGGCGCTCAGGCCTGCATCGGCGCGAAGTCAGGTTCGCCAAAGCGTGCAGGGACACAATGCGACCCCTTCGCGCGCCGGCTCGCCGCCTTTCCCACCCGCTTTCTCCCATGCTCGACAGACGCTATTTCCCACGACAGGTGGTCGCATCGGGCGGCAATCGCTGGGACTGGGCGCTGCTGCCGCTGGTGCTGGCGCTGCTGTTCGCCATGGCCTATGGCGGCTCGCAGATGGCGCGGCCGTATCAGCTGGGCCAGTCGATGCCGATCAGCCTCGACCCGTGGGTGCTGCCGTACTACCTGCTGCGCACGACGCTGCGCATGTTCCTCGCGCTGGCCGCATCGCTCGTGTTCGCGTGCGTGTTCGCGGCGATCGCGGCCAAGTACCGTGCGGCCGAGCGGGTGATGGTGCCGATGCTCGACATCCTGCAGTCGATCCCGATCCTGGGCTTTCTGTCGATCACGGTCACGGGCTTCATCGCGCTGTTCCCGGGCAACCTGCTCGGCGTGGAATGCGCGGCCATCTTCGCCATCTTCACCTCGCAGGCCTGGAACATGGCCTTCAGCCTGTACCAGTCGCTGCGCACGGTGCCCACCGAGTTGCGGGAGGCGGCGGAGGTGTTCCAGCTCTCGGGCTGGCAGCGTTTCTGGCGGCTGGAGCTGCCGTTCGCGATGCCGGGGCTGCTGTGGAACATGATGATGTCGATGTCCGGCGGCTGGTTCTTCGTGGTCGCCTCGGAGGCGATCTCGGTGTCGAACCAGAGCATCAAGCTGCCGGGCGTGGGCTCTTACATCGCGATGGCGATCGAGGCGCGCGACCTGCACGCCATCGGCTGGGCCATCGGCGGCATGCTGGTAGGCATCGTGCTGTACGACCAGCTCTTCTTCCGCCCGCTGATCGCCTGGGCCGACAAGTTCCGCTTCGAAGAAGGCAGCGGCGACGAGGCACCGCGCTCGTGGCTGCTGACCTGGCTGCGCCGCACAGATCGGCTGCAGCGCGTCGGCCTCGTCTTCACGCGCCTCATCGACGGTTCGGTGTTGCTGTTTCGGCGCGACCACGACGGCACCTCGATCAAGGCGCGGCCCCGGCCGCCCAATACGATGGCCGTGCGCGTGTGGGACGCCACGCTGGCCGCATCCGTGCTGCTGGCGATCGTCTGGCTCGGGCGCTTCATCCACACCGAAGTCGGTTGGTCCGAGGTCGCGCATGTGTTCGTGCTGGGCTTCTACACGATGGTGCGCGTGCTGGTGCTGATCGCGCTGGCCGCGCTGGTGTGGGTGCCGGTGGGCGTGTGGATTGGCATGAACCCGCGCTGGGCCGGGCGACTGCAGGGCGTGGCCCAGTTCCTGGCTGCCTTCCCGGCGAACCTGATGTTCCCGGTGGCGGTGCTCTTCATCGTGCGCTGGCACCTCAACCCCAACGTGTGGCTCTCGCCGCTGATGGTGCTGGGCACGCAGTGGTACCTGCTGTTCAACGTGATCGCCGGCGCGTCCAGCGTGCCGACCGAACTGCGCTACGCGGCGGGCAACCTGGGGCTGGGTGGCTGGCTGAAGTGGAAACGCTACTTGCTGCCGGCGGTGTTCCCGAGCTTCGTGACCGGCGCCATCACGGCCAGTGGCGGTTCGTGGAACGCCAGCATCGTGGCCGAGTACGTCACCTGGGGCGACACCACGTTGCAGGCCGCGGGCCTGGGCAGCTACATCGCCCACATGACCGCCATCGGCGACTTCCCGCGCATCGCGCTGGGCATCGGCGTGATGTGCGTGTTCGTCATGGGCATGAACCATTTCGTCTGGCGCAAGCTCTACGCGCTGGCCGAAGACCGCATGCATTTCTGAAAGCGCCGCCATGACCGAAGCCATCATCGAACTCCAGGGCGTGGGCAAATCCTTTCGCTCGGCCGACGGCGCGGCGCGGTCCGTGCTCGACGGGGTCGACTTCCACCTCGCGCAAGGCGAGATCGTCGCGCTGCTGGGCCAGTCCGGCTCCGGTAAGTCGACCCTGCTGCGCATCCTGGCCGGGCTGATCGGCGTCGATGCCGGCAGCGTGCGCTACCGCGGCCAGCCACTGTACGGCCCTGCGCGCGGCATCGCGATGGTGTTCCAGTCCTTCGCGCTGTTCCCGTGGCTGACGGTGCAGCAGAACGTCGAGCTCGGGCTGGAAGCCCGCGGCGTCGAGCGCGCGGAACGCGCCCGCCGCGCCGCCGCCGCGATCGAGCTCATTGGCCTCGCCGGTTTCGAAGGCGCCTTGCCGCGCGAGCTCTCGGGCGGCATGCGGCAGCGCGTGGGCATCGCGCGTGCGCTGGTGGTCGAGCCCGAGGTGCTGCTGATGGACGAGGCCTTCTCGGCCCTCGACGTGCTCACCGGCGAGCGGCTGCGCGACGATATCCTGCAGCTCTGGGACGGCGGCGCGATGCCGACCCAGGCCATGCTCGTGGTCTCGCACAACATCGAGGAAGCAGTGCTGATGGCCGACCGCGTGCTGATCTTCGCCAGCAACCCGGGCCGCGTGCGTGCGGAGTTGCCGATCACGCTGCCGCGTCCGCGGGACGTCGACAGCCTGGAGGTGCGCGCCTTGATCGACGAGGTCTACAAGCTGATGACGGCCGGCGCGCCGAGCACCGGCCGCGTGCGCGAGGAGGCGGTGCACATGCACCTGAGCGACCGCTTGCCCGACGCCGACGTCGACCGCATGGAAGCGCTGCTCGAGATGCTGGTCGAAGACGGGCGCGACGGCCGTGCCGACCTGCCCCAGCTCGCGGAAGAGGCCGAGCTCCCCGACCACGCGTTGCTGCCGCTGGCCCAGGCGCTGGCCCTGCTGGGCTTCGCCAAGCTGGCCGATGCCGACCTGCACCTCACCGAGCTGGGCCGCTGCTATGTCGAAGGCGCTCACACGCTGCGCCAGCAGCTCTTCGGCCAGCAGCTGCTCGCGCAGGTGCCGCTGGCCGCGCACATCCGCCACAGCCTGGAGCAGGCGCCCTCGGGCGAGCTGCCGCAGGAGCCTTTTCTGCAGCTGTTGCGCGAGCGGCTGGACGCGCCGGTGGCCGAACGCGTGCTGCGCACCGCCATCGAATGGGGCCGCTACGGCGAGGCTTTCGAGTACGACTTTCGCACCGGTCTCATCCACCTGCCGGCGGGCAACGCGGCGGACGCCACGCCGGCGTCGCGCTGAAGCTTCACTGCGCCGGGCAGGTGGCGCCGCTGCTGGCGATCAGTCCGCGCAGTTGCTGTGTGCTGGCCGTGTCTTCCGGTCCGAAGGTGTTGCGGGTGAACGTGCAGCCGTAGCTCGGCTGCGCGACCGTCGTCGGTGTCACCACGTCATCACCGGACGGCTTCACGCCGTCGCGCTCCCACTTGACCATCGCGTCGAAGGCCTCGGTCTGCTCGGCCACGGTGAAGTCGCAGTGCGTGGCGCCGCGGATCGCCCGCTGCACCAGCCACTGGCTGTTGCCCTTGGCGGCCACGCGCTTCTGGTAGATCTGCTCCATGCTGAAGGGCACGTACAGGTCGCCCAGCGTGTGCAGCGTGACGACCGGGATGTGGATGTTGCCGCTCGTCACCGGGATCCAGCGCAGTCCATCGCGCCGCAGACGGTTGGCGTCCGGGTCGGCTGTGAGCTTCTGCGCGGTGGCGCTGAGCGTCGTGGTCGCGGCGGCGTCGTTGTCGATGGTGTACGTGAACCGGTTGGTGTCGATCACCGGCTTGTTCAGGATGCCGTTGACCGTGCCGTCGCCGCCGAACACGCCCCACACCGCCGAGAACGAGCCGCCATACGCCAGACTCAGGTCGAACAGGGGGCGCTCGCCGCCGGTCAGGTTCTTGAGCACCGACTTGTAGCGGTTGCCCAGCGCGGTGGTCGTCACCGGCGCGGTGGGGAACTGGGTGAACAGCGCGGCCGTCACCTGCGCCTGAATCTCGGCCCATTGGGTGAACGGATAGGTCGCCACGCCGGCCAGTGACTGCGCGGTGACCTGGGCGCCGGCGAAGTAGTCGAACAGCTCGGTGTCGCCGAGCACCCCGCACATCGGCACGGCGCCGTTGTAGCGGACCCGGTTGTTCGCGGTGGCATAGGCCTCGTCCTCGATGGCGGCCGCGGTGATGTGGCCGCCCATCGACACGCCGGTGATGTAGATGCGGCTGGGCGGCGTCAGTGGCCGGCCGTTCTCGATTGCGATCCGGGCGAAGGCCAGCGCCAGGGCGTTGGTGTCCTCGACGCCAGCGCGCACGTCGTAGTAGTTCTTGGTGTAGCTCGACGCCGCCCAGGCGTAGCCGTTGTCGATCAGGTAGCGGCGGATCTGCGGGTTGTTGACGATGAGCGTGTTGCCCGTGCCGGCATAGCCGTGCGCGTACATCACCAGCTTGCCGTTCCAGTTCTGAGGCACCTCGATGCGATAGGCCGCGCCGCCCAGCACGCCGGCCCAGCGGCTGGTGGAAGAGGGGGGGACGGTGTCGCCGGCCGCCGCCGCCAGCGCGGGGAAGGTGGTGGCGGTCGGCTCGGCAGGCACATAGGACTTGCGGCTGTCCTGCACGCGTGTCTCTTCGGGCGCGGGCGGCGGGCTGGACCCGCCATCCCCGCCGCCGCCGCAGCCGGCGAGGGCAGCGGTGGCCACGAGGGCGAGCAGGACGGGGCGGGTGCGCAGGGGTTCCATGGTGTCTCCGGGTCGGTAGGGCGTTGGGGGGCGTGAACGGGTTTCGGCACGACCGTGCTTTTGCGCGCCCAGACTAGGCGCGTACGAGCCCGGCGCCCCAAGGGCTTACCCCAAGCCCGTATCGCGTGCGCGACAAGCCGGCGCTACAGTGACGGCATGTCTCGCTTGCGCGCCTTCGCCACCCTGCTCGTTGCTTCGGCTGCGCTGTTCGCCGCCGGGGCCGGCGCGCAGGTGGTCCGTTGCGTCGATGCGGCCGGCAAGGTGCGCTACACCGACAGCGGCTGCGCGAAGGGCGATCGCCAGTCGGAGGTGGTGCTGAGCCCCGAGGCGACCCAGCCCTCGGCGGGGCCGGAGCGGGATCGTCGCCAGGAACAGCTCGACAGCGTGGCGCGCGCCCGGCAGTTGCAGCGCGAATCGGTCGAGACGGTGCAGCGCCAGTCGGCACCGACCGGTGGCAGCGGCCTGGTGGTGATCGACCCGCGTGGCGAGCAGCGTGCGCAGGCCGAGCGCGACCAGGCCGAGCGTCAGCAGCGCGAAGCCCAACTGGCTGCCGACGAAGCCTCGCGCCAGGGTTACGCCGGACCCGGCTATGGCGGCGGCGGCTACCCCCGGCCCGCACCGCCACCGCGCGACATGCGCCCGCGCCTGCGCCAGTGCGACGCCTCGGGCTGCCGCGACAACATGGGCAATCACTACGACCCCAAGGGCAACGTCGACCGCTATGTGCAGCCCGACGGCCGCACCTGCCGTCCGGTCAACACCACCGTGGTCTGCCAGTAGCGAAAGAGACCGGGAAGCGGGCCGATCGCCAGCGAGTCTGGCTAAAATGTTAACGATAGTTAACTTTTTCGGGCACCGCCTCATCCCAGAAGCTCTGGGCCCTTCGCGGCGGACTGGCTTGATCACAACGGTTTGGTGGGATCATGAAAATCAAAGTCCTGACGGCGTATCCGAACGCGATCTGGGGCACGCATGCCGCGGAGTGGCTCTGTAAGGCGGCGGCGCTCGACGTGCACGGCGTGCACACGCTCACCGACGACCCCGAGGCGGCCGACGCCATCCTCTTCATGGAAGGGCACCAGGGGACGGACATGTTCATGGAAGAGGTGCTGTGGCATCCGCTGCGCCGCCGCTACCCCGACAAGACCTTCATCTATCACGACTGGGACTACGCCTTCCCGTTGATGCAGGGCGTCTATCCGTCGATCCGCGCGGTGCACCACAAGCCGGGGGTGTCCGCGGGCGGTGTGTATCTCGCACGCATCGAAGAAAACCATGCCGTCAGCCGCGCACGGCAACTGGACCTGCCGCAGGACCTGCTCTATTCCTTTGTCGGTGCGAACAACTGCGAGGTGCGCGACCGGATCCTGAAGGCCGACGTTCCCGAGACGTATGTGGCCGACACGACCCAACGACATGCCTGGCTCCTGAGCCCGGAAGAGCGGGCGACGTATGAAGGCGAATACGCGAGCGTCTGTGTGCGGAGCCGGTTCATGCTGTCACCGCGCGGCATCGGGCCGAACACCTATCGCCTGTTTGAGGCGATGGAGATGGGCCGCTGCCCGGTGATCCTGTCCGACGACTGGGTTCCGCCGCCCTTCATCCCCTGGGAAAAGTTCAGCGTCCGGGTCAAGGAGAGCCAGGTGGGCGATCTCCCGCGCATCCTGGCGGATGCGCCGCACGTCGCGCTCGGGCGTGCCGCACGCGAGGCCTGGGAACAGCATGTCGACCGGCCGCATGCCTTTCACCACCTTGCTGAAACCTTGCAGCAGATCTTCGAACAGAAGGGCGCGCTGCAAGGCACGCCGCGGCCTTACATGGACCTGCTGTCCTCGGACATGCGCAACCTGTATCTGCGATCCCGGGCCAAGCGGGTGAAGCGGGCGCTGAAGTCGTTGCTGGCGTCGCGGCCCGCGCCCGCCATGCCCGAAGCAGGCGGGCAGGGCGCAAAGCCTTAGCGACCGTCGGCGGCGCTTTTTGCGCTACAACCGCAGGCTGTTCCTCCATCGCGTGCCACGGGCACGGCGCCGGTCATGCATTCCTTCGACGTCGATGACATCGTCCGCGCCCTGCGCGATGCGCGCAACGAATGGCGCGATTCGCAGAAGCGTTCCCGCGAACCCGTGGGGCGCGAATTTCCGTCCCGCGAGGGGCTCGCCGAGATCGTCGAGGCACTCAAGGGTGCGTTGTTCCCGATGCGCCTCGGTCCGCCGGACCTGCGCCATGAGAGCGAAGACTTCTACGTCGGCCACACGCTGGACGCCGCGCTGCTCGGCCTGCTGACGCAGGCCAAGCTCGAACTGCGTTACGTCGGCCGCCAGCAGGCCATCGACGAGGCGGCGATCGACGCGCGCGCCACCGACGCCGTGCGGGCCTTCGGCGCCTCGCTGCCGCGGATCCGCCAGCTGCTCGACAGCGACGTGCTGGCCGCCTACCAGGGCGACCCGGCGGCGCGCAGCGTCGACGAGGTGCTGCTGTGCTACCCCGGCGTGCTCGCGATGATCCACCACCGCCTGGCGCACCGCCTGTACCGGCTCGACCTGCCGCTGCTGGCGCGCATCGTGGCCGAGCTGGCACACGGCCAGACTGGCATCGACATCCACCCGGGCGCGACCATCGGCGCCGGCTTCTTCATGGACCACGGCACCGGCGTGGTGATCGGCGAAACCGCGGTGATCGGCGAGCGCGTGCGGGTGTACCAGGCCGTGACCTTGGGCGCCAAGCGTTTCCCGCTCGGTGCCGACGGCCACCTGCAGAAGGGCCTGCCGCGCCATCCGATCGTGGAAGACGACGTGGTGATCTACGCCGGCGCGACCATCCTGGGCCGCGTCACGCTGGGTGCGGGTGCCACCATCGGCGGCAACGTGTGGATCACCGACGACGTGCCGCCCGGTGCCAGCGTGACGCAGGCCAGCCTGCAGAACAGGCCGTGTCCCTGAGCGCGGGTGGCAGATTTCATCTGTCACACACACGCGTCGGCCCGTATCGCCAGCGACATCGAGGCGCACCATACTTCGGGCGTCGCACCTTAGGAAGGACATCGCCATGAACGCCACCGTGAACCCCCTGCTCGTGCCGGACCCGGCCACCGACCACATCCTTGGACCCGCCGATGCGCGCGTCACGCTCATCGAGTACGGGGACTTCGAATGCCCGTCGTGCGCCCAGGCGGCGCCGGCGGTGAAGATCATGCGGGACCATTTCGGTCGCCAGGTGCGCTTTGTCTTCCGGCACTTCCCGCTGCGCGAGGTGCACCCGCACGCCGAACTCGCGGCGGAGGCTGCGGAAGCGGCCGGCGCGCAGGGCAAGTTCTGGCCTTTCCACGACCTGCTTTTCGCGCACCAGCACAAGCTGGGCGAAGCGCATCTGCGCGACCATGCGCAGCAGATCGGCCTGGACATGGCGCGCTACGAGAACGAGATGCGCGACCACGTCTACCTGCAGCGCGTGCAGGAGCAGATGCAGGTGGCCAACCAGCTGCGCGTGCGCGCCACGCCGAGCTTCTATCTCAATGGCACCTTCGTCGACGTGTCCTTCGGCCTGGCGCACCTGCAGCAGGCCATCGAGCAGGCGCTGGCGCGGGCCTGAGCCTTCTTTCTTTCCCACCTGTCCCTCGTCTGGAGATTTCATGAGCCACTACAAGATCGCCGTCGTCATCGGCAGCCTGCGCAAGGATTCCTTCAACCGCAAGCTCGCGCTCGCGCTGGCCCACCTGGCGCCGTCGGAGTTCACCTTCGAACACGTCGAGATCGGCGACCTGCCGCTCTACAACCAGGACGACGACGGCAACCAGGCACCGGCCGTCAAGCGGCTCAAGTCGGAGATCGCCGCGGCGCAGGGCCTGCTCTTCATCACGCCGGAATACAACCGCTCGTTCCCGGGCGTGCTCAAGAACGCCATCGACCACGCCTCGCGGCCCTATGGCCAGAGTGTGTGGGGCGGCAAGCCGGCGGGCGTGATCGGCGTGTCGGTCGGCGCCATCGGTACGGCGCTGGCGCAGCAGCACCTGCGCAACGTGCTGGCCTACCTGGACGTGCCGACGCTCGGCCAGCCCGAAGCCTTCATTCAGAACAAGGAAGGCCTGTTCGACGACAAGGGCCACGTGTCGGAAGCCAGCCGGCAGTTCCTGCAGGGCTGGATGGACAAGTACGTGGCCTGGGTGAAGACGCACAACGCGGCCTGACGGTCGGTTGACGTCGGGAGCCGGCTGACACGCGCAAGGGCCCGATCACGACATGTCGAGCCGTCGGTCGACGCGACACTGCGTGTCGTCTCTCTATCGGAGTTGCCCGATGACACAGGCCATCCCCGACACGCCGTCCAGCACGACCGAACGCGAGGCCGAGCCCGCGCTGCACCGGGTGATGGGGCCGTGGCTGCTGCTGCTTTTCATCGTCGGCGACATCCTCGGGACCGGCATCTATGCCCTCACCGGACAGGTGGCCAAGCAGGTCGGCGGCGTCGTGTGGCTGCCCTTCCTCGTGGCGTTCGCGGTCGCGCTGGTCACGGCTTTCAGCTACCTGGAACTGGTGACCAAGTACCCGCGTGCCGCCGGCGCGGCGCTGTACACGCACAAGGCCTTCGGCATCCATTTCATCACCTTCATCGTGGCCTTCGCGGTCATGTGCTCGGGCATCACCTCGGCCTCTACCGCATCGCGCGCCTTCGCCGCGAACTTTTCCGGCGCCTTCGGGCTGGACCTGGGCACGGGCGGCTGGGGCATCACCGGCGTCGCCCTGCTGTTCATGGCCGTGGTGGCCATCGTCAATTTCCGCGGCGTGGGCGAGAGCGTCAAGGCCAACGTGGTGCTGACCTGCGTGGAACTCACCGGCCTGCTGATCATCATCTGCATCGGCGCCTGGGCCATCGGCTCGGGGCAGGGCGACGTGTCGCGCATCACGCAGTTCAAGGCGACGCCCGATGGCGGCGGCGCCTTCTGGTCGGTCATCGCGGCGACCACGCTGGCCTTCTTCGCCATGGTCGGCTTCGAGGACTCGGTCAACATGGCCGAGGAATGCAAGGACCCGTCGCGCATCTTCCCGAAGGTGCTGCTGGCGGGCCTGGCCATCACGGGCGTGATCTATGTGCTGGTGTCGATCTCGGCCGTCACGCTGGTGTCGCCGGAGGACCTGGGCGAGGGCGAGACGCCGCTGCTGAAGGTGGTGCAGGCCGGTGCGCCGAACTTTCCGGTGTGGATCTTCGGCTTCATCACGATGTTCGCCGTTGCCAACAGCGCGCTCATCAACATGCTGATGGCGAGCCGGCTGGTCTACGGCATGAGCCGCGAGAAGGTGCTGCCCGACGCGCTGGGCAAGGTGCATGCGAAGCGGCGAACGCCCTACATCGCGATTGGCTTCACCACCTTGCTGGCTTTCGGCCTGATCGGCTTCGTCGGTGGCGTGCCTGCGCTGGGCGGCACGACGGCACTGCTGCTGCTGTGCGTGTTCACGGTGGTGAATGTCGCGGTGCTGGTGCTGCGGCGGGAGAAGGTCGAGCACAAGCACTTCCGCACGCCGACCCTCCTGCCGGTGGTCGGCGCGCTGTCATGCGCGTTTCTGGTGGGGCCGTGGACCGGCCGCGCGATGGTGCAGTACCAGATCGCGGCCGTGCTGCTGGCCATCGGCGTCGTGCTGTGGGGGCTGACCGTGCTGGTCAACCGCCACAGCCGGCGGACTGGCGCTCAGGCAGCGAGCGTGGCGACGCCCTGATTCGCGGCTTCGGCGCTGGCGGTGCGGATCTCGGCGCGGGCCGATTCGATCGCCGCTGCCTTGGCCGCTTCGCCCATCGCCAGGCCTTCGGCACGCACGATGCGCACGTCGGTGATGCCGAAGAAGCCGAACACCACCTTCAGGTAGCTTTCCTGGTGCTCCATGGCCCGGCCGCCTTCGCTGGTCGAATACAGGCCACCGCGCGTCGACGCGACGATGACCGTCTTGCCGCCGGCCAGGCCGACCGGGCCCTTTTCGGTGTACTTGAAGGTGCGGCCCACTTGGGCCAGGCGGTCGATCCAGGCCTTGAGCTGGCTGGGCACCGAGAAGTTGTAGAGCGGGGCGCCGACCACGATCACGTCGGCGGCGAGGAACTGGCTCACCAGCTTCTCGGACACGGCGTTCTCGCGCTTCTGCACTTCGGTCGGCTCGGCCACGGCCACCTTGATGCCCAGGGCATTGGCGTCGAAGTGGTTGGGCGTGTCCACGGCCAGGTCGAGGTGCTCGACGGTGGTGTCCGGGTGGACGCGGCGCCATTCGGCCACGATCTCGGCGGTCAGTTGGCGGGAGACGGAGTTGGTGCCCAGGACGCTGGAATCCACTTGCAGCAGTTTCATGATCGTTCGCTCACTTTCGGTTGGAAGCATCGGCACGGAAGGCCGGCATATAGACAATTCTATTTTTGGAGCGAGTCGGCGATAAGTAGCCATATTTGCGTCAGATCGTTCCTTATTTGGGACAATCCGGGCCATGCAAGATCTCAACGACATGGTGTTCTTCGCCGAAGTGGCGGAGCGGGGCGGCTTCACCGCCGCCAGCAAGGCGCTCGGCATTCCCAAGTCGCGGCTGTCGCGCCGGGTCGCCGATCTGGAATCCGTGCTCGGCGTGCAGCTGCTGCAACGCAGCACCCGCCGGCTGTCGCTCACGTCGGCCGGTGAGGTGTACTTGCGGCATTGCCTGGAAATGCGCGATGCGGCACAGGCGGCTGCGGAGGCCGTCTCTCAGGTGCAGACCGAGCCCCGCGGCACGGTGCGCATCAGCTGTCCGGTCACGCTCGCCCAGGCCAGCGTCGGGCCGCTGCTGCCGATCTTCATGCGTCGCTACCCGCTGGTGCGGGTCGAGATGCGGGTGATGAACCGGCCCGTCGACCCGGTGGAGGACGGCGTCGATCTGGCACTTCGCGTGCGTACCGTGGTGGAAGACAGCGCCACGCTGGCGGCGCGCCAGTTCGGCATCAGCCGCGGCCTGTTGGTGATCAATGCCGAGCGCATGGCGCACCAGGGCCAGATCAACGGGCCGGAAGACCTGGTGCGCATCGACACGGTGGGCATGTCTGCCGGCGAGGGCCGCGCCGTGCTGCCGCTCCACGGGCCCGACGGCAAGCTTCACCAGGTGCCGCACCATCCGCGCTATGTGGCCGACGACCTGCTGGCGCTCAAGTCGGCCATCGTGCAGGGCATCGGCGCCGGCATGCTGCCTGACTACATGTGCCGCCGCGAGATCAAGAGCGGCGAACTCGTCGAACTGCTGCCGGGCTGGACGCCGCCGGCCGGCATCGTGCACGCCATGTTCGCGCCGCGCCGCGCCCAGGTGCCGGCGGTGCGGCACCTGATCGACTTCCTGGCCGAGCATCTCGACGGTGACGAACCGCATGCAACGGTCCGCTGCGAGCAGCGCTGCTCGGAACAGTCCCTTATTCCCGAATCGCGATAAACAAACAAGTAGATATTCGTTTGTTATCCGAGCAAGGCTTTCCACAATCGGTGCTCCACACCCCGGAGCAACGACCATGGCCACCCTTCGACTCGGCGACACCGCCCCCGATTTCCAGCAGGATTCCAGCGACGGCCCCATCAGCTTCCATGCCTGGGCCGGCGATTCGTGGGTGGTGCTGTTCTCGCACCCGGCCGATTTCACGCCGGTCTGCACCACCGAACTGGGCAAGACCGCGGCGTTGGCCACCGAATTCGCCAAGCGCGGCGTGAAGCCGATCGCGGTGAGCGTCGACCCGGTGGGCAAGCACAAGGAATGGATCGCCGACATCAATGAGACGCAGAACACCACGGTCAACTTCCCGATCCTGGCCGATGCCGACCGCAAGGTCGCGAACCTCTACGACATGATCCACCCGAACGCGTCGGCCACGGCCACCGTGCGCAGCGTGTTCATCATCGACCCGAAGCACGTCATTCGCACCACGCTGACCTACCCGGCCAGCACCGGCCGCAACTTCGACGAAATCCTGCGCGTCATCGACTCACTGCAGCTCACCGACAGCCACAAGGTCGCGACGCCCGCCAACTGGAAAGACGGCGACGACGTCGTCATCATCCCGAGCATCCAGGACCCGGCCGAACTGGCGGAGCGCTTCCCCAAGGGCTTCAAGGCCGTGCGCCCGTACCTGCGCGTCACCCCGCAACCGAACAAGTGACCCACCGCGTCGTCATCGTTCCCGGCTGGCGCGATTCCGGCCCCGGCCACTGGCAGAGCCTGTGGGCCGAGGGCCTGGACGGTGCCGTGCGCGTGGAACAGGACGACTGGGTGTCGCCGCGCCGCGCATCCTGGGTGAGGGCGATCGGCGACCTGATCCTGGCGCAGGATGCGCCGGTGGTCGTGGCCGCGCACAGTCTGGGCTGCATTGCGACGACGCACCTGCCGCCCGACGTGGTGGCGCGCATCGCCGGTGCGCTGCTGGTGGCACCGGCCGACCCGGAGCGCCGTGCCGCCCTCAATGATTTCGCCCCGGTGCCCTATTCAGCGCTGCCTTACCGCAGCGTGGTGGTGGCGAGCAGCAACGACCCGTTCTGCCCCGTGCGCCTGGCGGGCGCCTATGCCCGCGCCTGGGGCAGCGAATTCGTCCGCATGCAGAATGCGGGCCACATCAACGTCGACTCCGGACACGGCGACTGGCCCCTGGGCCTGGCGCTGCTGCAGTCGCTGACCGAAACGCCGAGCCAGCTGCTGGCCGGCCACAACGCTTCCGACAACCTGGCCACCCTATGACTTCCAGAATCAAGACGATCTTCGCCGCCGTGGTTTTCGCCGCGGCCGCTTCCGGCGCCATCGCGCAGACCACGACGCTGCTCAACGCGTCGTACGACGTGGCCCGCGAGTTCTACAAGGACATCAACCCGGCCTTCATCGCGAGCTACAAGAAGGCCACCGGCAAGGACGTGAAGATCGACCAGGCGCACGGTGGCTCCAGCGCCCAGGCGCGCGCGGTGGCCGACGGCCTCGACGCCGACGTGGTGACGATGAACACCACCACCGACGTCGATTTCCTCGCCGGCATCGGCGTGGTCGCCAAGGACTGGCAGAAGCGCTTCCCCGACAACGCGTCGCCGACCACCTCGACCATGCTGTTCCTGGTGCGCAACGGCAACCCCAAGGGCATCAAGGACTGGGAAGACCTGACCAAGCCGGGCGTGCAGGTCATCGTCGTCAACCCCAAGACCGGCGGCAACGGCCGCTACGCCTACCTGGCCGCCTGGGGCTACGTGAAGAAGAAGGGCGGCACCGATGCCCAGGCCGCCGAGTTCGTCGGCAAGCTGTTCAAGAACGTGCCGGTGCTGGGCAAGGGCGGCCGCGACGCGACCACCATCTTCCTGCAACGCAACATCGGCGACGTGCTGATCACCTTCGAATCCGAAGTGCTGTCGATCGACCGCGAATTCGGCGCCGGCAAGGTCGATGCCGTGTACCCGTCGATCAGTGTGCTGGCCGAGAACCCGGTCGCCGTCGTCGAGCGCACCGTCGCCAAGAAGGGCACCGCCGACGTGGCCAAGGCCTACCTCGACTTCCTGTACTCGGAAGAGGGCCAGGAGATCGCCGCCAAGCATGCGCTGCGCCCGCGTTCGCCGGCCGTGCTGAAGAAGTACGCCGCCACCTTCAAGCCGGTGCAGCTGTTCACCGTGGCCGAGCTCTTCGGCAGCCTGGGCGAAGCGCAGAAGGTGCACTTCAACGACGGCGGCCAGTTCGACAAGCTCTACACGCCCGGCACCAAGTGAACGCCCTGGTTCGGCTCCGGAGCGCCGCGCGATGAGCGGCGCCCCCTCGTCGGCGCTGTCGTCCGCGGCAGCGCCGGTTTCACGTTCGGGTGGCATGCGGCGCGTGCTGCCGGGCTTCAACCTGACGCTCGGCTACACCCTGTTCTACCTCTGCCTGATCGTGCTGATCCCGCTGTCGGCGCTGGTCTTCAAGACCTTCACGCTGAGCTGGGACCAGTTCTGGGTGGCGGTCACCGCGCCGCGGGTGATGGCGTCGTACCGGCTGACCTTCGGCGCGTCGCTGATCGCCGCGCTGGTCAACCTGGTCTTCGGCCTGCTGGTGGCCTGGGTGCTGGTGCGCTACAAGTTCCCGGGCAAGAAGATCGTCGATGCGCTGGTCGACCTGCCGTTCGCGTTGCCCACCGCCGTGGCCGGCATCTCACTGACCGCGCTGCTGGCCGGCAACGGCTGGATCGGCCAGTACCTCGAGCCGCACGGCATCAAGCTGGCGTTCACGCCGGCGGGCATCGTGATCGCGCTGATCTTCATCGGCCTGCCTTTCGTGGTTCGCACGGTGCAGCCGGTGCTCGAAGACACCGAGAAGGAGCTGGAGGAAGCCGCCACCTCGCTCGGCGCGAACCGGCTGCAGACCTTCACCCGCGTGATCCTGCCTTCCATCCTGCCGGCGCTGCTCACGGGCTTCGCGATGGCTTTCGCGCGCGCGGTCGGCGAGTACGGCTCGGTCATCTTCATCGCCGGCAACATGCCGATGATCTCGGAGATCACACCGCTCATCATCATCGGCAAGCTCGAGCAGTACGACTACGCCGGCGCGACCGCGGTGGCGCTGGTGATGCTGGTCATCTCCTTCCTGCTGCTGCTGGTCATCAACGCCCTCCAAGGCTGGCAGCGCCGGCGATCGGCCACCTGACATGAAAAGTACCCCCACGCTCATCGCTTCGCGTATCGCTGCCCCCCGAGGGGGCGCGTCAGTGCCTTCGGGCGGCCGGGCGGCACTGACATGAGTGCTCCCCAAAAAGTCATCCGCCGAGCACGTGCCGGCACCACCGAGGCGCCCTGGGTCCGCTGGACCCTGATCGGGCTCGCGCTGCTCTTCATGTTCCTGTTTCTCGTGCTGCCGCTCGCTGCCGTGGCGACCGAGGCGCTGCGCAAGGGCTTCGGCGCGTACGTCGAGGCGTTGAAGGAACCCGATGCCTGGAGTGCGATCCGCCTGACGCTGATCGTCGCCGCCATCACCGTGCCGATGAACCTGGTCTTCGGCGTGGCCGCGGCCTGGGCCATCGCCAAGTTCGAGTTCCGCGGCAAGGCCGTGCTGACCACGTTGGTCGACTTGCCGTTCGCGGTGTCGCCGGTGGTGGCTGGCCTGATCTACGTGCTGGTGTTCGGCGCGCAGGGGTGGTTCGGTCCCTGGCTCGCCGCGCACGATGTGAAGATCATCTTTGCGGTGCCCGGCATCGTGCTGGCCACCGTCTTCGTGACCTTTCCCTTCATCGCGCGCGAACTCATTCCACTGATGCAGGCGCAGGGCACCGACGAGGAGCAGGCGGCCATCGTGCTGGGTGCAACCGGCTGGCAGACCTTCTGGCGCGTCACGCTCCCCAACATCAAGTGGGGTCTGCTGTACGGCGTGATCCTGTGCAATGCGCGCGCCATGGGCGAGTTCGGCGCGGTGTCGGTGGTGTCGGGCCATATCCGCGGCCAGACCAACACGATGCCGCTGCACGTCGAGGTGCTCTACAACGAGTACCAGTCGGTCGCGGCCTTCGCCGTCGCGTCGCTGCTGGCCATCCTGGCGCTGGTCACGCTGGTCATCAAGTCGGTGATCGAGTGGCGCCACGAGCGCGAGATGAAGGCCATCGCGGAACTGCCGCCCGAGCGTCCTCAGGCCGCCTGAAAGAGAAATCATGAGCATCGAAATCCGCAACATCAGCAAGCAGTTCGGCGACTTCCGCGCGCTGAACGATGTCAACCTCGACATCGCCTCGGGCGAACTGGTCGCGCTGCTCGGCCCCTCGGGCTGCGGCAAGACCACGCTGCTGCGCATCATCGCGGGGCTGGAGACGGCCGACGCTGGCAGCATCCTGTTCTCGGGCGAGGACACCACCGACGTGCACGTGCGCGAGCGCCAGGTCGGCTTCGTGTTCCAGCACTACGCGCTGTTCCGCCACATGACCGTGTTCGAGAACGTCGCCTTCGGCCTGCGCGTGAAGCCGCGCCGCGAGCGCCCGTCGGACGCGCAGATCAAGCAGAAGGTGACCGAGCTGCTCAAGCTGGTGCAGCTCGACTGGCTGGCCGACCGCTACCCTTCGCAACTTTCTGGCGGCCAGCGCCAGCGCATCGCGCTGGCCCGTGCGCTCGCCGTCGAGCCCAAGGTGCTGCTGCTCGACGAACCGTTCGGCGCATTGGATGCGAAGGTGCGCAAGGAGCTGCGCCGCTGGCTGCGCCGCCTGCACGACGAGCTGCACGTCACCTCGATCTTCGTCACGCACGACCAGGAAGAGGCGCTCGAGGTGGCCGACCGCGTGGTGGTCATCAACAAGGGCAAGATCGAGCAGGTCGGCTCGCCGCAGGAGGTCTGGGACCATCCGGCCAGCCCCTTCGTCTACGGCTTCCTGGGCGACGTGAACCTGTTCCACGGCCGCGCGCACGAAGGCGAGGTGCAGCTCGAAGGCATCCGCCTGCAGGCGCCGGAGCACAGCGGCGTGCAGGACAGCAAGGCGCTGGCCTATGTGCGGCCGCACGACATCGACATCCAGCCGTACGTCGCAGGCGCTGTATCGGGCGCCGCATCGCGTGGATTGGTCGCCAAGATTTCGCGCGCCATCGTCGTCGGACCCATCGCGCGGCTGGAACTCGAACCCGTCGAAACGACTCCTGATAATCCTGCATCCGGAACCATCATCGAAGCGCAACTCCCTGCGCAACAGTTCCGGGACCTGGGCCTCGCCGAGGGCGACACCGTCGTCGCCACGCCGCGCAAGGCCCGGGTGTTCGTAGAAGATTGGGTGTCTCCTTGATCGACTGGTATTTCGGCGCACCGCGCCGCGCGTTCGCGCTGATCTGCCTGGCCTGCGTGGCCATGCTGGCTTTCGGCATGTACCTTCAGCACGTGGTCGGCCTCGAGCCGTGCCCGATGTGCATCGTGCAGCGCTATGCGCTCGTCCTGGTGGCGGTGATCACCGGGCTGACCGCCCTGGCACGCGGGCGCGGCCTGCAGGCGACGGGCGCGGCGCTGGCGCTGATCGTCGCCATCGGCGGCGCCTATACCGCCGCGCGTCAGAGCTGGCTGCAGTGGTACCCGCCGGAATTCGGTTCCTGCGGGCGCGACATCTACGGGATGATCGAGACCTTCCCGCTCCAGCGCGCGATCCCGATGATCTTCCGCGGCAGCGGTGACTGCACCAAGATCGACTGGACCTTCCTGGGCCTGTCGATCGCCAACTGGTCCTTCGTGTGCTTCGTGGCGTTCGCGGTGCTGCTGCTGGTGCTGCTGGTCAGGCGCCCACGGCGCATCTGATCGTGCGTGGCGCTCAAGCGCCGACGAAGTCCGGGATCAGCGCCGCGACCGCGGCCAGCGCGGCGTCCCGTTGCGCGAGCGGCGCCTGGGTCTGCGTGAGGTAGGTCGTCACGAGAATCGGCGGCCGGCCCGGCGGCCAGACCACCGCCACGTCGTTGTTCGTGCCGAAGGCGCCGCCGCCCGTCTTGTCGCCCACCTGCCAGCCCGCCGGAAGGCCCGCGCGGATCTTCTGGCCGCCGGTTTTGTTGGCGATCAGCCAGTCCCGCAGTTGCGCGCGCGACGCGGGCTTCAGCGCATTGCCGAGCACCAGTTTCTGCATCAGTCCGAGCATGGCGGCCGGTGTGGTCGTATCGCGTGGATCGCCCGCGATGGCCTCGTTCAGTCCGGGCTCGTTGCGGTCGAGGCGTGTCAGCGGATCGCCCAGCGAGCGCACGTAGGCCGTGAGTCCGGCGGGTCCGCCGAAGCTGGCGAGCATCAGGTTGGCGGCAGCGTTGTCGCTCTGGGTGATGGTCGCCTCGCACAGTGCGCCCATCGTCATCGTGCCGCCGACATTCGGTTCGGTGAGCGGGGAGTGCGGCACGATCACCGAGCGTTCGATGGCGATGAGGCGGTCGAGCGTGTCCTGGCCGCTGTCGACGCGCTGCAGCACCAGGGCCGCGGCCAGCAGCTTGAAGGTGCTGCACATCGGAAAGCGCTCGTCGGCACGGTGACCCAAACGCCGGCCGTCCGCGGTGTTCAGGATGCAGACGCCGAGCCTGCCGCCGCTCGCGGCTTCGATCTGCCGCAGTTTCACTTCCACGTCGTGTGCGCCTTGCCCTTTGGAATTCTTGGCGCTGGCGCCAGCGGCCATGGCGGCCAGCCCGCCGCCCAGGGCCAGCGAAAAGAGTCGTCTCTGCATTCGTATCTTTCTCGAGAGGTGTTGGGAAGGTCTGGACGATAGCGACGGACGCGTTCTGCATCCAATGCAAAGAACGCAGCCGAGCCATAAGAAAATCTGGGTCTTGAAGAAGGATCCACGACCCATGCAACTCCCGCTCAATGCCTTGCGCGCCTTCGAGGTGTCGGCGCGCCACCTCAGCTTCACCCGTGCGGCGCTGGAACTGCACGTCACGCAGACGGCGGTGAGCCAGCATGTGAAGAACCTGGAGGACCGCATCGGCGCACAGCTCTTCCGGCGCCTGCCGCGCGGCCTGGCGCTCACCGACGAAGGCGCGGCCCTGCTGCCCGTGCTGGCACAGTCCTTCGGCCGCATCGCGAGCGTGCTCGGGCAGTTCGGCGAGGGGAGGGCTCGCGAGGCGCTCACGATCGGCGTGGTCGGCACTTTCGCGGTCGGCTGGCTGATGCCTCGGCTGCAGGATTTCCAGCAGTTGCATCCCTTCGTCGACCTGCGCCTGTTCACCCACAACAACCGGGTCGACCTGGCGGGCGAAGGCCTGGACTACGCGATCCGTTTCGGCGATGGCGCCTGGCACGGCACCGAGGCCGAGCCCTTGATGACGGCGCCCTTGTCGCCGGTCTGCGCGCCGGCATGGGCCGACCGACTGCAGCGGCCGGCTGACCTGCACGGCGCGACCCTGCTGCGCTCTTATCGCAGCGACGAATGGCCGGCCTGGTTCGCGGCCGCTGGCGTGGAGTGCCCGGTGTTGCGAGGCGCGGTCTTCGATTCGTCCATGACCATGGCCGAGGCGGTGGGGCAGGGTGCCGGCGTCGCCCTGCTGCCGGTCGCGATGTTCGGCCGCGAATTGCGGCAGGGCCGCCTGGTGCGACCCTTCGCCGTCGAAACGCAGAACGGCCGCTACTGGCTCACGCGGCTCAAGTCGAAAGCCGAGGGACCGGCGATGCAGGTGTTTCGCGCGTGGCTGCTGCAGGCGGTCGCGGCCTGAGAGGCTGAACGATGCGCGCGGGCGCGGGGGACTACAGCGGCAGCGTGTCGAAGGCCGCGTAGGCCGTGCCCAGCCAGGTCTTCACGCGCTGACGCTCGAGCAGGCCGAGGGCGTGCGGGCCTTCGCGGTCGTTGACGGCTTTCCAGAAGCTGCTGTTCTGCGCGTCGATCTTGCGCATGCTGGCGTCGTGCAGGCGCGGCAGCGCGATCACGCGTGCGCCGTGGGCGACCGCCTTCTGCAGCGATTGCGAGCCCAGCAGCATGCCGAAGTCGCTGCCGCGGCCGTAGTTCTGCACCACGATGTAGTTGGGGCGGTCGCCGAAGGTGTCGATCAGCGTGCCCAGCAGGTCGGTGGAATCCTTGCCGTCGTCCAGCACATGCCAGAAATTGACGGCCACGCCGAGTTCGGTGAAGACGTCGAACAGGTCCGATTCCTTGATCCAGCGCGACAGCGGCGCCAGCGTCTGCGCCGCCAGGTCGACGATCACGCTCTGCTGCGGGTTGTGTTCGAAGCCGTTGACCACCTTGTCGAGGCCCTCGAAGCTGTCGACCACCACCGGCGAGGCGAAGCCCTCGTAGAAGCGCGTGAAGGAGCTGTGCGAACGGTCGGTGTCGAAGCCGGTGAAGGGCCGGCTGTGGTCGATGAAGTACTGCGCCAGCACCCGCGACGTGACCGACTTGCCGACCCCACCTTTTTCGCCGCCGATGAAATTGATGGAGCTCATGTGTTGTGCCTGGGTAGGAGGGAGTGAAGGGAAAGCAGAAGGCTGCGAAGCATTTTAGGTGCCACGTCGCGCCGCACGGCGACGGCCTTCAGGGCTTCGCCAGCGACAGGAAGGGCCCGAGGCTGCCCATGATCCAGCCCTGCGCGAAATCGAGCGCGGCGCGTCGGTACTTCTCGTCGGCCTGAGCGGCCAGCAGGTCCAGCCGCGCCACGATCTTGGAAAGCTCGCGGTCGACCACCAGGTTGCGCCCGCGTTCGCTGATCTCGGTGGCCAGCAGCAGCGGCTGGCCGTCGGAACCGGTCTTCGAGCCGATCAGCCACAGCGAGATCTCGATGTTGCGTGCCGCCCGATAGCTGTTCTCGGCGTTCACGCCGTCGACCATCGTCTGCTCCCAGGTGTTGCCGTTGGCTTCCTTGAGCATCGTGGCCCAGCCGTAGACCAGCGCGGCGATGCGGTCGCCGGCGTAGCCGGGCTCGAAGGCCAGGCGCACGGCCTCGATGCCGCTCTTGCCGCCGAGGGCCGGCAAGGGTGTGGCCTGCGTGACGGCGTCCCAGGTGCGCTGGATGGCGTCGTCCGCGCTGGCGGCGCTCTTGCGCCACTCGCGTGGGTTGCGCCGGTACAGCGACAGTTGCACACGCCGGATCGACTGCAGGTTGTCGCGCAGCGCCAGGTTGGCGATGCGGTTCGCGCTGGACTGCATCCATTCGCGGCTGTCGTAGTTTTCGGCGCGGTCGGTGGAGCGGAGGGCGGCGCAGCCCCCCAGGCCGAGCGCCGCGGCGGCGGCACCTGCCAGCAGCGCACGACGATCGATGAAAAATGAGCGCCGATCATGGGGCGGCAGGGGTGAATCGCGCATGGTGTGCACGGTATCATCGCGTGCTCGGGCGGCAGCCGGCGGGCTGTGCAAAATTCCTTACAAATCAATACCTTGGCCCCAGAGCCAAGACGGAACGACCCCTCGTGCGTCTCAATTCCATCAAGCTTTCCGGCTTCAAGTCGTTCGCCGAACCCACCAACTTCCTGCTGCCGGGCCAACTGGTCGGCGTGGTCGGGCCCAACGGCTGCGGCAAGTCGAACATCATGGATGCGGTGCGCTGGGTGCTGGGCGAATCGCGCGCGTCGGAGCTGCGCGGCGAGTCGATGCAGGACGTGATCTTCAACGGCACGACCACCCGCAAGCAGGCCAGCCGTTCCAGCGTCGAGCTGGTGTTCGATAACGCCGACCACCGCGCCGGCGGCCAGTGGTCGCAGTTCACCGAAATCGCGGTGCGCCGCGTGCTCACGCGCGACGGCACCAGCAGCTACTACATCAACAACCAGCCGGTGCGCCGGCGTGACGTGCAGGACGTGTTTCTGGGCACCGGCCTCGGCCCGCGCGCCTACGCCATCATCGGCCAGGGCACGATCAGCCGCATCATCGAATCCAAGCCCGAGGAGCTGCGTCTGTTCCTCGAGGAAGCCGCCGGCGTCTCCAAGTACAAGGAGCGCCGCCGCGAGACCGAGAACCGCCTCGGTGACACGCGCGAGAACCTCACGCGCGTCGAAGACATCCTGCGTGAACTCAACGCCAACCTCGAGCGCCTGGAGAAACAGGCCGAGGTGGCGCAGCGCTACAACACGCTCACGGCCGACGCCACGCGCAAGCAGCACCAGTTGTGGTTCCTCAAACGCAGCGAGAGCGAGGCCGACCAGGCCAAGATCCAGGCCGACGCCGGCAAGGCGCTGAACGACCTCGAGTCGCGCACCGCCGATCTGCGCCGCATCGAGTCCGAACTGGAGACGGTCCGCCAGGCGCACTACGCGGCCGGCGACCAGGTCAACCAGGCGCAGGGCAAGCTCTACGAGGCCAGCGCCGAAGTCGGCCGGCTCGAAGGCGAGATCCGCTTCGTGGTCGAAGGCCGCCAGCGCGTCGAGCAGCGCCTGATCCAGCTGCGCGAGCAGATCGGGCAGTGGAGCGGCCGCAAGGACGACGCCGAGGCCGAGATCGAGACGCTGGCCGGGCAGGGCGTCGACGCCGAAGAGCAGGCCGAATTGCTGGCCGCGCAGCTGGAAGAGCACGACGCACGCCTGCCCGAACTGGAAGAGGCGCAGCAGCGTGCGCAGGACGAAGCCAACGCCCAGCGCGCGAGCGTGTCGCAGGTACAGCAGCAAATCCAGGTGCTGGCCGCCGACCAGCGCAACATCGAAGAACAGAGCCGCCAGCTGACGATGCGCAGCGAACGTCTACGTGCCGACAAGCAGGCGCTCGCCGCACCGGACGACGCCAAGCTGCAGGATTTGCAGTTCCAGTTCTCTGCCGCGCAAGAGGCCGCGGCCGAAGCCGACGCCCGCCTGCAGGACCTGCAGGAATCGGTGCCGCAGCTCGACGACGACCGCCGCACGAAGCAGCAGGCCGTCAACACCGAGGGCGCCCGCCACACCGAACTGTCGGCGCGCCTCGAAGCACTCAAGGCGCTGCAGGAAAAGGTCAAGACCGACGGCAAGCTCGTGCCCTGGTTGGCCAAGCACGGCCTCGATGGCCTGCAGGGGCTGTGGAGCCGCATCCACATCGAGCAGGGCTGGGAGAACGCGCTCGAATCGGCGCTGCGCGAACGGCTGGGCGCGCTCGAGGTGTCGCGCCTGGACATGGTCCGCGCCTTCGGCAACGACGCGCCGCCGGCCAAGCTGGCCTTCTACAACCCGCCGTCGGCTGGTGCGCCCCCGGGCAGCGCGACGCTGCCGCGCCTGTCCGATCTGCTGCGCCTGAACGATGCCGGCCTGCAGGCGTTGCTGGTCGACTGGCTGCACGGCTGCTACACCGCGCCCAGCTTCGAAGAGGCGCTGGCCCAGCGCGACAAGCTGCAGCCCGGCGAAGCGATCTTCGTGCAGAGTGGCCACGCGGTGAGCACGCACAGCGTGAGCTTCTACGCGCAGGATTCGGAGCAGGCCGGCCTGCTCGCACGCCAGCAGGAAATGGAAAACCTGGAGCGCCAGTTGCGCGCCCAGACCTTGATCAGCGACGAGGCGCGGACGGCGCTGGTGCGTGCCGAAGCGGCCTACGCCGACGCGGCGCAGCGCCTGGTCAGCGTGCGTCGCGAAGCCGCCGAAACACAATCGCGCTCGCACGAGCTGCAGGTCGAGACGCTGCGCCTGACGCAACTGGCCGAACAAACCCGCGCCCGCAGCGAGCAGTTGGCGGCCGACCTTGGGGAGGTCGACGCGCAGCTCGAGGAACTGCAGGAACGCCGCATCGCCGCCGAAGGCCGCTTCGAGGAACTCGACATGCAGCTGGCCGATGCGCAGGAGCGTCATGCGCAGCTCGACGAACGCGTGATCGAGGCCGGCCGTGCGCTGGCTGCGAGCCGCGACCAGCACCGCAGCCTGGAACGCCAGGCGCAGGAAGCGACCTTCACCCGGCGCAGCGTCGAAGCCCGTCGCGGCGAATTGAGCCGCGCGATCGAGACCGCGGCGCAGCAGACCGTGTCGCTGGCCGACGAGCAGGAACGTGCGCAGGCCGAACTCGGGCGCCTGTCCGACGCGGCGGCGCAGGCTGGACTGCAGGACGCGCTGTCGCTCAAGCTCGAGCGCGAGACGTCGTTGGGCGCCGCGCGCAGCCAGTACGACGACCTCACAATGAAGCTGCGTGCCAGCGACGAGCGCCGCCTGCAGCTGGAGCGCGAGCTCGATCCGCTGCGCCAGCGCATCACCGAATTCCAGTTGAAGGAACAGGCTGCGCGCCTGGGTGTCGAGCAGTACGCGACGCTGCTCGCCGACGCGCAGGCCGACCTCGAAGCGGTGGCTGCATCGATCGAGACCGACAAGGTCCGGCTGGTCGGCCTGCAGAGCGAGATCGAGCGCATCCACCGCGAGGTCGCGGCGCTGGGCGCGGTCAATCTCGCGGCGCTCGAAGAACTGGCGACCGCCAGCGAGCGCAAGCTCTTCCTCGACGCGCAGTCGGCCGACCTGAACGAAGCCATCACCACGCTCGAAGACGCCATCCGCAAGATCGACGGCGAAACCCGCGAGCTGCTCGGCGGCACCTTCAAGATCGTCAACGAGCACTTCAGCCGCATGTTCCCCGAGCTGTTCGGTGGCGGCAACGCGCGGCTGGTGATGACGGGCGACGAAATCCTCGACGCCGGCGTGCAGGTGCTGGCGCAGCCTCCGGGCAAGAAGAACCAGACCATCCACCTGCTCTCGGGCGGCGAGAAGGCGCTGACCGCCATCGCGCTGGTCTTTGCGATCTTCCAGCTCAACCCCGCGCCCTTCTGCCTGCTGGACGAAGTGGATGCGCCGCTGGACGACGCCAACACCGAACGCTACGCCAAGCTGGTGACCGCCATGAGCAAGAGCACGCAGTTCCTCTTCATCAGCCACAACAAGATCGCGATGGAGATGGCCGAGCAGCTGATCGGCGTGACCATGCAGGAGCAGGGCGTGTCGCGCATCGTGGCGGTGGATATGGAATCTGCCGTGTCGATGGTCGAAGCATGAGCAGCCTCACCATCGCCCTGGCCGTCCTCGGCGGCCTCTTCCTCGCCGCCGTGGTTGGCTACGACACCTGGATGTCGCGCCGGAATGCACCGCGCCAGCCCGATGCGCCACCGCCCACCGGCTTCGACGAGCTGCCGCCGGCACGGTCGGACGAAGAGCCGGTGCTGCATGCGGATCCGCACCCCACGCCCGGCAACGAGCGGCACGAGCCGCTGTTCGACCCCGACCTGCCGGCGCCCAGCGCGCTGCCGATCCCGATGGCCGACCGCCGTGGCGGGCTGGACCCGCTGATCGACGTGATCGCACCGGTGTCGCTCGACGGGCTGGTGTCCGGCGATGCCGCCATCGCCGCCATGCCGGCCACCCGGCGCGCCGGCAGCAAGCCCGTCGCCATCGAAGGCCTCAACGAGCACAACGGCGAATGGGAGCCACCGGTGGCCGGCCAGCGCTACGGCGCCTTCCAGGTGGGCGTGCAACTGGCCAACCGCACCGGCGCGCTCAACGAGATCGAGTACTCCGAATTCGTGGTGAAGGCACAGGCCTTTGCCGATGCGGTGGGCGGTGCGCCGGAATTTCCCGAGATGCTCGACGAGGTGGCGCGTGCGCGCGAGCTCGACCAGTTCGCGAGCGCGCACGACGCGCAGCTCGCCTTCGTGCTGCGTGCGCGGCACGCGGCATGGAGCCCCGGCTATGTGCAGCAGAACGCGGCGCGGCTGGGCTTCGTCGCCGGGATGATCCCGGGCCGGATGGTGCTGCCCGCGGCCGAAGCAGGACTGCCGCCGATCACCGGCCTGTCCTTCGACACCCAGGCGGCGCTGGCGGACGACCCGGCGCAGTCGGCCATCCGCGAGCTGACCCTGAGCCTCGACGTGCCGCAGGTCGACCGCGGCGAGCGGCCCTTCGCGCGCATGCGCGATGCCGCCGCCACACTGGCCCGCGAGATGGATGGTGTGGTGACCGACAGCGACGGCCAGCTGCTGCGCGAGGAGACGATGGACGCCATCGGCGCCGACCTCGAACAGCTCTACGACACGCTGGATTCGCGCGACCTGGCGGCCGGGTCGCACCTGGCGCGGCGCCTGTTCAGCTGACCTTTTTCTGGAGACACCGCCATGACGACGCGTGAAGACGCGGCGCGCGAGGCCGCCGCCTTGAGCGAGCAACTGCACCGCCACGCCCATCTCTACTACGTGCTCGACGCGCCCGAGCTGCCCGACGCCGACTACGACAAGCTGTTCCAGCGCCTGCAGGCGCTCGAGGCCGAATACCCCGAACTGCGCACGGCCGATTCGCCCACGCAACGTGTGGGTGGACAGGTGCGCGATGGCTTCGTCAAGGTACGCCACCGGGTGCCGATGCTGTCGATCCGGACCGAGACCGACATCACGCCCGGCGGCGCAAGCGCCTTCGACGCCCGCGTGCGCAAGGAGCTCGGCCTGCCCGAGGACGGCCCGCAGGTCGACTACGTCTGCGAGCTGAAGTTCGACGGCCTGGCCATGAACCTGCGCTACGAAGACGGCGTGCTGGTGCAGGCGGCCACGCGGGGCGACGGCGAGGTCGGCGAGGACGTGACGCAGAACATCCGCACCGTGCGCGAGATTCCCTTGCGGCTGAACGGCACCGCACCGCCAGTGGTCGAGGTGCGTGGCGAGGTCTACATGAAGCGTGCCGACTTCGATGCGCTCAACGCGCGGCAGCGCGAGCGGATCGCGGCTGGCCAGAAGAACGAGAAGGTGTTCGTCAACCCGCGCAACGCGGCGGCCGGCGCGGTCCGGCAACTCGACCCGGCCATCGCGGCGTCGCGGCCGCTGAGCTTCTTCGCGTATGGACTGGGCGAGGTCAGCGCGCCGGAGGAGGGTGGCCCCGACTGCCCGACCCAGTTCGACTGGCTGCAGCAGTTCCATGCCTGGGGCTTCCCGGTCGCCAGCCAGACGGCGCGGGCACGGGGCGCGATCGAGCTGATCGCGTTCCACGAGAGCATCGGCCGACAGCGCGACGCCTTGCCCTACGACATCGACGGCGTGGTCTACAAGGTCGACAGCGTGGTGCTGCAGCGTCAGCTCGGCTTCGTCTCGCGCGAACCGCGCTGGGCGGTGGCGCACAAGTACCCGGCGCAGGAGCAGATGACCGAGGTGCTGGCCATCGAGGTGCAGGTCGGTCGCACCGGCAAGCTCACGCCGGTCGCCAAGCTGGCGCCGGTCTTCGTCGGCGGCGTGACCGTGACCAACGCGACGCTGCACAACGAGGACGAAGCCCGCCGCAAGGATGTGCGCGTGGGTGACACGGTGATCGTGCGGCGCGCGGGCGACGTCATTCCGGAAGTCGTTGGCGTCGCGCCGGACAGCCTGGCCAAGCCCGACACCGAGCGCGGGGCGCTCTTCACCATGCCGCGCCAATGCCCGGTCTGCGGCTCCGACGCGCTGCGCGAGGAAGACGAAGTCGACTACCGCTGCACCGGCGGCCTGTTCTGCCCCGCGCAACGCAAGGAGGCCATCCTGCATTTCGCGGCCCGCCGTGCGCTCGATATCGAGGGCCTGGGCGACAAGCTGGTCGAGCAGCTTGTCGACGCGCAACTCATCCGCACCTTGCCCGATCTCTACAAGCTGGGCTTCACGACGCTCGCGGGGCTGGACCGCATGGCCGACAAGTCGGCGGCGAACATCGTCGCAGCGCTTGAGGCGTCCAAGCAGACGACGCTGCCACGCTTCCTTTTCGGGCTCGGCATCCGTCACGTCGGCGAGAGCACGGCCAAGGATCTGGCCAAGCACTTCGGCAAGCTCGACGCCATCATGGACGCGCCTGAGGTGGAACTTCTCGAGGTCCGCGATGTCGGACCGGTGGTGGCGACGAGCCTGCGGACCTTCTTCGATCAGCCCCACAACCGCGAGGTGGTCGAGCAGTTGCGTGCCAGCGGGGTGACCTGGGAAGAGGGCGAACCCGCCGCACGGACGCCCCGTCCGCTGGCGGGCAAGACCTTCGTGATCACCGGCACTTTGCCTACGCTCAGCCGGGACGAGGCCAAGGACAAACTGGAAGAGGCCGGGGCCAAGGTGGCAGGGTCGGTCAGCAAGAAGACGAACTACGTGGTCGCCGGGACCGACGCCGGCAGCAAGCTGGAGAAGGCCCGGCTGCTGGAGGTACCGGTCATCGACGAGCAGGCGATGCTCGCGATGCTTGTCAGTGAAGACGGCGCACGGCCTTGAAGCCCGCTGCTGCGAATCGTGCATAGCGTGTCACCGGCTTTACCTTCGCTTTGCGTGGCGGCGTCAACAGGGGGACGGATCTGGCGTTGAATGGCTGGACATCAAGGTAAAGGAGATCGTCATGATGAATATTCGTTTGCTGGGGGGCATCGCGTTGATGGGTGCCGCGGTGCTACTGAGTGGCTGCGTGGCCTATCCGGCTGGCGCGTCCTACGGAGAGGCCGCCAGTTATGGCAATTACGGCTATGGCGGCTATGGCGATCCGTACTATGCGACGCCCGCGCCGGTCATGGTGGCGCCGTCCGTGTACTACGGGGTTGACCGCGGCCGCTACTACGACGGTCCACGCTATCGTGACGACAACCGCCGAGGTCCGCGTCGTGACTACGAAGGGCCACCGCGTGGCCCGCAGCAGGGCGTGCGTCCGGGGCCATCTGTTCGCCCAGCCCGGCCCTCACGCGGCGACCAGCAGCAGTTCCTCGGTCCCTCACGGACTCCCCCCGGGGAACCGCTCTCCAACGAGCAGCCCGGCGCGATCAGAAATTGAGGAGGGTGGCTGCCTACCATGTGCCGGTGTGGCCGGCACCTCGCGGCCATACTGCGGCATGACCATTCGCGATATCTTGAAGATGGGCGACCCGCGGCTTCTGCGGATTGCGCAGCCCGTCGTCGCCTTCGACACCGATGCGTTGCATCTCGTGGTGCGCGACATGTTCGAGACGATGCATGCCGTCAACGGCGCAGGCCTCGCAGCGCCGCAGATTGGCGTCGATCTGCAACTGGTGATCTTCGGTACAGGGGCCGTGAACCCGCGATATCCGGACGCACCTGTCGTCCCGCAGACCGTTTTGCTGAATCCTGTCGTCACGCCGGTTGGCGCTGAAGAGGAAGAGGGTTGGGAAGGCTGCCTGTCGGTGCCCGGCCTGCGCGGCGTGGTGCCGCGCTTCTCGACGATCCGGTACACCGGCTTTGACCTCTACGGCGACCCGATCGAGCGCACGGTGAACGGCTTTCACGCCCGGGTCGTACAGCATGAAGTGGACCATTTGCTCGGCAAGCTCTATCCGATGCGGGTGCGAGACTTTTCTCGCTTCGGCTTCACCGAGGTGTTGTTTCCCGGTCTCGACGCTGCCGAGGACGACTGATGCAGAGGCGGCGCGAGCCGCCTCTCGTCGCATCAGTTGTACTTGCCGCTGCTGCCGCCCACGCTGAAGCGACCCGCGCCCAGCAGCGCCACCGCGATCGCGCCGAAGAGGAACATGCCCTGCAGTTCCAGTGCCCAGCCGCCGGTCTTTCCGATGACGAACAGGTCCTTCATGTGCACCAGCCAGAGGGCCACCACCATATTGATCGCGATGATCCAGGCGGCGGGACGGGTGTACAGGCCGATGATCAGCAAAACCGGCGCGACGATCTCGCCGATGTAGACCAGGTACGCCAGCGCACTGGGCAGACCGTGCGAGGCCAGCATGCCACCGACGCCACTCACGCCGGAACTGATCTTGGCCACGCCATGCAGCAGGATCAGGACCCCAAGGGCCAAGCGGAGAACGAGTTTGCCGGTGTCGTCGGAACGGGTCATGAGGGAAGTCCTTTCAAGCGAAAAACCGGATTGTGGTCCATGTTCGAGACATTTCACACACAGACGGTCGCGCGCCGCGCCGATGCACGTCGGCCGTTCAAGCCGACAGGACTTCGATCAGCTCCGTTTCGATCGCCAACTGCGCGCGCTGCCCCTGCAATTCCGGGCCGCTCAGCAGGAAGGTGTCCTCCACCCGTTCGCCGAGCGTCGTGACCTTGGCGAGCTGCAGATGCAGCCGGTGCCGCGCCAGGACGCGGGCCACCGAATACAGCAGGCCGGCGCGGTCGCTGGCCGAGATGCTCAGCAGCCAGCGCTGCGCCTTCTCGTCGGGCACGAGGTTGATGCGCGGCTGGATCGGGAAGCTGCGAACCCGGCGCGACACGCGGCCCTTGCTGGGGGGAGGCAGGGCCCCGGCCTCGGCCAGCGTCTTCGTGAGGCCGGTCTCGACCATGCTGATCAGGTCGCGGTAGTGCTCGGGCGTGAACGCGGTGACGACCTGGAAGGTGTCCAGCGCATAGCCGTTGGTGGCGGTGTGCACCTTCGCGTCCAGGATGCTGAACGAGGCCTGGTCGAAGTAGCCGCAGATGCGCGCGAACAACTCCTGCTGGTCGGGCGTGTAGACCACCACCTGCAGGCCTTCGCCCACTGGCGAGAGGCGCGCCCGAACGATGGGCGGCGCGTGCGGGTCGACCGGGACGCCCTTGTGCGGCACATGCCGCGACAGCTGCTTGGCATGCCAGGCGATCTCCGAGGCGTCGTGCCGCATGAAGTAACCGACGTCGAGCGTTTCCCAGAGGGCCTTGTGCACCTCGAAGGGCTGGGCGTGCAGGGCGAGTTGCACCAGTGCCTCGCGCTTGCGTGCCTCGATCTCCGCATCCGGGTCGGGCATGTGGCCGCCGAGCGCCCGCGAGGTGTAGCGGTACAGGTCTTCGAGCAGCTTGCCCTTCCACGCATTCCACACGCGCGGCGAGGTGCCGCGGATGTCGGCGATGGTCAGCAGGTACAGGGCGGTCAGGTAGCGTTCGCTGCCCACGCGCTTGGCGAAGGCGGCGATCACATCGGGGTCGCTCAGGTCCTGCTTCTGCGCCACGGTGCTCATCGTCAGATGCTCGGTCACCAGGAACTCGATGAGCTTGCTGTCTTCGCGTTCCACGCCGTGCTGCTGGCAGAAGCGGTGCACGTCGCGTGCACCCAATGTCGAATGGTCGCCGCCGCGGCCCTTGGCGATGTCGTGGAACAGCGCGGCCACGTACAGCACCCACGGCTTGTCCCAGCCGGCCGCGAGCTGCGAGCAGAAGGGGTATTCGTGCGCGTGCTCGGCGATGAAGAAGCGCCGCACGTTGCGCAGCACCATCAGGATGTGCTGGTCGACCGTGTAGACGTGGAACAGGTCGTGCTGCATCTGACCGACGATGCTGCGGAAGGGACGCAGGTAGCGCCCGAGCACCGAGGTCTGGTTCATCAGCCGGAAGGCGTGCGTGATGCCGCGCGGCTCCAGCAGCATCCGCATGAAGGTGATGTGGTTCACCCGGTCGTTGCGGAACTTGCTGTCCATCACCGAGCGCGCGTTGTACAGCGCCCGCAGCGTGCGGGCCGAGAGGCCCTTCACCCCGATCGTCTTCTGGTAGAGCAGGAAGGTCTCGAGGACGGCGTGCGGGTCTTTCAGATAGAGATCGTCGCTCGCCACCTCGATCATCCCGGCCTTCTCGAAGAAGCGGTCGTTGATGCGGGTGGGCGCCTCGGCCTGCGGCTGCAGTCGCTCGGCGATGTTGAGCAGCAGGATCTGGGTGAGCTGCGTGACCGCCTTGGCGGCCCAGTAGTAGCGGCGCATGAGCGCCTCGCTGGCCTTGCGCTGCGACAAGGCCTCGTAGCCGAAGGTGGCGGCCACGGCCGTCTGCAGGTCGAACACCAACCGGTCTTCGCGCCGGTTGGCCGTGACATGCAGGCGGGCGCGGATCAGGCTCAGCAGCGCTTCGTTGCGCTTGATCTGCTGCACTTCGAAGGCGGTGGCCAGGCCGTTCTTGGCCAGGTCTTCCCAGCGCCGGCCGAAGCCGGCGGCCTTGGTCATCCAGAGCACCGTCTGCAGGTCGCGCAGGCCGCCGGGCGATTCCTTGCAATTGGGTTCGAGCGCGTAGGGCGTGTCGTCGAACTTGTGATGCCGGTGCCGCATCTCCTGCGACTTGGCGGCAAAGAAGGCCTGGGGGTCGATGGCGGTGCAGAAGCGCTTGCGGAAGGCCGTGTACAGCTTCTTGTCGCCGGTGATCAGGCGCGACTCGAGCAGCGAGGTCTGCACGGTCACGTCCTTGTCCGCTTCGTCGAGGCATTCGCCCAGCGTTCGCACGCTCGAGCCGATCTCCAGCCCCACGTCCCAGCAGCGGCCGATGAAGGCCTCGAGCCGCGCCGGCTCGATGTTCGACGCATGCACCTCCGGCAGCAGCAGCAGCACGTCGACGTCGGAATAGGGAAAGAGTTCGCCGCGCCCGAAACCGCCAACCGCGACCAGCGCAAGGTCGTTGCCGAAGCCGGCGTCGTTCCAGAGCGCGGTCAGCGCCTCGTCCGCGAAGGCGGCAAGCTGCCGCAGCACGTGGTGCACGCTGCGCGTGGGCGCGTTGCCGTGCCGCAGCGTGTCGAACAGCGCCATCTTCTGTGCGCGGTAGGCCTCGCGCAACGACGGCACGTCGACCGTGGTGGCGACTTCGATCACGCCAGTGCTCCGGCGCTCAGGTGACCGTCGACGTGACGAAGGACGGCAGCGGCGGGCTGCCGGCCGAGAGGGTCAGCACCTCGTAGCCGGTCTCGGTCACCAGCACGCTGTGTTCCCACTGCGCCGACAGCGAATGGTCGCGCGTGACGATGGTCCAGCCGTCGTACTGGCCGCCCTTGGCGTCTTCCTTGATGTCGCGCTTGCCCGCATTGATCATCGGCTCGATCGTGAAGATCATGCCCGGCTCGAGCCGCTCCATGGTGCCCGGCCGGCCGTAATGCAGCACCTGCGGTTCTTCATGGAACTTGCGGCCCACGCCGTGGCCGCAGAACTCGCGCACCACCGAAAAGCCGTTGCCTTCGGCGAACTTCTGGATGGCGTGGCCCACGTCGCCCAGGTGGCCGCCGGGGCGCACCTGCAGGATGCCGTGCCACATCGCCTCGTAGGTCACCTGGCACAGCCGCTTCGCGGCAATCGACGCATCGCCGACGATGAACATCCGGCTGTTGTCGCCGAACCAGCCGTCCTTGATGACGGTGACATCGATGTTCATGATGTCGCCCTTCTTCAGGGGCTTGTCGTTCGGGATGCCGTGGCACACCACGTGGTTGACCGAGGTGCAGAGCGACTTGGGGAAGGGCGTGCTGCTCGCGCCGAGGTAGCCCACCGTGGCCGAGGTGGTGCCTTGCTTGGCCATGTACTCGGCGGCGAGGCGGTCGATTTCGTTCGTGGTGACGCCGGGCTTCACGAAGGGGGTCAGGTAGTCCAGCACCTCCGAGGTCAGGCGGCCGACCGTGCGCATGGCGGCAATGCCGGCTGCGTCGTTCAGGGTAATACTCATCCCGCGATTATCCCATTCGGCATCCGCGCCGACCGGCGCTGCGGCGCATGACCTCTGCGCTTTCACGGGGCGCCGGCCCGGGCGGCCGGGCCGGCCGGGGTCGCCTAAAATTCCGGGTTTTCACGGACGGCCCCAGTCAGCGGCCGTCCAGCGTGTTTCTTCATTCACCCTCAGCCAGCCGGCCCCCGCCGGCCATTCGACCGTGACGCAGCCATTCCACACCGCCCAACCCGTCGTGACCGTGTTCGAGGGCGGCAGTGCGCTCAGCGACTTCCGGGCCCGCCAGCTCCTGCCGAAGCTGCAGGCGGTCGAGCCGAAGATCGGGGCCATCTCGGCGCGCTTCGTGCATCTGGTCGTGACCGATGCAGCGCCCGACACCGCGGCCCGCGAGCGCTTCGCCGCGCTCCTGACCTACGGCGAGCCCTTTGCGGCGCCGAAGGCGTCGACCGAATTGGTCGTCACGCCGCGTCTGGGCACCGTGTCGCCCTGGGCCTCGAAGGCGACCGACATCGCCCACAACTGCGGCTTGGTACTGCGCCGCGTCGAGCGCGTCACGCAATTTCACCTGAGCCTGAAGGCGCCGCTGATCGGCAAGGCGCCGGTGCTCGACGGCGACCAGCGGCTGGCCGTGGCGGCCTTGCTGCACGACCGCATGACCGAATCGGTGCTGCCGGGCATCGACGGCGCTGCGGCGCTGTTCGCCGAACTCGAGGCCCAGCCGATGGCGCAGGTCGATGTGCTGGCCGGTGGGCGCGCGGCGCTGGTGTCGGCCAACAGCACCTTCGGCCTGGCCTTGGCCGAGGACGAGATCGACTACCTGGTCGACGCCTTCACCAAGCTCGGCCGCAACCCCAGCGACGTCGAGCTGATGATGTTCGCGCAGGCCAACAGCGAGCACTGTCGCCACAAGATCTTCAACGCCGACTTCGTGATCGACGGCGAGCAGCGGCCGATCAGCCTGTTCGGCATGATCCGCAACACCGAGAAGCTGAACCCGCAGCACACCATCGTGGCCTACGCCGACAACGCGTCGATCATGGAAGGCACGCAGATCGAGCGCTTCGTGGCGGCCGATGGCGCGGGCAGCGGCAGCTACAGGAAGCAGAGCGCGCTGAGCCACGTGCTGATGAAGGTCGAGACGCATAACCACCCGACCGCGATCTCGCCGTTCCCCGGCGCCTCGACCGGTGCCGGCGGCGAGATCCGCGACGAGGGCGCGACCGGCCGCGGCTCCAAGCCCAAGGCTGGCCTGACCGGCTTCACGGTATCGAAGCTTTGGCCTGAACAAGGGCATTTCGGCAAGCCCGCGCACATCGCCAGCCCGCTGCAGATCATGACCGAGGGGCCGCTGGGCGGCGCGGCCTTCAACAACGAGTTCGGCCGGCCGAACCTGCTGGGCTACTTCCGCGAGTACGAACAGGCGATCGCGAGCGACACCGATACGGTGCAGCGGGGCTACCACAAGCCCATCATGATCGCGGGTGGCCTGGGCAGCATCGACGCCACGCAGACGAAGAAGATCCTGTTCCCCGCCGGCTCGCTGCTGATCCAGCTGGGCGGCCCCGGCATGCGCATCGGCATGGGCGGCAGCGCCGCCAGCTCGATGGCGACCGGCGCCAACGCGGCCGAACTGGACTTCGACTCGGTGCAGCGCGGCAACCCCGAAATCGAGCGGCGCGCGCAGGAGGTCATCAACCACTGCTGGCAGCAGGGCGCGGCGAACCCGATCCTGGCCATCCACGACGTGGGCGCGGGCGGTCTGTCGAACGCCTTCCCCGAACTGACCAACGACGCCGGCCGCGGCGCGCGCTTCGACCTGCGCGGCGTGCCGCTCGAAGAGTCGGGCATGGCGCCCAAGGAAATCTGGTGCAACGAAAGCCAGGAGCGCTACGTGCTGGCCATCGCGCCGGAGTCTTTGGATCAGTTCAAGGCCTTCTGCGAGCGTGAGCGCTGCCCGTTCGCGGTGGTCGGCGTGGCGACCGAAGAGCGCCAGTTGCTCGTCGTCGACGAGGGTGCCGACGCGCAACCGGTCGACATGCCGATGGACGTGCTGCTCGGCAAGCCGCCGAAGATGCTGCGCGACGTGAAGACCGTCTCGCGCCAGTTCAAGCCGCTCGACCTCACCGGCGTCGACCTGCAGAAGGCGGCCATCGACGTGCTGTCGCACCCGACGGTTGCGTCGAAACGCTTCCTCATCACCATCGGCGACCGCACCGTCGGCGGCATGAGTCACCGCGACCAGATGGTCGGCCCGTGGCAGGTGCCGGTGGCCGACTGCGCCGTGACGCTGGCTGACTACAGCGGCTTCGCGGGCGAGGCGATGAGCATGGGCGAGCGCACGCCGCTGGCCGCGCTCGACGCGCCGGCTTCGGGCCGCATGGCGGTGGCCGAGGCCATCACCAACCTGCTGGCCGCGCCGATCGAGCTGTCGCGCGTCAAGCTGTCGGCCAACTGGATGGCGGCCTGCGGCGAACCTGGCGAAGACGCCGCGCTGTACGAGACGGTGAAGGCGGTCGGCTTGGAGCTGTGCCCGGCGCTGGGCATCTCGATCCCGGTCGGCAAGGATTCGCTCTCCATGCGCACGCAATGGTCGGACGGCACCGAAAAGAAGAAGGTGACCTCGCCGGTGAGCCTGATCGTCACCGCCTTCGCCACGCTGGCCGACGTGCGCGGCACGCTCACGCCGCAGCTCGACCGCGACGAAGCCGACACCACGCTGGTGCTCATCGACCTGGGCCGCGGCCAGCACCGCATGGCCGGCAGCATCCTGGCCCAGACGCTGGGGCAGAGCGGCGACCGTGTGCCCGACCTGGATCATCCGGAGGACCTGGTGAACCTGGTCAAGGCCGTGAACGCGCTGCGCGCCGACGGCAAGATCCTCGCGATGCACGACCGCAGCGACGGCGGCCTGTTCGCGACCGCCTGCGAGATGGCCTTCGCCGGCCACGTCGGCGTGGCGCTCAACGTCGACATGCTGGTCACCGAAGGCGACGGCATTTCCGACAGCCGGATGGAAACCGGCGACGCCAAGAATTGGGCGCAGCAGGTCAGCGCGCGCCGCGAAGAACTCACGCTCAAGGCGCTGTTCAGCGAAGAGTTGGGGCTGCTGCTGCAGGTGCGCACGGAGGACCGCAACGAGGTCATGCAACTGCTGCGTACCCATGGCTTGAGCGCGCACAGCCACTTCGTCGGCAAGACGCGGCCTGACAGTTCGACCATGGAGGTCGGCAAGGGCAAGCTGGAAGTCTGGCGCGACGCCAAGTCGGTGTTCAGCGCCAGCCTGCACGACTTGCACCAGGTGTGGGACTCGGTCAGCTGGAAGATCGCCCGCGAGCGCGACAACCCGGCCTGCGCCGACGCCGAACATGCCGCAGCCGGTGTGCCGCAGGACCCGGGCGCGCACGTGTCGCTCGCCGCGGGCGCTGTCGATGCTTCGATCACCGCGCCCTTCCTGAACCTGGCGGCGCGACCCAAGGTCGCGATCCTGCGCGAGCAGGGCGTCAACTCGCACGTCGAGATGGCCTTCGCCTTCACCGAAGCCGGCTTCGAAGCGCACGATGTCCACATGACCGACCTGCAGACCGGCCGCGCCGACTTGGCCGACTTCCAGGGCGTGGTCGCCTGCGGCGGCTTCAGCTACGGCGACACGCTGGGAGCAGGCATCGGCTGGGCGCGCAGCATCACCTTCAACCCCAAGCTTTCAGAACAGTTCCAGGCCTTCTTCGGCCGCGGTGACACCTTCGGCCTGGGCGTCTGCAACGGCTGCCAGATGTTCGCCGAACTCGCCGACATCATCCCGGGCGCCGAAGCCTGGCCGCGCTTCACCACCAACCAGAGCGAGCGCTTCGAGGCACGCCTGGCGATGGTCGAGGTGCTCGAATCCCCGAGCCTCTTCTTCGGCGGCCTGGCCGGCAGCCGCCTGCCGATCGCGGTGGCGCATGGCGAGGGCTTTGCCAATTTCAAGCACCGGGGCGATCCGACGAAGGCCATCGCCGCGATGCGTTACGTCGACAACCACGGCCAGCCGACCGAGCAGTACCCGTTCAACCCGAACGGCAGCGCCGGCGGGCTGACGGCGGTGACCACGGCCGACGGCCGCTTCACCGCCGTGATGCCGCACCCGGAGCGCGTGTTCCGCAACATTCAGATGAGCTGGACTTCGGGTGACCCGAGCGACTTCAGCCCCTGGATGCAAATCTGGCGCAACGCGCGCAAGTGGGTGGGCTGACAGCCCGAGTTTTCTCTCGTTTCGTGTGCGTTGGCGCACCTCTTTTGGCAACCGGATCGGGCGCCTGCGCCGCGAGGAGTTCCGGCGTGTTCGATGATCGGGTCATGCTGAATCGCCGTGACTTCGTGGGCACCCTGGGCGCCGTCCTTCCGCTGGCCGATGGGCTGGCGGCCGAGCCTTTCCGGGTGCTGAAGAAGTCACCGCGCATGCCGGTGCTCTTTCTCGGCCATGGCAGCCCGATGAACGCGATCGGCGACAACGCCTATCGGCGCAGCTGGCAGGCGTTGGGTGCCGAGTTCGGCACGAAGTACCCGACACCGCAATTGATCTTGTGCGTATCGGCCCACTGGCTCACGCGCGGCGGCTGGTTCCTCACCGGCATGGCGAAGCCGAAGACGATCCACGACTTCGGCGGGTTCCCGCAGGAACTGTTCGACCAGCAGTTCCCCGCGCCCGGTGCACCGGCCGTGGCGGCGGAAATCGCGCAGGCCATGCGCCAGCCCCTGAGCGGAGCCGCGCTCGGTATCGACCAGGACGAGTGGGGCTTCGACCACGGCACCTGGTCGGTGCTCAAGCCCATGTTCCCGAAGGCGCAGATCCCGGTGGTCCAGCTTGGCATGGACTACAGCCGTTCGCCGGCCGAGCATACGATGCTGGGCCAGCAACTCAAGGCACTGCGCGAACGCGGCGTGCTGATCGTCGGCAGCGGCAACCTGGTGCACAACCTGCGCGTCAGTCGCCGCGGAACCGCACCGAACCAGGCCTACGACTGGGCACACGAGTTCGACCGTGTTGTGGCCGGCCAGTTGGGGAACGGCGACCATGCCGCATTGCCGCGCTTCCAGTCGCTGGGCGCGCTGGCGCAGCAGGCCCATCCGACCCATGAGCACTACTTGCCGCTGCTCTACGCCGCCGGTGCTGTCGATGCCGGCAAGGAAGCGCCGCGTTTCTTCAACACCGATTTCCAGTCGGCATCGATCTCCATGCGCTCGGTGGTCTGGGGCTGAAGCGCCTCCGGCCGTTTCCGATCAGCGTGCCCCGCAGTAGCGCGCGAGCAGCGGCCGCGCCATCTGCGGATCGGTCGATTGCGCCGGATCCCACTTCCACATTGACAGGGTGCCCATGATGGCGGAGCGCTCCACGCCGCCGTGCTGGGCGTAGAAGCGCGTCTGCACGTTCTGGGCGCGGCGCCCGGCGCAGTCAATGGCGACGAGGTACGCGAGGGAGCGGTAGCTGCCGAGGATGCCGGCGCTGCGCTCGTTCGCCAGATCCACCAGCACCAGTACGGCGGGGTAGGCCCGGTCGTCGTCGGTGTTCAGGTTCTCCACCTCGGTCAGGCCGCCGCGATCGACGTGGATGCCGCGCACGTCGCGTCCGAACTGGATGCCTTCCAGCGGCTCCCAACGCGCGGCCGAGGGTGGCGGCTGGGCGTGGGCGAGGAGGCCCAGCAGACCGAGTGTCAGTGCGGCGAGGCGCAGGCTGCGGTGAAACGGAGTCATGCGCTCATTCTCCATTTCCAAGGGTGGGCAAAAAAGAAAAGGCGGCATCGAGCCGCCTTTGCATAGGGGAGCGCGTCGTTTACTCGACCTTGGCCTTGGCGCGCAGTTCTTCCTGGTACTTCTGCAGACGCTGCTGCTGCAGCTGCTGCGTGACCTGCGGCTTCACTTCTTCCAGCTTCGGCAGTTGCGCCTGGCGGATGTCGTCGACGCGGATGATGTGGTAGCCGAACTGCGACTTCACCGGTGCCGGCGTGGTCTCGCCCTTGTTGAGCTTGATCATCGCTTGCGAGAACTCGGGCACGAAGCTCGCCGGGTTGGCCCAGTCGAGGTCGCCGCCGTTGGCGCCCGATCCTGGGTCCTTGCTCTGCTTCTTGGCGATGTCCTCGAACTTGCCGCCCTTCTTGAGGTCGGCCAGGATCTTCTTGGCCTGGTCTTCGGTCTCGACCAGGATGTGGCGCGCCTTGTATTCTTTGCCGCCGTTGGCCGCGACGAACTTGTCGTACTCGGCCTGCACGTCGGCGTCGGTCACCGGGTTGGTCTTGCGTTGGTTCTCGAACAGGGTGCGGATCAGGATGGCCTGGCGCGCGAGCTCGATCTGGCTCTTGTAGTCGTCGCTCGCGTCCAGCCCTTGCTTCTGCGCTTCCTGCATGAACACTTCACGCGCGATGACTTCCTCGCGCAGTTGCGGTTCCATTTCGGGGGTGACCGGGCGGCCTGCGCCGGCCAGCTGCTGGGCCAGCACGTCCATGCGGGCCTTGGGCACGGCCTTGCCGTTGACGATGGCGATGTTCTGCGCGAAGGCGCCGACGGAGGCAGTGCTCAGCACGACGGCGGCAGCCAGGGTCTTCAGAGTGTGTTGCTTCATGGGGTGGGTCCTAGGGACTCGCAGGGTGATGGCGCGAAAAGCGCAGGGATGAAAGACGAAGTCGCGTGCCGCCGTGGGATCGGGGGAGGGGGCCGTGAACTGCAGGAATCGGTGAAAGGCGGACTGCTCAGCGCGTTTCGATGGCGATGGCGTGGACGCCTTCGGCGATGAAAAAGTGCAGCGCATCATACACAAGCCGATGCCTCGCCACGCGCGACTGGCCGTCGAACAGCGGCGAGGCGACGCGCACCCGAAAGTGCGTGCCGTAGCCCTCGGCACCGGCACCCGCATGGCCCGCGTGCGCGGCGCTTTCGTCGATCACCTCGAGCGCACTGGGCTGCAGCTTCTCGCGCAGCGTGGCCTCGAGGTCGGCGGCGGTGTAGAGCGTCATGCTGCGGGCGTGTCTTCGGACTTGAGGTGCGGCGAGATGTACAGCCCCTGCGCGAGCAGGAAGACGATCGGGAAGGCGTAGCCCCACAGCTTGAAGTTCACCCACGCCTCGGTGCTGAAGTACAGCGCCACGTAGGCATTGATGGCGGACATGAACACGCAGTAGAGGATCCATGCGACGTTCAGGTGCGTCCAGATGCGCTGCGGCAACTGGAGCTGCGCACCCAGCATGACCTGCAGAAAGTTCTTGCGGAAGCCCCACAGCGCCACCGTCAGGGCGATCGCCATGGCGCCGTACAGCACCGTCGGCTTCCACTTGATGAAGCGGTCGTCGTGCAGCACCAAGGTCAGCGTGCCGAACAGCAGGATCAGCACCAGCGTGGCCTTCTGCATGGTCGGCAGCTTGCGGTCGATGGCATAGATGATCACCGACTGCAGCACGGTGGCGCCCATCAGCACGGCGGTCGCCACGTAGATGTCGGCGAGCTTGTACGCACCGAAGAACAGCAGGATGGGAAAGAAGTCGAGGATCAGTTTCATGCGGGGCGGGGTGCAGGGCGGGTGCGCGAAGGGGGAGCGGTCAGTCCTTGCTGGGTTCGAAGCTCAGCGAGGCCGAATTCATGCAATAGCGTAACCCGGTCGGCGTGGGGCCGTCCGGGAACACGTGGCCCAGGTGCGCGCCGCAGTTCGTGCAGACGTTCTCGGTGCGCGTCATGCCATGCGACCGGTCGACGATGTTGGTGATGGCGCCGGGCACCGCCTCTTCCGAAAAGCTGGGCCAGCCGCAGCCCGCATCGAACTTGGTACCCGACTCGAACAGCTTGGCGCCGCAGCATACGCAGTGGTAGCTGCCGTCGTCCCAGTGGGCTTCGTACTTGCCGGTGAAGGGGCGCTCGGTGGCGGCATGGCGCGTGACCTGGAAGGCGACCGGTTCGGCGCCTTTCTCGGCCAGCACGGCCTTCCATTCGGCATCGGTCTTCTGGATCTTGGGGGTGGAAGAGGAGGTCATGAGGAGCAGCTGATTTCGATGGTGGACGCCCAGTCGGGCGGGAAGCCGGCGTAGGCCTCGAGGCCGGCGTGTTCGTCAGATGGGGATGCGAGCAGCGTCAGCAAGGTCGCGACGCCGGAGAAGTCCTTCTGCTGGGCGGCTTCGATCGCCTGCTGGCCGAGGTGGTTCCGCAGCACGTACTTGGGGTTCGCCGCGCGCATCGCGGCGGCGGATTCGGCTGCGGGAGTGGCGCCGCGCTGCGCGGCGTGCAGCGGCAGCCAGGCGTCGATGCCGGCGCGGTCGATGAACAGGTCGCGCACCGGCGCGAAGTCGCCGCTGCCCACGGCGTCGGACAGGCGGCGCCAGAAGATCGTCCAGTCGGTGCGCTCGGCGGCCAGCAGGCGCAACACGCCGTCGATCAGGCCGCGGTCGGGCGCATCGCCGGCCGGCAGGCCGAGCTTGCGGGCCATGCGCTGGTCGAACGCGCGCGGGAACACTGTCTTGTACGACGCCAGCGCGGCGATGGCAACGTCCTGCTCGCCGATCAGCGGCAGCAGCGCCTGCGCCAGGCAATGCAGGTTCCAGTAGGCCACGTTGGGCTGCTGGTTGAAGGCATAGCGACCCTGGGTGTCGCTGTGGTTGCAGATGTGCGCCGGGTCGAAACCATCGAGAAACTGGAAGGGGCCGTAGTCGATGGTGAGCCCGAGGATGCTCATGTTGTCGGTGTTCATCACGCCGTGGCAAAAGCCCACGGCCTGCCACTGCGCGAGCAGCGCCGCCGTGCGCTCGCTCACGGCTTCCAGGAAGGCCGCGTAAGCATTGCCACCGAAACGCTCGGTGCGTCGGCAGTCCGGGTAGTAGCGGTCGATCACGTAGTCGGCCAGTTGCCGCAGCTCGTCGGGGCGGTCGTTGGCGGCGAAGTGCTCGAAATGGCCGAAGCGGATGAAGCTCGGTGCCACGCGGGTCACGACAGCGGCGGTTTCCAGTTCTTCGCGGCGCACCCGCTGGTCGGAGCCGGTCACGGCCAGCGCGCGCGTGGTCGGGATGCCGAGCCCGTGCATCGCCTCGCTGCAGAGGAATTCGCGGATGCTCGAGCGCAGCACGGCGCGCCCGTCGCCCCCGCGGGAGTAGGGCGTACGTCCGGCGCCTTTGAGCTGCACTTCAAGCTCGCGGTCGGTTTCGCCCAGCAGGATGGCCCGGCCGTCGCCGAGCTGACCGGCCCATACGCCGAACTGGTGTCCGCTGTAGACGCTCGCGAGCGGCGCCATGTCGGGCAGGAGCGCATTGCCGGTGAAGACGTCCAGCGCCTCGTCGGAGGCGAGCCAGCCGGCATCGAGCCCGAGTTGCCGCGCCACGTCGTCGCTGCGGCCGACCCAGTAGGGCGCTGGCAACGGCGTCGGCTGCAGCGCCGTGAAGAAGGCCGGTCCGAGGCCGCGGAAGCCTTCGATCCAGCGCAGGCCCGAGGCCGCGGCGGTGGTGCTGTCGTCCACGAGCAGGTTCATGGCCCGATTGTCCCGCAGCCCCCGAAACCCCGTTCCCGGAAGGCCATGGGCGTGATCTGCCGCCGGCGCGACAGCGCTACGGGCATTCCCCCATCGAGCCCATGCTGCAGTGCGCAATACTCGCCCATCTTTTTGCGCATTGAGATGAAGGAGCCATACCGATGCTGGGTTTGATGCAAGACCAACCGCTGATGATCTCGTCCCTGATCGAGTTCGCCGAGCGTCACCATGGCGATGGCGAGATCGTGTCACGGCGGGTCGAAGGCGACATCCACCGCTACACCTGGGCCGACGTGGCGCGCCGCGCGCGCCAGGTGGCGAACGCGCTGGAAGGCGAGGACCTGCTCTTCAGCGACCGCGTCGCCACGCTGGCGTGGAACGGCTACCGCCACCTCGAGCTGTACTACGGCGTGTCGGGCTCGGGCCGCGTGCTGCACACCATCAACCCGCGCCTGCACCCGGACCAGATCGCGTGGATCGCCAACCATGCCGAAGACCAGATCCTGTGCTTCGACCTGAACTTCCTGCCGCTGGTGCAGGCGGTGCACGCGCGCTGCCCCACCATCAAGCGCTGGATCGCGCTGTGCGACGCCGACAAGCTGCCGGCCGACAGCGGCATCCCCGGCCTGCTGAGCTACGAGGCCTGGATGGGCGCCCGGTCCGCCGACTACCCCTGGCCGAGTTTCGACGAGAACTCGGCGTCGAGCATGTGCTACACGAGCGGCACCACTGGCAACCCGAAGGCCGCGCTCTACAGCCACCGGTCGACGCTGCTGCACGCCTACGCGGCCGCGCTGCCCGACGTGATGGGCATCTCGGCGCGCGATTCGGTGCTGCCGGTCGTGCCGATGTTCCACGTCAACGCCTGGGGCATTCCGTACTCGGCGGCGCTGACCGGCTGCAAGCTCGTCTTCCCCGGCCCGGCGCTCGACGGCAAATCGGTGTACGAGCTGATCGAAGCCGAAGGCGTGACCTTCGCCGCCGGCGTGCCGACCGTCTGGCAGATGCTCCTGACCCACATGAAGCCCGGCGGCCTGCGCTTCTCGACGCTCAAGCGCACGGTGATCGGCGGCTCGGCCTGCCCGCCGGCCATGATCCATGCCTTCCAGCAGGACTATGGGGTGGACGTGCTCCACGCCTGGGGCATGACCGAGATGAGCCCGCTCGGCACGTTGTGCACCTTGAAAAACAAGCACCTGACGATGCCGGCCGATGCGCAGGACGCGATCCGCCAGAAGCAGGGCCGCGCCATCTTCGGCGTCGACATGAAGATCATCGACGGCAACGGCGCCGCGCTGCCGTGGGACGGCAAGGCTTCCGGCGACCTGCTGGTCAAGGGGCCGTGGATCGTCAAGGAGTACTTCAAGGGCGAGGGCGGCGACCCGCTGGTGCCCGACGCAGAGGGCCATGGCTGGTTCCCGACCGGCGACGTCGCGACCATCGACGCCGACGGCTTCCTGCAGATCACCGACCGCAGCAAGGACGTGATCAAGTCCGGTGGCGAATGGATCAGCTCGATCGACATCGAGAACATCGCGGTGGCGCACCCGGCCGTGTTGATGGCGGCCTGCATCGGCGTGGCGCACCCGAAGTGGGACGAGCGCCCGGTGGTGGCGGTGGTCAAGCGGCCGGGCGCCGAGCTCACGCGCGAAGAGCTGCTGAAGTTCTACGAGGGCAAGACGGCCAAGTGGCAGATCCCGGACGACGTGCTGTTCGTCGAGGCGATCCCGCTCGGCGCCACCGGCAAGATCCTGAAGACCAGGCTGCGCGAGCAGTTCAAGGACTATCGGCTGCCGGGCCTCTGAACTTGCTACCGCGCGGTAGGTCGCACTGCCGCGCGCGTGACACCCAAGGCGTCGTGGGCGGCGATGTTGCGGGCAATCCCTGAGAGGAGTGCCCCCAAAGACTTGTAATCTCGGTCGCGGTTCGAACACCGACGCAGGAGACACAAGATGCCCTATCGATTGAAGTTTCGAGTGAAGTTTCTCGCCGCCTCGCTCATCGCCGCGAACGCGGCGGCGGCGTGGGCTCAGAGCGGAGAAACCGTGAAGATCGCCTGGCTCGATCCGTTGTCGGGCCTCATGGCCGCGGTGGGCACGAACCAGCTCAAGACCTTCCAGTTCCTGGCGGAGGAGTTCAACAAGAAGAACGTGGCCGGCGTGAAGTTCGAGATCATCGGCATCGACAACAAGCTCAGCCCGCAGGAAACCACCAGCGCGCTGCGTTCGGCCATGGACCAGGGTGCTCGCTACGTGGTGCAGGGCAACGGCTCCGGCCCGGCGCTGGCCATCATCGACGCGCTCGAGAAGCACAACGCCCGCAACCCGGGCAAGGAAGTGCTCTACATCAACTATGCGGCGGTCGACCCCGACCTGACCAACAGCAAGTGCAGCTACTGGCACTTCCGGCTCGACGCCGACACCTCGATGAAGATGGAGGCGCTGACCACCTTCATGAAGGAGCAGCCCGACATCAAGAAGGTGTACCTGATCAACCAGAACTACTCGCACGGCCAGCAGGTCTCGAAGTTCGCCAAGGAAAACCTCAAGGTCAAGCGGCCCGACGTGCAGATCGTCGGCGACGACCTCCACCCGCTGGCCCAGGTGCGCGACTTCGCGCCCTATATCGCGAAGATCAAGCAGTCGGGTGCCGACACGGTGATCACCGGCAACTGGGGTTCTGACCTGGCGCTGCTCATCAAGGCGTCGAACGACTCGGGCCTGAACGTCAAGTTCTACACCTACTACGCGGTGACCACCGGCACGCCGACGGCCATGGGCGCCGCGTCGGACGGCAAGGTCTACCAGGTGGGCTACAGCCACTACAACGCGCCGGGGCTGATGGTGCCGCTGATGGCCGAGTACAAGAAGCGCTTCAACGACGACATGTACACCACCGACATCTACACGGTCTATGCGATGCTCAGCGAAGCCTTCGTTCGGACCAAGTCGACCGAGCCGGTGAAGGTGGCCGCGGCGATGGAAGGCATGAAGTTCAAGAGCTTCAACGGCGACGTCGAGATGCGCAAGGCCGACCACCAGCTGCAGCAGGGGCTCTACATCACACGCTGGCAGAAAACCGACGCGAAGAACCCCTACAGTCCGGAGAACACCGGCTACACGCTGGCGCCGGTCAAGTTCTACGAAGCCTACGTGGCCAGCACGCCGACCAGTTGCCAGATGAAGCGGCCCTGAAGCGCGCAGGCGCACGAGCGCGAAGGCCCGACGTCGTGACGCGGGCCTTTTTGTTTTCAACCCCGCACAGGGAACGACCGAGCGTCTATCAACGTGGAATTCTTTGCCATCTCGCTGCTCAACGGTGTCGCCTACGGCCTGCTGCTGTTCATGCTCAGCTCGGGCCTCACGCTGATCTTCAGCATGATGGGCGTGCTGAACTTCGCGCACACCAGCTTCTACATGCTGGGCGCCTACCTGGCGTACACCATCTCGGGCCTGGTGGGCTTCTGGCCGGCGCTGGTGCTGGCGCCGCTGGCGGTCTTCGTGCTGGGGGCGGCCTTCGAGCGCTACAGCCTGCGCCGGGTGCACAAGTTCGGCCACGTGCCGGAATTGCTGGTCACCTTCGGGCTGTCCTACCTGATCCTGGAGCTCGTGCAGTTGCTGTGGGGCCGCTCCACCGTCCCCTACGGCCTGCCGACGCAGCTTCAGGGGCCGCTCTTCACGCTCTACGGCACCCAGTTCCCCAAGTCGCGCTCCTTCATCATGGCGGTCGCGCTGCTGATGCTGCTGGCCGTGTGGCTGCTGCTCACACGCACGCGTATCGGGCTTGTCATTCAGGCGGCACTCAAGCACCCCGAGATGGTCGAGGCGCTGGGCCACAACGTGCCGCGCGTCTTCATGCTGGTGTTTGGCGGCGGGGCCGCCCTGGCGGGGCTGGCCGGCGTGATCGGCGGCAACACCTACATCACCGAGCCGGCCATGGCGGCATCGGTCGGCTCGATCATCTTCGTGGTCGTGGTGGTGGGCGGCATGGGCTCGCTGGCCGGCGCCTTCCTGGCGTCGCTGCTCATCGGCATCATCCAGACCTTCGCCGTGGCCATGGACTATTCGCTGGCGACGGCACTGCAGGGCCTGGGCGTGGCCGTCACCGAGCAGACCTTCGGCTACGAGCTGATGAAGCTCACCATCTCGCAGGTGGCCCCCATCCTGCCGTACCTGTTTCTGGTGCTGATCCTGATCTTCCGCCCCAAGGGGCTGCTGGGCACCCGTGAAGACTGACATGAACGTTTCTGCACCCGCTTCGGCGCCTGCGCGCTACTACCGCTTCAAGCCCTGGAACATCGGCCGCTGGCTGATCTGGTCGCTGTTCGCCATCGCGCTCGTCGTGGCACCGATGCTGTTTCGCAGCAGCCTGGCGCTGACCATGCTCTCGCAGATCGGCTACCTCATCATCATCTGCCTGAGCTACAACATGCTGCTGGGGCAGGGCGGCATGCTGAGCTTCGGGCATGCGGTCTACACCGGCCTGGGCTCCTTCATCGCCATCCACACGATGAACCTCGCTGCCAAGGGCAGCCTGCCGGTGCCGCTGGTGCTGATCCCGCTGGTCGGCGGGCTGGGGGGCATGTTCTTCGCCATCCTCTTTGGCTACGTCACGACCAAGAAGGCGGGCACCACCTTCGCGATGATCACGCTGGGCATCGGCGAGCTGGTGGCCTCGATGGCGCTGATGTTCCCGACCTTCTTCGGTGGCGAAGGCGGCATCACGACCAACCGCGTGTACGGCACGCCCTTCCTGGGGCTCAACTTCGGGTCGCAGGTCCAGGTGTACTACCTCATCGCCGTGTACTGCTTCGTCTGCACCGGGCTGATGTATGCCTTCACCGGCACGCCGCTCGGCCGCATCCTGAACGCGGTGCGCGACAACCCCGAGCGCGTGGAATTCATCGGCTACAACACGCAGCGGGTGCGCTACTTCGCCTTCATCATCGCGGGCTTCTTCGCTGGCGTCGGCGGGGGGTTGGCGTCGATCAACTTCGAGATCGTGAATGCGGCCGACAGCCTCAACGGCATCCGCTCGGGCGGCTACCTGCTCTTCACCTTCCTGGGCGGCGCGACCTTCTTCTTCGGCCCGATCATCGGCGCGGTGCTGCTGGTGTTTGCGTCGATCCTGCTGTCCGAACTGAGCAAGGCCTGGCTGCTGTACCTCGGCCTGGTCTTCCTCTTCATGGTGATGTTCGCGCCGGGCGGCGTGGCCAGTCTGGTGATGATGAACCTGCGGGTTGCCAAGTTCGGCAGGTTCAAGCCCTTCTGGTCGCTGTACGCGGGACTGCTGGCCACGGGTGCGGTCATGGTCGCGGGCGCGGCGGCCATCGTCGAGATGATCTATCACATGCAGCTCAACGCCGCGCTCGGGCCGACGCTGCAATTCTTCGGGCTGACGCTCGACACGTCCAACCCGACAAGCTGGGCGATCGCCATCGGGCTGATGGTGGTGGGCGGTGGCTCGCTCGAGATCGTGCGCCGCCGCTTCGTGCGCGCGTGGGGCCAGGCGCAGGAAGAGATCGAGCGCGAGATCAAGCGCCGGGAGGTCGTCGCATGACCTTCGCACTCGAATTGAAAGACCTGCGCAAGAACTTCGGCAAGACCGAGATCATCCGTGGCGCCAATCTGGCGGTGAACGCGGGCGAGCGCATCGCCATCATCGGGCCGAACGGGGCGGGCAAGTCGACGTTGTTCAACCTCATCAGCGGGCGTCTGGCGCCGACCAGCGGCGAGGTGCGGCTCAACGGCCAATTGGTCAATGGCCTGCGGCCGTACGAGATCAATCGGCTCGGCCTGTCGCGCAGCTTCCAGATCACCAACATCTTCCCCAAGCTCAGCGTGTTCGAGAACCTGCGCTGCGGCGTGCTGTGGAGCCTGGGCTACCGCTACACCTTCCTGCGCTTCCTGTCGAAGCTGGACGACGCCAACGAGCGCACCGAACAGCTCATCCGCCAGGTCGGGCTGGAACGCAAGCGCGACGTGCTGGCCGTGAACCTCACCTACGCCGAGCAGCGTGCGCTGGAGATCGGCGTGACCATCGCCGGCGGTGCCAACGTCATCCTGCTCGACGAGCCGACCGCCGGCATGAGCAAGACCGAGACCGCGCACTTCATCGCGCTCATCAAGGAGGTGACGGTGGGTCGCACGCTGCTGACGGTGGAGCACGACATGGGCGTGGTGTTTGGCCTGGCCGACCGGATCGCGGTGGTGGTCTATGGCGAGGTGATCGCCTTCGACACGCCGGCAGCGGTGCGCGCCAATCCACGGGTGCAGGAAGCGTATCTGGGTTCCGCGGTCGCCGACGCGCAAGGAGGCCACTGAGATGCTCAAGCTCCAAGACCTGCATGCCTACTACGGCAAAAGCCATGTGTTGCACGGCGTGTCCTTCGAGGTCGGCGCCGGCGAGATCGTCGCGCTGCTCGGGCGCAACGGCTCGGGCCGCTCGACCACCGCCAAGGCCATCATGGGGCTGGTGCATGCCGAGGGCGCGTTGCACTGGAAGGGGCAGGACATCCTGCGCCGCAAGGCCTACGAGATCGCGCATCTGGGCATCGGCTACGTGCCCGAGAACCGCGAGATCTTCCCGAAGCTCACGGTGCACCAGAACCTGCTGCTCGGCCAGAAGGGCAAGGCGGCAACGAAGAACAGTCGCTGGTCCTTCGACGACATGTACACGATGTTCCCGCGGCTCAAGGAGCGCCAGCACAACGAGGCCGGCGTGCTGTCGGGCGGCGAGCAGCAGATGCTGACGCTGTGCCGCACGCTGATGGGCGACCCCGATCTGATCATCATCGACGAGCCGACCGAAGGGCTCGCGCCGAAGATCGTCGAACTGGTGGGCCAATACCTCAAGCGGCTCAAGGACCGGGGCATTTCCGTGCTGCTGATCGAGCAGAAGCTCACCATCGCAATGGCGATTTCCGACCGCGCGCTGGTCATGGGCCACGGCAGCATCGTCTTCGACGGCACGCCCGACAGCCTGCGCGCCGACGCGGCCACGCGTAAGGAATGGCTGGAGGTCTGAAAACCCCGGATTTCCTTTGTCCCTCCAGCGACTGGGCGACGTTGTCCGGTCGCCGGAAATGCCTAAAATTCCCAAAGAAAAAAAGAACACTCGTTCTTTTCGGAGACAGGACACGGGCACCGCATGTGCCGCGCGTGTCGTGCTCCGCCGCTCTTCCTCTTCCCAACTTCTTACTCGAAGGAACGCAGCATGACGGCTGAATACAAGGTGCTCGGCGAGGTCGCCGTGATCACGCTGGCCAACCCGCCGGTCAATGGCCTCGGCTATGCGACGCGGGTGGGCATCACCGACGGCCTGGCCAAGGCGAACGCCGACGACGCGGTCCAGGCGATCATCATCACCGGCGCGGGCAAGGCCTTCTCGGGCGGCGCGGACATCAAGGAGTTCGGCACGCCCAAGGCGATCCAGGATCCGAATCTGCTCAGCGTGATCCTCGCGCTCGAGGCGTCGGCCAAGCCGATCGTCGCGGCGATCCATTCGGTGTGCATGGGCGGCGGCCTGGAATTGGCGATGGGGTGCCATTACCGCGTGGCCGCGCCCGGCACCAGCATTGCATTGCCGGAGGTCAAGCTGGGTCTCTTGCCCGGTGCCGGTGGCACGCAGCGCCTGCCACGGTTGCTCGGCGTGGAAACCGCCCTGAACATGATCGTCAGCGGCGAAGCGGTGAAAAGCGAGGTGCTCGCCGCGCTGCCTGGCCAGAAGCTGTTCGATCACCTGGCGGCCTCGGCCGAATCGCTGTTCGATGAAGCCCTGATCTACGCCAAGTCGGTCACCGGCAAGCGGGGCGACGCGCTGCCGCTGGTGCGAAAGCTGCCGTGCCAGCACCCGCAGGGCGACGCCTACTTCCAGTTCGCGCGCAACATGGTCGGCGGCATGTCGAAGAACTACCCGGCGCCTTTGAAGTGCGTGGATGCGGTCGAGGCCGCGACCAAGCTGAAGTTCGACGACGGACTGGCCGAAGAGCGACGGCTTTTCACCATGCTGATGTTCACGCCCGAGTCGATCGCGCTGCGCCACCTCTTCATGGCCGAGCGTGCCGCCAGCAAGATCCCCGACGTGGCCGACGACACGCCCAAGCGCGACATCCAGTCGGTGGCCGTGATCGGCGCCGGCACCATGGGCGGCGGCATCTCGATGAACTTCCTGAATGCCGGCATCCCGGTGAAGATTCTGGAGATGAAGCAGGAGGCGCTCGACCGCGGCATCGCCACGATCAAGAAGAACTACGAAGCGCAGGTCAAGAAGGGCAAGCTCAAGCAGGCCACCTACGAGCAGCGCATGGCCCTGCTCACGACCACGCTGAGCTACGCCGACCTGAAGGATGCCGACCTGATCATCGAGGCGGTGTTCGAGGAACTGGGCGTGAAGGAGCAGGTCTTCAAGCAGCTCGACGAAGTGGCCAAGCCCGGCGCCATCCTGGCGTCGAATACCTCGACGCTCGACGTCGACAAGATCGCCGCCTTCACGAAGCGCCCGCAGGACGTGGTCGGCATGCACTTCTTCAGCCCGGCCAACGTGATGAAGCTGTTGGAAGTGGTGCGCGGCGCCAAGACCGGCAAGGACGTGCTCGCCACCGTGATGGGCGTGGCCAAGAAGATCAAGAAGACGGCGGTGGTCTCGGGCGTGTGCGACGGCTTCATCGGCAACCGCATGATCGAGCAGTACAGCCGCCAGGCCGGCTTCCTGCTGGACGAAGGCGCGACGCCACAGCAGGTCGACAAGGCGGTCGAGAAGTTCGGCTTCGCGATGGGTCCGTTCCGCATGGGCGACCTGGCGGGCAACGACATCGGCTGGGCGATCCGCAAACGCCGCGCGACCGAGCGTGTCGACATGAAGTACAGCAAGACGGCCGACAAGCTCTGCGAGCTGGGCCGCTTCGGCCAGAAGACCGGCGCCGGCTGGTACGACTACCAGGCCGGCAAACGCGACGCGATCCCGAGCCAGGTGGTGCTCGACCTGATCGAGCAGCACCGCAAGGACGAAGGCATCGTGCCGCGCAAGATCAGCGACGAGGAGATCGTGCAACGGCTGGTCTATGCGCTGGTGAACGAAGGCGCGCGCATCCTGGAAGACGGCATCGCCAGCAAGTCCGGCGACATCGACATGGTCTACCTCACGGGCTACGGCTTTCCGATCTGGCGCGGCGGCCCGATGCACTACGCGGGGCAGGTCGGCCTGTACAACGTGGCTGAAGCCATGAAGCGCTTCGCCAAGAACCCGCGCGACGACGGCAAGTTCTGGGAGCCCGCGCCGCTGATCCAGAAGCTGGTGGCCGAAGGCAAGCAGTTCAGCTGAGCTGAACGCCCACAACACATCAAGGACAAACCAATGACTTCTGCCGTCATCGTCTCCACCGCCCGCACCCCGCTCGCCAAGAGCTGGAAGGGCGCTTTCAACATGACCCACGGCGCCACCCTCGGCGGCCACGCGGTGCAGCACGCCGTGCAGCGTGCCGGCATCGACGGCGCCGAGGTCGACGACGTGATCATGGGCTGCGCCACGCCGGAAGGCGCGACCGGGTCGAACATCGCGCGCCAGATCGCGCTGCGCGCCGGCCTGCCCGTCACCACCTCGGGGATGACCATCAACCGCTTCTGCTCGTCGGGCCTGCAGACCATCGCGACCGCCGCCCAACGCATCATCGCGGGCGAGGGCGACGTGTATGTCGCCGGCGGCGTCGAGAGCATCTCGTGCGTGCAGAACGAGGCCAACCGCCACATGATTCACGACCCGTGGCTGGTCAAGCACAAGCCCGAGATCTACTGGAACATGCTGCAGACCGCCGAGCAGGTGGCCAAGCGCTACCACATCGGCCGCGACGCGATGGACGAGTACGGCGCTGCCAGCCAGCAGCGGGCCACGGCCGCGCTCGAAGCCGGTCGCTTCAAGGAGGAGATCGCGCCGATCACCGTGCTGGCCGGCGTGGCCGACCCGGTGATGGGCCTGCGTACCAAGGAAGTCACCGTCGAGAACGACGAGGGCATTCGCGCCGGCACCACCAAGGAAGGCATCAGCGGCATCCGTCCGGCCATGCCCGGCGGGCTGATCTCGGCCGGCAACGCGAGCCAGTTCTCCGACGGCGGCGGCGCCTGCGTGCTGGTCGACGAGCGCTACGCCGAGCGCAAGGGCCTGAAGCCCCTGGGCCGTTTTCTCGGCTTCGCGGTGGCAGGCTGCGAGCCCGACGAGATGGGCATCGGCCCGGTCTTCGCGATCCCGAAGGTGCTCAAGAAGCTGGGCCTGACGGTCAACGACATCGACCTGTGGGAGCTGAACGAAGCCTTCGCCGTGCAGGTGATCTACTGCCGCGACAAGCTGGGCATTCCCGGCGACCGGCTGAACGTCGACGGCGGCGCCATCGCCGTGGGCCACCCCTACGGCGTGAGTGGTCAGCGCCTCACTGGCCATGCGCTCATCGAAGGCAAGCGCCGCGGCGCGAAGAAGGTGTTGGTCACGATGTGCATCGGCGGCGGCATGGGGGCTGCGGGCGTCTTCGAAGTCCTCTGATCGCGCTGCGATGAGCCTGCGTCCGACCCTGGACTTCCTTTTGTACGACTGGCTCGACGTGGCCGCGCTGAACGGGCGCGAGCGCTTCGCCGACCACTCGCGCGAAACCTTCGACGCGGTGCTCGACACCTGCGAGCGCATCGCACGCGAGAAGTACGCGCCGCACAACCGCACGGTCGACACGCAGGAGCCGCACTTCGACGGCGAGAAGGTCGTGCTGCCGCAGGCCACGCACGACGCGCATGCGGCTTTCGTCGAGTCGGGCATGCTCGCGGCCGCGCAGGACTACGACATCGGCGGCATGCAGCTGCCCTACACGGTGCAGGCAGCGGCCAATGCGTTCTTCGCCAAGGCCTCGGTCAGCATCGGCTCGAACATGCTCACCAGCGGCAACGCGAATTTGCTGATGGTGCATGGCACCGACCTGCAGAAAGAGGTCTTCGCGCTCAACGAGTTTTCGGGACGCTGGGCCGGCACCATGTGCCTGTCGGAGCCGCAGGCCGGCTCGTCGCTGAGCGACGTGGCCACGCGCGCAATTCCTGATGGTGCCGACTTCCAGGACGACCCGCTCGGCCCGCGCTACCGCCTCACGGGCAACAAGATGTGGATCTCATCAGGCGACCACGAGCTGACCGAGAACATCGTGCACATCGTGCTCGCCAAGATCCCCGATGCCGAGGGCAGGCTGGTGCCCGGCACCCGCGGCATCTCGCTGTTCATCGTGCCCAAGCGCATGGTCGACGTGCAGGGGCGGCTCACCGGCGAGCGCAACGACGTGGCGCTGGCGGGCCTCAACCACAAGCTGGGCTGGCGCGGAACCACCAACACGCTGCTCAACTTCGGCGAAGGCAAGTACCCGGTCGGCGGGCGAGCCGGTGCCATCGGCTACCTCGTGGGGCAGCCCGGCAAGGGCCTGCACTGCATGTTCCACATGATGAACGAGGCGCGCATCGCCATCGGCATGGCGGCGACGATGCTCGGCATGGCGGGCTACGAGGCGTCGTTGGCGTACGCGAAGCAGCGGCCCCAGGGCCGACCCGCAGGCCCGGCGGGCAAGGATGCCGCCCGGCCGCAGGTGCGCATCATCGAACACGCCGACGTGCGCCGCATGCTGCTCGCGCAGAAGTCGTACTGCGAAGGCTCGCTGGCGCTGCAGCTGTACTGCGCGCGACTGGTCGACGAGCAGAAGACGGCCGACGCCCAAGCCGCCGATGAGGCGCGCCTGTTGCTGGAGGTGCTCACGCCCGTTGCCAAGAGCTGGCCCAGCGAGTGGTGCCTGGAGGCGAACTCGCTGGCGATCCAGGTGCACGGCGGCTACGGCTACACGCGCGATTTCCCGGTGGAGCAGTACTGGCGCGACAACCGCCTGAACATGATCCACGAGGGCACGCACGGTATCCAGGCGGCCGACCTGCTGGGCCGCAAGGTGCTGATGGAAGACGGCCGTGGCTTCACGCTGCTGGCCGCGCGCATGACCGACACGGCGCGCCGCGCGACCGCCGTGCCGTCGCTCGCCGCGCACGCGAAGGCGCTGGACGAGGCGCTCGCGCGGCTGGGCGCGGCCACGCAGGCGGCATGGTCGACCGGCGATCCGAAAGAGGCCCTCGCGAACGCGGTACCCTATATGCAAGCTTTCGGCCACACCGTGCTGGCGTGGATCTGGCTCGACGTCGCGCATCGCTCCCTGCAGAGCGACCCCGCAACATCGACGCCGGCCACCGTCGGACGGCTTGCGGCCGCGAGCTATTTCTTTCACTACGAACTGCCGAAAATCGGCGCCTGGCTCAACGTGGTCGAGACACGCGACCCGGTTTGCGCCCAACTGCCCGAGGAGGCATTCTGATATGCACAGCGGAAGCTACATGCCCAAACTTCGTTCCACCGAACCGAACAAGCCGCACGCACGGCTGGAGAAATGGATCTGGATCCTGATCTACGGCGGCCTGTTCGCCTTTGCCCTGGGCTTCGCCACGGCGCGCATCGACGCCGTGCTGGGCTGGAGCATCGCCACGCCCGGCGCCATCGCGGTGGCGGTTGGCGTGGTGTTGATCTATGTGCGCTCGCGCCTCAAGGACGACAAGCAATGATCAAGCACATCGTGATGTGGAAACTCGCGGACGCGGCCGAGGCGCCGCGCTTCAAGGAGATCCTCGACACCTGCAAGGGCATCGTGCCCGGCATGCGCGAGTTCGAAGTGGCGGTGCGCGTCGATGGCCTGGAGGCCAACCACGACGTGGCGCTGTACTCGGTGTTCGACGACGCGGCCGCGCTGCAGGCGTACATCGTCCACCCGCGTCACCAGGAGGTGGTGGCCACCCTGCCGGCGCGCGCTTCGCGCAGCGTTTTCGACTATGCCGTCTGACCGAGGAACCGCGTTCATGAGCCAACGTACCGTCCAGCAACTTTTCGACCTCAAGGGCAAGACCGCGCTCGTCACCGGCGGCTCACGCGGCCTGGGCCTGCAGATGGCCCACGCGCTTGGCGAGGCCGGCGCCCGCATCATGCTGAGTTCGCGCAAGGCCGACGACCTGGAGCAGGCCACGGGCGACCTGCAGGCCGCCGGCATCGACGCGCGCTGGATCGCCGCCGACTGCTCGAAGGAAGAAGACACCCGCCGCCTGGCCGACCAGACGCTCGAACGCATGGGCGCCATCGACATCCTGGTGAACAACGCCGGCGCCAGCTGGGGCGCCCCGGCCGAGTCGCACCCGGTCGAGGCCTGGGACAAGGTGATGAACCTCAACGTGCGTGGCTACTTCATCCTGTCGCAGCAGGTGGCCAACCAGTACATGATCCCGAAGAAGACCGGGCGCATCATCAACATCGCCTCCATCGCGGGGCTGAACGGCAACCCGCCGGACATCCAGACGCTGGCCTACAACACGTCGAAGACCGCGGTGATTGGCTTCACCAAGACGCTGGCCGCGGAATGGGGCAAGTACAACATCAACGTCAATGCGATCTGCCCGGGCTTCTTCATGACGAAGATGGCGACCAAGCTGATCCAGAACATCGGCGAAGAGAAGATGACCGCCACCGTGCCGCTCGGCCGCCTGGGCGACGACGAAGACCTGAAGGGCCTGACCGTGCTCTACGCCAGCGACGCCGGCAAGCACATCACCGGCCAGTGGATGGCCGTGGACGGCGGCGTGAGCGTGGTGCTGGCGTGACGGAGGCCAGCACGACTGCCGCAAGCGCGGGCGATATCGGCATTCGCTCGTACATGAGCCAGATCCCGTTCGCCCGCTTGCTGGGCTTCAATCTGACGAAGTTCGAGGGCGGCGAGTCGGAGATCCTCTACACCGCCAAGCCCGAGCACCTGAACACCTTCGACGTGACGCACGGCGGCGCCTGCATGACCCTGCTCGACATCACGATGGCGGCGGCGGCGCGCAGCGTGTCGCCCGAGTCCGGCGTCGTCACCATCGAGATGAAGACCAGCTTCATGCGGCCTTCCGTCGGGCCGCTGCACGCCCGCGGCCGGCTGATGCACCGCACCGCCACCATGGCCTTCGTCGAGGCGACGATCTACGACGAGAAGGAGCAGGCCTGCGCGCATTCGACCGGTACCTTCAAGTACGTGACGCGCCGCCTGCCGACCGGCCCGGCCAGCGCCAACGCCCAACGTCCGCCTTCGACAGACTGAACCGGAGACACCCCATGCCGACCAACCGACAGCAACACCTCGACAACCGCCCCGACTGCGAAGCGGTCGCCAGCAACTTCAAGCTGGTGACCACCGAGACCCCGCCGCTGCAGGACAACCAGGTTCTGGTGCGCCACCACTACCTGAGCCTCGACCCGTACATGCGCGGCCGCATGAACGACGCCAAGAGCTACGCGCAACCGCAGCCGCTCGGCGAAACGATGCAGGGCGGCACCGTCGGCGAGGTGGTCGAGAGCAAACATCCGAAGTACGCGGTGGGCGATAAGGTCGTCGGCTTCGGCGGCTGGCAGGAATACAGCGTGGTCGACGGCAACCAGGTCGGCGCGTTGCGCAAGGTCGACACCACGCACGTGCCGCTGTCGCTCTACCTCGGCGCCGTCGGCATGCCGGGCGTGACCGCCTGGTACGGCCTGGTGAAGATCATCGCGCCCAGGGAAGGCGACACGGTGGTGGTCACCGCCGCCAGCGGCGCGGTCGGCAGCGCCTTTGGCGCCCTGGCCAAGGCGCGCGGTTGCCGCGTCGTCGGCATCGCGGGCGGACCGGACAAGTGCCGCTACGTGACGGAAGAACTGGGCTTCGACGCCTGCATCGACTACCGTGCGCACCCGGACATCAAGACCATGAGTCAGGCGCTCAAGGAAGCCTGCCCGAAGGGCATCGACGGCTACTTCGAAAACGTCGGCGGCTACATCTTCGACGCGGTGCTGCTGCGCACCAACGCCTTCGCGCGGGTCGCCCTGTGCGGGATGATCGCCGGCTACGACGGCGCCCCGCTGCCGCTCGCCAACCCGGCGCTGATCCTCATCAACCGTCTCAAGGTTGAAGGCTTCATCGTCAGCGAGCACATGGACGTGTGGCCCGAAGCGCTGAAGGAACTGGGTGGCCTGGTCGCCAGCAGCAAGCTGCGCCCGCGCGAGTCGATGGCCCAGGGCATCGAATCGGCACCGGAGGCCTTCCTCGGCCTGCTCAAGGGCAAAAACTTCGGCAAGCAACTGGTCAAGCTGGTCTAAGCGACGACGACCGGAGGCCCGCCATGGATGCGACGCACGAGGTCTTCAACCAGCCTGCGCCGCTCGCGGGCTACAACCTCTTCAAGACGAACCAGGCGCTGCGCGACGCGTTGGCCTTCAACGCGCCGCAGCTCGACCCGGGCCCCCTCGACGCGTTGGGCGCCGCCATCGGTACGCCCGAGATGCAAATGCATGCGCGGCTCGCGAACACGAACGCGCCTGTTCTGCACACCCACGATCGCTTCGGGCGGCGCATCGATGAGGTCGAGTTCCATCCGAGCTATCACGTGCTCATGAAGGCGGCGGTGGGCGCCGGGCTGCACGGCACACCCTGGGCCGGCGCGGGCGCGTCACCGCACGTCCAGCGCGCTGCCGGCTTCATGCTCTTCACCGAGCTCGAACCGTCCACCCTGTGCCCGATCTCGATGACCTACGCTGCCACGCCCGCGCTGCGCGGCAATGCGGCGGTCTTCGTCGACTGGGGGCCGAAGCTCACCAGCCTCTCGTACGACCCCGCGCTGAAGTCATTCAAGGACAAAGCCGGCGTGACGATGGGCATGGGCATGACCGAGAAGCAGGGCGGTTCCGACGTGCGCGCCAACACCACGCAGGCGGTGCGCAACGGCAGCGACGCCTGGGGCGAGCGCTATGGGCTGACCGGCCACAAATGGTTCTTCTCGGCGCCGATGTGCGATGCCTTCCTGGTGCTGGCGCAGGCACCGGCCGGGCTCAGCTGCTTCTTCCTGCCGCGCGTGCTGCCCGATGGGACACGCAACGCGATCCGCATCCAGCGCCTGAAGGACAAGCTGGGCAACCAGGCCAACGCGAGTTCCGAGGTCGAGTTCCATGCCGCCAGCGCCTGGCTGGTCGGCGAAGAGGGCCGCGGCATCCCGCAGATCCTCGAGATGGGCACGATGACGCGGCTCGACTGCGCGCTCGGCACCAGCGGGTTGATGCGCCAGGCGCTGGCCCTGGCGCTGAACCACACGGCGCAGCGCAGCGCCTTCGGCAAGCCGCTCATCGCGCAACCGCTGATGAAGAACGTGCTGGCCGACTTGGCGCTCGAGAGCGAAGCCGCCACCGCACTCGCCCTGCGCCTGGCGCGCGCCTTCGACCACGCCGACGACGCGCACGAGCGCCTCATGGCGCGCCTGCTCACGCCGGTCGCCAAGTTCTGGATCTGCAAGCGCGGCAGCCATTTTGCCCAGGAGGCGATGGAGTGCCTGGGCGGCAACGGCTACGTGGAGGAGGGCGGCGAAGGCGTGATGGCCCGCATCTACCGCGAGATGCCGCTCAACTCGATCTGGGAGGGTGCCGGCAACATCATGGCGCTCGACCTGCTGCGCGCCACGCGCAAGGGCGACGTGGTCGCTGCGCTGGCTCATGAACTGGCGCCCGCCCGCGGCGCGCATGCCGCGCTCGACCGGCTGGCCGACACACTGCCGTCGCGCATCGACGCGATGGCCACCGAGCCCGAGGCGCGCCGCCTCGCGCAGGACGTGGCGCTGGCGGTGCAGGCCGCCCTGCTGGCGCAGACCGCCCCGCCCGCCGTGGTCGACGCCTTCTGCGCCTCGCGCCTGGGCGGCGACTGGGGCCATGCCTTCGGCACGCTGGGCACCGGTGCCGACCTCGATTCGATCATCGCCCGCGCGATGCCGCGCTGAACCTGAAGAACGCCCAAAGAAAGACCACGATGCCCGACCTGATCCTGCACCACTACGCCACCTCGCCCTTCTCCGAGAAGATCCGGCTGGTGCTGGGCTACAAGAAGCTGGCCTGGCGCTCGGTCATCGTGCCGCAGATCATGCCCAAGCCCGACGTGCAGACGCTCACCGGCGGCTACCGCAAGACGCCCTTCCTGCAGGTCGGTGCCGACATCTACTGCGACAGTGCCCTCATCTGCGATGTGCTGGAGCACCTGCAGCCCGAGCCCTATCTCTATCCGGAGCCAAGCAAGGGCCTGGCGCGCACGCTGGCGCAATGGGCCGACGACACCCTGTTCTGGACGGGCATGGCGCACAGCTTCAGTCCGAAGGGGGTCGCGGATCTGTTTGCCAAGGCGCCGCCGGACGCGGCCAAGGCCTTTGTGGAAGATCGGCGCGCGATGAGCGGCAACCGGGTCCGCCTGCGGCCGGCCGATGCCACCGGCGCTTACAAGTCGTACCTGCGCCGCCTGTCGGACATGCTGGACGACACGCCCTACCTGCTGGGCGAGGTGCCGACCATTGCCGACTTTGCCTGCTACCACCCGCTGTGGTTCACGCGCAAGCGCACACCCTCGATGGCAGGCGTGCTGCAACTGACGCCGGCGGTGCTCGACTGGATGGATCGCATGGCGGCCATCGGCCACGGCACCATGGAAACGACCGACGCCGCCACTGCCATCGCGCATGCCGCCGCATCGGTGCCGCACACGCTGCTGACCGACAGCACCTTCCAGGACGAGCATGGCATCGCGCTGGGCAGCCGCGTGAGCATCACCTCGGAAAGCTTCGGCCCCGAGCCGACCGAGGGTGAGCTGATCGCCGCCACGCGGACCCACTACACGCTGCGCCGCACCGACCCGCGTGCGGGCACGCTGCATGTGCACTTCCCGCGCATCGGCTACGTCCTCAAAACATCGGAGACAACGACATGATCCAGGACTTTCACGGCAAGACCGCGGTGCTCACCGGCGCCGGTTCGGGCTTCGGCCTCGAATGCGCGCGCATCGGCGCCGCGCGCGGCATGAACCTGGTGCTGGTCGACGTGCAGCAGGACGCACTCGACCGCGTCCAGGCCGAGATGGAGGCAGCCGGCGCGCAGGTGCTGGCGCGCCGGGTCGACGTGTCGAAGGCCGACCAGATGGAGGCCCTGGCCGAGGCGGTGCAGCAGCGCTTCGGCGCGCCGCACTTCGTCTTCAACAACGCGGGCGTGGGTGCCGGCGGCCTGGTCTGGGAGAGCAGCGTGGCCGACTGGGAGTGGGTGCTGGGCGTCAACGTGTGGGGCGTGGTGCATGGCGTGCGCCTCTTCACGCCGATGATGCTGGCCGCCGCCGCGAAAGACCCGGCCTACCGCGGCCACATCGTCAACACCGCCAGCATGGCCGGCCTGCTGACGCCACCCAACATGGGCGTCTACAACGTCAGCAAGCACGCGGTCGTGAGCCTGACCGAAACGTTGTACCAGGACCTGGCGCTGGTCACCGACCAGATCGGCGCCAGCCTGCTGTGCCCGTACTTTGTGGCGACCGGCATCCACAGCAGTGAACGGAACCGCCCCGGCACGCTGCCCGCCGGTGAACTCACCAAGAGTCAGCTGATCGGCCAGGCCATGACGGCCAAGGCCGTGAGCAGCGGCAAGGTGAGCGCCGCCGATGTGGCGGGCAAGGTGTTCGACGCCATCGCCGCCAACCAGTTCTACGTCTTCAGCCACCCGAAGGCGCTGGGCAACGTGAAGAGCCGGATGGACAGCATCGTGTCGATCACCAACCCGGCCGACCCCTTCCTGGAGCGGCCCGACATCGGACAGCAACTGCGCGCGCAACTGCGGTCCTGAACTACACGCCCTGCGGCGGCGGCGTGCTAGCTTGGCTGCACCATGCTCTGTTTTCACGCCGCTTCCCACACCGTATTCCGCCGCGTGCCGCACCTGCTGCTCGCCCCGCTGGTTGCCTTGGCGTTGGCCTCGCCCGCCGTTGCACAGGACAGGAACGCGCTGCAGGGCCAACACACCGCGCTCGCGTCCCGGCTGGCCGACAACCCGTTTCAGCGCCCGCTGGTGCTCGATTCTGCAGAAAAGCCCGACCGGCTGAGCGGGGACATCTACGCGGTCGTCGATCATCCCTTCGCGGACATCGGCGCACTCGCCAAGCCGGCGAACTGGTGCGAAGTGCTGATGCTGCACCTGAACACCAAGCACTGCGTGGTCAAGGGCGAGGGGGACGGCGCTTTGCTGGACGTGGCCGTCGGGCGCAAGTTCGATCAGCCGCTCGACAAGGCCCAGCGGGTGCAGTTCGCGTGGAAGTCGATGTCCAGCGGTGCCGACTACCTGGCCGTGCAGCTGTCTGCCGCCGAGGGGCCGCTGTCGACGCGGGACTACCGCATCGTTTTCGAAGCGGCGCCCATTGCCCCCGGCAAGAGCTTCGTGCACCTGTCCTATTCCTACGCCTACGGCACGGCAGCACGGCTCGCCATGAAGGCCTACCTCGGCACACTCGGCAGCGGCAAGGTCGGCTTCACCGTGACCGGCCGTGGCGCCCAGGGCGCCCCCGAGCAGATCGGCGGCGTGCGCGGCGTGGTCGAGCGCAACACCATGCGCTACTACCTCGCCATCGATGCCTTCCTCGACTCACCCAAGCCGGAGCAGGTCGATCGCCGGCTGGCCGCATGGTTCGACGGCACCGAACGGTATGCGCTTCAGTTGCACGAGGTCGAGCGTGCCGATTACCTGGCGATGAAGCGCAGCGAATACAAGCGGCTCAAGGGCGGCAGCTGACGCGAGGCCTCGCCACGGCGTGCGAGTCGACGTGATGCGTCTGGGCAGGGTCAGCCCCGAAGTGCCGCCTCGATCGCTGCGACGTCGATCTTGCGCATGGTCATCATCGCGTCGAAGGCGCGCTTGGCCGCGGTGCGATCGGGGTTCGCCAATGCGGCGACGAGCACCCGCGGCGTGATCTGCCACGACAGCCCCCACCGATCCTTGCACCAGCCGCACTCGCTCTCCTGACCGCCATTTCCGACGATCGCGTTCCACAAGCGGTCAGTCTCGGCCTGGTCATCGGTCGCGATCTGGAAGGAGAAGGCCTCGCTGTGCTTGAACTGCGGGCCACCGTTGAGCCCGATGCACGGGATGCCGACGACGGTGAACTCGACCAGCAGGACATCGCCCCGCTTGCCATCGGGGTAGTCGCCCGGTGCATGGTGCACCGCGCCCACGGCGCTGTCGGGGAAGGTGGTGGCATAGAAGTTCGCGGCGTCGACGGCGTCACCGTCGTACCACAGGCAGATCGTGTTCTTGCTGGTCATGGCGGTCTCCTGAAGAAGCGCCATCGTAAGCAGCGCGTGTTGCCGCGATGTAACGCCGTGTGCCGGTGGCCTGCGATCAGGTCGCCACGGCGATCGGGAAGTGCGCTCGCAACCCGTCCACGCTGCGCTCGAAGGGCACCGTGACCGCATTGCGCGCTGCCGGCGACAGGTTGCTCCACAGGAAATCGCGGGCGTTGCCGGCGTCGCCCGCCACGTAGAGCTGCGTGGTCAACAGTTCGCGTGCGCCGAGTCTCACCTTGACGTGGATGTGCGGCGTGCGGCCGGTGTAGGGCACGGGTCGGATGGTGCGGAAGCGGTAGCTGCCGTCGGCTCCCACGCTGACGCGGCCGAAGCCCTGGAACGCGGCGTCGGCGCGGTCGCCATCACCCGGGTGGTGGTAGTGGCCGTGTTCGTCGCACTGCCAGATCTCGACCTGCGCCCCACGCAGGGGCTTGCCGTCGAGGTCGGTCACGATGCCGTCGACCCAGGTCGGCTGACCGCCCCGGTAGTTCAAAGTGCCGTTACGCAGGAGGTCGTTGTCCGCATCCGCCGGCAGGCGCACCGGGTAGAACGGGCCTTCAGTCTGCGATGGCGTGGCCACACGCGTCGTCGCGGGTTGCGCGCGAACACCGAACCATAGCGCCGGCGCGGCGACCAGCGCGGCGGCTACCGTGCGGCGGGGCAGACCGGCAGAGCCTGGGGCGGAAGTCGCGTTCATGGCCCCTCGGATGACGCGTGGCTCTTGCAAGTTCCCGGAGGTCGCCGCATGGCCGGCGGCTTCACACCGCCACCGGACTGCGTTCGGCGAACTGCCCGTTCCAGTACGGGTAGTAGGGGTAGGGCGGCGTCACTGCACTCGCCGCATCGAGCCGCGCGACCTGTTCGGTCGTGAGCGACCAGCCCACCGCACCCAGGTTCTGCACCAGCTGCGCCTCGTCGCGTGCGCCGATCAGCACGCTCGCGACCGTCGGGCGTTGCAGCAGCCAGTTGATGGCGATCTGCGGCACGGTCTTGCCGGTCTCGGCCGCGACCGCGTCGAGCGCGTCGACCACGCGGTACAGGCGCTCGGCGTCGGCCGGTGGCGCGAAGCCCTCGGTCGCGTGCAGGCGGCTGTCGGCCGGCAGCGGCTGGCCGCGGCGGATCTTGCCGGTCAGGCGCCCCCAGCCGAGCGGGCTCCACACGATCGCGCCGACACCCTGGTCGATGCCCAGCGGCATCAGCTCCCATTCGTAGTCGCGGCCGATGAGCGAGTAGTAGGTCTGGTTGGCGACGTAGCGCTCGAGCCCGAGACGGTCCGAAGCCGCGAGCGACTTCATCAATTGCCAGCCCGAGAAGTTCGACACGCCGACGTAGCGCACCTTGCCGGCGCGCACCAGGTCGTCGAGCGTGCGCAGCACCTGCTCGACCGGCGTCATCGCATCGAAGGCGTGCAGTTGCAGGATGTCGATGTGCTCGGTGTCGAGGCGCGTCAACGCCGCATCGACGCCGGCGAGCAGGTGGTGCCGCGACGCGCCCGCGTCGTTGGGGCCGTCGCCCATGCGCAGCGACAGCTTGGTCGAGACGATCGCCTGGTGGCGCCGCCCCTTGAGCGCCGCGCCGAGGATGCTTTCCGATGCGCCGTTCGAGTACACGTCGGCCGTGTCGAACAGCGTCACGCCGGCGTCCAGGCACAGGTCGACGATGCGCCGCGCGCCGGCCACGTCGGTGTTGCCCCAGGCGCTGAAGAGCGGGCCGTGCCCGCCGAAGGTGCCGGCCCCGAAGCCGAGGGCGGGAACCTGGAAGCCGGAGCGGCCGAGGTAGCGGTAGTCCATGGTGTGTCGTTCTCGCGTTGGAATCAAAAGAAGTTCAGGCCTTCATCGGCACGCCATCGGGCATGGCCGTTGCGCGACCGTCCAGGGCGCGGCTCCACAGCGCGATGCCCAGGCCGACCAGCGTGATCGCCGCGGCCACCCAGCCGAGCGATGCCAGCCCCGGCCCGCGCTCGATGGTCACGCCGCCGACCCAGGCGCCGATGGCGTTGCCGAGGTTGAAGGCCGCGATGTTCAGGCTCGACGCTAGGTTCTGGCCGGCGCCCGAGGCCTTCTCGAGCACGCGCATCTGCAACGGCGCCACGGTCGCAAATGACGCGACGCCGAGCACCGCGAAGAAGACAATCGCCGGCACGGCCGAGCTGATGGCGAACTGCATCGTGGCCAGCACCAGCGCCAGCACGCTCAGCGTCCACAACACGGCGCGCATCACGCCGCGGTCGGCCAGCCGACCGCCCAGCAGGTTGCCGATGGCCATGCCGCCGCCGAAGAGCAGCAGCACCGCCGACACCGCGCCGTCGGAGAAGCCGGTGAGGCGGTTGAGCAGCGGCTGCACGTAGGTGAACACGGCGAACACGCCGGCGTAGCCGACCACCGTCATCGCCAGGCCGAGCAGCACCTGCGGCCGGGTCAGCACGGCCAGCTCGTCGCGCAGCGGGGGCAGGGCGCCATCCCGCTTGCTGCGCGGCACGAAGACCGCGAGCACCGCGAAGGCCAGCACGCCGATCGCCGCGACGGCCCAGAACGAGGCGCGCCAGCCATGGTGCAACCCGAGCCACGCGCCGGCCGGCACGCCGAGGATGGTCGCGGCGGTGAGGCCGGTGAACATGATCGCGATGGCCGAGGCGCGGCGCTCCGGCGCGACCAGGCCGGTCGCCACCACGGCGCCGACGCCGAAGAAGGTGCCGTGCGCGAGCGCCGTGACGACGCGCGCCGCCATCAGCCAGCCGTAGCTCGGCGCCAGCGCACAGGCGAGGTTGCCGAGCGTGAAGATCGCCATCAGCGCGAGCAGCACCGTCTTGCGCGGCAGCCGGCGGGAGGCGAGGGTCAGCACCGGCGCACCGATGGCGACGCCGACGGCATAGCCGGAGATCAGCAGCCCGGCGGCGGCGATGGACACATGAAGGTCGTCCGCGACCTGCTGGAGCAGGCCCATGAGGACGAATTCGGTGGTGCCGATGCCAAAGGCACCGACGGTGAGGGCGAGAAGAGCGATGGGCATGATGGGTCGACTGTGCCGGCGCTCCTGCTCTGTGACTAGAATGCCTTCCAGATCGACAGCTGTGAATTGAAATCACATATGCCCCGCATCGACGTGAACCGTTCCGGCGAGATGGAAGCCTTCGTGCAGGTGGTCGAGCGCGGCGGCTTCTCGGCCGCCGCACGCGCGCTCGGCATGACGCCCTCGGCCGTGAGCAAGCTGGTCGCGCGGCTCGAGTCGCGCCTGGCGGTGCAGCTGGTGCACCGTTCCACCCGCAAGCTCACGCTGACGCCCGAAGGCCAGCAGTTCCACGAGCGCAGCGTGCGGGTGCTGGCCGACATGGACGAGGCCGAACGCTGTGCGGCATCGGGCGCCGCGCCGCGCGGGCGGGTCAGCATCAACGCGAGCGTGCCCTTCGGCCACCACGTGCTGTTGCCGCTGATGCCGCGCTTTCTCGAAGGGCACCCGCAGGTCACGGTCGACGTCTCGCTGACCGACCGTGTGGTCGACCTGATGGACGAGCGCACCGACATCGCGGTGCGTTGGGGGCAGTTGCCATCGTCGGATCTGGTCGCGCGACGGCTCGGCGAAACCGGCCAGGCGATCGTGGCGTCGCCGGCCTATCTCGCGCGCTACGGCACGCCGCACACGCCGCAGGAGCTCGAAGCCCACAACCGCCTGGGCACCAGCTACCGGCGCGCCGTGCCCGACTGGCCGCTGTCGGTCGACGGCCGGTTCGTCGGGATGCCGATCGTCGGCACCATGCGTGTCGGCGACGGCTCGGCGCTGCGGCGGCTGGTGCTCGACGGCGTCGGCCTGGGGCGGCTGTCGCTCTACCACGTGCAGGCCGACATCGACGCGGGCCGGCTGGTGAAGGTCATGGAGGAGTTCAACCCGCACGAGATGGAGCCGATCCATGCGGTCTACCTGGGCAAGGCCGGCCGGCTGCCGGCGCGGGTGCGCGCGATGCTGGATTTTCTGGTCGCGCACGTGAAGCTCGACGGCGCGACCCGGAGCATGGCATGACGGCCACCCATGGCTTCGCCATCTTCCCGACGGCCGTCGGCACCTGCGGCATCGCGTGGAGCCCGCGCGGCATCGCCGGCGCACAGCTGCCGGAGGCCGAGGACGATGCGGCCGCGACGCTGGCCCGCATGGCCGCGCGCTTTCCTGCAGGGGAGGAGGCGTCGCCGCCGCCGTCGGTGCAGGCCGTCATCGACGCCCTCGTCGCCGTGCTGGCAGGCACATCGAAGGACCTGTTGCTGGAGGTGCCGCTGGACGACGCGGGCGTTCCCGCCTTCCACCGGCGCGTGTACGACTTCGCGCGCCGCATCCCGCCCGGCGAAACGCGCACCTATGGCGAGGTGGCCGAGGCCTTGGGCAGCAAGGGCCTGGCGCGGGCGGTCGGCCAGGCGCTGGGGCGCAACCCCTTCGCGCCCATCGTGCCGTGCCACCGTGTGATGGCTGCCGACGGTCGGCCCGGCGGCTTTTCCGCACCGGGCGGCGCCCTGGCCAAGCTGCGCATGCTGGCGGAAGAAGGGGCGCGGCCCCTTGGCACCGCGCCCCTGTTCGACGATCTATGAGGAAGAGCCGGAAGAACCGGGCTCTTCAGACTCAGTAAGCCGCTTGACGCGTGAACGACAGGCTGGTCTTCTTGTACTCGGCCGGGATCTGATCGCGGAAGTACGACTTCGCGTTCAGGTTCTGCAGCGAGTCGTGTGCCGTGGCCACGGCCTGGCTGCGCACGGCACCGCGGTCGGCCGTCGTGTTCACGGTCTGCACGCCGCTGGCGTAGCCTTCGCCGAAGACGTCGCCGGCACGGGCGGCCGCCACAGCCTGGCCTTGCACGGCGGAACGGCTCACCGAGGGCGTGACGGTCAACACGCCGTCGTAGGTTTCGGCGTGTGCGCCGGCTGCGGCCAAGAGGGAGAGGGCTGCGGCGGCGAGGATGTTGCGGGTGTTCATGATGATGTCCTTCAATGATTTGGATGATGTCGAACCGGTCTTGGGTGGGTGTTCCGCTTCGTTGTCGAGGCGGCCCGCTCGCTCGGTGGCCTGTTCACCCAGATCAACGTGTGCTGTTGGTCTGTGGGATGAAGTGTGCGACGGCAACGGGCCTTGCAACGCCTCTCGAAGGAATCACGGCGTTCGGGCATTGGAAACAATCGCGGCTGCGTCGGCGGGTGCATGCGACCCTCGGCCACAAGAGGCAGCGCGCTAGCACAGCCGTCCGAGTGGCGCTTGCGGAAGCCTTTGCGACCTTGGCGACAATCGGCCCATGACTTCTCCGCGTTTCTTCCGGATCGCGCTCGTGCTCGGTCTGCTGTCGGCCATCGGCCCGTTCGCCATCGACATGTACCTGCCGGCGCTGCCGGCCATCGGCGCCAGCCTGCGCGCCGACATCGGTGCGGTGCAGATGAGCCTGACCGTCTTCTTCCTGGCGCTGGCGGCCGGCCAGCCGTTTTATGGCCCGGTGTCGGACATGGTCGGCCGCAAGCCGCCGCTGTACTTCGGGCTGGTGCTCTTCGCGATCGCCAGCGTGGGCTGCGCGCTGGCCGACAACATCCAGACGCTGATCGTGCTGCGCTTCCTGCAAGGGCTGGGCGCGGCGGCCGGCATGGCGATCCCGCGGGCGGTGGTGCGCGACCTGCACACCGGCAACGACGCGGCGCGGCTGATGTCGCTGCTCATGCTGGTCTTCAGTATCTCGCCCATCCTCGCGCCATTGGTGGGCAGCGGCGTGATCGCGGTGGCGGGCTGGCGCGGCGTGTTCTGGGCCGTCACGATCGCGGCCGTCGCGGGGCTGGTGCTGATCGCCACCTCGCTCACCGAGACGCGCCCGGCCCACCAGCGGGTCGAGAGCAGCCTGCGCAGCGCATTGAGCGCCTACGGCGTGCTGCTGCGCGACGGGCACTACCTGGGCCTGGTCTTCATCGGCAGTTTTGCGATGGCCGGGTTCTTCACCTACCTGGCCAATTCGTCCTTCGTGCTGATCGACCACTACGGCCTGTCGCCGGTGGTCTACAGCGTGGCCTTCGGCGTGAATGCCGCCGCCTTCTTCGCCGCGGCGCAGTTCAACGGGCGGCTGGGCGAGCGCTTCGGGCTGGTGCGCGTCGTCAAGGGCGCGGTCGGTGCCTGCGGCGCGGTGATGGTGGCGATGTTCGTGTACTTCCTGCTGGGCGGCGATTCGATGTGGGTGCTGCTGGTGCTTTACTTCATTGCCAGCGGCCTGATGGGGCTGGTGATTCCGACGACCTCGGTGCTGGCGCTGGAAAAGCACGGCGCCATCGCCGGCACCGCGTCGGCGCTGCTCGGCACCCTGCAGATGCTGACCGGCGCGGTGGTGATGGCCATCGTCGGCCTGTTCACCGACGGGCGGCCGCTGCCGATGGTGGCGGGCATGGCCGGCGGTGCACTGGTGGCCCTGCTGCTGACCTGGCTGACGCTCGGCGGTGCCGGGTCCAAGACGCCCGTGGTCGCCGGCCGGAGCGCATGACATGACAGCGATCCTGCCTGTTGCGGCGAACTCGGCGAACCCGGCCAACGACGCCGCCGTGCCCGACGGCCTGCCGACGCCGCAGCGCGGGCGTGCGATGGCCGTCATCATCCTGGGCATCGCGGTTGCGGTGCTCGACGGCACGATCATGAACCTCGCGCTGCCCAGCATCGCGCGCGAGCTGGGCGCCAGCGCATCGCACGCGATCTGGGTGGTCAACGCCTACCAGATCGCGATCCTGGTCATGCTGCTGCCGCTGGCGTCGTTGGGCGACCTGTTCGGCTACCGTCGCATCTACCTGCTCGGCATGGGACTCTTCACCGTGTCCTCGCTGGCCGCCGTGCTGTCGAATTCGATGGGCACGCTGATCGCGGCGCGCACGCTGCAGGGCCTGGGTGCCGCCGGCATCATGAGCGTGAACGCCGCGCTGGTGCGGCTGATCTACCCCTCGTCGCAACTGGGGCGCGGGATGGCGATCAATTCGATGGTGGTGGCCACCGCCTCGGTGGCCGGCCCGTCGGTGGCAGCCTCGATCCTGTCGGTGGCTTCGTGGCCCTGGCTCTTCGCCTTCAACGTGCCGCTGGGGCTGGTGGTGCTGGCGATCGGCCTGCGGGCGCTGCCGTCCAACCAACGCGCCGCCACCGTGCCGGGTACGCGCTTCTCGGCGGTCGACGTGCTGCTCAACATCGCGATGTTCTCGCTCGTCTTCCTGGGCGTCGACCGGCTGGGTGTGCGCGAAGGCGGGGCCGCCGGCACGCCGGCGATGGGCTGGGCGCTGCTGGGGGCCGGGCTGGCGGTCGGCTTCGTCTATCTGCGTCGCCAACGCACGATGGTGCTCCCGCTGTTCCCGGTCGACCTGTTGCGCATCCCCGTGTTCGCGCTGTCGATGGGCACCTCGGTGGCCGCGTTCACCGCGCAGATGCTGTCGTACATCGCGCTGCCTTTCCTGCTGCTCGACGTCTACGGCCGCACCCACCTTCAGGCGGGCCTGCTGATCACGGCGTGGCCGCTGGCCATCGTCGTGATGGCGCCGATCGTCGGGCGGCTGATCGGCCGCTACCCCGACGGCCTGCTCGGCGGCATCGGCCTGGGTCTGCTGGCCTGCGGGCTGGCGCTGCTCGCGGCGCTGCCGGCGCATCCTGGCGACCTGGACATCGCCTGGCGCATGGCCCTGTGCGGCATCGGGTTCGGGTTGTTCCAGTCCCCCAACAACCACACCATCGTCACCTCGGCGCCGCGGCATCGCAGCGGCGCGGCCAGCGGCATGCTGGGGACCGCGCGCCTGACCGGCCAGACCCTCGGCGCAGTCGTCATTGCAGCCGTGTTCAGCATCTGGACGCCCCACGAGGGGCGCGGGCCGGTCATCGCGCTGGTGCTGGCGGCGACCTGTGCGGCGCTGGCTGGCATCTGCAGCAGCCTTCGTCTGAGGGTGTCGCCGTCGCCGAGCCATTAAGCTCGTGCCGATGAAGGAAATTCCCGAGGCGATCGTTTGCGAGGGCTGCGACGCGGTCTATGGCCGCGCGACGCTGCGCGAGCGCGAAGTCGCCCGCTGCCCGGTCTGCGGGACCGAACTCGAGCGCCACCTGGGCGGCCAGCAGGAGCGGATCCTGCCGCTGGCCGTGGCCGGGCTCATCATGTTCGGCGTGGCCAACCTGTTCCCCATCGTCGAGATCGAGCTGCGCGGCCTGCGCAGCCAGACCACCCTGGCCGGCGCCGTCGTGGCGCTGGCGGGCGAGGGCATGTCACTGGTGGCGCTGCTTGTGCTAGCCACCACCATCCTCTTCCCGCTGCTGCAATTGCTGATCCTGCTCTGGTTGCTGGTGCCGCTGCGGCGGCACGAACGCGTGGTGGCCGGCTTCGCCTGGCTGGTGCGCACGATGCAGTCGCTGCGGCCCTGGGGAATGGTCGAAGTGTTCCTGCTGGGCGTGCTGGTGGCGCTGGTCAAGCTCTCGAGCATGGCCACGGTGCTGCCCGGTCCGGCGCTCTATGCCTTCATGGCGTTGACAGTCCTGCTGACCGCCGTGCTGGCCTTCGACCCGCGCGGCTTCTGGGAGATGGCCGAGGGCACGATGCACAAGGCCGAGGCAGAAGCCGCCGGCCGCGAGGAAGCCGCTTGACGGCACCTGAAACCCCCTTTGCACGCACCGCCCGCGCCATCGACAGCGGCCTGATCGGCTGCCGCCATTGCGGCACCGTCTGGCAGGACGCCGAGGAGGGCACGCACTGCGGCCGCTGCGGCACGCCGCTGCACATCCGCAAGACCGACAGCCTGAACCGCACCTGGGCCCTCCTGATCGCGGCCTGCCTGATGTACCTGCCGGCCAACCTGTTGCCCGTGATGATCACCCGCACGCTGTTCGGCACGAGCGACGACACGATCATGAGCGGCGTGATCTATTTCTGGGTGACCGGTGCCTACGGGCTCGCCGCCATCGTCTTCGTCGCCAGTTTCCTGGTGCCGCTGTTCAAGCTGGCGGCCCTGTTCGTGCTGGTGGTGAGCGCGCAGCGGCGCAGCACCTGGCGACGCGCCGAACGGGCCAAGCTCTACCACGTGATCGAGATCATCGGCCGCTGGTCGATGCTCGACGTTTTCGTGGTCGCGCTGCTGGCCGGGCTGGTGCGCATTCAAGGTTTCGCCGAAATCACGGCAGGTGTCGGCATCGCGGCCTTCGGCGCGGTGGTGGTGCTGACGATGCTCGCGTCGCTGAGCTTCGACCCCAAGCTGACCTGGGACGGTGCAACGGATGACGAAGAACACACAAGGGAAGTACGCACATGAGTGAAAACGATCCACGTCCCGCGCCTTCACCCGCGCCCGCGGATTCCGGCGGCTTGCCGCCGCCGCGCGTGGCCCGGCGACGCGACTGGATGCCGTCGCTGATCTGGCTGATCCCGGTGGTGGCTGCGCTGGTCGGCATCTTCCTGGTGGCGCGCATCCTGATCGACCGCGGGCCCGAGATCGTGCTGACCTTCAAGACCGCCGAGGGCCTGGAGGCCGGCAAGACCGCGGTCAAGTACAAGGACGTGCAGATCGGCGTGGTGCAGAGCCTGCGCCTGGCGCGTGACCGTTCGCATGTGCGCGTGACGCTGCAACTCAACAAGGATGCGAACGCCTTCACCGCCGAGGACACCCGCTACTGGGTGGTGCGGCCGCGGCTGGACACCTCGGGCATTTCCGGCCTGAGCACGCTCCTTTCGGGCGCGTACATCGGCGCCGACGCCGGCACGTCGGAAGAGAGCGCCAAGGAGTTCACCGGGCTCGAAGTGCCGCCCATCGTGACGCGCGATGCGTCGGGCAAGCAGTTCCTGCTGCGCGCGCCGGACATCGGTTCGCTCGACGTCGGCTCGCCGGTGTACTTCCGCCGCATCAAGGTCGGCCAGGTGGCGGCCTACGAGCTGAACGACGACGGACGCGGCGTGACGCTGCGGGTGTTCGTCAACGCGCCGTACGACAAGTTCGTCGGCGGCAACTCGCGCTTCTGGCAGGCCAGCGGGCTCGACATGCGGCTCAACGCCAGTGGCATCACGCTGCGCACCCAGTCGCTCGCCACCATCCTGCTCGGCGGCATCGCCTTCGGCGCACCGGAAAACGAGAACGGGCCGGTCGCGGGCGAGAACACCGCCTTCGCACTCGCCGACGACGAGGGCGCCGCGATGAAGCCGCCGGACGGTCCCGCCGAGACGGTGCTGCTGCACTTCAACCAGTCGCTGCGCGGCCTGTCGCCCGGTGCGCCGATCGACTTCCGTGGCGTGGTGATCGGCGAGGTCAAATCGATCGGTATCCAGTTCGACCGGAGCGAGCGCGAGTTCCGCATGCCGGTGGTCGCCACGGTCTACCCCGACCGTCTGCGCTCCCGCAAGCCCGGCGAAGTGGCCGAGTCGCGCTTCACGCAACGGCAGCGGCTGCGCTTCCTCGTCGGCAAGGGCCTGCGCGCGCAGATGCGCACCGGCAACCTGCTGACCGGGCAGAACTACATCGCGCTCGACTTTTTTCCCAACGCGCCGAAGGCGACCGTCGATATCGACAAGGACCCGGTCGAACTCCCCACGATGCAGAACAGCCTCGACGAACTGCAGTCGCAGGTGCAGGAGATCGTGAGCAAGGTCAACAAGGTGCCCTTCGAGCAGATCGGCGCTGACGTGCGTACCGCGCTCGCCACGCTCAACAAGACGCTGGTGAGCGCCGAGCAGCTCACGCGCACGCTCAACAACGATGTGTCGCCGGAGATCACCGCGGCGATGAAGGACGCGCGCAAGACCATCAACTCCGCCGAGCGCACGCTGGCACAGGATTCGCCCCTGCAACAGGACATGCGCCAGACGCTGCAGGAGCTGACACGTGCGGCGGGCTCCGTGCGCGTGCTGACCGACTACCTCGAACGCCACCCCGAGTCGCTCCTGCGCGGCAAACCGGAAGACACGAAGAAATGACGCGATATCCGACTTCTCTTGCTGCGGCCTGCCTCGCGGCCGCCGTGCTCGTCGCAGGCTGCGCCAGTGCGCCGGACCGTTACTACACCCTGGCAGCGCCCGGCGGCCCGTCGAGCGCGGCGCCTGCGTCCGGCGCACCGGTGTTCATCGAACTGGCGCCGGTCGCCGTGCCCGAACGCCTCGCGCGGCCGCAGATGGTGGTGCACCAGGCGGGGGGGCGGAGCGCCGAGGTCGCGCTGCTGGAGCAGCACCGCTGGTCTTCGTCCTTCGAGAACGAATTGCGCGATGCCTTGTCGAGTGGCATTGCGACGCGCCTGGGCGCCATCGACGTGACGAAAGGCGGCCGTCAGCCGAATACGCCCGCGTGGCGCATCGCGGTGCAGCTGAGGCAGTTCGATGCGGTGGAGAACACGCGCGTCGATGCGGCCCTGAGCTGGACCGTGCGCCGGTCCGACGCCGACCTCAGCACGACCTGCCAGTGGCGCACCAGCGAACCCGTGGGCAATGGGATCGACGCATTGGCGCAAGGCGCGCAACGCGTGGCATCGAATGCGTCGGAAGCCATCGCACGGCACATCGCGCAGCTACTGCAAAACCCCGGCGTTCCCTGCGCGGCGCCGTAGCGTCGGGCGCGGCTTTTTGCGGATCAGAACAGTCGGGACAGCAGGATGGCGGCGCCCGACAGCGAGACCGCGCTGCCGACCCAGAGACGAAGGACTTTCATGGCATTTCTCCTTGCCGCGATGATCGTTCAACGCGCCCAGTGGTGGGTTTGAAGATGTTCATGACCGGGATAGGGGACGCCGTTTAGAAAGTTTCCCAGTCGCCGCCTGCCGTGACGGCCGAGGCCTTGGCGGCGGGTGCGGCAGCCAGTCGCTTGCTTGGGGCGCGGGGCGCGGAGGTCGCGCGCAGTCGCACCGGCCCGAGCGCTGCCTTCGGTGCAGAACGTATCAGCGATGCACGCGCTGCAGGCCGGGCCGAGGGTGCGTCGCTCTGGGCGAGTTGAAAGACGCTCACCAGTTGCACCAGCTTCGCGGCCTGCTCGCTGAGGCTGCTGGCGGCGGCGGCGGACTCTTCCACCAGCGCGGCGTTCTGCTGCGTCGTCTGGTCGAGCTGGTTCACCGCGTCGTTGACCTGCGAGACACCTTGCCCCTGCTCGCGCGTCGCTGTGCCGATCTCGTTGATCAGGTCGGCCACGCGGCGCACCTGGCCCACCAGGTCACCCATGGTGCTGCCGGCTTCGTTCACCAGCGTGGAGCCGGTCTCGACCTTGCTCACGCTCTCGCCGATCAGGTGCTTGATTTCCTTGGCGGCTTCGGCGCTGCGCTGCGCGAGGCTGCGCACTTCGCTCGCCACGACCGCAAAGCCGCGGCCCTGTTCGCCGGCGCGGGCCGCTTCCACGGCGGCGTTCAGCGCGAGGATGTTGGTCTGGAAGGCGATCGAGTCGATCACGCCGATGATGTCGCCGATCTTGCGCGAGCTGGTGGTGATCTGTTCCATCGTGTGCACGACGTTGCGCACCACCTCGCCACCGCGCGCGGCCGTGACGCTGGCCGAGTTGGCCAGCTGCGACGCCGTGTGCATGGTGTCCACGCTCTGCTTGATGGTCGCGTTCATCTGTTCCATCGAGGCCGAGGTTTCTTCCAGGCTCGACGCCTGTTCTTCCGTGCGCTGGCTCAGGTCCGCATTGCCCGTGGCGATCTGGTTGGCCCCGGTCGCGATCGATTCGCTGGAGTGGCGCACTTCGCTCACCAGCTGCGCCAGGTTGGCGCGCATGCCGTCCATGGCGGCCAGCACGCTGACGTCGTCGCCCGGGCGCAGCGCGACGGCCACGGCCAGGTTGCCCTTGGCCACTTCCTGTGCGATCTCCGCCGCGTAGGCGGGCTCGCCGCCCAGTTGCCGCATGATCGAGCGCACGAGCCACAGGCCCAGTGCGCTGCTCAGGACCACGCCCAGCAGGATGAGTGCCGACAGGGCCCAGAAGGTGCGCTCGACGGCAGCAGCGGCGTGCTCGATGTCGAGGCGGGCCAGTTCTTCCTGCCGCTTGCTGGCTTCCAGCAGGATGTTGCGGGCCGCCACGTGCAGGCCGGCGGCATCTTTGTGCAGCACGTCCATCGCGGTCGGATCGCCGCTGTCGGCCAGGGCCTGCACGTTGGCGACGGCGGCCTTGTAGTTCTTCCAGGTGTCGGCGAGCTTGGTGCCGAGTTCGCGCAGCGGTGCATCGGTGGTGTTGCCCTTCAGTCGCTGGATCGCTTCGAGCACCGTCTGTTCCGACTGCTCGTTGAACTTGAGCTCGCCGTCGCGCGCCTTTCGGTCGGCGTTCAGGATGTACACGTACATGCGGCGGAAATGCGTCGCGCCCTGGCGCGCCGCGTCCATGACGATGCGCACCGGCACCACCGTCTCGGTGTACATGGCGCGCTGGCTCTGGCTGACGCTCCAGACCTGCTGCATGCCGATCGCGCCGACGGCGATCAGCGTGGCGACGAAAAAGAGAATCAGCCCGATGAGTTTTTTTCGCAGGGTGAGGTGGGAGCGTTGAGACATGGTGAAGCCCTAGGTTCGAAGAAGGAGATGGCGTTATTCAAGTGCCGGCGCTCGTCGAGCTGATGGTCTTTCCATCGATGCTCGTGGATAGGCGACTGCAGGGCGGACGCGCAGGCGGTGCCTCGGATGAGGCCGTGCGGCTACCACTCGCCGAGTTCGCGCACGCGCTGATCGAGCTCGAGCGTCTGGATGGGCTCGATGGCTTGCAAAGGCCGTTCGCTGTCGCGCGGCCGCCTGCCCGTCATCGTTCCGAAGCCGTTGACGACGGCCCGCAGGACGGGATAGCGTGGCCAGTCGGTCGGTGCCGCTCGGCGGGGGGTGGGTTCGGGTCGCATGCGAGGCCTGTGCAGATCGGAGCGTGGTAGTTCTCCGGGTATATCGGCACGAAGCATGAAAAGTTGAGGGGTGCTGGCACTTGGGTAGACGAACAGGCAGCCCGGCACGGCCTCGGCGAGCGGCGGCGCTTCACACCAGCCGCCGGATCGCCTTCTTGCGCCACACCAGGCGGTAGTACGCCGTCTGCAGTGCGAGCATGGCGATGAAGGCGGCCGGATAGGCGATCCAGACCCCATGGAGCCCGATGCGATGGCTCATCACGTAGGCCACCGGTACCTCGACCAACGCGATGCAGGCGATCGAGATCGCGGTCGGCACCAGCACCGAGCCGCTGGCCCGCATGATCCCCGACAGCACCGATGCCATGCCGAAGATCACGGTGCCCCACAGCATGATGTGCAGCAGTGTCTGCGCCAGTTCGATCACCGGTGCGCTGGTGATGAAGAAGCCCATCAGCCGTCGAGAGAACAGGTAGCCCAGCACGACCAGCGACCCGGTGAGCACCAGGTTCATCATCAGACCCGTGCGCGCGATGGCGCCGAGTTGCGCCGTGCGGCCCGCGCCGATGGCCTGGGCGCCGAGGATCGATGCCGTGATCGCGATCGAGATCGCCGGGAACTGCACGTAGGCCACCACCTGGTTGACCGCGCCGTAAGCGGCGGTGGCTTCGGAGCCGTAGCTGTTGACCAGCGACAGCAAGGCGATCTCGGCCAGCGCGATCACGATCATCTGCACGCCGGTGGGCACGCCGACGCGCAGCACCATCTTGAGGATCGCGAAGTCGATGCGCATGCTGCGTGCGAAGGCGCGGTCCGGCGCCAGCGGGCTTTGCATGCGGCGCAGCCGGAAGCCAAGCCAGACGGTGGCGACCACGAAGGACACCACCGTAGCTGCCGCACCGCTGGCCACGCCCAGCATCGGCAACCCGCCCCAGCCGCGGATGAGCGCCGGCGTCAGCACGAGGCCGATGAGCGTGGAGATGCCCAGCGTGAACAGCGGCGTCACCGTGTCGCTCACGCCGCGCAACATGGCGGTGGACAGCAGGAAGACGAACAGACCCGGCATCGCGATCAGGATGATGCGGGCATAGCGCGTCGCGTCGGCCAGGATGTCCGGCGGCGTGTGCAGCGCCTTCAGCAGCGGTGCCGTGAAGGCGCCGCCGAACACCGCGACCACCAACCCGAAGGCGATGCCGACCGTGAGCGTGGTGCCGGCGATGGCCTTGACCTTGGCGATGTCGCGTGCGCCCCAGGCCTGCCCGATGAGCACCGATGCGCCGGCGCCCAGGCCGATGGTGAAGGCGATGAAGAAGAACATCACCGGGAAGAAGCTCGATACCGCCGCCAGCGCGCCGACGCCGATCATCTGCCCGACATAGACGTTGTTGAGCGTGCCCGACAGCGACTGCAGGATGTTGCTCAGCAGCATGGGGGCGAGGAAGAACGCAAAGGTCTTCCAGAGCGGGCGCGGCGCGGTCATGGTGTCGCGGGCGGTATCCCCGGGGTCAACCCGGGCACCCGGGCGATGAGCGTATCAACACTTCATCGCAGCCGCCTGGGCGGCGAATGCGTCGGATGCCGCCTTGCAAGCCGCACCAAGTTGTGCCTGGTTGGCACCGTAGCTGGCCCACGCGGCCTTGGTCTGGTCCATGGACGCCTTCACCGCGTCGGCGGCGGGACCGCTCTGCTTGCCGATGCAGGCATTGACCTTGTCGAGGTAGTCCTGACATTCCTTCGGCAGGTCCGCCGACGCCGCGGTGGTGGTGGCTGGCGCCGCGGTGGACGACGCAGGTGGCGCGGCCGGCGCAGTGGCTGCCGGTGCGGCGGGCGCCGGCGCTGGGGCGGGGGGCGTTTCCTGCTTGGAGCAGGCCGTGACAGCGGCGACGATCGTCAGCAACACAAGTGCGTTTTTCATTTTTCATTCCCTTTTTTACTTGGTGTTATCACGCGCGGGCGGCCTCCACCGCCCGTCGCGCGAGCCCGGCGAAAACCGGGCAGGCGGAGTATGCCTTTTCCGAGGTCGGCCTCGGCCGCGTCGCTGAGGACGGCGCCAGCACCCGCGCGAGCGCCCGTGCCGTGCGTGCCACGTGCCCGGGGGGCGCTGCTGAAAGGCGGCCATGCGATCGATGGTCACCGCGCCTTCCCGGGGCGCGCGGGCATCAAAGCGTGGTATTGGCAGAAAGCACCGAATTCAATTTTGTGAACTTTTGTGTTCAATCTATAAACACCTCCTTCAATCAGGGAGGGCGTCGAATGAACGCATGGATCGACAGGAATGCGGCAGCCATACGCGTGTGGACGCGCACAGGCGTGTTCATCGCGGCGACGGCCATGCTGGCCAGCTGTGGCGGGGGTGGCGGAGACGGCGGGCAGGGGAGTGGTGCAAGCGCCGGCACCGCCGCGATGACGCCGGAGGTCGCCGCCATCGTCGCGGCCGAGCAGGACACGCCAGGCGCACCGATCGACCTTGGGGCGCCGCCGCCGGTACCGCCGGTGTCGCCGCCCCCGCCCCCCGGGCCGTCCCAGCCGGTGCCGGCACTCACGCAGGAGCTGCGCGAGGCGGGCACGAAGGGCCTGTGGTCGGCACCGGAGACCTGGCCGATCAACGCCATCCATGCGGTGCTGACGCCCGACGGCAACGTGATGACCTACGGCAGCAACCCGAGCGGGGAGCAGGGCGCTCAGCTCTACTACGACGTCTGGAACCCGGTGACCAAGGCCCATGCCCTGTTGCAACACACCACCGGCACCGACCTCTTCTGCAATGCCCAGCTGGTGCTGCCCGTGTCGGGCCAGGTGCTGCTCGCGGGCGGCGACGTACGAGGGCAGAACCTGCGCAACGCGGCGGGCAACCTGCTGGTCAACACCGGCGTGGCCGACGTCAATCTCTTCGATCCGGTGGCGCAGTCCATCAAGGCCTCGGGCACGCCGATGAACTACTCGCGCTGGTACGACACGCTGACCACGCTGTCGGACGGTCGCGTGTTCGTGCTCGCCGGCATGGAAGCCAGCGGCGCGCGCGCCGAGTATCCGGAGGTCTACACCGCCGGCCAGGGCTGGCGCACGCTCACCGGCATCCGCTGGCCGGGCGAGTTGTTCTATCCGCGCACGATGCTCGCCCCGACCGGCCAGTTGGTCGTGGCCAGCGGCAGCACCCTGTACGGCATCAACACCGACGGAAACGGCGCCATGGCCCAGGTCGGCGCGCTGCCCTCCGACGTCAGATGGCAGCTCCCCTGGGCCATGTTCGACAAGGGCAAGGCGCTGTTCGTGCGCGCCGGCGGCAAGGTCTCGGTGGTGGACGTCAACACCACCACGCCGGTCGTCACCGAGACCGAGAGCATCGGGACCAACCGCATCTGGGCATCCACCACCGTGCTGCCCGACGGCCAGGTGCTGGCCACCGGTGGTTCGGGCCGGGAAAATGTGGCGTTCGATGTATCCCTCGCGGCGAGTATCTGGAACCCGAAGACCGGCAAATGGAGCGTCGGCGCCTCGGCGCAGAAGTACCGCCTCTACCATTCCACGGCGCTGCTGCTGCCCGATGCCACCGTGCTCACGGTCGGCGGCGGCTCGCCCGGGCCCGTGGTGCAGTTGAACGGCGAGGTCTATGCGCCGCCTTACCTGTTTGCCAAGGACGGCAGCGGCCGGCGTCTGCCGCGCCCGATCATCGTGGCGGGGGAGAGCGACCTGACCCTGGGCAAGGACTTCGGCATGTCGGTGATCGCGGCGCACCCGATCCAGCGCGTGACCTTGGTGCGCACCGGCTCGGTGACCCACTCCTACGACTTCGAGCAGCGCTTCCTCGAACTGCCCTTCACCCAGGACGGCACCCGCCTCAAGATCAAGCTGAACGGGAACGCCAACGTGGTGCCGCCGGGGCACTACATGGTGTTCGCCTTCGACGATGCCGGCGTGCCATCCGTGGCGAAGATCGTGCGCATCGGCAGCACGGCGGTGCCGGCCCAGTTCACCCTGGCGGCGCACCTGCCGTCCTTCCTCGGCACCGCCGATGTCGGCCGCAACGGCTCGGCGCACATCGACAGCGCCGGGGTGCTGATGCTGACCGACCCCAAGGCCGGGCAGCTCGGCGCTGCCTTCTACCGGGCGCCGGTGGCGCTGGGCGGGGACACCTCGTTCAGCACCCGGTTTCAGTTCAAGATGGGGAGTGGTGGCGGCGAGGGAATGACCTTCGTGGTGCAGGGCAACGACTCGTCGACGCTGGGCGAGGGCGGCAGCGCCCTGGGCTACGGCGGCATCCGACGCAGCGTGGCCGTCAAGCTCGACACGCGCGCCACGCTGGGGCAGGACCCGAACGGCAACCACGTTGGCATCCTGCTCAACGGCAGCCTGCTGGCCGATGCCTATGCCGACGCGCCATTCACCCTGGCGGACGGCTTCGCGCACACGATGTGGGTGGACTACGACGCACGCTCGCGCAGGCTGTCGGTGTTTCTCTCGCGCGATGCCACCGCCGTCAAACCGGCGCAGCCTGTGCTGCAGCGTGAGATCAACCTGGAGCGGGTGGTCGACAGTGCCAAGCTGTACTTCGGCTTCACGGCCGCCAATGGCCAACAGGCCACCGCCCATCAGATCGACAACTGGAGCTTCGTGGCCGGCGCCGCGCCGACGGCGAAGGATCGCCTGACAGTGGGAGAACAACTGATTCCGGGCCAGCGCCTGGCGTCGCCGGACGGCCGCTTCGGCCTGACCTTCGAGGAAAGCGGCAACCTCGTGCTGACCGAGTACGCCAGCGGCACCGTGCGCTGGCAGTCGGGCACCGCGGGCAAGCCGGCGGCGCGCCTGGCCCTGGGCAGCGAGGGCCATCTGGTGCTGTATGGACTCGACCTGGTGCCGATCTGGAAAAGCGGTAACACCGGATCGGGGGGCACGGCGGCTGCGCTTGGAAACGATGGCGTCCTGGTGCTCTCCCGGGCGGACGGCACGGCCGTCTGGCGCTCTGCAGGCGCACTGCCGGCGGGCCTCGCCGCGCAGCAGTGAGCGGACAGGGAGCCGTCGCGTCGGCTCGCCACGGGATGCCGCCGCGCGTCAGTGCCTCATCCTGCCAGCGCCGCCTTCACGGTCGCTGCCATCGGGGTCGTCGGGTGGCCGATGAGCGCGCTCAGCTGGCGCCCGTCGTCGAACAGCGCGCCTTTCGACGCGGCGGCGTCGGAATCCGACAGCAGCGCCGCCACGAAGTCGGGCAGGCCGACGCCGAGCAGCGCTGCCTTGTAGTCGGCTTCGGGCATGTCCTGGTAGACCACCGGCTTGCCGGCCTGGCTGGCGACTTCGGCGGCCAGCTCGGCCAACGTGTAGCTCGCGTCGCCGGCCAGTTCGTAGACCTTGCCGGCCTGGTCGTCGCGTGTGAGCACGGCGGCGGCGGCTTCGGCGTAGTCGGCACGCGCGGCCGAGGCGATGCGGCCGCTGCCGGCGCTGCCGATCAGCGCGCCGTGCGCCAGCGCGGTGGGCACCGATGCGGTGTAGTTCTCGGTGTACCAGCCGTTGCGCAGCAGCACGAAGGGCAGGCCGGAGCTGGCGAGCATCGCCTCGGTCTCCCGGTGCTCGGCGGCCAGGCCCAGCAGGGAATCGCCCGCGTCCAGCACGCTGGTGTACGCGATCAGCTGGACCTTGGCACGCCGGGCGGCATCGATGACGGCGCGGTGCTGTGCGGCGCGTTGGCCGACTTCGCTGGAAGAGATCAGCAGCAGCTTGTCGGCACCGGCGAAGGCGGTGTCGAGCGTCGCGGGCTTCGTGTAGTCGGCCTCGCGCACGACCACGCCCAGGGCGGCGAGGTCGTGTGCCTTGGCCGGCGTGCGAACGGCCGCGACGATCTGGTGGGCGGGCACGCTGCGCAGCAGCGCCTGAAGGGTCAAACGGCCCAGTTGGCCGGTAGCGCCTGTGACGACGATCATGTGAAATTCCTGGAGTGGTGAAGGGAAGACGGGCAGAATAGCCACCAAACTTACTTTTCGTAAGTACGTACCTGGAGGTTAGTAAAATGAATGCGCCCCGGCTTGCCACGCGCTCCGAATCGGCCCAACCGCGCCTGCTGGCCGAGGCGCTTCAGCGCGGCGAACTGATGTCGCGCGAATGTCCCTCTCGCGAGGTGCTCTCGCACGTCACCAGCCGCTGGGGCGTGCTCCTGCTGGTGGCGCTGATGGGCGGCGTGCACCGCTTCAGCGAGCTGCGCCGCAAGGTCGGCGGCGTGAGCGAGAAGATGCTGTCGCAGACCTTGCGCTGGCTTGAAGACGATGGCCTGGTGCTGCGCAAGTCGTACGCGACGGTGCCGCCGCACGTCGAATACAGCCTCACGCCGCTGGGGCGCGAGGTGGGTCTGCGCGTGGAGGCCCTGGCCGACTGGATCGAGTTCAACCTGCCGAACATCATGGACGCACGGCGCCTGCAGGCGAGCGAGGCCGAGGCGGACGTGGCGGCATCGTCGACGGTTCGGCGCATCCGGCGCTGAATGCGGGCGCCGATGTCGCTGCCGGCAGCGGTGGCATGCTCGAGGCCATGACCGCAAAACTGTGTCGTGCCTTGGGTTGGCTGCTGGCGTTGGGCAGCCTGTCGGGTTGCGACCTCCAAGGGTTCACGGCGACGCCTTCCGATCCCTTGATGAGCAAGGAGGCTATCGCCACGCGCGAAGCGCCTGCAGAACGCGTCTTTCAGGGCCGGCTGGCGGGTGAACCCACGTTCCTGGTGCTGCACGACTGCGAGGTGTACCGGGTCGAACGCCGCGAAGGGGGCGGGGTCCGCTGGGTCAGTGTGCTGGCCCCCGAGTTCTATCCGTTCTGGACCGTGTGCCAACGCGAGTCCCTGGCGTTCGATGCCGGCGTATTGACCGTCACGCTCGGCCGCATGGCCATCGGCGCGGGCGGGTGCTGCGCCACGGGCGGCACCTACCGCTCCGTGGACGGGCGAACCTGGAAAAAGCGTTGAGCCGCCGCATCGCCGCCGAACACGAGCAACAGGTTGTTCGCCGGCATCGGACGCCGTGCGCACAGCGCGAGGCCCGACCGGTCCGCTTCGCGCACCACCTCGTCCAGCCTGCGGATGCCCCAGGCCGGATCACGCGCCCGCAGGCTCCGATCGAAGGCCTCGTTGCTTGGCGCGACCGGACCGTCCTCGAGGTAAGGGCCATAGGTGATCAGCACACCGTCCGGCTGCAGATGGCGGGCCGCGCCCTGCATGAGCGCGGCGCACGTGGCGGGCGGGGCGATGTGCAGCATGTTGGCGCAGAAGATCGCGTCGAAGCGTTCGGCGAAGGGGGCATCGACGGCGGGCCACGGCGTCGACATGACGTCCAGCAGCACCGGCGGTCGCAGATTGGGCAGGCCGCTCTGCGCGATCCGGGTGGCGATCGCAGGCAACGCGCGGGCATCGGCGTCGGTGGGTTGCCAGACCCACTCCTTCAGCGCCGCGGCGAACCACACCGCATGCTGGCCCGTGCCGGAGGCGATTTCGAGGGCAGCGCCGCGCTCGCCCAGCAGGTCGCGCAGGGCGTCGAGGATGGGTTGCTTGTTGCGCTCGGCGGCGGTGCTGAAGGGCAGATCGGTCATCGGCCGGATTTTGCGGCACCATGGTCATACCCAAGCCATCGGCCTTCGCCGATGCGCACATTGAAGAGCCACTGTTCTACCCCCCATGAAGACCATCGACGAGATGCTGAACCTCGACCTGCTCACCCCTGAGCAGCACCGCCAGATCGGCGACTGGATTGCGCGTGCGAACTCGCCCGAAGAAATTCTGAAGATGCCCGCGCCGCTCTGGCAGGCCGTCGAGCGCGCCAGCGAGGTCATGGGCATCGACCAGGACCTGACGCGCCCGCCTTTGCTCGGGGCCGGCGACGCCGCCTTCAACTAGCGAACCGGCCGGCGCCTGCGATGGCGACCCTGCGCGCCCGGAGGCCTATGGCAAACTTCTGCGCTTCATTGCGCGCCAGGGACTCGTTCGAACATGCAAAAAATCATTCGCCAGCTTGCCGCCGAAATCAAGGTCGGCGAGCACCAGGTGAAAGCGGCCATCGAGCTGCTCGACGGGGGCGCCACGGTGCCTTTCATTGCCCGCTATCGCAAGGAAGTGACCGATGGCCTCGACGACATCCAGTTGCGCGAACTCGAAGCGCGCCTGTCGTACCTGCGCGAGCTCGACGACCGCCGCGCCGCGGTGCTCAAAAGCATCGACGAGCAGGGCAAGCTGACCGACGCGCTGCGCATTGCCATCGCGACCGTGGCGACCAAGCAGGAGCTGGAAGACCTCTACCTGCCCTTCAAGCAGAAGCGCCGCACCAAGGGCCAGATCGCGCGCGAGTTCGGCATCGAGCCGCTGGCCGACAAGCTCTACGCGGACCCGACGCTCGACCCCGCTGTGGAGGCGCAGGCTTTCCTCAAGCCGCCCGAGACGCTGGACGACGGCAAGCCGGGCGCCGACTTCTCCACCGTACCGGCCGTGCTCGACGGCGTGCGCGACATCCTGTCGGAGCGCTGGGCCGAAGACGCTGGTCTGGTGCAGCGCCTGCGCGAATGGCTGTGGGCCGAAGGCCTGCTCAAGTCGACGCTGATGACGGGCAAGGACGAGAACAACGCCGACGTCGCCAAGTTCCGCGACTACTTCGACTACGACGAGCCGATCGGTCGCGTGCCCTCGCACCGCGCACTCGCCGTGTTCCGCGGCCGCGCGCTCGACATCCTCGATGCCAAGCTGGTGCTGCCGGTCGAACCCGAGCCGGGCAAGCCGTCCATTGCCGAAGGCAAGATCGCCTTGCATCTCGGATGGAGCCACTCGGCCCGCAAGGCCGACGACCTGATCCGCAAGTGCGTCGCCTGGACCTGGCGCGTGAAGCTCGCGCTCTCGACCGAGCGCGACCTGTTCACCCGCCTGCGGGAAGAGGCCGAGAAGGTCGCGATCAAGGTCTTCGCCGACAACCTGCGCGACCTGCTGCTGGCCGCGCCGGCCGGCCCGCGCGTGGTGCTGGGGCTGGACCCCGGCATCCGCACCGGCGTGAAGGTGGCGGTGGTCGACGCGACCGGCAAGCTGGTCGAGACCGCCACCGTGTTCCCGCACGAACCGCGCCGTGACTGGGAAGGCTCGCTGCACACGCTGGGCAAGCTGTGCGCCAAGCACGGCGTGAACCTGATCGCCATCGGCAACGGCACCGCCAGCCGCGAGACCGACAAGCTGGCCGGCGACCTGATCAAGCTGCTCGCCAAGATGGCCGAGCAGGCCGGTGCGCCGCCGATGGCCATCGACAAGGTGGTGGTGAGCGAGGCCGGCGCCTCGGTCTACTCCGCCAGCGAATTCGCCTCGCAGGAAATGCCCGATGTCGACGTGAGCCTGCGCGGCGCCGCCAGCATCGCGCGCCGCCTGCAGGACCCGCTGGCCGAGCTGGTGAAGATCGACCCGAAGTCGATCGGCGTCGGCCAGTACCAGCACGACGTGAACCAGAGCGAGCTCGCGCGCACGCTGGTCGCGGTGGTGGAAGACTGCGTGAACTCCGTGGGCGTCGACCTCAACACGGCCAGCGTGCCGTTGCTGTCGCGCGTGTCGGGCCTGTCGGCCAGCGTGGCGAAGGCGGTGGTGCGTTGGCGCGAGGCCAACGGCGCCTTCGCGACGCGCAAGCAACTGCTCGAAGTGACCGGCTTCGGCCCCAAGGCCTTCGAGCAGAGTGCCGGCTTCCTGCGTGTGCGCGGCGGCAGCAACCCGCTCGACGTGACCGGCGTGCACCCGGAAACCTACCCGGTGGTCGAACAGATCATGGAAAAGACCGGCAAGCCCATCGCCGAGTTGATGGGCCGCGCCGAGATGCTCAAGACGCTGCGGCCCGAACTCTTCGCCAACGAGAAGTTCGGGGTCATCACGGTCAAGGACATCCTGGGCGAGCTCGAGAAGCCGGGCCGCGACCCGCGCCCGGACTTCAAGGTCGCGCGCTTCAACGACGGCGTCGACGACATCGCCGACCTGAAGGAGGGCATGGTGCTCGAAGGCACGGTGAGCAACGTGGCGCAGTTCGGCGCCTTCATCGACCTGGGCGTGCACCAGGACGGCCTGGTGCACGTGAGCCAGCTCGCCAACAAGTTCGTCGAGGACGCGCGCGAGATCGTCAAGACCGGCGACATCGTCAAGGTCAAGGTGATGGAGGTCGACGTGGCGCGCAAGCGCATCGCGCTGTCGATGCGGCTCGATGCCGCACCGGCACGACGCGACGGTCCGCGCGACAACCGCTTCGAAGGGGCGGGCCGCGGCCAGCAGCAGGGCGCGCGCCGCGACAACGCGCCGCAGCCCGCGGGCCAGATGGCGAGCGCCTTCGCCAAGCTGCAGGGGCTGCGCAAGTAGTCCCTGGCGTCAGCGGTCGGCCATCAACCGGTCGATGAACGCATCGACCGATGCGGTGTACGCGCCCGGTCGGCCGAGTTCGCCGTTGACGCTTGCGTGGTCGAGCGCCTGCGGCAGCAGCTCGGAACGCGCGCCCATGGCGCGGGCGCGCTCGACGAACACCCGCGCCTGGTCGCACGAGTCGTCGCGGCGCAGCGTCGAGCACACGACCAGGGTCGGCACGGCGCGCGGCGTGAGCGCGGCGGTCGGCGAGACGCTGCGCCAGGACGCCGGGTCGGCGCCGAACACGCGGTCGTAGAAGCGCAGGTGGCGCCGCGACATCAGCGCGACCGTGTCGATCGCGGCCGAGTCCAGCACCACCGTGCCGCGCCATGGCCCCGCACCCTGGGCCGCGGCCCGCGACGGATCGGCACTCAAAAGCGCCACCAGGTGCGCGCCGGCCGAGTGGCCCATCAGCACCAGGCGCGACGCGTCGCCGCCCCATTCGGCGGCGCGTGCCCGCACGGTCGCCAGCGCGGTGGCCACGTCGCGTGCCTGCGTCATCACGTCGACCTGCGGCACCATGCGGTAGTTGATCGACACCACGACGTAGCCGCGCTCGCCGACCCAGTGCGCGACCTTGGCGTCGACCACGCGCGACATCGACTTGTCGCCGACCATCCAGGCGCCGCCATGCACCATCAGCAGGATCGGTGCACCGCGCGGGGCGGCGGGCAGGAAGACGTCCATGCGCTGCCGCGCGTCGGTACCGTAGGGCAGGTCGTCGAGGCGGCGCACGTCGGTGGGCGCTGCGGCAAAGGCCGCAATGGCCGCGAGGGCGAGCAGGGCGGAGAGGGCAACGCGAATCATCGGTTTCATGGCTGGGCTCCGGGTGGTCCGAACACGGTGAGCAATCGCGCCCGCCAGCCACGCGCAGCCCACAGATCGCGGCCCAGGTTCAGCCATTCATGAAAGGCGATGCGCAGCGGGTTGTGCGTGGAGAGCGGCGTGGTGAGGCCATAGCGGATCGTCACGTCGGCCCGCTCGTCAACGAAGGTGCCGAAGAGCCGGTCGAACACGATCAGCACGCCGCCGTAGTTGCAGTCGAGGTACTCGGTGTTGGATGCGTGGTGCACCTTGTGATGCGTCGGCGTGTTCAGCACCCATTCGAGCGGACCGAGCCGCGGCATCCACGGCGCATGCAGCCAGAACTGGTAGAGCAGGTTGAGCGCCACGCTCGCCAGCACCGCGCTCGGCGGAAAGCCCAGCCACACCAGTGGCGTGAAGAAGAGCGCGGTGCCGGTGAGCTTGCCGGTCCAGCCCAGCCGCATCGCCGCAGCCAGCGTGAGTTCGTTGGGCGAATGGTGCACCGCGTGCGTCGCCCAGAACCAGCGTACCCGGTGCGCGCAACGGTGGTACCCGTAGTAGAAGAACTCCTGCCCGACGAAGAGCAGCGCGAAGGCCAGCGGCGTCGAGAGCGCCAGTGTCTGCAGGCGGTGCGCGTGGGCCCACAGCAGGAACGGCGCGGCCAGTGAGAGGCCGAGCGCATCGATGGCGCGGCGGCCCAGTGCGTCGGCGATCGATGCGGCGAAGGCACGCCAGTCGTAGGCGCGGCGCAACCAGTAGGTGCGCACGAGGCCTTCGAGCGTGGCGATGCCGATCACGACGAGCGGCAGCAGCGCCAGCCAGCGCAGGGCGTCGGTGCCCAGCGCTTCGCCGAGAGCGTTCAAGGACATGCGTCGCTCCTTACTTCCCGGCCTGGCGTGCGCCGCGCTGCGTCATCGCGTAGGCCTCGATCTCGGTCATGGTCACGGAGCCCTTGCGGGTGGTGTCGATGGCATCAAAGTTCTTCGACACCCATGGCATCTTGCTGGCTTCATCGCGCGTGAGCTGGCCGTCGACGTTGGTGTCGGCGGCACTGAAGCGCTTGTGCAGTTCGGTCTGCATGCGTTCGGCACGCTGGCCGGCTGGCGCCTGCGCACAGGCGGCGACGCTGGCCAGCACCAGCAGGGCGGCCCCTGCGCTGGTTGCAAGGCAGTGGGTGGGGCGGGCGAGCTTCATGGTCTTCTCCTGCATGTCGGGGGATCAGCGGCAGGCGATCACGGCGCCGCTGGCGTTGTAGCAAGTGGCGCTGCGGGTCAGCCCGGTGTCCTGGTTGTACGAACTGCTGCTCTGTACGCTGTTGCCCGTCGCGGCACTGGTGGCGCTGGTGCTGCGGCTCTGCGTCACGTTGCCGGAGGCGTCGCGGCTGGCATTGCCGCTGCTCTGCACGCTGCCCTGGCTGCCGCTGGCCGACAGGCTGCTCTGGTGGGTGGCCGAGCCGTCGGCGTTGCGCGTATTGGTGCCCGTGCGCGAGGCCGTGCCGCCGTTCGGTCCGCGCGCGGTACCGCCGCGCACGGCGGTGGCGTTGCCCTGGCCGTCGGTCGCGACGGCGCGGCCGCGGACGATGCCCCCGCCATAGGGGCCTTGTCGCACCACGGCCGCCGTCGCGGTTGTGCCGCCGGCTGCGTTGGGACGCACGACGCGGCGGCTGGCCGCTTCGGCGTCGGTGGTGATGGCGAAGCCGGCGACCAGCAGCGCGGCACCGAGGGTAGAAATGGACAGGGCGTGTGTCATGGGACGACTCCTTCGAGGGCCGGCGCCACACCGTGCGGCACCGTGGCCTCACTGTCGCCGCGCATCGCCTGGAAAGGGTGTCACGGCGGTCGTTGTCGGTGGCAAGCCATGACAGCCGGGGCAGGCGTGTCATCGTTTGTCATGGTTTCGTGGCGGTACGGTGGACAGTGCCGCGACTACGATCGCCTCATGACCGCCACACCGGGCCGCATCCTCATCGCCGACGACGAAGCCGACCTGCGCGCGCTGCTGCAGCGTTACCTGGGCGACCAGGGCCTGGTGGTGCGCACCGTCGAAGACGCGCAACCGGTGGAGCGGCTGCTGGCCCGCGAGCGCTTCGATGTGCTGGTGCTCGACGTGATGATGCCCGGGGAAGACGGGCTGGCCCTGTGCCGGCGCCTGCGCGCGCAGGGCGAGACCATTCCGATCCTGATGCTCACCGCGCGCGGCGACCCGATCGACCGCATCGTCGGCCTGGAGATGGGCGCCGACGACTACCTGCCCAAGCCCTTCACGCCGCGCGAACTGCTTGCGCGCATCCAGGCGCTGATCCGGCGCCAGCGCGTGCTGGGCGCGCATGCCGGGCCGGCCGCCGACGCCGGCACCGTGCGCTTCGGTGCGTACGCGCTGCACCTCTCGCAGCGCCGGCTCGAACGCGATGGCGAGGACGTGCCCCTGAGCACGGTCGAGTTCAAGCTGCTGCAGGCGCTGGCGCAGCACCCGAACCGCCCGCTGGGCCGCGACCGCCTCATGGTGCTGGCCCACGGACACGACCATGCGGCGACCGACCGCAGCATCGACGTGCAGGTGATGCGCCTGCGCAGGCTGATCGAAGCCGATCCGGCCCAGCCACGGCACATCCAGACCGTGTGGGGCCAAGGTTATGTTTTCGTGCCCGACGGTCGAGCAGGGGGGCGCGGGTCGGCGCCATCCGTGGGCAACGACGCATGAGGCTGTTCCCGCGCAGCCTGCTGGGCCGCAACGCGCTGCTGATCGTGGCGCTGATCGCGCTGGGGCAACTGGGCGGCGCGCTGCTGGTGCGCCAGATGGTGATCCGTCCCCGTGTCGAACAGGCGGCCGACAGCGTGGCACGCACCGTCAACGCCTTGCGCGACGGGTTGCGCGCCCTGCCCGCGGCCGAGCGAAACGGCTTCATCGAACGTTTCAACCAGCGCGCGGCGTTGCCCGCCGAGCGTGAGGGGACGGGTGCCCGTGCCCGCACGTTGCTCACGCCGATGGAACGCAATTTCGTGCGGGCGGTGTCGGCGCGCATCGCGGCCCAGGGTACCGAGGCCGTGTGGCGGCGCGAGGGTGGTCGTGGCCTCGCGGTGCGCATGGCCATCGACGGCACCGACCACTGGATCGCGCTGCCCGGCGCGTTGCCGTCGCGCGAGTTCACCGGTGCGTGGCTCGCCGTCACGGCGGGCAGCGCCTTGCTGGCCGTGATCGGCGCGCTGTGGTTCCAGCGCCGGCTCAACCGCCCGCTGGCGCGGGTGGTGCAGGCGGCGGGTGCGCTGGCAAGCGGTCAGGTGCCGCCGGCCTTGCCCGAGGACGGGCCGACCGAGATCGCCACCGTGAGCCGCAGCTTCAATCACTTGGTCGGCAGCCTGCAGCAGACCGAGCGCGAGCGCGCGCTGATGCTCGCCGGCGTGTCGCACGACCTGCGCACGCCGCTGGCGAAGCTGCGCCTGGGCGTCGAGATCATGGCGAGCGCGAGCGAACCGGCGGTCAGCGCCAGCATGGTCCGCAGCATCGAGGAGATGGATGCCATCGTCGGCCAGTTCCTGGACTTCGCCCGCAGCGAGGCCGACGAGGCGCCGGTGCCCACCTCGCTCGATGCGATGGCACGCGACGTGGCCGCGAGCAACGCCGACCACGGCCGCGAGGTGGGCCTGGACCTGGGCGATGTACCGGCCACCCCCCTGCGCGCCGCCGCGATGCGCCGCGCCATGGTCAACCTGGTCGAGAACGCCTGGCGACACGGACGCGCGCCGGTGCGCATCACCACGGGCAGCGGTCCGCAAGGCCCGTGGTTCGAGGTGTCCGACCGGGGCAATGGCATCGACCCGGCCGATGCCGAACGCCTGAAGCAGCCCTTTCGCCGCAGCGCCGGCGATGCGCGCGGCGGGCCGGCCGGCGCCGGGCTGGGGCTGGCCATCGTCCAGCGTGTGGCGCAGACCCACGGTGGCCGGCTCGACCTGCTGCCGAACGAGGGCGGCGGACTGCGGGCACGGGTGAGCCTGGTGTCGTTCGATCACGGCCCCGGCCGCGTGTCGTAACGAATTCCTTCGCAGCCACAGGGCCCGCACACACGCTGTCACATCGCGCGTTGTGTGCACGCCAGCACTACCACTTCTGCGGGATGAGGCCCCCGACTTTCGGGGAGTCGGCCTATGGCCGATGCACGCCGCGGAGGCGTTGGACAAATCAGGTGATGGGCTTTCAATAGGCACGCCTCGATGGCGCGCGGCACCGTCCGCGCCATGAGGCATGCGCTGCATCGGCGCCCGTTCCACACGGGTGGCCGACACATCCGCGCCAGCACGCGGAGTTCCACGATGAATGCCCGCCACCCTCGAGGAGACCGCCATGAAGAAGAACGCGCCGCCGACGTCCATGCCCGCCACCAAGTCGACCGGCAAGTCGCACGCCTCGTCAACGCCACCGCCCCCACCCCGCAGCCACGGCTACAGCACGGCCAATGCCGACCCGGTACGCAGCAACATGGTCAAACCCGGCCGCTTCGGCTTTCTGTTTCCCGAGCTTTCCACCAGCCCGTGGACCACCGGCAACCCGACGACCGATGCACAGGTGGCCGAGGAACTCGGCGCCGCGATGCATGCGCCGGTGACCAGCCCGACGCCCGGCGTGATCCCGGCCGGCTTCACCTATTTCGGGCAGTTCGTCGACCACGACATCACCTTCGACCCGACCAGCCTCGGCGAGAACGCGGTGGACGTGGCCGATCTCGTCAACTTCCGTTCGCCGGCACTCGACCTCGACAGCCTCTACGGTTCCGGGCCGCGCGACCAGCCCTTCCTCTATCGGCGGCAGACGCAGACCAGCGCGAACCAGTTCATCCTGGGGCCGGTCAAGGACTCCGGCCCGGGGCCGGGCACCGAACTGCCGCAGGTGCATGCGCTCGACGGCGCCGCCTACGACCTGCCGCGCACCTGCTTCCTGCAGGGCGATGCGACGGCCATCCTCGGCGACAAGCGCAACGACGAGAACCTGATCGTCGCGCAGCTGCACCGCACGATGCTGCACTTCCACAATGCCATCTGCCTGGCCTTCCCGGAGAAGTCCTTCCTCGACGTGCGCCGGCTGGTGATCCACCACTACCAGCGCATCCTGCTCAACCAGTTCCTGCCGCTCATCGTGGGGCAGCAGGCGGTCGACGACGCGATGACCGAACTGAAGTTCTATCGCATCGGCCCCGGCGAGCTGGCCACCGAGCCCTTCATTCCGCTCGAGTTCTCGGGGGCGGCCTACCGCTTCGGCCACAGCATGGTGCGTTCCAAGTACGAGTTCAATCGCGTGTTCGTCGCGGGCACCGATTTCCGCCTGGCCTTCGCCTTCACCGGCGATGGCTTCGCCACGGCGCCGGGCGGGCCGTTGCTGCAGTACCCGACGAACTGGCTGCTCGACTTCGGCGCCTTCTTCCCCGACCTGGGCCGTACGCCGCAGATGGCCTCGGCCATCGACGCATCCATCTCCGACCAGCTCATGATCGGCGCGCCGCCGGGGCGCCCGCTGGCTGCTCTCAACCTGCTGCGTGGCTCGATGCACTACAAGCTGCCCACCGGCCAGGCCGTGGCCGGCCGCATGGGCATGCCGCTGCTGACCAAGGCCGAACTGGAGAGCGGCACCGGCGGCGCGGTGATCAAGAAGTTCAACATCGGCGAGCACACGCCGCTGTGGTTCTACCTGTTGAAGGAGGCCGAGGTGAAGGCCGGCAGCCAGCACCTCGGTCCGACCGGCGCAGCGATCGTGGCGGAGGTCTTCGTCGGCCTGCTCAAGGACGACCCCGAGAGCCTGCTCGGCAATCCGCCCAAGCCGGGCGAGGAACTGCCATCGGCCGACGGCAAGTTCAAGATCAGTGATCTCTTCAACTTCACGGAGAAGCACAAGGGCCAGGGCAACATCCCGGCCGCGGGGGTCATCAACCCGCTGGCGTAGGGGCCTGGGACGTAGGAGATGGCCGCGCGAAGCGCTGCGGGGCGGCGCGTTGGAATCCAGGCGCGATCTCGCTGCGTATGAGGAGGGTCGCCACGCATCTCCGTGGCGACACATCCAACAGGAGCCATCCATGCAATCCAAGTTCTCGCACCTCGCTTCCCTCACGCTCGCCGCCGCGCTGTCGGTGGGCGCTGTCACGGCCTACGCCCAGGTAATGGTCGGCGGCGCGCCGATGTACGCCAACAAGGACATCATCGACAACGCCGTCAACTCCAAGGACCACACCACGCTGGTGGCTGCGGTCAAGGCCGCGGGCCTGGTCGACACGCTCAAGGGTCCGGGCCCGTTCACCGTCTTCGCGCCGACCAACGAAGCCTTCGCCGCGCTGCCGGCCGGCACCGTCGACACGCTGCTCAAGCCAGAGAACAAGGCGATGCTCACGGGCATCCTCACCTACCACGTGGTGCCGGGCAAGATCGACGCCAAGATGCTCATGAAGATGATGGAAGACGGCAAGGGCACCACCTCGTTCAAGACCGTGGCCGGCGGCACGCTCGTCGCCAAGACCAGCGGCGGCAAGGTGATGATCACCGACGAGAAGGGCGGCACCGCCACCGTGACCATCGCGGACGTGGTGCAGTCGAACGGCGTGATTCACGTGGTCGACAAGGTGCTGCTGCCGAAGTAAGGGCCACGGACCGCGCTGCACTGCGGTGGGGCTCAGCCGTCGCGTGCGGCGCGGTCACTACACTCGACGTTCGTTTCCAACCAACGTCGTTCGCATCGCATGGAATTCTTCACCCTGGTGGCCTTCGTCGCCATCGGCCTCTACGTGCTCAAGGCCACGGACCAGGCCCGCCGCATCCGCCTGCTGGGTGGCCACCTGGGCCACTACCAGATCGAGAAGCTGATGGAGACGCTGACCGAAGGCTACCTGCGTTGCCTTGGCGAGAGCGAGGAGGAACGGCAGTCGCAGATCTGGTCGCTGCTCGCGCAGAGCGAGCAGACCCTCGCATCGCAGTTCGAACGGTTCGCCGGCGACTTCGCCAAGGTCGACGCAGCACAGGCGCGCGTCAGCAAGCTGCCGATCGCGGTCCCGATGGTCGACCGGCTGCTGCCGGCCGTCACCTTCGATGCACGCGAGGCCTTCGCGATCCATGCACGCGGCATCGCCGACGCCGCCGCCAATGTCGCGGGGCAGAGCCCCAAAGCCAAGGCCTTCACGATGTCGGCCGAGCTCTTTCTCATGCAGCACACCTGCCACTGGTTCTGCCGCTCGCGCGCGGTGGCCAATGCGCGCCTGCAGTTGCGCCACGGAACCTCGCATGCCAAGGCACTCGCCTCGGTGTCGCCGAAGACGCGCGATGCCTACCGTGCGCTGACCGGCGTTTGAGCCCGCACGTCGCCCCAAGAAAGGCATCACCATGTCCCTGACCGACAAGCTCCAGATTCCAAGGCCCAACCCCGACGGCACTTTTGCCGCACCGGTGCCGCCGCCGGCCGACAGTGCGGCCGATGCGCTGCGCGAAGCCCAGGCGCAGCATGCGGCACTGACCGAGCAACTCGATGCGGTCAACGAGCTGCTGGCCAAGCCGCTCAATGAGATCCTGGCCGATCGCGAGCACTTCAAGGAGGCGGCCGCCGCCTGGGACGCCTTCGGCGCCATGTGGATGCTGTCGCAGCGCGCCATGAAGCGCGTGGCGCTCGACCTGGCCGCGCAGGTCGGTGTCAGCGAGGAGGAGGTGGTCGCCCGCGCACTGGTGCAGGCCAACGCGGTGCTCAACGGCGACGGCGTGGACCTGGGCGGCATCGTCGCCGAGGCGCAGCTCGCGCACATCGACCGACACAAGCCCTTCCTGCGCAAGCAGTTTCGCTAGAGCCCCGACGCCTGCGCGGCAAGGCACGTCGCCGTATCCTCCATCGCCATGGACGCCTTCGCCCCGCCCGCTGTCGCCTCGCTCACCGATTTCGCCAAGCGCCATCCGCGTCTCTTCGTGCTCACCGGTGCCGGCTGCAGCACCGATTCGGGCATCCCCGATTACCGCGATGTCAACGGCGACTGGAAGCGGCCGTCGCCGGTCACCTTCCAGGCCTTCACCGGCGACGAACGCACGCGCCGCCGCTACTGGGCACGCAGCCTGGTCGGCTGGCCGACCATGGCGACCGCGCGGCCAGGTGCCGCGCACCTTGCGCTGGCCCGGCTCGAGTCCGCGGGCCGCGTCGGGATGCTGCTCACGCAGAACGTCGACGGCCTGCACGAAGCCGCCGGCAGCCGCCAGTCCATCGACCTGCACGGGCGCATCGACACCGTGCGCTGCCTCGGCTGCGACACCCGCACGCCGCGCGCCGAACTGCAGCAGAAACTGCGCGAGCGCAACCCGGCCTGGGCCGCGCTGGAGGCGACAGCCGCGCCCGACGGCGACGCCGACCTGGACGGGCGCGACTTCGCCAGCTTCGACGTGCCGGCCTGCCCGCTGTGCGGCGGCATGCTCAAGCCCGACGTGGTGTTCTTCGGCGAGAGCGTGCCGCGCGACCGCGTGGCCACCGCCTATGCGGCGCTGGCCGAGGCCGATGCCATGCTGGTCGCCGGCTCGTCGCTGATGGTGTATTCGGGCTTCCGCTTCGTCCAGGCGGCGGTGGCGGCGGGCAAGCCGGTGGCGGCCGTCAACCTGGGGCGCACGCGGGCCGACGACCTGCTGACGCTGAAGGTCGAGCAGCCGGTGGGTGCGGCATTGACGGCCGTGGCCGAGCAATTGGCAGCATGAGCGTCAAGGCGCTGCGATCGACCTTCGGCGACCGCTGCCACTGGTGCGGGCTGGCGATGGACTTTGCCGAACCGCACGGCCGGCCGGCCTCGGCCACCATCGAGCACCTCAACGACGCCACCCTGGGCAGTGTGCGCACGCAGAAGCACCGTCGCCTGGCGCATGCGGCCTGCAATCAGGCGCGCAACGCCTTCCGCATGGACGCCGAACGCGCCTTTGCCGCGTGGGTGGCCGAGCGTGTCGCCAACGCTGCGGTAGCGCAGGACCCCTGAATCCGGCATTCCCGCCGACACCACGGCGAGACGCTTACACCGCGATGAACGTTTCTTCCCCCAGCCCCACCTGGCGCAGGTACGACGCCAGCGCGTCGCGACGGGCCGTCCCCACGAAAGCGCCGACATAGCCGTCGGGCCGTACCAGCAACGCTTCGCCGGGCGCCAGCGCATAGGCATCGCGCAGGTGGCCCGCCTCGTCGATGAGGTCGCCGCGCGCGCCGACCGTGTGGATGTGCAGTCCCGGTCGAGGTACCACCGCATCGCGCACCGTGTGGTCGCCCAGCAAGGTCCAGTGCGTGCCCTGGAACAGATGGAACAGGCGGGTCCACGAACCGGCTGCGCCGCGCAGCGGTGCGTCCGGCGCCCGGTCTCCGGCAAGCAGCCTGGGGGCGCGTGGCGGCGCTTCGAGCGAGAGCGGCGACTCGGGGTAGCCGAGGTCGAGCTGTTGCACCTCGCGACCGCGGCGGATGTCGCCGTGTTTCGCGGCGTCGAGCAGTCGGGTGGCGAGCCCCAGCATCGCGGCGGCGATCGGCCGGCGTTCCATCTCGTAGCTGTCGAGCAGGGCGTCGGGGGCGCCGCCAGTGACCGCTGCGAGTTTCCAGCCCAGGTTGTAGGCGTCCTGCACGCTGGTGTTCAGACCCTGGCCGCCGGTCGGCGGATGGACATGCGCGGCGTCGCCGACCAGGAACACGCGACCCACGCGGTAGCGCTCGGCCAGCCGTGCGTTCATGCTGAACGCCGAGGCCCAGGACACGGCCTTGATGCGGATGTCGTCGCGGCCGGTGCGCTCGGCGACCATCGCGTTCAGGCCGGCTGCCGACAGGTCGACAGCGCCTTCGAGCGGGATCGGCGCCTGCAACTGGAACAGTTCGGTGCCAGCCAACGGGCACAGCGACAGCTGCCGCGCCATGGCGCTGTCGTTGAAGCGGTGCCAAGCATCGCGGGGCAGGCCGGTCAGCACGACGTCCGCCACCACGGCGCGGACACCCAGCGTCTTGCCCGGAAAGCCGATGTCGAGCGCGTGGCGCACGAAGCTGCGGCCCCCGTCGGCCGCCACCAGATGGCGCACGCGAACGACCTCGTCGCCCGCCGTGCCGCAGAGGCGAGCGGTGACGCACGTCTCGTCCTGCTCGAAACCCACCAGCTCGCACCCGAAGTCCGGCCGATGGCCCAGTTCGGCCAGGCGGTCGCGCATCACGCCCTCGGTCAGGAACTGCGGCACCATCAGTGGGAGCCGATAGGGCTCGGCAGGTGTCGGCGCGTCGTGCGCCATGACGTCCGCGTCGGTGCTGCTGCCGTCCTCGCGGTATGACCGCTGCGGTGGGTAGGGCCCCCCGGCCGCCACGATGCGGTCGAGGATGCCCAGGTCCTCGAAGATTTCCTGCGTCCGGGGCTGGATGCCCTTGCCACGCGAGCCGGCGAATGGCCTGTCCATCTTCTCGATCAACCGGAAGGAAATGCCTCGCCTCGCGAGTTCTATCGCCAGCGTGAGTCCGGCCGCCCCGGCGCCGCAAACCAGGACGTCGGCGGAATATTGCGTCTTCATACGAGCTCCAATCATGTGTAATATGCACTCAATGGAGCGGATGCTATGTCACCCAAGAAAAAAGTGCAAGATACACATATCTCGCCGCAATTGCGGACCCTGCACGACGCGCTGATCCGCGTCGTGGGCATCATGAATCGCCCGCAGCGCGACGAGGCGATGGTGCGCGAGGCGGGCATTTCGCTCGACCGCGCCCTGTTTCCGCTGCTGGTCGGCATCGAACGCCTGGGCCCCATCGGCGTGGTGGAACTGGCCGATCGCGCCGGGCGCGACTACACGACCGTCAGCCGACAGGTGGCGAAACTCGAGAGCCTGGGGCTGGTGCAGCGGCAGGCCGGGGTGGCTGACCGTCGGGTGCGCGAGGCGATCGTGACGGCCAAGGGCAAGACGATGACGGACGCGGTGGATGCGGCGCGCGAGCGCATCGGCCGTGCGATCTTCGCGACCTGGGAACCGGATGATGTGGCGAATCTGGTGCGCCTGCTGCAGCGTTTTGCCGAGGACCTCGAGAACGACCCGAGCGGCCGGCCGGCAGGCGCTGCCTGACCCGCCGAGGGCCGCACACCGACGCTTCAGCGCCCCGTGGGTGGCGCGACCTCGCTCGAGCGCACGGGCATGAACGACGTGCTGCCGACGCGCCCCGGCAGATGTAGCGCCGCGGTGGTGGCCGGCGTCTCGGCCAGCAGCCTGCCGCGCCGGTACACCTTCAGCCGCGTGGCGCGCAGGCGGATCGCCTCGACCGGGTCGCGTGCCTGCAGCAGCACGAAGCTGGCGTCGCAGCCCGCCTCGAGCCCGTAGGCCGGCAGATGGAAGACCTTCGCCGCATTCGTCGTCACTGCCTCGAAGCAGCGGCGGATGCCGGCCTGGCTGGTCATCTGCGCCACGTGCAGGCCCATGTGCGCGACTTCGAGCATGTCGCCCGAGCCCATGCCGTACCACGGGTCCATCACGCAGTCGTGGCCGAAGGCGACGTTCACGCCGGCGGCCATCAGCTCGGGCACGCGGGTCATGCCGCGGCGCTTGGGGTAGCTGTCGTGGCGGCCCTGCAGCGTGATGTTGATGAGCGGGTTGGCGATCACGGCGACGCCGCTCTCGGCGATCAGCGGCAGCAGCTTGCTCACGTAGTAGTTGTCCATGCTGTGCATCGACGTGCAGTGCGATCCGGTGACGCGGCCCTGCAGGCCCAGGCGCTGGGCCTCGAAGGCCAGTGTCTCGATGTGGCGCGACAGCGGATCGTCGGATTCGTCGCAGTGCATGTCGACCCGCAGCCCGCGCTCGGCCGCGATCTCGCACAGCAGCGTCACGCTGGCCGCGCCGTCGGCCATGGTGCGTTCGAAATGCGGAATGCCGCCCACCACGTCGACGCCCTTGTCGAGTGCGCGCTTCAGGTTGTCGACGCCGCCCGGCGAGCGCAGCACGCCGTCCTGCGGAAACGCGACGAGCTGCAGGTCGAGATAAGGCGCGACGAGGCGCTTGACTTCGAGCAGCGCGTCGACCGCCAGCAGGCTCGGGTCGCTGGTGTCGACGTGCGTGCGGATGGCCAGGAGCCCCTTGGCCACCGCCCAGTCGCAGTAGGCCAGCGCGCGTTCGATCAGCGCCTCTTGCTTGAGCAGCGGCTTGAGTTCGCCCCACAGCGCGATGCCTTCGAGCAGCGTGCCGCTTTCGTTGACGCGCGGCAGGCCGTAGCTGAGCGTCGCGTCCATGTGGAAGTGCGGGTCGACGAAGTGCGGCGTGACCAGCAGGCCCTGTGCGTCGAGCGTCTCGTGCGCGGGGGCATCGAGTCCTACCGTGAGTTCGGCGATGCGACCGTCTTGCACGGCGATCGACATGCCGGTGCGGCCGTCGGGGAGGGTGGCGTTGCGCACGAGGAGGTCGAGCATGGGCGGATGCCTTTTCGCGGGGTCGTTGGTGGGGCGTTGACGGGCGTTCGATTATCGGCGCCGGGTGCTCACGAGAGGACGAGCTTGCCCAGCCGCGCGACGATCAGGTCGTGCAAGGTCTGTGCCGCCACCGACAGGCTGCCTTCGCGCCGCTGCACCAGATAGACCGTGCGCAGCAGCCCCGGCACCGGTAGCGGCCGGGTCACCAGCGACTCGCGGCGGAAATGGAAGAGCGTGAGCGCCGGCACCACGCTGATGCCCAGGCCCGCTTCGACCAGCCCCATCACAGTGGCCAGATGCTCGACCTCGAACACGGCGTTCAACCGCAGCGGGTGCAGTGCGGCGTCGAGCGACTGGCGCACGCTGCTGTGGCGCGCCATCTGGATGAAGGGGTAGGGCGCGATCTTGCGAGCGCTCAGCCGCGTCTCGGCGGCGAGCGGATGGTCGGCGCGGCACACCAGGTGGAAGCGGTCGCTGCACAGCTTGCGGCTGCGCAGATCGCCAGCGGCCGTGGTGCCCGCGCCGGACGACGCCAGCGCGAAGTCGGCCTCGCCGCTGCGTACGCGCGCGATGCAGGCGTCGGACAGGGCATCGTCCAGGCTGATGGTGATGCCCGGCCAGGCGGCCATGAATTCGGCGAACACCGCCGGCAGCCAGCCGGCGGCGAGCGAGGGGAGCGCGGCGACCCGCACCCGCCCCTTGCGGCGCTCGACGTGGTCGGCCAGGTCGGCGACGGCACCGCGCATGTCGTCGAGCAGCCGCTGCGCCGCGCCCTCGAACAGCCGCCCCTCGGGCGTGAGCTGCACGCTGCGCGTGTCGCGGTCGAACAGCCGCGTGCCCAGCGCTTCCTCGAGCGTGCGGATGAGCGCACTGAAGGCCGGCTGCGACAGGTGGCACAGCTGTGCCGCGCGGGTAAAGTTGCGTTGCTCGGCCAGCGCGGCGAAGGCCCGCAACTGCCGTGCCGTGAGGTCGGGCATCTTCATGGCGTGATCCGTCTTTCGAATGAATCGATCTGAACTTTCGATTTTACGGATGGAGAAAGCAGGCCTACATTGACGCCACAACACCCGAAGCGAGACATCGGAGACATGACAACACAGGCCCCTTCGGCATTGCCCGTGCGCGCACCGCTGCTGATCGGCTGCGCCGCCGGCTTCTCGGGCGACCGCACCGACGTGGCCGGCCCCGTGGTCGACACGCTGGTCGCACGGCTGACGTCCGGCCCGCCGGGTCAGCGTGCCTTCCTCATCTTCGAAACCCTGGCCGAGCGCACGCTCGCGCTGGCGCAGCTGCGCCGCCGCACCGACCCCGAGGCGGGCTACGAACCCCTGCTCGATGCGATGCTGCGCCCGGTGCTGGCGACATGCCTGGCCCACGGCATCCGCATCGTCAGCAACTTCGGCGCGGCCAACCCGCGTGCTGCGGCCCGGCACATCGCCCGCATGGCGCGCGAGCTCGGCCAGCCCGCGCCGCGCATCGCGGTCGTGGAGGGCGACGACCTGTCGGCGCCGGAACACCAGGCGCTGCTGCACGACACGCTGGGCGCCGCGATGGACGGCCTGCGCATCGTCAGCGCCAACGCCTACATCGGTGCCGAGCCGATCGCCGCTGCCCTCGACGCCGGCGCGCAGATCGTGGTGTGCGGCCGGGTCGCCGACCCCTCGCTCACCGTCGGGCCGGCGATGTCGCACTTCGGCTGGGCGCCCGATGACTGGGACGTGCTCGGCCGCGCGACCATGGCCGGCCACCTGCTGGAATGCGGTGCCCAGGTCTGCGGCGGCTATTTCGCCGACCCCGGCTACAAGGACGTGCCGGGCCTCGAGAACGTCGGTTTTCCCATCGCCGAGATCGACGCGGAGGGTCGCTGCACCATCGGCAAATCCGAAGGCACCGGCGGCTTCGTGAACGAGGCGACGGTGAAGGAGCAACTCCTCTACGAAGTGCACGACCCCGCCGCCTACCTGACACCCGACGTGGTCGCTGACATCGGCGATGCCCAGGTGCAGGCCGTGGGCGACGACCGCGTGGCGCTCGGCGGCGTGCGCGGCCATGCACGGCCGACGCATTACAAGGTCAACGTCTGCCACGAAGGCGGGTGGTTGGCCGAGGGCGAGATCTCGTACGCCGGCCCGCGCGCCGAGGCACGGGCCCGGCTGGCGGCCGATGTGTTGCGACGCCGGCTCGTCGGGCTCACGCTGCGCATCGACCTGATCGGCGCGATCAGCATCCTGGCCGATGACGCCGGCCGTGCGCTCGCGGCCATGCCCGACGGCGGCGCGCGCGACGTGCGCCTGCGCGTGGCCGCGAGCCATGCCGACCGCGCCGAGGCCGAGCGCGTGGGCCGAGAAGTGATGGCGCTCTACACCTGCGGACCGGCCGGCGGTGGCGGCGTGCGCACCGCGCTGACACCGCGGCTCAACACGATCTCCTGCCTGCTGCCGCGCGAGCGCGTGCCGGTCGGCTTCGCCATGGTGGAGGCTGGTGTATGACCATGGTCACCGTTCCCCTCTACCGCGCCGCCCACGGCCGCACCGGCGACAAGGGCGACCGCTCGAACATCAGCGTGATCGCCTGGCACCCGGCGCTGTGGCCGCTGCTGGTCGAACAAGTCACGCCCGAGGCCGTGGCGGCGCAGTTCCGCCACCGCGCGCCGAGCCGCGTGCAACGCTTTCTGCTGCCGAAGCTGCATGCGATGAACTTCGTGCTCGACGCGGTGCTCGACGGCGGCGTGAACGACGCGCTGAACCTCGACACGCACGGCAAGTCGCTGTCCTTTCTGCTGCTCGACCTGCGCATCGACGTGCCGGCCGAACTGCAACCCTTGCTCGCCGGCCCCAACGAAGGCTGATCCTTTTTCGCAAACCACAGGAGACAAGAACCATGAACCGCATTCCAACCCTCGCCCTGGCTGCCGCCGCGCTCGCCCTGGCGCCGGCGCTGAGCCAGGCGCAGGCCTTCCCCGACAAGCCCATCACCTTCGTCGTGCCTTTCGCGGCCGGCACCGCCACCGACCAGATCGCGCGCGCGATCGGCAACGGCGTCACGGCCGAGACCAAGCAGTCGGTGGTCATCGACAACCGGGCCGGCGCCAGCGGCTTCATCGCCTCGCAGTTCGCGGCCAAGGCGCCGGCCGACGGCTACACGGTGCTGATCACCACCAACACCACGCACGCGGCGAACGAGCATCTCTACAAGAAGCTGCCCTATGACCCGGTGAAGGATTTCGCGCCGATCACCGGCCTGGGCAAGGGCGGGCAGATCATGGTGGTCAACCCGTCGTTTCCCGCGACCACGGTGGCCGAGTTCGTGGCGCTGGCGAAGAAGGAGCCGGGCAAGTACAGCTTCGGCAGCGGCAGCTCGTCGAGCCGCATGGCCGGCGAACTGCTCCAGCAGATGGCCGACATCAAGCTGCTGCACGTGCCGTACAAGAGCAACACGCTGGCGGTGACTGACCTCCTGGGCAACCAGATCCACATGATGATCACCGACACCACGACCGGCCTGCCGCAGGTGAAGTCGGGCAAGCTGCGCGCGCTGGGCATGTCGAGCGCCGCCCGCTCACCGCTGGCGCCTGACGTGCCGACCATCGCCGAAGCCGGCGTGAAGGGCTACGAGATGGGCTACTGGTTCGCCGCCTACGCGCCGGCCAAGACGCCGCCCGCCGTGGTCAAGCGCCTGAACGAGCTGTTGGTGAAGGCCGCGAAGAGCGAGGCCGCCAAGGCAGCGTTCTACCAGCCGACCGGCACCGAGGTCTTCACCACCACGCCCGAGGAGATGGCGAAGTTCCAGACCGCCGAGTCGCAGAAGTGGGACCGCATCGTGAAGGCGGCCGGCATCGAGGCCGAATGAAGGTGACGGCGCGCGCGTCTTAACATCACGGCGCGCGCACGGAACTTGCGGATCCCTCGGGGTCGGCGCGGGCGCGTTGCCCGTTCCCGTTCAACCCTCAGAAGGATCCGTCATGGCCAACGCCATCCAGGGCCGCCGCGGCATCGCGGTCGCGCCGCACTCGCTCGCCTCCCAATCCGCCCTGGCCGTGCTGCGCGAGGGCGGCAATGCGATCGAAGCCATGGTGGCCGCGGCTGCGACGATCGCGGTGGTCTATCCGCACATGAACGGCATCGGTGGCGACAGCTTCTGGCTGGTGTCGACGCCGAGGGGCGGCGCGCACGACGTGGTCGCCATCGATGGTTCGGGCGCCGCGGCCGGGGCCGTGGACCGGGCGCAGTACGCGGGCCAGCAGGCCATTCCGTTTCGCGGCGGGTCGGCGGCGATCACCATGGCCGGCACGATCAGCGGCTGGGACCAGGCGCTGGCGCTGAGTCGCGACAAGCTCGGCGGGCGCCTGCCGCTACCCCGCCTGATGGCCGATGCGATCGACTACGCCACGCACGGCGCGCCGGTCACGGCCAGCCTGGCGCGCACGGTGCGCGGCAAGCGTGCCGAGCTCGAAGGCGTGCACGGTTTCGCAGAAACGTACATGCCGGGCGGCAAGCTGCCGTCGACAGGTGCGCTGTTCCGCCAGCCCCGGCTCGCGGCTACGCTCGAGCACCTGGCGCGCGCCGGCCTCGACGACTTCTACCGTGGCGACCTGGCCCGCACGATGGCCGAAGACCTGGCGCGTGCGGGCAGCCCGATCACCCTGGCGGACTTCGAGGCGCACCGCGGCCTGCTGCGCGAACCGCTCGAATTGGCGCACCGGCACGGCCGGGTCTTCAACATGCCGCCGCCGACGCAGGGTGTGGTCGCGCTGATCATCCTGGGCCTGATGGAGCGCCTGGGCGTCGAGCGCTACGACCACCTGAGCGCCGACTACGTGCATGCCGCGGTCGAATCGGTCAAGCAGGCCTTCGCGGTGCGCGACCGCGAGATCACCGACCCGGCCCACATGCGCATCGCGGCCGCCGAGCTGCTGACGCCGGCCGCGCTCGACGCGATGGCCGCGCGCATCGACATGGCCCGCGCGGCCCCATGGGGCAGCGGCAAGGGGCCGGCCGACACGGTGTGGATGGGCGTGATCGACGGCGAGGGGCGTGCGGTCTCGATGATCCAGAGCGTGTACCACGAGTTCGGCTCGGGCGTGGTGCTGGCGCGCAGTGGCGTCAACTGGCAGAACCGGGGGGCGTCCTTCTCGCTGAAGCCCGAGCACATCAACACGCTGGCGCCGGGCAAGAAGCCCTTCCACACCCTGATTCCCGGCCTGGCGCTGCTGGCCGACGGCCGCACGATGGTCTACGGCAACATGGGCGGCGACGGCCAGCCGCAGAGCCAGTCGGCGGTGTTCACGCGCACCGTCGTGCAGGGCCTGAACCCGCAGGATGCAGTGAGCGCGCCGCGCTGGCTGCTCGGCCGCACCTGGGGCCAGAGCACCGATTCGCTCAAGCTGGAGTCACGCTTTCCCGCCGAGACGGTGGCGGCGCTGCGTGCGCGCGGCCACGAGGTCGATGTGCTGGGTGACTTCGACGAGACCTTCGGGCATGCCGGCTGCCTGCTGCGCAAGCCCGACGGCAGCCTCGAAGGCGGCTTCGACCCGCGCTCGGACGGGATCGTCGCCGCGTTCTAGGCCGAAATGGTCAGTCCCGCTGCTCGAGCGCGCGGTTGACCCACAGCGCGGTGAGCGTGCAGGCCGCGCCCGACAGCAGGTAGACGCTGACGTAGCCCAGGCCGAAGTGCGCCGACAGGCCGAGCGCCACCAGCGGGGCGAAGGCCGCGCCGATGAGCCAGGCCACGTCGGCCGTCAGGGCCGCGCCGGTGTAGCGGAAGCGGGCGGCGAAGTTCGAGGTGACGGTGCCCGAGGCCTGGCCGTAGGACAGGCCCAGCAGGACGAAGCCGACCAGGATGAAGGTGTCCTGCCCGATGTTGCCGCCGTCCAGCAGCGTCGGCGCGAAGCCGCTGAAGACCGCGATCGCCACCGCCAGCGAGCCGAGCGTGCGACGCCGGCCGATGCGGTCGGCGATCTTGCCGGAGGCGACCATCGCCAGTGCGGCCAGGCAGGCACCGATGGCCTGGATCACCAGGAACTGGCTCACCGACTGCTCGGAGTAGAGCGTGATCCACGACAGCGGGAAGATGGTCACGATGTGGAAGAGGGCGTAGCTGGCCAAAGCCGCGAAGGCGCCGATGAGAATGTTGCCGCCCTGGGCGCGCGCGATCTCGACGATGCCGGTGGGTTCGAGCTCGCGCTCGTCCAGCTGCTTGGAGTATTCGGTGGCCGCGACCAGGCGCAGACGGGCGAACAGGGCCACCACGTTGATGGCGAAGGCGACGTAGAAGGGATAGCGCCAGCCCCACGACAGGAAATCCTCCGCCGGGATGCTGGCCGTGAGAAAGGCGAACAGGGTGGCCGCCGTCAGGAAGCCGAAGGGGGCGCCGAGCTGGCCGAGCATGGCGTACCAGCCGCGCCGGTTCTGCGGAGCGCTCATTGCGAGCAGCGACGGCAGGCCGTCCCAGCTGCCGCCCAGTGCGATGCCCTGGGCGATGCGGAAGACCGCCAGCAGGACGATGGCCGTGGCGCCCGCGCTCTCGTACGTCGGCAGGAAGGCGATGCCCGCGGTCGCGGTGCCGAGCATGAAGATCGCGGCGGTGAGCTTGGCCTCGCGACCATAACGGCGCTGGATGGCCATCGACAGCGCGGTGCCGAAGGGGCGGGCGATGAAGGCGAGGGCGAAGATCGCGAAGGCGTAGAGCGTGCCCGTCAGACGGTCGGCGAAGGGGAAGAACACCGAAGGGAAGACCAGCGCGGAGGCGATCCCGTAGACGAAGAAGTCGAAATATTCGGAAGCGCGGCCGATCACCACACCGACGGCGACGTCGCTCGGATCGACGTGTTCGGTGTCGCCGCCAACGGCATGGGCGATATCCCGGCCGGTGGCGTTGCCGGTCTGGCCGGGCTGGCCCCCTGGGTGTGCGATGGAGGACGTTGTCATGGGATGCCTACAAGAACTTCGGAAAATGGACGTCGCAGCCGACTTGGGACGAACGCACATTGCATTCGGCGCAAATTTTGCACCAGGAGACCTCCGATGCCGTAGGACAAAACGTCCAATGCCCGTCGGGCCCCGATCGGCGTAGATTCGCAGGCTTCTCGCCCCATTACAAGCTCCCTTTCCCTGGCATGCATTCCTTCAAGATTCCGCGTGTGTTGTTCCTGCTGCCACTGAGCTTGCTGGCGGGCTGCAACATGGTGCTGCTCAACCCCTCGGGCGACATCGCGTCGCAGCAAGGGCGGCTGATCGTCATCTCGACGATGCTGATGCTGTTGATCATCGTGCCGGTGATCGCCATGACGCTGTTCTTCGCCTGGAAGTACCGCCAGTCGAACAAGGAAGCGACCTATTCGCCCGATTGGGACCACTCGACCCAGCTCGAACTGGCCATCTGGGGTGCGCCGTTGCTGATCATCATCGCGCTGGGCGCCCTGACCTGGATCAGCACCCACACGCTCGACCCGTACCGCCCGCTGGCGCGCATCGACGCCCAGCGGCCGATCCCGGCGGACACCAAGCCGCTGGTGGTCGAGGTGGTGGCGCTCGACTGGAAGTGGCTGTTCCTCTACCCCGAGCAGGGCATCGCGACGGTCAACGAGCTGGCGGCCCCGGTCGACCGGCCGATCCAGTTCAAGATCACCTCGTCGACGGTGATGAACTCCTTCTTCATCCCCGCATTGGCCGGCCAGATCTACGCCATGGCGGGCATGGAGACCAAGCTGCACGCGGTCATCAACAAGCCGGGCGAGTACGAGGGCTTCTCCGCCAACTACAGCGGTGCCGGTTTCTCGGGCATGCGCTTCAAGTTCCACGGCCTGAACGACGCCGACTTCGACAAGTGGGTGCAGCGCAACAAGGCGGCCGGCAGCGAACTCACCCGCGGCGCCTACCTGCAGCTGGAAAAGCCGTCCGAGCGCGACCCGGTGCGCCGCTTCGCCACGGTCGCGCCCGGCCTGTACGACGCCATCCTGAACCGCTGCGTCGAAGCCAACCGGATGTGCATGAAGGACATCATGGCGATCGACGCCAACGGCGGCCAGGGCATCCCCGGCGCCTTCAACGTCGCCTCGATGGACGCTGCCACGCGGGCGCGCCAGGGTCTGGCACCCGGCGTCGAGCTGGGCCGCGCACGCACCTACGTCGGCGCCATGTGCTCGGTGAACGATCCGGTGGATGCGTTCCCGCTCTCCGCGCCCGCTGCCACGCAGCCGCTGTAATTGTTCTCCCGGATCCCCATGTTCGAATCACTCGACCTCACGAAGCTCATCTTCGGCCGACTCAGCTGGGAAGCCATCCCGCTGCACGAGCCGATCCTCCTGGCGACTTTCGCGGCCGTCGCACTGGGCGGCATCGCGCTGTTGGGCGCGCTCACCTATTTCAAGGTGTGGGGCACGCTGTGGCGTGACTGGTTCACCAGCATCGACCACAAGAAGATCGGGATCATGTACATGGTCCTGGGCATCGTCATGCTGCTGCGCGGCTTTGCCGACGCGATCATGATGCGGCTGCACCAGGCCATGGCCTTCGGCGACAACCAGGGCTTCCTGCCGCCGCACCACTACGACCAGATCTTCACGGCCCACGGCGTGATCATGATCTTCTTCGTGGCGATGCCGCTGGTGACGGGCCTGATGAACTACGTGGTGCCGCTGCAGATCGGCGCACGCGACGTGGCCTTCCCCTTCCTCAACAACTTCAGCTTCTGGATGACCGCCAGCGGCGCCGTGCTGGTCATGGCCTCGCTGTTCGTCGGCGAGTTCGCACGCACCGGCTGGCTGGCCTACCCGCCGCTCTCGGGCATCCTGCACAGCCCCGACGTGGGGGTCGACTACTACATCTGGTCGCTGCAGATCGCCGGCGTCGGCACGCTGCTCTCGGGCATCAACCTGCTCGCGACCATCGTGAAGATGCGCGCGCCGGGCATGGGCATGATGAAGATGCCGGTATTCACCTGGACGTCGCTCTGCACCAACGTGCTGATCGTGGCCGCCTTCCCGGTGCTGACCGCCGTGCTCGCGCTGCTGTCGCTGGACCGCTACGTCGGCACGAACTTCTTCACGAACGACTTCGGCGGCAACGCCATGATGTACGTGAACCTGATCTGGATCTGGGGCCACCCGGAGGTCTACATCCTGATCCTGCCGTTGTTCGGCGTGTTCTCGGAGATCGTCTCGACCTTCTCGGGCAAGCGCCTGTTCGGCTACGCGTCGATGGTCTACGCCACGGTGGTGATCACCATCCTGTCGTACCTGGTGTGGCTGCACCACTTCTTCACGATGGGCTCGGGCGCCAGCGTCAATTCCTTCTTCGGCATCACGACCATGATCATCTCGATCCCGACCGGGGCGAAGATCTTCAACTGGCTCTTCACGATGTACCGCGGCCGCATCCGCTTCGAAGTGCCGATGCTGTGGACCATCGGCTTCATGGTCACCTTCGTGATCGGCGGCATGACGGGCGTGCTGCTGGCCGTGCCGCCGGCCGACTTCGTGCTGCACAACAGCCTGTTCCTGATCGCCCACTTCCACAACGTGATCATCGGTGGCGTGCTGTTCGGCCTCATGGCCGGCATCAACTACTGGTTCCCGAAGGCCTTCGGCTACAAGCTGGACGCGTTCTGGGGAAAGATGTCCTTCTGGTTCTGGTTGATCGGCTTCTGGATGGCCTTCATGCCGCTGTACATCCTCGGCCTGATGGGCGTCACGCGCCGCGTGAGCCATTTCGAGGACATGTCGCTGCAGATCTGGTTCCAGATCGCCGCCTTCGGCGCCTTCCTGATCGCGCTGGGCATCGCGTCCTTCCTGATCCAGCTGGTGGTGAGCTACCGCCGCCGCGAGTCGCTGCGCGACTTCACGGGCGACCCGTGGAACGGCCGCACGCTGGAATGGTCGACCTCGTCGCCGCCGCCGGCCTACAACTTCGCGTTCACGCCGGTCATTCATGACAACGACGCCTGGTCGGACATGAAGCAGCGCGGCTACGAGCGTCCGCTGCAGGGCTTCCGCCCGATCCACATGCCCAAGAACACCTGGGCGGGCATCGTGCTCGCCGGCCTGAGCACCGTCTTCGGCTTCGCGATGATCTGGCACATGTGGCCGGTGGCCGTGCTCAGCTTCGTGCTGCTGATCGGCACCGCCATCTTCCATACCTTCAACTACAAGCGTGATTACCACATCGATGCGGACGAAGTCATCCGCACCGAAGGCGCCCGCACCCGTCTCCTTGCCAGCCATGTCTGATACCGCCGCCACCCTGCATTCGGGCGACGTCCACGCGCCCGACAACCAGCGCTTCTACGTGCCTGGCGACCATCATCCGGAGAACGGCACGCTGCTGGGCTTCTGGCTCTACCTGATGAGCGACTGCCTCATCTTCGCGTGCCTGTTCGCGGTGCACGCGGTGGTGGGCCGCAGCTACGCGGCCGGCCCGTCGGGTGCCGACCTGTTCGACCTGCCGCTGGTCGCGCTCAACACGTCGATGCTGCTGCTGTCGTCGATCACCTATGGCTTCGCCATGATCGCCATGCAGAAGAAGCAGGTGAAGCAGGTGCTTGTGTGGCTGGCCATCACCGGCCTGTTCGGTGCGGCCTTCATCGGACTCGAGCTGTATGAGTTCCACCACCTGATCCATGAAGGCGCGGTGCCGCAGCGCAGCGCCTTCCTGTCGTCCTTCTTCACGCTGGTCGGCACCCACGGCCTGCACGTCACCTTCGGCATCATCTGGCTGGTCACGCTGATGGTGCAGGTGTCGCGCCATGGCCTCACCATGGAAAACCGCCGCCGCCTGATGTGCCTGTCGATGTTCTGGCACTTCCTGGACGTGGTCTGGATCGGCGTCTTCACCTTTGTCTACCTGATGGGAGTGCTGCCATGAGCGCAGGTCACGACACGCACGGCCACGACAGCCACGGCGACGATCACCACGAAGACGCGGGCGTGCCGCACAGCACCCTCAAGGGCTACACCATCGGCTTCGTGCTGTCGGTCATCCTCACCGTCATCCCGTTCTGGCTGGTGATGGGCAAGGTGTTCGACAGCTCAAGCACCACCGCCTTCGTCATCCTCGGCTTCGCAGCCGTCCAGATCGTGGTGCACATGATCTATTTCCTGCACATGAACACCAAGGTCGAAGGCGGCTGGTCGATGCTGGCGCTGATCTTCACGCTGGTGCTCGTGGTCATCACGCTGGCCGGCTCCTTGTGGGTGATGTACCACCTCAACCACAACATGATGCCGTCGCTGCACGACATGAAGAACATGCCTTGAGCCTGCACGTGCAAGCCGACCCGGCCGCCGAACGTGGCCCCCGCTCCGCGGCCTTCCTGGCCGCGTTGGCGTTTCTGGCGCTCGTCGTTTTCTGCGGCTTCGTCGCCCTGGGTACCTGGCAGGTCGAGCGGCGTGCCTGGAAGCTCGACCTGATCGAGCGCGTCGCCCAGCGCATCCACGCCGCGCCGGTCGAGGCACCGGCGCAGGTTGCGTGGCCCCAGGTCGACGCGAACCGAGATGAATACCGCCGCGTCCGTCTCATCGGCACCTTCCTGCACGACCGCGAGACGCTGGTGCAGGCCTCCACGGCCATCGGCACCGGCTTCTGGGTGCTCACGCCGCTGCGTGTCGCCGACGGCAGCCTGGTGATGGTCAACCGCGGCTTCGTCCCGCCGGAACAACGCGACCCCGCCTCGCGCGGCGGGGTGCCGATCAGCACCGTGACCGTCACCGGCTTTCTGCGCATGAGCGAGCGCGACGGCTTCTTCCCGCGGCGCAACGACCCCGCCGCCAATCGCTGGTTCTCGCGCGAACTGCCGGCCATCGCGGCAGCACGCGGTTTGAGCGGGCTGGGCGCCGTGGCGCCGTACTTCGTCGACGCCGACGCCGGCCCGCCCGGCACCTGGCCGGTCGGGGGTCTCACCGTCATCGCGTTCCCCAACAGCCATTTCGTCTATGCCGTCACCTGGTACGGCCTGGCGCTGATGGTGGCGCTGGGCGCAGCCTACGTGGCGCGTGACGAGCGCCGGCTCAGGCGCCGCCACATTGGGGACAATGCGCACTCCATCGACCCCGAAAGCAAGGATGCCGCGCACGACTGAGGCTCCGGGTCTGCCCGGCATGTGGCCGACCGACAACCTGGAAGACGCGCCCGGTGACCGCACCGGCCTGAAGAACATGCAGCAGCTGATCCAGCTGCGCTGGCTCGCCGTGTTCGGCCAGGTCGTCACCATCGAGGTGGCGCATTACGGCTTTCGCATCCCGCTGCCGCTGGAGCCGATGCTCATCGTGCTGGCCGTGCTCATCGGCTTCAACGTGGCGAGCCTGCTGCGCTGGCGCACCGGGCGCGAGGCGACCAACACCGAGCTCTTCGTGGCCATGCTGGTCGATGTCGCGACGCTCACGGCGCAGCTCTACCTGAGCGGTGGCGCCACCAATCCCTTCGCATCGCTCTACCTGTTGCAGGTGATCCTGGGCGCCGTGCTGTTGCAGGCCTGGTCGAGCGCCACGCTGGTGGTGATCACCGGTTTGTGCCTGGTCGGGCTCGCGCTCTTCTCGCGGCCGCTGGCGCTGCCGCTCGACCTGGACCGTGGCCTGGCCAGCCCCTACATCCAGGGCATGGTGCTGTGCTTCGCGCTCAACGCGTCGCTGCTGCTGATCTTCATCACCCGCATCAACGCCAACCTGCGCGCGCGCGATGCCCGCCTGGCGAGCCTGCGGCAGCGCGCGGCGGAAGAGGAGCACATCGTGCGCATGGGCCTGCTCGCATCGGGCGCTGCGCACGAGCTGGGCACGCCGCTGGCCACCTTGTCCGTGATCCTGGGCGATTGGAAGCGCATGCCCGAGTTCACCTCGAACCCCGAGCTGCTGCAGGAGGTCAACGAGATGCAGGCGCAGCTCAAGCGCTGCAAGACCATCGTGAGCGGCATCCTGCTGTCGGCCGGGGAGGCGCGCGGTGAATCGTCCGCGGCCACCACCGTCCGCGTCTTCCTCGACGACCTGGTGCAGGAGTGGCGCGACAGCCGCCCCGTGACCGCCTTCCTCTACGAGAACCGCTTCGGCCACGACCTGCCCATGGTCTCCGATTCCGCGTTGAAGCAGACCATCCACAACGTGCTCGACAATGCCCTGGAGGCATCGCCGCACCGCGTGAAGCTGGAAGTCGAGCGCTTGGACGATCGCCTGATGCTGACGGTGACCGATGCCGGCCCCGGCTTTGCGCCGCACATGCTGGCGCAGCTGGGCAAGCCCTACCAGTCGAGCAAGGGCCGGCCAGGTGGCGGGCTCGGGCTGTTCCTGGTCGTCAATGTGCTGCGCACGCTCGGCGGCAACGTGACGGCGCACAACCTCGCCGAGGGAGGGGCGCAGGTGCGCATCTCGCTGCCGCTGTCCGCCGTCGTTCTGGAAGAAGAGGAACCGAATGCAAGTTGATCCCGGGCCGCCCGCACGCCGGCTGCTGATCGTCGAGGACGACGCGGCCTTTGCGCGCACGCTGGGCCGCTCCTTCGAGCGGCGCGGCTATGCGGTGATGCTCGCGACCAGCCTGGAGGACGTGGAAGACCTGACGAAGGCGCCGGGTTCGCCCCGCTACGCCGTGGTCGACCTGAAGCTCGGCGGCGAGGCCTCGGGCCTGGCCTGCGTGCAACGCCTGCATGCGCACGACCCGGACATGCTGATCGTGGTGCTCACGGGTTTCGCCAGCATCGCGACCGCCGTCGAGGCCATCAAGCTGGGCGCCTGCCACTACCTGGCCAAGCCGTCGAACACCGACGACATCGAAGCCGCCTTCGGCCGCGCCGAAGGCTCGATCGACGTCGAGCTGACCAACCGCTCGACCTCGATCAAGACGCTCGAATGGGAGCGCATCCATGAGACCCTGGCCGAGACCGGCTTCAACATCTCCGAGACCGCGCGCCGCCTGGGCATGCACCGGCGGACGCTGGCGCGCAAGTTGGGGAAGCAGCAGGTGAAGTAAGTGCTGGGATTCTTTTTGGACTCGCCTTTGCAAGCGATGCTCGCCGGCCTTCCGGTTTTGCAGGTGCGCTGGTGAGAACCAAAGAATTCAAAGCCGTTAGAGCGAAATTGCAACTAATTCACAATCGTTGCACGAATTTCGGCATAGAGCGCTTGGGCAAGGATTCGTGACAATTATTTATCAGGTGTAACGGGAAAATTCTGCGGGTGCGGCATGGGCCGCTTCTTTTTGCCCGCAATGCCGCTTCGAATTTCGCCCGTTTCTCGTGATCGCCACGGCGTTCTTCGCCGAACCTCAGCAACCCTCGGCCTCTTGATGGCTGCCGGTGGTGCCGCAGCCCAGACCGCCCCCTCGGCCCCCCAGCCCTTCATCGAAGAACTGCGCCAGCAGGACCGCGAACGCGCCCTGCGCGAGCAGCAGGAGCGCGCCGTCGATGTGCGGCTGCCCACGACGCCTGAGCGCGC
>NZ_JBPJZI010000010.1:0-196624 GCF_051216395.1 Variovorax cryoconiti | reverse complement strand
CGAGATCAGCGCGGCGAGCCACGAGCAGACCCAAGGCATCGAGCAGATCAACCAGGCCATCACGCAGATGGACCAGGTGACGCAGCAGAACGCGGCGCTGGTGGAAGAGGCCGCGGCCGCCGCCGCCTCGCTGCAGGAACAGGCTGGGAGCCTGGTCGAAGCCGTGAGCATCTTCCGCATCGCAGAAGGCGCCGGCGCGGTCGAGCCACGCTTCACGCCGATGGTGGTGAAGCCGGTCGCTCGCAGCGCTGCTCCCACCCCGCGCGCCTCGGCCGGACGGCCGGTCGCGCTGCAAGCCAAGAAGCCGGCACCGAAGGCCCTGCCGGCCGGCGATGACGGTGACTGGGCCGAGTTCTGAAACCACGACCCCCATAGGTACATCCATGCGCTCTTCCTCCACCTCCCCTGGTTTCGTCTCGCTGGTTCGCACCCTGAGTGTCCGGGCCACGCTCGCAATCGTCGCGGTGACGGCATTGATCCTGGGTGTGTTCTACATGCTGGCGTCGACCCAGCACCGGGAGAGCGCCGCGCAATACGCCAATGCCAAGGCGGAGGCGATCGCCAAGTCGCTCGACATCTTCGACCAGACGATGCAACTCAACGCCGAGAACGCGTTCGGCGTGTTCCGCCGCCAGTTCACCGCGGCTTTCGCGCTGGACGACGCGGCGCAGGGCGTGTTGAGCATGGGGGGGGTGCCCATCGATGCGGCATCGACCCACGAGGTGGATCAGTTCGCCAGCAGCTTCACTGGCGCCAATGCGACGGTGTTCGTGGCGGTCGGCGAGGACTTTCGCCGTGTCACCACCTCGGTGAAGAAGGAGAACGGCGAGCGCGCCGTCGGCACGCTGCTCGACCGCAAGAGCGCCGCCTACCCGCTGCTGCGCAGCGGCAAGCGCTTCATGGGCCGGGTCACGTTGTTCGGCCGGCCGTACATCACGGTCTACGACCCGGTGCGCGACGCGTCGGGCAAAGTGGTCGCGGTGCTGTACATCGGCCTCGATATTTCCCAGCAACAGGCCGCCTTCGCGGAAGCCGTCAAAGAGACGCGCATCTTCGAACAGGGCGGTCTCTACATTCTCGACCCGGCTGGCGAAGGCCGGCTGGTCTTCCATCCCACGGCCGCGGGCAAGCCGCTCGCGGACGTGCTCGGTGCCGGCGCGGCCGCGTGGGCGCGCCGCGTCACCGAGCCCGATGCGCTCTGGATCGACGACGCCCCGGCCGTTCTGGCGCAGGGTGTCGACGGGCGCCGCTATGCCTCGGTGGCCCAGAGCCAGATGACCGGTTGGCGCGTCGTGGCCGAAGTGCCGGCCGCCGAGGTGCTGGATCCGCTGTACCGGCAGATGGCCGGCCTTGGCGCCTTCATCGCCGTGGCCGCGGCGCTGCTCGGCGTGGCGCTGGTGGTGTACATCCGCCGCACCGTGAGGCCGCTGACGCTTCTGAGCCAGCACGTTCAACGCATCGGCGACGGTGACCTGTCGCAGTCGCTGGCATCGCCACGGCGCGACGAGATCGGCGCCATCACCCGCGCCGTCGAAACGATGCGCGATGCGCTGGTGCGGGTGGTGAGCCAGGTGCGCCAGGGCACCGACACCATCGCCACGGCCTCGAGCCAGATCGCCTCAGGCAACCAGGACCTGTCCTCGCGCACCGAAGAGCAAGCCAGCTCGCTGGAGCAGACGGCGGCCTCGATGGAACAACTCACGTCGACGGTCAAGCAGAACGCCGACAACGCGCGCCAAGCCAATCAGCTGGCGGCGTCGGCCTCGGAAGTGGCCGTGCGCGGTGGCACCGTGGTGAGCCAGGTGGTGAACACCATGGGCTCGATCAACGCGTCGTCCAAGAAGATCGTGGACATCATCGCGGTCATCGACGGCATTGCCTTCCAGACCAACATCCTGGCGCTGAACGCTGCCGTGGAAGCAGCCCGCGCCGGTGAACAGGGTCGTGGCTTCGCGGTCGTGGCCTCGGAAGTGCGCAGCCTGGCGCAGCGTTCGGCGGCTGCCGCCAAGGAAATCAAGGTGCTCATCGACGACTCGGTGGGCAAGGTCGGTACCGGCAGCCAGCAGGTGGCCGAAGCCGGTCGCACCATGGACGAGATCGTGGCCAGCGTGAAGCGGGTGACCGACATCATGGGCGAGATCTCCTCGGCCAGCCAGGAACAGACCTCGGGCATCGAGCAGGTCAACCAGGCCATCGCGCAGATGGACCAGGTCACGCAGCAAAACGCGGCGCTGGTGGAAGAGGCCGCTGCGGCCGCCTCGTCGCTGCAGGAGCAGGCCGGCCACCTGGTGCAGGCCGTCGGGGTGTTCCGCGTGGGCGCAGAGCACTGAGAACGCGCGAATGAACCTGCTGCGCGCCCCGATCTCGCATCTGCGGTCCTCACCGCACACGAGTGCGGCTCCGGTCCTCGACGCAAGCTCGGGGCGCTCGCGACGGCTCCTTCACGCGTTCTGAGCCGGCGGTCAAACGGGGAAGAGAGAGGTGAAAGCCTCGCTGTTCGCTCAATCGAATCCCCCTTCAGATTCCTTCGGCACTGCCGATAAACAGTCAATGGCATCGAACGGTGCCCCCAACACTCCTCTCAACAGGTATCCAAGCATATGGCCGGCAACATGTTCCTGACGGGCCTCAGTGGCCTCAACGTAGCGCGCAGCTCGTTGGTCACCACCGCCCACAACACCGCCAACGTCTACACGGCGGGCTACAGCCGCCAGGTGGCGCAGATCTCCACCAACGGCGCGATCGCCACGGGCTCCGGCTTCGTCGGCATGGGCGCGCTGGTGACCACGACCAGCCGCAGCTACGACAGCTACCTGACGGCGCAGCTCAATACCGCGCAATCGGTGGCAGCAGGCCTGACCAGCTACGGGACCCAGATCGACCGCATCGACTCGCTGCTGGCCGACAAGACCTCCGGCATCAGCCCGCTCATGCAGAGCTTCTTCACGGCGACGCAGGGCGTGGCCAACACGCCGGCCGACCCGGCCGCCCGCCAGCAGCTCATCAGCTCGGCGCAGGCGCTCGCCACCAAGTTCCGATCGACCGACCAGTACCTCACCGACCTGAACGGCTCGGTCAACGACCAGATCAAGGGCAGCGTCGAACAGATCAATACCTACGCCACGCAGATCGCCAGCCTGAACCAGCAGATCAGCCAGCTCACCGCGACGTCCGGCGGCCAGCCGGCGAACGACCTGCTCGACCAGCGCGACCAACTCGTCAGCCAGCTCAGCCAGATCGCCGACATCAAGGTGCTCGAGCAGGACAGCGGCAAGTACAACGTCTTCATCGCCACCGGCCAGTCGCTGGTGGTGGGCGACCGTGCGGCGACGATGATGGCCGTGCCATCGGCAGCCGACCCGACCCGCACGGCCGTGGCGCTGGTCGGTCTGGCCGGCAACGTGATGGAACTCAGCCCCAATGCCATCACGGGCGGCTCGCTCGGTGGCCTGATGTCTTTCCGTACCGAAACCCTGATCCCCACGCAAAACGCCATCGGTCGCCTGTCGATCGCCCTGGCCGACGCCTTCAACGACCAGCACAAGCTCGGCGTCGATCTCACGGGCGCGTTGGGTCAAGACTTCTTCTCGGTGGGTTCGCCCGCCGTGCTCAGCAATGCAAGGAACACCGGGAACGCCGTCATCTCGGCCAGCGTGACCGACACCTCGGCGCTCACCACCAGCGACTACTCCGTCGAGTACAAGAACGTGGCCGGCACGCCCACCTATGTCGTGACGCGCGTCTCCGACAAGACGCCGGTCGGCAGCTTCACGACTTTCCCCGCCACCTTCGACGGCGTCACCGTCGCACTGGACAGCGGCGCGGCGACGCTCGGCGACACCTTCACGGTGCAGCCCACCCGTACCGGCGCGCGCGACATGACCGTGCAGGTGCTCGACCCGGCCAAGGTCGCCGCGGCTTCTCCCGTGGTCACTGGCAACACGGCCACCAACCAGGGTTCGGGCCTGCTGGGCAAGGCCACGATCGATGCGGGCTACCTCGCCGCGCCGCTCGCTTCGAACGTCACCATGAGCTACGACGCCGCCACCGGCACGCTGTCGGGCTTTCCGGCCACGTCGGCCGTGACGGTCACGTTGGCCAACGGCACATCGACCGTGTACGCGGCCGGTACGGCCGTGCCCTACACCGCCGGTGCGAGCATCAGCTTCGACGGCATTTCGGTGAAGCTGACCGGCGCTCCGGCCAACGGTGACACCTTCACCATCGGCAAGAACGTCGGTGGCGTGTCGGACGGCAGCAATGCGCTGCTGATGGCGGGCCTGCAGCGCGCGACCATCATCGGCGGCGGCACCAGCACCTTCAACGGTGCCTATGCACAGCTGGTGAGCACCGTGGGCAACCGCGCCATGGAAGTCGCCGTGGCCGAGAAGACGCAGACCAGCGTCGCTTCCCAGATCAAGATGAGCCAGCAGTCGGTGTCCGGCGTCAACCAGGACGAGGAAACCGCCAACCTGCTGATGTTCCAGCAGATGTACCAGGCGAATGCCAAAGTGATCCAGACCGCCTCGACGATGTTCGACGCGATCCTGGGCATCAGCAACTGAGCCCCCGCTCTTTTCGAATCCAGGAGTCATGATGCGTATCAGCACCAGCACCTTTTACGAGCGCAACCTGTCTGCCTTGAACTCGCAGCAGCAGCAACTCTTCCGAACCCAGCAGATGCTGTCGGCCGGCACCAAGTTCCTGACCGCCGGCGACGATCCGGTGGCGGCCACCCGTGTCCTCGGTGTGACGCAGACCCTGTCGGAGTCCAAGCAGTTCGCCACCAGCCGCGAACGCGCCATGCTCACCCTGTCGCACGAGGAAACGGCGCTGGACAGCGCCACGACGATCCTGCAGGACATCAAGACGCTCACCGTGGCTGCCGGCAACGGCACGCTGTCGGACGCCGACCGGGCGACGCTGGCGACCACTCTGCAGAGCAAGCTCGATCAGCTCGTCGCGGTGGGGAACACCGACGACGGCAACGGCCAGTTCCTGTTTGCGGGCTACAAGAGTGGCAGCGCGCCGTTCGCGACCAGCGCCGGCGGCGGCATCCAGTTCGTGGGTGACCAGGGCCAGCGCATGATCCAGGTCGACGTGGCACGCCAGATGTCGAGTTCGGACGACGGCCGTTCGGTGTTCCAGTCGGTCCAGGGCGGCGCCGGCTACGTGACCTCGGGTGGCACGGCGAACACCGGCACCGGCATCTTCGGTGCGGTGAGCGTCGTGAATGCCACCGCGGCCAACTACGGGAAGGATTTCGTCGTCAGCTTCGCGGCCGGCAACTACACCGTCACCACCAACGACACGCCGCCGGTCGTGGCGGGCACCGGCGCCTTCGTGGCCGGCACGCCGATCGCCTTCGGCGGCGTGCAGCTGAGCATTTCCGGGACGCCCGTCGACGGCGACACCTTCGCCGTCACGACGGCCAAGAACGCCGGCACCGACGTGTTCGCCAGCATCGGCCAGTTGGTGACGGCCCTGCGTACGCCGCTGGAAGGCGGTGGCGAACCGGCGCGCGCCAAGTTGCTGAATGCGCTGAGCACCGCCAACGTCAAGGTGACGAACGCACACGACAACGTCCTGACGATCCGCTCCTCGGTTGGTTCACGCATGAACGAGATCGATGCGCTCGACGATGGCGGCGCCGCGCGCGACCTGATGGAGAAGAGCTACCTCTCGAGCATCGAGGATCTGGACCTGACCAGCGCCATCTCGGACTTCTACCAACGCGAAACCTCGCTGAAGGCCACGCAGCTGACCTTCGCCCGCCTGTCGAACATCGCGCTGTTCAACTACATCTGACCGGCTGAGCGGAGGAAGGCGCAGGCGGCCGGCGCGGTCAGGGCGAGCCGCCTGGCCGCATGCGTTCGGCCAGCCAGGCCGTCATGGCCTCGCGCGACAGAGGCCGCGCGAACAGGTAGCCCTGCCCCTTGTCGCAATGGAGCCCCGTCAGGGCGATCGCCTGTTCTTCGGTCTCGATGCCCTCGGCGACGGTCCGCATGTTCAGGCTGCGCGCCACCAGAATCACGGCCTCGATCAGCACGCGATGGTGTTCGCTGCTGCCCACCTGCATGACGAACGACCGGTCGATCTTGAGCACGTCGATGGGCAGCAGATGCAAGGTCGCCAGCGACGAATAGCCGGTGCCGAAGTCATCGAGCGCGACGGTGACGCCCAGCGTCTTGAGGTCTTGAAGACTCCGCTGAACGCGATCGTCCTGCGCCGCCAGGCTTTCCGTGACTTCCACTTGCAGTGCCACGGCGTCCAGGCCGCTTGAATCCAGCGCCTGCCGGACATGCTCGGCATGGTCGGATCCGAGCAACTGCGCGCGCGAGACGTTCACCGACACGCTGCGCGGCGCGTCGGGGCCGAACTGGCGCTTCCATGACGCGCACGTCCGGCAGGCCTCGTTCAGGACGAAGCGGCCGAGCTCCGCGATCAGGCCCGTCTCTTCCGCGATGCCGACGAACTCCAGCGGTGGCACGCTGCCCAGAGACGGATGGTTCCAACGCACCAGGGCTTCCATGCCGACGCACTGCCGGCTCGCCAGCGACACGATCGGCTGGTACGCCACCGCCAGATCCCCCCGGCCGACCGCGCCGCGCAGGTCGGTCTCGATGGTGGCGCGCCGGGCAGCGCGCAGTTTCATCGTGGGGTCGAACAAGCTGTAGCCGGCGCCGCCCGCCCGTTTCGCCTCGCCCATGGCCAGGCTGGCGTCGAGCATCAGGGAGTCGGCGTCACCGGCGTCGCGCTGCCCGAGCACCACGCCCACGCTCGCACTCACGTGTTCGGGCTGGTGGTCGATCGCGTAGGGCTCGCCCAGCACGTCGACCAACTTTTTCGCCAACTGCGCCGCCACCGCGCACTGCGCCAGCTGGCGCGCCACGACGACGAATTCATCCGCACCCAGGCGAGCGACGAGCAGTCCACGGGCACCGAGCGCTTCGATCTCGCCGCCCGGCAAGACCAGCTGGGTCAGTCGGTCCGCCGCGAGCCGAAGCAGCTGATCGCCCGCGGCCTGACCGCGCGTGGTGTTGATGCGGTGGAAGCGATCGAGGTTGATGAATGCAATCGCGAAGAAGCCATCGGGCGAGCTTGCGGTGCGGGCCCGTGCCGCCTCGATGTGTTCGGCGGCGACCGCGCGGTTGGGCAGCGCGGTCAGCTCGTCGCTGCGCGACAGGTCGCGCAAGCGCTTCTGCAGGTGCTGCTCTTCGTCGTGCACCGCCTGCGTGATGTCGCTGATGGTGGCCATCCATGTCTGCGCGTCGAGCCGCACCAGCCGCAGGCCCAGGGTCGACAGCAGGGCGCCCGGCTGGGCGCGATCGCCGATCGGGATGGGCAGCGTCCTGTCGCCCAAGGTGTTGCCGGGGCTGGTGTGCGCAGCGGCCTGGGCACGGAGTTCGGGCGCGAAAGGCTCGAGCACATCGAACAGGTTGGTCAGGGCGCCGGCCCGGGTCAGCGGCATGAGCAGCGACGCGGCCATCGGATTGATCATGGTGATCTCGCCGTCGAGCTCGGTCTGCAGCAGCCCGATGGGCGCCTGGTAGAGGAACTGGATCAGCGCGTCGTAAGCGACGCCGTCGGTGCTCATGGCGATATCCCGCCGACCGGGGCGCGGCCCTGTTGCTCGAGGGCGTCGTCCCAGATGGCCACGCGGTCGCGCCCTGCAGCCTTCGCGGCGTAGAGCGCGATGTCGGACCGTCGCAGAAGTTCGTCGATGCCAGAGACGCCGTCGGCACAGCTGGCGACCCCGCCGCTCACCGTGCAGGGCACCTGAACGCTGTCGACGGTGACCGGGTTGGAGGCGATGTGCGCGCGAAAGCGCTCGGCGGTGGCTTGGGCGTCGGCAATGGAACTGTCCGTCAACAGCACCACGAACTCTTCTCCGCCAAAGCGCGCGACCACATCCGTAGGCTTGAAGGTCGCCGAAAGCCCTGCTGCAAGATGGCGCAGCACCGCGTCGCCGGCGGCATGGCCGTGCGTATCGTTCACGGCCTTGAAGTGGTCTGCATCGAACAGCACGATCGTGATCGGCTGTCCGGACTGCGTGCAGCGCTGTGCGGCGGTCGACGCGGCGTCGAAAAACGCGCGACGGTTGGCCAGGCCGGTCAAGTGATCGGACCACACGGACCGTCGAAGCGCCTCGTCGGCTTCGCGGCGCTCGCTGATGTCGCGGATCACGAGGCTGTAGGTGCGTTCCGCCTCCGACCCTTCGGCGGCCGCCTCGACCGGGGCGATCAGGCAGCTTCCCCAGTAGCGCTCGCCGTTGCTGCGCCGCAGCCAGCCTTCTTCGAGGTTCCAGCCCGTCCGATCGGCTTCTCGAAGGCGTTCGAGCACGCGATGGCCGAGCAGCTCGCCCTCCGGATAGAAGTTCGCGTAGGACCGATCGACAGTCGCTTCAGCCTCGAAGCCCGTCAGGTGGCGGATGCCGACGTTCCAGCCCTGCACGATGCCCTGGCTGTCCAGCGACATCAACGCATGGCTGACATCGAGGATGCCGGCAGAGATGCTGTGAATCCACGCCTGGCTGTGGCGCAGTTCACGGTCGCGCTTGACTGACAGGGTGACGTCGTCGAGCACGGCCATCAACCGATCGGCATCGAGCTTGAGCAGGGTGAGCGACAGGATTTGCGCATCGTGGCTCGGCGTGCCGGCATGGGTCTGGATGTGCATGGCGTCGCACACCTTGCCATGCAGGGGCGAAAAGATGCGCGCACGATGCGCCAGATCGGGCGCGATCGACTTCAGCACGTCGAAGAGGTTGGAGAGGTCACCCTGCTTGGCAAGCGGCATCAGCAGCTGCGCGCACAGCGGGTTGATCAGCACGATATCGCCGTCGCGCGAGAGTTGCGCAAGACCGACAGGCGCCATGTAGAGAAACTGGAGCAGCGCCTCGTAGTCCTGTTCCAGGGGCGACGGCGCGCTGTCGCAGGAGATCACCGCTGCCTCTGCACGAAGAGATGTCGCAAGGGGAGGGCCGGGTCGGCCAGCAGGCGCAGCTTGACCTTGACCGGCCGCATGCGCAGGGTCAGGACATAGTCGATCGTCTCGTCGAGCGCGCCGCCGGCCTGCGCCGTGTCTTCGAAACGCTGGGCCACCATGAAGTTGTTCATGCACGGCGCGACCACGGTAAAGAGCGGGTGTCCCACCACGCGATCGAGCGGCAGCCCGGCCATCCGCGATTCATGGGTGTTGTAGCGCCGAACGACTCCTTCGGCATCGAACCCGATGACGCCGAATTCGAGGGCGTCGAGGTCGGCCGTAGAGGCGCGATCCAGGAATGCGGAAACGTCGGCGGGGGCCACGTCGAATGCGATCAAGACGGGCTGCGTCATCGGGGTGGCTTTCGAAAAAAGGGAACTGTTGCTCGAGACCGTCACGGCGGGTCTGGGGACTGGCCGACCGTGGTCGGGAACAACAGCCAAGTCTTACGTTGTCCAGGGGGCAACCGTGTAGGAAGAGGCGCCATCGCTGGCGACGTCGGGGCGATGAATGTGAACGATGGCCGCTGCTGGAGCTGCCTGTTGCACGATGTCATGGCCCGCGCAGGGCCTGCGTGAAGCGCAGCATCCCTGCCGCGCTTTCCGCAAAGCGCGGCTCGAGAAAGGCACCGAGGTTCGGGATCAGCAGCAGCAGCATCGCGATGCCCGCCAGCAGCGTGAGCGGAAAGCCCACGGCGAAGATGCTGAACTGCGGCGATGCGCGGTTCAGGATGCCCATGGCCAGGTTCAGGATGAGCAGTGCCGTCACCAGCGGCAGGGAGAGCATCAGGCCGCTGGCGAACACCTGGGAGCCGCCTTGCACCAGGAACAGCCAGCCGCCGCCCGACCAGGGCGCATCGGCGATGGGCAGCGTCTGGAAGCTCTCGGCCAGCACGCTCACCAGCAGCAGGTGCACGTCCAGGGCCAGGAAAAGCAGCATGGCGAGCAGGTTGAGCAGGCGTGCCACCACCATCGTGGTACCGCCGGCCATCGGGTCATAGAAGGACGCGAACGACAGGCCCATCTGCAGGCTGATGTATTCGCCGGCAGCCTGCACGGCCGCGAACACCAGGCGCATGACGAAGCCCATCGCGCCGCCGATCAGCACCTGCTGAACGATGATCCAGATCCCCCCGGGCGAGACGATCGGCACGGCGGGCACTGGCCCGATCGCAGGGGTGAGCACCACGGCGAGGATGGCTGCAATGCCGACCTTCACCTGACGCGGCACCGACTTCTCGCTGAAGACCGGCGCGGTGCTCATCAGCGCGAGCATGCGCACGAAGGGGTAGAAGAAGGTGGTCAGCCAGAGGGTCAGCTCCGCCGAGGTGACCGAGAAGACGGCCGGCATCAAAGGCTCAGCCGACCAGCGTGGGGATGCTGCCGAACAGCTGGCGGATGTAGTCGACCATGTTGCCGAGCATCCACGGGCCGGCGATCACGAGCGTGGCGAACACCGCCAGCAACTTCGGGATGAAGGACAGCGTGGCTTCGTTGATCTGCGTGGCCGCCTGGAAGATGCTGATCACCAGGCCGATGACGAGCGCGACCAGCAGCATCGGGGCGCCGAGCAACAGCGCCACGTTGATGGCCTGGTTGCCCATGGTCATGATGGTTTCGGGGGTCATGGCTGGTTCCGTCGCGAAGGCTGGCTAGGTGAAGAAGCTCTGCGCCAGGGCGCCGATGAGCAGCTGCCAGCCGTCGGCCAGCACGAAGAGCATCAGCTTGAAGGGCAGGGCGATGCTGGCGGGCGGCACCATCATCATGCCCATCGACATCAGCACGCTGGCCACGACCATGTCGATGATGAGGAAGGGGATGAAGATCGTGAAGCCGATCTGGAAGGCCGTCTTGAGTTCGCTGATGACGAAGGCCGGCAGCAGGATGCGCAACGGCACGTCTTCGGGGCCCTGCATTTCCGGCACCTTGGCCAGCTTGGCGAACAGGGCCAGGTCGTTCTCGCGCGTCTGGCGCAGCATGAAGGTCTTGAAGGGCTCGATGCCGCGTGTGAGGGCGGTCTCGACGGTGATCTTGTTCTCGGAGAAAGGCTTGTAGGCGTCGGCGTAGACCTTGTCGAAGACCGGCGACATGACGAAGAAGGTGAGGAACAGCGACAGGCCGACCAGCACCTGGTTGGGTGGCGACGACTGCGTGCCGATGGCGGTGCGCAGCAGGCCCAGGACGATCAGGATGCGGGTGAAGCTGGTCATGCTCAGCATCAGCGCCGGCAAGAAGGTCAGCGACGTGAGCATCATCAGCGTCTGGACGCTGAGCGACCAGGTCTGGCTGCCGCCCGGGCCGGGGGTGCTGGTCACGCCCGGCAGGCCCTGGGTCCAGGCGGCCAGCGGCAGCGTGGCCGCCAGCAGCGCCAGCGCGATGCGCAGGCTGCGAAGAACAATGCGCGGGTTCATGCGGTCGGTCGGCCCTTGACGCCCAGCGATTCGCGGAACTTCTGCGCGAAGAGGTCGAGCGGGCGCTGCAGGGCGGCCGGCGTGGCCAGGCCTGCGCCGGCATGCGTGGCGCCGGGCTTGGCCGGCAGGGTGTGCAGTGTCTGGATCTGGCTGGCGGTGACGCCCAGGACCAGCCAGGTGCCGTCGATCTCGACCACCACCACGCGCTCGCGCTGGCCCAGGGACGAACTCGACACCACTTTCACGACGTTCCCGGTACCGAAGCGCTGCAGCCCGAAGCGGCGGGCTGCCCAGGCGCACAGGAAGATCAGGCCCAGCACCATCGCCATGCCGAAGGCGGCCTGCAGCACGCCGCCGGCACCGACTGCCACGGGGGCGGCCTCGGCCACCGGTGCGGGCACGGTCGGCAGCGACGCGTGCGCGCTCGCGGCGACCAGCCAGCCGCACACGAGGGCGGTGTGCGAGCGCCAGCGCAGCAGGTTCATGAACGTGCGAGCTTCTGCATGCGTTCCGACGGCGTGATGATGTCCGTCAGGCGAATGCCGTACTTGTCGTTCACCACCACCACTTCGCCCTGGGCGATGAGGTAGCCGTTGATCAGCACGTCGAGCGGCTGGCCGGCCAGGCCGTCGAGCTCGACCACCGAGCCCTGCGACAGCTGCAGCAGGCTCTTGATGGTGATGCGGGTCCGGCCGATCTCGGCGGTGAGTTGCACCGGCACGTCGAGCACGCGGGCCAGGTCGAGCCCGGCGACGCTGCTGGCCGCCGTGGGCGCGTCCATCGGCTGGAAGACGTGTGCGGTGGCGGGCGTTGCAGCGGGTGCCGGTGCCGGCGTGGGGGCCGGCGCGGGCGCCGGTGCGGCGGCGGTCTGTTCGGCCATTGCAGCCGCCCAGTCGTCCGTGTCGTCGGAAGCAGGGGTGTTGTCAGTCATGGTCGGTCTTGGGCTCGGTGTCTTGGTGGGTGATCATGTGCTGCACGCGCAGCGCGTAACGGTCGTTCGAAGTGCCGAAGGTGCAGTCCATCACCGGGATGCCGTCGACATTGGCGGTGACGGTGGTGGGGAGCTCGATCGGCAGCACGTCGCCGACTTCCAGCGCGAGCACCTTGCCGATGGTCGAGGTCATCTGCACGAAGTTGGCGACCAGCTCGACGTCGGCCGACTGCATCTGGCGCGACATCTGCGTCACCCAGCGCTTGTCGACCTCGACCTCGTCCTGGATCGGGTTGGACAGCTGGTTGCGGATCGGCTCGATCATCGAGTAGGGGATGCAGATGTGCAGGAAGCCGCCCACCGGGCCGAACTCGATCTGCAGCGTGGTGTTCACCACCACTTCGTTGGCCGCCACGATGTTGGCCAGCTTGCCGTGCATCTCGGCACGCACGTAGTCGAAGTCCAGCGGGAACACCGGTTTCCAGGCGTCGCCATAGCACTGCAGCGACAGGTCGAGCAGGCGCTTGATGATGCGTTGCTCGGTGCGCGTGAAGTCCCGGCCTTCCACGCGGACGTGGTAGCGGCCATCGCTTCCGAACAGGTTGTCGACCACCAGGAAGACCAGCTTCGGGTCGAACACGAACAGCGCGGTGCCGCGCAGCGGCTTCATGTGCAGCATGTTGATGTTCGCCGGCACCGGCAGGTGGCGCACGAATTCGCCGTACTGCTGGATCTGGATCGGCCCGACCGAAATGTCCGGGCTGCGCCGCATGAAGTTCAGCAGGGCGCCGCGCAGGCCCCGTGCGAAGCGCTCATTGATGACCTCCAGCGTGTGCATCCGGCTGCGCACCACGCGGTCCGGCGCGCCGAGGTCGTAGGCCGGCAGGCCATCCTTCGGCTTGGTGTCGGGCGTGGCGGTCTGGTCGACCGTGCCACCGGTGACGCCCCGCAGCAGGTCGTCGACCTCGTCCTGCGAGAGGACTTGTTCATAGGCCATGGGTCGGTTGCCTGAAAGTGGTCACTGCACCACGAAGGTGTTGAAGGAGATGCTCGACACGCCCTGCGGCGGGAGGTCGGCCGACAGGGGCGTGTTGATCGCCGTGCGGATTTCCTCGGCGAGCTTGGACTTGTCTTCGGTCGTCATCAGCGATTCGGGCTGGCGGTTCGACAGCAGCAGCAGCACGCGGCTGCGCAGTTCGGGCATGAACTCGACCACCTGTGCCTTGGCCCGCTCGTCCTTCACCTTGAGGGCAATGCCCACGTGCAGGAAGCGGGCGCGGCCTTCGGACTGCAGGTTGACGGTGAAGGGCTCGAGCGCGACGAAGATCGGCTTCTCGGCAACCTTGGCAGCCGGTTCTGCTTCGGCCTTTTTATTGGCGGCGAGATAGAAGTAGCCGCCACCGGCGAGTGCGCAGACAGTGACCGCGCCGAGGACGATGATCAACAGTTTCGGCGAACGCGAGGACGGTGCGGCAGAGACGGGTGCGGTGCTGGTGGCCATGGGTGGGACTGGTTGCGGTATGGGTCTTATTCTTTGCGAACTCGTCGCGGGAGCAACGGGGGATCAAGCGGGCAAAAGCGCGTCAGATCCCGGCATTGCGGTGGCTTTCCGGTCAGGCGAAGGTGTCGACGACACCCTCGGTGCGGGTGTTGCGCACGGCGGCGGTCGGCACCGTGCTCGAGGCCACCGTGCTGCTGCGTGCGGCCCCGGGGTAGGCACTGCCGCCGTTGCCGCCCGAGCGGCCCGACGGGTTGTCCCCGGCGAAGCTGCTCTGGCCGCCCGGCTGGCGCGTGTCGGCGCCCACGGCGGTCTGGCCCAGGCTGATGCCGTGTTCGGCCAGCGTGGTGCGCAGTTGCGGCATGGCGGCCTCGACGGCCTTGCGCACCCCTTCGTGGGCCGAGACGAACATCGCCTGTGCCTGGTCGTCGCCGAGCTTCAGCGTGATCTGCAATGGGCCGAGGTTCTCGGGGTTGAGGGTGATCTGGGCGGTGTGCATGCCGCTGGCGCTCATGCGCAGCATCTGCTGGCCGAGGGCGGGCGCCCAGGCATCGCTGTCGACCGGCGGCGCCAGCGAGAGCACAGGCACGCGGTTCTCGGCCGTGGCGGCGCCGTTGCCGATGCCGGCGCTGCCCGGCTGGGCGGCCATCCAGGTGACCGGTGCGTTGGGGGCGCCGTCGTCCGCCAGTTCGGCGTCGGTGCCGGCGGAGGCTTCGATGCGGGCGGCCAGAACATCCAGCGGGTCGGCCTCGGCGGTTTCTGTGGCCGCCGCGGTGCCGGTGACCGTGGTGGCGGCCGTGTCGCGGCTGGCGGCGTCGGTGCGGCCCGTGCGTGCGGCGGGCGTGGAGGTGGCCGGTACGGTGCCGGCCAGCGCCGCGTTGAGCAACGACGGGGCGACCGGCGTGGCCGGCACCGCGACAGCGTCTGCCTTCGCGGTGCCGGTGGCGGCGGCGTCCGCCTGGGCCGAAACGGCCGTCGATGTCTTGCCGGCTGCGGCACGGAGGACATCGGCTGCCGTCGCGTCAGCGGGCGTGCCGTCGGCGAGCGTCGCTTTTGCCGCGGCATCGGCCGCCGGCAGGTCGAGTTCGGTCACGGCCTTGGCGGCGTCGGCCAGCGCGTCGGTGCCCGCCAGGGCTGCCTGCACGTCGGTGCGTTCGGTGGCGGTGGCGGCACCGCGCAGGGCGGCTGCGGTGACGGCTTCGGCGCCGGTGCGCGCGGCAACCGTCGTGACCTGGGCGGCCACGGCGGGTACGAAGAAGTCGAGGTTCGGGATCTGGGGCAGGGTGTCGTCCTTGGCCACCGAAGCACCGCGGCGCGGCGTACCGGGGCGCGCGGTGGCGCTGTCGGCGGCGTCGGTGTCGGCCTGCGACGCACGCGAGCGGTCGAGTGCCGCATGGAAGCTGCGGCCCTGTGGTTCCTCGGACTGGCGGGCGCGTGCTGGCGGCGAGGTGGACGAAAGGCCGGGCGAGACAAGCGCGGGAGAGACAAGTGCGGGCATGGGGGCTCCTGGGGTCAGAGGGTCGGGTTGGCGGCGCGGTCGAAGAACTTGCGCGTGGCGCGTTCGTCGCTTTCGCGCTGTTCGCGCTTGGCCTGGACGAGCATTTCCTGTTGGCGCACACGCTCGGCCAGGGTGTCGAAGGAACTCTGGCGGCGCTTTTGGTGCTGCCAGTCGACGCGGCCGGAGTCGAGGCGGGTGTTGGCCTGCGCGACGATGGCGCGCTGCTGGTCGATGGCGCCGTCGAGCGTGACCAGGAAGTTCTGGTAGTTGCGCAGCTTGGCAGCGGGCATGCCGTTGACCATCAGGGCGTTCAACTGGTCCACGTAGTCCTGCCGGTACTGCATCAGCAGATCGAGCTTCTGCGTGCTGGTGATGCGTGCGGTCTGCAGGGCACCGAGGCGGATCGCGGCCTTGTCGGTCTGCGTGCGCGCCAGTTCGGTGAGCATGTCGAGGGGAAGCTTGTTGGCCATGGGTCTCCTTGAGATCCTTGAAAAGGGTTCAGGCCGTGCGGGCCGGTTCGAAGAGGCTTCGCATGCGCGCGATGGACGCGTCGTAGTCGGTGCGCTCGTCCATCGGCTGCTGCAGGAACGCCTCGATCTTTGGGTACATCGCGATCGCCTGGTCGAGCTGCGCGTCGTGGCCCGGGGCGTAGGCGCCGACGCTGATCAGGTCGCGGTTGCGCTGGTAGCGCGACAGCATCTGCTTGAAGCGGCGCACCGTCTCGAACTGCGCCGGCTCGATCAGCGCCGTCATGGCCCGGCTGATCGAGGCCTCGATGTCGATGGCCGGGTAGTGGCCGGCTTCGGCCAGCGAGCGCGACAGCACGACGTGGCCGTCCAGGATGGCGCGGGCCGAGTCGGCGATCGGGTCCTGCTGGTCGTCGCCTTCGGACAGCACCGTGTAGAAGGCGGTGATGGAACCGCCGTTGCCGTCGGCGTCGCGCGCGCCGTTGCCGGCACGTTCGACCAGTGCGGGCAGCTTGGCGAACACCGAGGGCGGGTAGCCCTTGGTGGCTGGCGGTTCGCCCACGGCCAGCGCGATCTCGCGCTGCGCCATCGCATAGCGGGTGAGCGAATCCATGATCAGCAGCACGCTCTTGCCCATGTCGCGGAAGTACTCGGCCAGGCAGGTGGCATAGGCCGCGCCCTGCAGGCGCAGCAGTGGCGAGTTGTCGGCCGGCGCAGCCACCACGACCGCGCGGGCCAGGCCTTCCTCGCCGAGCGTGTTCTCGATGAAATCCTTCACTTCGCGGCCGCGTTCGCCGATCAGGCCGACCACGATCACGTCGGCGCTGGTGTAGCGGGCCATCATGCCCAGCAGCACGCTCTTGCCGACGCCCGAGCCGGCGAACAGGCCCATGCGCTGGCCGCGGCCGACGGTCAGCATGCCGTTGATGGCGCGCACGCCGACGTCGAGCACCGAATCGATCGGCGCGCGCGACAGCGGGTTCACCGGCGGGCTCGACAGCGGCACCCGCTTGGCGACGTCCAGCGGGCCGAGCCCGTCGAGCGGACGGCCTGCGGCGTCGACCACGCGGCCGAGCATGCCTTCGCCGACCGGCAGCCGCTTGGTGTGGTTGTCGCCGCTGGCGCCGCCGGCTGCAAGGCGCGGAAAGACCCGTGCGCCGGGCAGCAGGCCCGCCACTTCGCTCTGCGGCATCAGGAAGATGCGGTCGCCCGCGAAGCCGACGACTTCGGCCTCGGCGTGGCGCACCGGGTAGCCGGGCGGCAGCTCGATCAGGCAGTCGCTGCCGACGGGCAACTGCAGGCCGGTGGCTTCGAGCACCAGGCCCACGGCGCGCGTGAGCCGGCCCGAGGCGACGGTGGTGGTGCACCGGGCGATGTCGCTGCGCGCCTGCGTCAGCGCATCGACCCAGTGCTGGACATGGGGGTTGGAGGCGACCGTGGGGCTCATGGGGTTCAGTCCTGCGCGTCGGCGTCGCGGCGCAGCGCGGCGGTCACGCTCTTCCAGCGGGTCTCGAGCGTGGCGTCGATCTCGCCGGCGGGCGACTGCACGCGGCAGCCGCCGCGCTGGATGCTGTCGTCGGGGCGTACCTGCCAGCCGGCCTGCTGCAGCTCGTTGCCCAGGCTCTCCTTCACCAGCGCGACATCGGCCGGGTTCAGCAGCAGCCGGGGTTCGCCCTGCAGCGTGGGTTCGGCGTGGACCAGGTCCTGCACCAGCGGCAGCAGCCACTCGGGTTCGGCGCGGAAGGTGCGGTGCACCACCTGGCGGGCGATGTCCAGCGCCAGCGTGAGCAGCACGTCGGTGATCTCGCGCTCGGCGCCTCGCAGGGCTGCGGGCAGCGAGGCGCTCAGCGCACGCAACTGTTCGGCGTGGGCGGTGGCTGCGGCCAGGCCTGTGGCCAGCCCGGCGATGTGGCCTTCGGCGTGGCCGGCGGTCCAGCCCTCGGCGTGGCCGGTGGCCTGGCCTGCGGCGGTGGCTTCCTGGCGGAGGCGGCGCAGCTCGGCCTGGGCAATACCCGCGGGCACGGTCGGCGGGGGCGGCGGCGGGGGCAGGGTGGCGCGTGCGGCGGCCATCCGGCCGGCGGCGGTGGTGCGGCTCGGATCGCCGGCGATGTTGTTCATCTCCCAGCGCTCCCATGCCGACAGCACCGGCTTGGACGGCGCCGCCTCGGCCTGCGCCGGGGCGCTGCCGCCCACGCGCGTCGACGCATACAGCGACGCCAGCCGCGCCGCGGTCGCGGGGTTGGGCTTAGACGAAGTCATCGGCACCCGGTGCGGAGATGACGATCTCGCCCGCTTCGGCCAGTCGGCGAGCCGCCTGCAGGATGGTCTTCTGTTCGGCCTCGACCTGCGACACACGGACCGGGCCGCGCAGCTCGATGTCTTCGCGCAGCGTCTCGGCGGCGCGGTTGGACATGTTCTTGAGGAACTTGTCGCGCAGCTCGATCGGTGCACCCTTGAGCGCGATGATGAGCGAGTCGGACTCCACTTCCTTGAGCAGGCGCTGGATGCTGCGGTCTTCCAGACCCAGCAGGTTCTCGAAGACGAACATTTCGTCGACGATGCGCTGGGCCAGCGTGTCGTCGAGTTCGCGGACGTGGGCGATGGTTTCCTCCTCGTTCGCGCTGTTCATCAGGTTGACCATTTCCGCTGCGGTGCGCACGCCACCCAGGCGGCTGCGCTTCAGACCTTCGCCCGACAGCATCTCGGTGAGCACGTCGGTGAGTTCCTTGAGCGCTGCCGGCTGCACGCCGCCGAAGGTGGCCACGCGCACCACCACGTCGTGGCGCAGGCGCGTGGGCAGCTTCTCCAGCACCTCGGCGGCCTTGGCGCGGTCGAGGTGGACCAGCAGCGTGGCCAGGATCTGCGGATGCTCGTCGCGGATGAGTTCGGCCACTTCGCTGGCTTCGAGCTGGTTGAGCCGCCCGATGCCGCTGTCGGGCTCTTCCGCCCGGAGGATGTCTTCCAGCAGGTCGCTCGCGCGGTCCTCGCCCAGTGCCTTCTTGAGCACGGCGCGGATGTAGTCGCTCGAACCGAGGTGCAGCGCCGACAGCTGTTCGGTTTCCTCGCGGAATTCGCGCAGCACCGAGGCCAGCTCGGCACGCGACACCTGGCTCAGCTTCGACATCGCGAGACCGAGCTCCTGCACCATCGCGGTGGGCAGCAGGTTCAGGGCCGCGGCAGCGCGGTCCTCGCCCACGGCCATCAGCAGGATGGCGCTCTTACGGGTTCCAACTTCATTGCTCATCGGTCGTCATCCAGTGTTGGATCATGATGGCCACCAGCTTGGGGTCCTGGGTGGCGGCCTCGAGGGCGAAGTCGAGGTCGGCCTTGTGGCGTTCGGCCTCGCGCTGGCGCAGGGCTTCGTCCGGGCTCGGGCCTTCATCGGCCGCCACCTTGGCGAAGACGTCGTTCTCGTTGATGTCCGCCACCGGCGCAGGCGCCGGGGGTGCCAGGTGCTTGCGCAGCAGCGGACGGGCCACCGCGAACCAGGCGAACAGGGCGAGCAAGGCGATCAGCAGGTACATGCCCAGCGTCTTGGCCAGCGGAATGTTCGCCGGGTCACGCCAGAACTCCTGTGCAGGCGCTTCCTTCTCGCGTTCGTCGGCGAAGGCGCTGTTGACCACGTTGAGCGAGTCGCCGCGGTCCTGGCTGAAGCCCATGGCTTCCTTCGCCAGGTTGCGGATCTGGTCGAGCTCGGCCGTGGTCAGGGCGCGGCTGGCACCCTTGTCGTCGCCCGTGCGGTTGTTCACCACCACGGCCACCGACAGGCGCTTGACGCCGCCGGCGCCTTGCTGCACATGGCGGATCGAGCGGTCGAGCTCGTAGTTGGTCGTCGTGTCCTTGCGGTTGCTCGACGGACCGGTGGCAGCGGCCGTGGTGGTGGCGGTGCCGGCACGCTGGGCGGCCTGTGCGGCTGCGACCTGCGCCGGCGTCTGCGGGGCACCCGGTGGCGCGTTCGGCGGCGTCGTGATCGGTGCGTTCGGTGCGGTGGGCGGCTGGTTCGACAGCGCACCGGGCACGCCGCCGGGCGGGGTGCCGCCGAGCTGGCTCGACTCGCTCGACTGCTGGCTGCGCATCGCCGCGTTCGCCGGGTCGGCGTTGGGGCGGTACTTCTCGTCGGTGTGTTCCACCACCGAGAAGTCGATATCGGCCGCCACCTGGGCACGCACGTTGCCGCTGCCGAGAATCGGCTGCAGGATCGCTTCGATGCGGCGGATGTAGCCCTGCTCGATCTCCTGCGTGTACTTCAATTGGCTGACATCGAGGCCGCGTGCGCCGGCGTTGGCCGCCGACAGCAGGTTGCCGCGCTGGTCCACCACCGTCACGCTCTTGGGGTCGAGTTCCGGCACGCTGCTCGACACCATGTGCACGATGGCGCTCACGGCGCCTTCGTCGATGCTGCGGCCGCGGTGCAGGGTCAGAACGACCGATGCCGAAGGCTTCTTCTGTTCGCGAACGAACAGCGAAGGCTTCGGCATGGCCAGATGCACCCGAGCGGACTCGATGGTGCCGATGGATTCGATGGAGCGGGCCAGCTCGCCTTCGAGCGCGCGCTGGAAGTTCACCTGTTCGGCGAACTGGCTGGTGCCGAACTTCTGGTTGTCCATCAGTTCGAAGCCGACGCCGCCCGCCTTGGGCAGGCCCTGCGAGGCCAGCTTGAGCCGGAGCTCGGGCACGCGGTCGGCCGGCACCAGGATCGCGCCACCGCCCTCGGCGAACTTGTAGGGCACGTTCATCTGCGCCAGCGACGCGATGATCGCGCCGCCGTCGCGGTCCGACACGTTGGTGTAGAGCACCTTGTACTCGGGCCCGCGGCTCCACAGGGTGAAAGCCATGGCGATGGCCACCAGCGCGGCGCCGCCGATGATCAGCGGGAGCTTGGGCTGGGCGCGCAGCTTGTCGGTCCACGACGTGGCGCCGGCGGCGGGGGACGTCGGCGCGGCGCCGAGGGTCGCAGCCGAACTCATGCGAAAGCCCCTGTGGCGCCCGCTGGATCCAGATGGTCCATGTTCATGTTCAAGAGGATGAGTCGTCGATGTTCAGTGGCCATGCCGGGCGCCGACAAAGGAGGCCGGCAGGCTTGGGGTACGGCGTTCATTGTCTGGATCGGCGCCGAATTCGATTGGCCGAACAGCCGGGGTTTTCGCCGTCAGTTGGCCCCATGTGAATCGGGGCTTCGCAGGTACGCTGAATAGGCGAGGAGGCACCTGGGTGCTTCTGTAGTCAACCCAAAGTTCACTTAACCCGAGGAACACGACGCCATGTCGATTTCAGCCATCGAATCCGTCCTGCAGCAGATGCGGGCCACTGCCGTGCAGTCCGGCATCACCCCGCCCGCCGGGCCTGCGGTGGAGCACGGCGGCTTCGCTGCCGAGCTCAAGCGCTCCATCGACAACATCAGCGGCGCCCAGACCAAGGCCTACGGCCAGGCCGAGGACTTCGAACTGGGCAAGCCGGGCGTGGCGCTCAACGACGTGATGGTCGACCTGCAGAAGGCCAACGTGGCGTTCCAGACCGGGGTACAGGTGCGAAACAAGCTCGTTTCGGCCTACCAGGAAATGATGAGCATGCAGGCCTGACACGGGTGACGCGGTGTGGATCGACACGCTGCAACTTTTTGGGGCACGCCCCTAAATGTTTGCAAAGCCCTGCCGATAACTAATCCAACGATGGCTTGAGTCCAGCGTTACGGCCCACCGGGTCGGAGTCCACAACCTTTAGTCAACCAGGAGTCTTCAATGGCGCAAGTCATCAATACGAACAGCCTCTCGCTGCTCACGCAAAACAACCTGAACAAGTCGCAATCGGCCCTCAACACCGCTATCGAGCGCCTGTCTTCGGGCATGCGCATCAACAGCGCCAAGGACGACGCTGCTGGTCAGGCCATCGCCAACCGCTTCACGGCCAACATCAAGGGCCTGACGCAAGCCACCCGCAACGCCAACGACGGCATCTCGATCGCTCAAACGACCGAAGGCGCGCTGACGGAAGTCAACAACAACCTGCAACGCGTCCGTGAACTGTCGGTGCAAGCCGCCAACGGCACGAACTCGGCCAGCGACCTGGACTCGATCCAGTCGGAAATCACCCAACGTCTGGACGAAATCAACCGCGTGTCGGAACAGACCCAGTTCAACGGCGTGAAGGTTCTGTCGGCTGACGCTGGCAAGCTGACCGTGCAAGTCGGCGCGAACGATGGCGAAACCATCGACATCGACCTGCAAGAAATCAGCGCCAAGACCCTGGGTCTGGATGGCTTCAACGTGAACAACACCGGTTCGAAGAACAAGGCTGCCACGTCGACCGATCTGCTGGTTGCTGGCTTCGCCAAGGGCGCCACCACCGCTGGCGTGACCGCCTATTCCCGCACGCTGACGGCTGCTGCCAACGGCGCCGTTGCCGACGACGTGCTGTCGAAGGTTGTGGACACGGGTACCGTGACCGTTACCGGTGGCTCCGTGTACACCTACAGCGACGTGACGAAGGACTACACGGGCACTCAGGCCGGTCGCACCGGCACCGCGACGATCGCCAGCCTGCTGCCGCCGTCCGGCACGAGCGTGACGGCTACCGTCAAGCTCGGTACGACGACGACGGACGTCAAGATCGACAGCTCGGGCACCTTGACCGACGCTGCCGACGGCTCGGCTCTGTACCTCGACGTGACCGGCAACCTGACCAAGACCAACATGGGTGGCGGTACGCTGTCGGCCACGTTGACGAACCTGGCTCAGAACGTCGTCGGTATGAAGACCGTTGGCGACTCGATCAAGATCGGCGCGACCGGCGCGACGTACACGCTGGCTGGCGCTGCCGCCACCGCTGCCGCTGCGACCTTCAACGTCACTGGCGAAAAGGCCAGCGCTGCGACTGTCGCAGCAGAAGCCACTGCCGCTGGCGCGTCGGTCGACATCGACGGTGCCGGCCCGACGGCGGCTTATGCCATCGCCATTGGTGGCAACGTGACTGCTACCTTCATGGGTGTCAACGGCCTGACGACCACGGCTTTGGAAACGGTCAGCCTGTACGAAAACGGCAACGTCATGAGCGCAAACGGCAGCCAGGTCTATGCCGATTCCGCGAAACCAGGTGGCGTGACGTCTTCTGCCGTCAGCGCCGGCAAGGCAACGATCGACCCGCTCAAGGCGCTCGACGAAGCCCTGTCGAAGGTCGACAAGCTGCGCTCCTCGCTGGGTGCGGTGCAGAACCGTTTCGACTCGACCATCGCCAACCTCGGCACCACGGTGACCAACCTGTCCTCGTCGCGTTCGCGCATCGAAGACGCTGACTACGCAGTGGAAGTGTCGAACATGACGCGCGCTCAGATCCTGCAACAAGCCGGTACCTCGGTGCTGTCGCAGGCCAACCAGACCACGCAAGGCGTGCTGTCCCTCCTGCGTTAAGTCGAACCGACGAAACGCGAGAGCCAAGCCAGGCTCCGTCCCGCAAGGGGCGGGCCTGGCCACCGCAGGCGCCGGGTCTCCACCCGGTTCCCCTGCGCTTTCCTCTGCGGCCCCACCCCCGGGCGAGGCCGCATAGGAAAGCGAAACCGCAAAACCAGGTGAACACCATGTCCCATCCCGTGCCAGCCAGCGCCGCCCCGGAAAGCCCGTGGACGCAACTGCTCGTCGGCCGCACCGCGGCAGGCGCAAGTGCCCCGGCGCGGGCGGTCGAAGAGACCGAGGAAGAGGCAACGCCGGTGCAGGTCGAAAGCGCGGTTCGCGCGGTGAACGCGGCGCTCGAGATCCGCTCCATCGGCATTCAGTTCGAGATCGACAAGGACATCGACAAGGTCATCGTCAAGGTGATCGACCGCAACACCGGTGAAGTGATCCGCCAGGTTCCGAACGAGGAAGTGGTGCGCATCGCCAAGGTCATGGGCGAGATGTCCGGCCTGCTGGTCGACAGCGCGGCCTGAGCTTCCCTTCATTCTTCCAACGCATTCAGGAAACCCTCACATGGCAACCATCAGCAGCATCGGCGTCGGCTCGAACCTCGACTTGGCCGGCTTGCTCACCAATCTCGAAAAAGCCGAAAGCCAGCCCTTGGTGGCCCTGGAGGCCAAGGCCAAGAGCTACACCAGCAAGCTGTCGGCGTACGGCTCGGTGCAAAGTGCATTGAGCGCGCTGCAGACCGCGGCGCTGAAGCTGTCGGACCCCGCGCTCTTCCAGAGCGTCACCGGCACGCCGACGGTCAGCGGCATCCTCTCGGCTTCGGCCACGGACACCAGCGCGGCCGGCAACTACAACATCACCGTGTCGCAATTGGCACAGTCGCAGTCCTTGCTCACGACCGGGCAGGCCAACACGACCACCGCGATCGGCAACGGGAAATTCACGATCGATTTCGGCACGGTCACCGGCGGAACGCTCGACCCGGCGACCGGCAAGTACACCGGCGCAGGCTTCACGGTGGACGGCACGCGCACGGCGAAGACGATCACGATCGACCCGACCAACAACACGCTGGGCGGTATCCGCGATGCGATCAACGCGGCGGATGCCGGCGTGACCGCGACCATCATCAATGACGGCAGCGGCACGCCCAACCGTCTGGTGCTGACCTCGACGCAGACCGGCCAGGCCTCGAGCATGCGGATCAGCGTCGACGGAGCGGCCGACACGGCCCTCAAGAACCTGCTGAGCAACGACCCTGCCGGTACGCAGAATTTGCAGCAGACCGCGGCCGCGCAGAGCGCGAAGCTCACCGTCAACGGCATCGCCATCACGAGCCCGACCAACACCGTCAAGGAAGCCATCCAGGGCGCGACGCTGACGCTGGTGCAGACCGGCACGACCGGCCTGTCGATGAAGTCGAACTCGGCCTCGGCGAAGACGGCGATCAACGATTTCGTCAAGGCCTACAACGCGCTGCAGAGCACCGCCAAGTCGCTCACGACCTACGACGCCGACACCAAGACGGCGGCGCCGCTGGTCGGCGACTCGACCCTGCGCAACCTGCAGACCCGCATTCGCCAGGCGCTGACCGCGCCGCAGAGCGGTGGCGCCGACGACATGAAGGTGCTCAACGAGATCGGCGTGACCTTCCAGAAGGACGGAACGCTGGCGGTGGATTCGACCAAGCTCGACAAGGCACTGGACACCAACCTCGCCGGCGTGTCGAAGCTCTTCGCCAGTGCGAGCGGCAGTACCTCGGGCTACGGCAAACAGATCGACGCCTTGGTGACCGACCTGAACAAGACCGGCGGCTCGCTGAAGGTCGCGCAGGACGGCGTGACCTCGACCATCAAGCAGCTCGACGAGCAGTACGACCAGGTGCAGGCGCGCGTGGACGCCACCGTGGCGCGCTATCGCGCGCAGTTCACGGCCCTCGACGTGGCGATCAACAGCATGAACAACACCAAGGCCTACCTGACACAGCAGTTCGAGGCGATGAACGCCTCGTCCGGCAGCTAAGCGGCGACCAGAAAGTCCTCGATGTACACCTCGCACAACCTCCGAAGTGGCGCCACCGCCTACGCGCATGTGGGCGTGGAAACGCAAGCCATGAGCGCGTCGCCGCATCAACTGATCGCGATGCTGTTCGACGGTGCCAAGATGGCCATCGGCATGGCGCGACACCACATGTCGACGGGCGACATCCCGGCCAAGGGCGCTGCCATCTCCAAAGCGATGGGCATCGTGGAAAACGGCCTGAAGGCCAGCCTGGACGCCAAGGCGGCCGGCACCGAAGGCACGACGCTGGTGAGCAACCTGTCGGCGCTGTACGACTACGTCATCCGCCGTCTGCTCCACGCGAACCTGCACAACGACGCGTCGGTGCTCGACGAAGTCGACGCGCTGCTGGAAAGCCTGGCCTCGGCCTGGCGCGAAATCGAGCCGGGCCGCGGCGGCTTCTGAACCGATATGACCTCCCCGGAACCCCTCATGGCCCACCCGCGCGACATCGTGCATTGCTACGGTCAGCTCGCCTCCACCATGGCGCAGATGGTCGTGCTGGCGCAGGCCAAAGACTGGGGCGCACTGCCGGCCGTGGAGGCGCAATGTGCGGCCATCGTCGACCGGCTGCGTGCCATCGAGCCGACGGTGGCGCTCGGTGCGGCCGATGCCGCCGAGGCCCGCCGTCTGATCGTCTGCATCCAGTCCGACCAGGCCGTCGTGAACGGCCTCGTGAAGCCGCAGCTCGAACACCTGATGGAAAACATGAGCGTGCTGCAGCACCGCAAGAGCCTCGACAAGGCTTACGGCCAGGCCCACTGAGCTTGCCCCGACCATGACCGGCCTCGTACGACTTCTCGACACCCTGCTGACGGCGAAGGTTTCGCCGCCGCTGGATGCCGGCGCCGTGGACGCCAACGCGTCCGTCAAGGCGCCGGGTGCGGCGTCGGCGGTGCAAGGGGCCGCCAACGACGTGCGCCTGCTGTCGAACGCGGCGCTCGACCGCCAGCTCGGTGGCGTTGACTCCCCGTCGACGCGTGGCGCGGCCCCGGGCACCGCGGGCGGCGCCGCGCTGCCGGCATCGGCGGTGGCCCGGCTGTCCTTCGCGGCACGGATCATCAGCGCCGTGCTGGCCGACCTGGAGGTCGATGTCGGCCCGGTGCGCGGGCAGGGCCCCGTGTGGGCGCCGCGGCAACAACCGGCCGGCCCGGTGCTGGCGGGCTCGTTGGCCCACACTGTGTCGAACAGCGGCCTCTTCTACGAATCGCATCTGGCGCAGTTCGCGCAGGGACATCGCACGCTGACGCAGATGGCGCAGGAACCGCAGGCCGCGTGGCCGTCGCCCGGCGTGGCTGCGGGCGGGCGTGGCGCCACGACCTTGCAGGCGGTCATGGCCGTGGTGGCGGATGCCAGCACGGCTGCCGCACCCGGGAAGGTCGATCCAGCGCAGCCGGCGGTCGCATCGTCGGCCGCGCTGGCCGCGTCGGTGGCTGCCGCCCTGCAGGCCGCGCCGTCTGGTCTGGCTGCATCGCGCAGCGAGGCACCGGCCGCGCCGGCAGCGCCGGCGGCCGCTGCCACCGCCTCGGCGCCGCCCGAGCCAGCGACCGCCGAGGCCACGCCCGACGCTCTCAAGATGCAGGCCGCCTACCGCTGGGGCGACAGCGCCCAGACGGCCGCTGCCGCCGCGGAGCGCGCCGCGATGCGATCCGTCGAGAACAAGACCGGCGACAGCGATCAGACCGCTGTCGCCCACCATGCCGCGACCGCGCCGAGCGGTGGCGAGGTGGTGCACCCGCAATTGGTGACCACGGTCCATCAGCAACTCGACCTGCTGGCGACCGCCGCGTTCCGTTGGGCCGGCGAAGCCTGGCCCGGCGTGACGATGGACTGGCGCATCGAGGAAGAGGGCGAGCGTCACGCCGCCGGCGACGAGTCGTCCGACGATGCGCCGCGCCGCTGGTCCACGAATCTGTCGCTGCAGCTGCCCACCCTCGGCACCGTCGACGTGCGCCTGAGCGTGGCAGGCGGCGACGTCCGGGCCACCGTGGTGTCGTCCAGCGAGAACAGCCGCGCGCTGCTGGCCGGCGACGGCCGCACGCTCGCGGCGCGTTTCGACGCGGCCGACCTGCGGCTGGAGCAGTTCCAGGTGGCGCAGGGAGCCGTTGCATGAACACCGCGGCACCGTCGCTGGGCGATCGCCAGAGCGCCGTCGCCCTGTCGTACGACGACAAGACGCGCGCGCCGATCGTCGTCGCCAAGGGCTACGGCGTGGTCGCCGAATCGATCATGCGCGAGGCGCGCGAGAACGGTCTTTACGTTCACGCCTCCGGCGACCTGGTCAAGCTGCTCATGCAGGTCGACCTGGACCAGCAGATCCCGCCGCAGCTGTATGTGGCGGTGGCCGAGGTCATGGCCTGGCTGCACGGCCTGGAAGAAGCCGCAGGGGCCGCGCGATGAATACTTTGTCTCTATTTTCTGCGGCGGGTGCAATCCATGCCGGCGCCGAGATGAATACCTTGCGTTTGTTTTCGGCGCTGAGCCGGAAATTCTCGCGCAATGAAAACTTTCTTCTAGCTATTCCATTTTTCGCACATGAATTGCTGGCCGTCGCATTGCGCGGCGGCCAGGCGCAGTGCGAACGATGCTCATGCCGTGTAGGCAATGTCCCACGTCGCGTGCGAAAAGTCTCGTTTCGCAAGCTGTGGCCCCAGACCTTGGTAACACTTGTTAACAATGTGTTTTAAGATGCTACCAAGCTATCTAAATGGAGTCAGCGTGAATATCGAAAGAGAAGGCGTCTCGGGGAACAGTGAGATTTTCCGGGAAATCGGAGATATTAATCTGGCTTACATGTTGTTGGCCCAGAAACTGGTCAAGCAGGACCGGGGCGCAGCCATGTTTCGTCTGGGAATCGGCGAGGAACTGGCCGAACTCCTGGCCAACATGTCGTTGGCGCAGATCGTGAAGCTGGCCGCCTCGAACCTGCTCCTGTGCAGCTTTCGCCTTGATGACAACCCCATGTTCGCAGTGGTCGGACAGGGGAAGGAGAGTGCCTTGCAGCAGGCGCACATGTCCATCCTGATGGCCGCCCGGCAGCAGACCGCCATGGCTTCGACGGGGGTTGCATGAGCACGAAAACCGTTCTGGGCGAAGTCAAGGAAGTCAAGCTCGCCATTGAATTGATCGCATTGGGCGCCCGTCTTCAATTTCTTGAAGCCGAAGTTGGATTGAGCCGTGAACGGCTGATCAAGCTCTATAAAGAATTGAAGGGCGTTTCTCCGCCAAAAGGGCTTTTGCCATTTTCGACGGATTGGTACATGACCTGGCTGGCGAATATTCATTCGTCGATGTTTTATAACATTTACCGGTTCATGCTGGTTCAGGCCAAAGAATCCAAATTGCAGGCATTGATAAAGAGCTATCGGCTCTATCAGGAGCAAAGCGAATATCAAGGTGGGGAGGTGGTGCTCGATTTCACGCGTGCCTACACCATGGTCCGGTTTTTCGACAGCGACATGCTGCAATTGAATTCCTGCAGCCGTTGCGGCGGGCAATTCGTGGCGCATGCGCATGACACCAAGACCGGGTACGTGTGCGTGCTCTGCCGTCCGCCGTCGCGCGCCGGGAAGGCACGTCCTCCCAAGCGTGTCGCAGCGGAAGCGATGGTGCCGGTGGCCCATGCCCTGGACCGCTCCGGTTTTGGTTTGCCTTTGAACAGCGGCGGCGTGCATTGACCATGGTCCGCGCCGCCCTTCCCATTAATTGATCTAGATGCCTCAGGGCGAAAGGGGGCGCGTGTGCTCGTTCTTCTCGGTTATCTCGTCGTGCTCGGCACCGTGTTCGGTGGCTATGCGCTCATGGGCGGCAGTTTCGGCGTGCTGTTCCAGCCCATCGAAGTGCTGATGATCGGTGGCTCTGCGCTGGGCGCCTTCATTGCCGGCAACAACGGCAAGACGATCAAGGCCACGATGCGTGAATTGCCCCGCCTGCTGCGCTCGTCCAAGCACAACCGGCAGCTCTACATGGACCTGCTGGCACTCCTCTATGAATTGCTCGCCAAGGCGCGCAAGGAAGGGATGATGAAGCTGGAATCGGATGTTGAAGATCCGAAGGGCAGCGAAATCTTCGGGCGCTATCCCACCATTTTGTCGAACGCAGAGCTGATGGAATTCATCTGCGACTACCTGCGCCTGGCGATCAGCGGCAACACCGACCCCTTCGAGATCGAAGCGCTCATGGACCACGAGATCGAGACGATCCGCCACGAGGCCGAAGTACCTTCGCACAGCCTGTCCCGCGTGGGTGACGCCTTGCCGGCCCTGGGCATCGTGGCCGCCGTGCTTGGCGTGGTGCATGCGCTGGCCTCGGCCGACCTGCCGCCCGCCGAGATGGGTGCGCTCATCGCACATGCCATGGTGGGCACGTTCCTGGGCGTGCTGCTGGCCTATGGCTTCGTCTCGCCGCTGGCCTCGCTCATCGATCAGCAGGTCGAGGAAAACATGAAGACCTACCAGTGCGCCAAGGTCACGCTGCTCGCGAGCATGCATGGCTACACGCCGCAGCTGGCGGTGGAATTCGGCCGCAAGGTGTTGTTCTCGACCGAGCGTCCGTCTTTCACCGAACTCGACTCGCATGTTCGCGACGTCAAGACGCGCTGACCGGAAAGGGCACGGAGTTTCACCATGAGCGCCGCCAAGGAAAGCCGCATCGTCGTCAAGAAGGTCATCAATGTGGCCGCGGGGCACCATGGCGGCGGCTGGAAGATCGCCTATGCCGACTTCATGACGGCCATGTTCGCTTTCTTCCTGGTGATGTGGCTGCTCTCGGTGGCGACACCCAAGCAGCGCGAAGGCATCGCCGAGCATTTCAAGATGCCGCTGAAGGTGGCGCTGGCTGGCGGCGCACGCAGCAGCATGAGCGACAGCATGATCCCCGGCGGTGGCGCCGACCCGATGCGCGTGCAGGGCGAGGTCAACAACGCCGAGACGCCGAGCGAGGACGAGATCGACGCGCAGCGGCTGGCCAGCATGAAGGAGCGCCTGGACAAGATGCTCGAGAGCAGCCCCGTCTTCAAGCAGTTTCGCTCGCAGATCCTGATCGACATCACGAACGAGGGCCTGCGCCTGCAGATCGTCGACAACGAACGCAGCCCGATGTTCGACCTGGCCAGCGCCAAGGTGGTGCCGCACATGCGCGCCATCCTGCGGGAGGTCGGCCCCATGCTGAACGACCTGCCGAACAAGATCACGCTGACAGGCCACACCGACGCCTTCAACTACACCAACGGCGACCGGGCCTACGGCAACTGGGAACTCTCGGCGGACCGCGCCAATGCCTCCCGCCGCGAACTCATGACCGGTGGCCTGGCCGATGGCAAGGTGATGCGCGTGATCGGCGCCGCCGACACGATGCACCTTGACAAGGCCGATCCGCGCAACCCGATCAATCGCCGCATCAGCGTCATCCTGCTCAATCACCGAACGCAGGCGCAGATCGAACGCGAGAACGCCGGCAATACCAATTCGCTGGATCTGAAAAAGACACCACCGACGGCAGCGCCGGCGTCACCCCTGTCGGCGAACGTCAAGACCGTCGCATTGCAACCGGCCTCTCCAACGAAATAGATCACAGCGAGCCTCAGCGTCGTTGGCACGGTGCCGACGGCAGGGGATAAAAAATGGACCTCAGTCAATTCACGCAAGCATTCTTCGTCGAAGCCATCGAACTCCTCGCGCAGATGGAGCAGTTGCTGCTCGAGCTGGATGTCGATCAGCCCGACAGCGAACACCTGAATGCCATCTTCCGCGCTGCGCACTCGATCAAGGGCGGCGCAGCCACATTCGGCTTCACCGGGCTGACGGAAACGACCCATCTTCTTGAAACCCTCCTGGACCGGGCGCGACACGGGCAGTTGCGCCTGAGCGGTCCCATGATCGATGCCTTTCTGGAAACGAAGGACGCCTTGCAAGACCAACTCACCGCCTACCAGGCCGATCGGGAACCCGATGCCGACCGCGTCGCACACATCTGTGGCGTGCTTCAACAACTGGCCCGCGAGAACAGCGATGCCGCAGCAGCTTCGGCTGCAGCCGCGGCATCGCCTGCACTAGCACCCGCTCCCGCACCTGTGGTGGTGGCTGCTGCGCCCGCGCCGGCAGAGCCCGCCGCTTCAGCGGTCGGCGACGGTGCCTTGCGCATCCGTTTCTCGTCCTTGCCCGACGACGAATGCGATTTGCTGGTCGGCGAGCTGACGAACCTCGGGACTGTGCTCTCGAAGACCCGCAGCGGCACCGACCTGACGGTGATGCTCGAGACCACCTGCGACCCCGACGCGATCATCGCCGTCTGCTGTTTCGTGATCGACGATTCGCAGATCGTGATCGACCGCGGCGGCGCGGAGCCGGCACCGGCCGACGCGCTTGCACCCGTGGCCGCTGCGCCGGTGGCCGTGGCGCCCGCACCCGCGCCCGCACCGGTGGCCTCCGCGCCGGCGCCCGCAGCCGCATCTGCTGCCGCGGGCGGCGCCGCCACCAAGGAATCGAGCTCGATCCGCGTTGACGTCGAGAAGGTCGACCAACTCATCAACCTGGTGGGCGAACTGGTGATCACGCAGTCGATGCTCACGCAGGCGGCCACCATGCTCGACCCGGTGGCCTACGAGCGCTTCCTGAGCGGCCTGGGCCACCTGGAGCGCAACGCACGCGACCTGCAGGAGTCGGTCATGTCCATCCGGATGATGCCGATGGACTATGTCTTCAGCCGCTTCCCGCGCGTGATCCGCGACGTGAGCGCCAAGCTGGGCAAGCAGATCCGCCTCGACACGGTCGGCAAGGAAACCGAGCTGGACAAGGGCCTGATCGAGCGCATCATCGACCCGCTGACGCACCTGGTGCGCAACAGCCTGGACCACGGCATCGAAACGCCTGACGTGCGCGTGAAGAACGGCAAGGACGCGACCGGCCAGCTGCTGCTCTCCGCACAGCACCACGGCGGCAACATCGTGATCGAGGTGAGCGACGACGGTGGCGGCCTCAACCGCGAACGGATTCTGGCCAAGGCCCTGCAGCAGGGCATGCCGGTGAGCGAGGCGATGACGGACGACGAGGTGTGGCAACTCATCTTCGCGCCCGGCTTCTCGACCGCCGAGCAGATCACCGACATCTCCGGCCGCGGCGTGGGCATGGACGTGGTCAAGCGCAACATCCAGGAGATGGGTGGCCATGTGGAGATCCAATCGCGCGGCGGCCGGGGCACCACCACCCGCATCGTGCTGCCGCTCACGCTGGCCATCCTGAACGGCATGTCCGTCAAGGTGGGCAGCGAAGCCTACATCCTGCCGCTGAGCTATGTCATCGAATCGCTGCAGCCGCTCGAGGAGCACCTGCACTCGATCACGGCCGACGGCCATGTGATCAAGGTGCGTGGCGAGTACCTGCCATTGATCGAGCTGCACCGCGTCTTCGACGTGGCCGGCGCGCAGACCAAGCCGACCCAGGGCATCCTGGTGATCGTGCAGGCCGACGACACTCGCTTCGCGTTGATGGTCGACGAACTGCTGGGTCAGCACCAGGTCGTGGTGAAGAACCTCGAGACCAACTACCGCAAGGTGCCGGGCATTTCGGCGGCGACGATTCTGGGCGACGGCAGCGTGGCCTTCATCATCGACGTGGCCGCCATGCCTCGCATCCAGCGCGCACAGGCGGCCAGCCTGTCGGCGCTGGCGACCGCATCGCGCACGGCGGTGGCGGCGGCCTGAGGCCGCGCGCCGAAGCCGACCGCCAGCCAGCAAACAGGGAACACAAGGAACCGCCATGCGATTCGATTTCTTCAGGCGTTCCGATTCCGAGGACAAGGCTGTCGACAAGCACGCTCGCAGCGACGTGAAGGCGCCTGTGGCGACGCCGCGGGTGAGCGACCCGGGCGAGGTGCCCGGGCACATCGTCCATGCCATGCTGCTCGACAGCCGCAAGCGGACGGTGGGTTATCGCCTGGGCTGGCGCGTCACCGGGGCGCCGGCAGGGCAGGGCGGCATGGCCAGCTTCAAGCCGTTGCTGCGCGCGATCTCGCAGCACCTCAACGGCGACGGCCGTGCCTGGGCCCTCGACGAGATGGAGCTGTTCGTCGACGCGACCATCGAGTCGCTCTTCGCGAGCGAGCTCCAGGAGCTGCCGGCGGAGCACATGGTGCTGTGCATGTCGCTGCAGGACATGTCGGATGCGGATGCGCGGCCGATGCTGATGTACCTGCGCGAGCAGGGCTTCGGCTTCATGCTGTGCGGCGCGTCGGCGTTCCCGGAAGACCCGGAACTGCGGCGCATCGTCACCCACATGGACGTGGGCGCGGCTGACCCGTCGGTGCTGGCGCGGATGAGCGAAGGCCCGGACCCGTTGCGGGTGCAGTGGGTGGCGACGCGCATCCATGACCTCGGCGACCTCGACGCCAGCGCGAGCTTCCACATGAAGGCCTTCGTCGACGGCGGCTTCCCGCTGCTGCCGGCTGGGCACCTCGTGGACGCGCTGCAGCCCGATGCGCAGCTGATCGTGAAGCTCATGCGCATGATCCATCGCAACGAGGACACCCGCGAGATCGAGGCGACGCTCAAGCTCGACGCGCGCCTGACCTATCGGCTGCTGCGCCACATCAATTCACCGGCCATCGGTGGCGGCGTGGAGATCCATTCGCTGCGGCATGCGGTGTCGATGCTCGGCTACACGCCGATGTTCCGCTGGCTGACGATGCTGCTGGCCAGCAGCCACAGCACGGCAGGCACGCCCTACATGACGAAGAAGGCGATCATCCGCGGCCGCTTCGTCGAGCTGCTCGGCCAGGGCCTGCTGCCGCCGGCCGAAGCCGACAACCTGTTCGTGGTGGGCATGCTGTCGTTGATCGACCAGCTGCTCGGCGTCCCGATGGAGGAAATCCTCGGTCACGTGCACCTGCCCACGCCGGTGCAGGACGCGATCCTGCGGCGCAGCGGCGTGTACGGCGCCTTCCTGGCGCTGGCCGAGAGCTGCGAGTCGGATGGTGCGCTCGCCGCCGAGCTGTCGGAAGAACTCTTCCTGAGCCAGGAGCAGGTGAACGGCGCGCATCTCATGGCGCTGGCCTGGGCCCAGGACGTGGGGGCCGGAGCGGACGTGGCCTAGGCCACGTTGCCTGAAAAGCGCGGCTTTGGCCCCTCTGATCGGACGCTCGAATCCAGTGAACGCCCAGTACATTGAATCCCACAACCCAAGGCACCCTTGAGCACCGAATTCACCTTCACCGACAGCGACTTCGCCAAGGTCCGCACGCTGATTCATCGCCGTGCGGGCATTGCCCTGGGCGACCAGAAACGCCAGATGGTCTACAGCCGTCTGTCGCGACGTCTGCGTGAGCTCGGCATCCCCGAATTCGCAACTTACCTCGCCATGCTGGAGGCCGGCAACGACGAGGACGAGTGGCAGGCCTTCATCAATTCGCTCACGACCAACCTCACGTCCTTCTTCCGCGAAGCGCACCACTTTCCGGTGCTCGCGGAGCATGTGCGCAAGGCCAAGGAGCCGGTGACCATCTGGTGCGCGGCGGCCTCCACCGGCGAAGAGCCATATTCGCTCGCGATCACGCTGATCGAGGCGCTGGGTGAACAGAAAGCCGCCTCGGCCCGCATCATCGCGACCGACATCGACACGGCCGTGCTGCAAAAGGCGGCGGCCGGCGTGTTCACGCTCGAGCAGGTCGAGCGCATGTCGCCCGAGCGGCTGCGCCGCTTCTTCAACAAGGGCACCGGCGGGAATGCGGGCCGCGTGCGCATCCGTCCCGAAGTGGCACAACTCGTGAAGTTCTCGCGTCTGAACCTGCTGGACACGTCGTGGGCGGTGAAGGAGCCGGTCGACGCGATCTTCTGCCGCAACGTGATGATCTATTTCGACAAGCCGACGCAGAACAAGATCCTCGAGCGCTTCCTGCCGCTGCTCAAGCAGGGTGGACTGCTGTTCGCCGGGCACTCGGAGAACGCGTCGCTGGTGAACCAGAGCTTCAAGTCGCTGGGCCATACCGTGTATTCGGTGGTGCGCACGAAAACCGCGGTGCCAGCATGAGCGCCGCGCCGGGCCGCCCCAAGCCAGCTCGCACCGCAGTGCGGAGCACGAAGGCATTCCGATGAGCCCTTCGGCGTCGAGTGCGCTCGCCAGCCACCACTACTTCGACCGCGATCTGAATCAGATGGCGGTGAAGTTGTTGCCGGCGGAGTACTACGTCACGACCACCAACACCGTGCTGAGCACGGTGCTCGGCTCGTGCGTTGCGGCCTGCCTGCACGACGTCGACACCGGCATCGCCGGCATGAACCACTTCATGCTGCCCGAGGACAGCGACCGCACCGCCCGCGATGCCCGCGAGTCGATGCGCTACGGCACCTATGCGATGGACGTCCTGATCGCCGAGATGCTGCGCGCCGGGGCGCGCCGCGAGCGCCTGCAGGCCAAGGTCTTCGGCGGCGGCGCGGTGCTGGCGAACATGACGACGCTGAACATCGGCGACCGCAATTCCGACTTCGTGCTGCGCTACCTGGCCGAGCAACGCATCCCGGTCGCGGCGCAGGACCTGCGCGGCCCGCACGCGCGCCGCGTCTGCTTCGTGCCCTCGACGGGCAAGGCCAGCGTGCGCAAGCTGCGCGCGCAGACGGATGTGCAACTGGTCCAGCGCGAGGAGGGCGAGCTGCTGCGGCAGATCGTGGCGCCGCGCGTGCTGGGCACTGAAAAAACCGCAGCCACGGCCACGCTGTCCGGGGCCAGGAACAAAGGAAGACTGTGAGCACGAACAAGATCAAGGTCCTGTGTGTCGACGATTCGGCACTGATACGCAGCGTGATGACCGAAATCATCAACAGCCAGCCCGACATGACGGTGGTCGGAACCGCGGCCGACCCGCTGGTGGCGCGCGACCTCATCAAGGTCACCCATCCCGACGTGCTCACGCTGGACGTCGAAATGCCGCGCATGGACGGCCTGGAGTTCCTCGAGAAGTTGATGCGGCTGCGGCCGATGCCGGTCGTGATGGTGTCGTCGCTGACCGAGCGCGGTTCGGAGATCGCACTGCGCGCGCTCGAACTGGGCGCCATCGACTTCGTCACGAAGCCCCGCCTGGGCGTGCGTGACGGCTTGCTCAACTACACCGAACTGATCGCCGGCAAGATCCGCACGGCTGCCAGCGCGCGCATCATCGCCGCGCGCCAGCCCTCGGCCAAGCCGGCCGATGTGCCGCAGGAGTCGCTGCTGCGCAGCCCGCTGCTGAGCACCGAGAAGCTGATCATCATCGGTGCCTCCACCGGCGGCACCGAAGCCATCCGCGAAGTGCTGCAGCCGCTGCCGCCCGATTCGCCGGCGGTGCTCATCGCCCAGCACATGCCCGGCGGCTTCACCAAGTCCTTCGCGCAGCGGCTCGATTCGCTGTGCCGCATCCACGTGAAGGAAGCGGAACACGGCGAACGCGTGCTGCCCGGCTATGCCTACATCGCGCCCGGCGGCTTCCACCTGTCGCTCGGCCGCAGCGGTGCCAACTACGTGGCCCACCTGGACCAGGAGCCGCCGGTGAACCGGCACCGCCCGTCGATCGACGTGCTGTTCGACTCGGCGGCCAAGTACGCCGGCAAGAACGCCATCGGAATGCTCTTGACAGGCATGGGCAAGGACGGTGCCGAGGGCCTGCTGCGCATGCACAAGGCCGGCGCCCACACCCTGGCGCAGGACGAGGCGAGTTGCGTGGTGTTCGGCATGCCGCGCGAGGCGATCGCCATCGGCGCCGCCGACGAAGTGGCGCCCCTGGGAGAAATGTGCCGACGTGTGCTGACCCATCTGCGCACCTTCGGCGAGCGGACCAACCGTGTTTGATGAACGACTTTGTGGAGTGAAATATCGTGATTGACAAGAGCATCAAGATCCTGGTCGTGGATGACTTCCCGACCATGCGGCGCATCGTGCGCAACCTGCTGAAAGAGCTGGAGTTCCTCAACGTCGACGAGGCCGAAGACGGCGCCGCCGGCCTCGAGAAGCTCAAGGGCGGTGGCTTCGGCTTCGTCGTGTCGGACTGGAACATGCCCAACATGGACGGCCTGACGATGCTGCAGACCATTCGCGCCGATCCCGCGCTGTGCAAGCTGCCGGTGCTGATGGTGACCGCCGAGGCCAAGAAGGAAAACATCGTCGCGGCGGCCCAGGCCGGCGCGAACGGCTATGTGGTGAAGCCCTTCACAGCGGCCACGCTGGAGGACAAGCTCACCAAGATCTTCGAGAAGCTAGCCAAAGAGGCCTGACCATGTCCACCCAAGCGCTGGAAACAGCAGACCATCACAACACGGCCGAAGAACTTTTGGGCCGCATCGGCCACCTCACGCGTCAACTGCGCGATGGCATGCGCGAGCTGGGTCTCGACAAGCAGGTGGAGAAGGCGGCACAGGCCATTCCCGATGCGCGCGACCGGCTGAACTACGTCGTCACCATGACCGAGCGCGCCGCCCACCGCGCGCTCAACGCGGTCGATGCGGCGCAGCCGTTGCAGGAAGAACTGGCCCGCTCGGCCAAGGGTCTGACCGCGCGCTGGGACACCTGGTTCGCCAACCCGATCGAACTCGACCAGGCCCGTGGTCTGGTCGAGGACACGCGCAGCTACCTGGGCGCCGTGCCCGAGAAGGCCAGCGCGATCAACTCGCAGCTCATGGAGATCCTGATGGCACAGGATTTCCAGGATCTGACCGGGCAGGTGATCAAGAAGATGATGGAAGTCGTCAACGAGATGGAGACGCAGCTGCTCCAGGTCCTGATCGACAACGTGCCCGCCGACCGTCGTCCGGCGGAGGCACCGAGCCTGCAGAACGGTCCGCAGGTCGTCGCCGGCAACCCGGATGCGGTCAGCGACCAGTCGCAGGTCGACGACCTGCTGGCGAGCCTGGGTTTCTAGGCGGGAGAGAAGCGGCCGCCCCGGGTTTTCGGGCGGCCCATTGTGCGAGAAGCGGGGGGTTCGGGGGCTTGATCGACCGATTGTTTCGGACGACTGAATTCAATAATTCAGTCATGTGCAAGGCGCGATTCGCGCATGCCGGTCCGGAGCAAGAATGTCTGAGGAAAGCGATCTCGAGAAGACGGAAGAAGCCTCCCCGCGGCGCCTGGAAAAGGCGCGTGAGGATGGCGATGTCGCCCGCTCCCGCGAGCTCGTGACCCTGGTGATCCTGGGGGCGGGCATCGCCGGGCTCTGGCTCACCTCCGGCTCGCTCGGCACCACCTTCGGCGGTGCACTGCAGCACGGCCTGCAATTCGACCGCAAGTCGGCCTTCGATGCCTCCCACATGCTGACCCAGGCCGGGTCGATGGTGCTGGAGGCGCTCCTGGCCATCGCTCCGTTCTTCGGGATGATGATGCTTGCGGCGCTGGTCGGCCCGATCATTCTGGGCGGCTGGCTCTTCTCGACGAAGGCCATCGCGCCCAATTTCGGCAAGCTCAACCCCCTGGCCGGCATCGGCCGCATGTTCTCGACCCAGTCGCTGGCCGAGCTGACCAAGGCGCTGGCCAAGTCGCTGCTGGTCGGCGTCGTGGCCTGGTGGGTCATCTCGGGCCACGTCGGCGACATGGTGGCGCTGATGGGCGAGCCGGCGAATCGCGCGCTGCCGCACGCCATCCGCATGATCGTGGTCGATTGCGCCGTGATCGCCGCCACGCTGGTCATCGTCGCGATGATCGACGTGCCCTACCAGCTCTGGAGCCACGCCAAGAAGCTGCGCATGTCGCGCGAGGATCTGCGCCAGGAGCACAAGGAAAGCGAAGGCGACCCGCATGTGAAGGCGAACATCCGCCGCATGCAGCAGCAGGTCGCCAAGCGCCGGATGATGGCCGAGGTGCCCAAGGCCGACATCGTGGTGACCAACCCGTCGCACTTCGCGGTGGCGCTGAAGTACCGCGATGGCGACATGCGTGCGCCGCGTGTCGTGGCCAAGGGCAGCGACCTGGTGGCGCAGCGCATCCGCGAGCTGGCCAAGGAACACAACGTGGCCGTGCTCGAGGCGCCGCCACTGACCCGTGCGCTCTTCAAGCACACCCGCCTGGGCGACGAGATTCCCGCAGGCCTTTACACGGCGGTCGCCGAAGTGCTGGCCTGGGTCTACCAGCTCAAGCGCTGGAAGGACGAGGGCGGTGATGCGCCGCGCACGCCGACCGACCTGCCTGTTCCCTCCGAGCTTCAATACAACGTGAGCGCCGCATGAATTCACTCGCCGGACTGCTGCGCATGCCCAAGGGCATGCTCGATGCAAAACAGTTCAAGGGGCTGACCGGGCCCATCCTGATCGTGCTCATCCTGAGCATGATGGTGCTGCCGCTGCCGCCGTTCCTGCTGGACCTGCTGTTCACCTTCAACATCGCCGTGTCGATCATGGTGCTGCTGGTGAGCATGTACACCATGAAGCCGCTCGACTTCGCGGCCTTCCCGGCCGTGCTGCTGTTCTCCACGCTGCTGCGCCTGTCGTTGAACGTCGCGTCCACCCGGGTCGTGCTGATGCACGGCCATACCGGCCCCGATGCGGCCGGCAAGGTGATCGAGGCCTTCGGCCACTTCCTGGTGGGCGGCAACTTCGCCGTGGGCGTGATGGTGTTCATCATCCTGGTGCTCATCAACTTCATGGTGATCACCAAGGGGGCGGGCCGGATCGCGGAAGTCGGCGCACGTTTCGCGCTGGACGCCATGCCCGGCAAGCAGATGGCGATCGACGCCGACCTCAACGCCGGCCTGATCGGCGAAGACGTGGCACGCAAGCGCCGCGCCGAAGTGGCGCAGGAAGCCGACTTCTACGGCTCCATGGACGGTGCCAGCAAGTTCGTGCGCGGCGACGCCATCGCCGGCCTGCTGATCATGATCATCAACATCATCGGCGGGCTGTTCGTCGGCATGCTGCAGCACGGCCTGGACTTCCAGACGGCATCGACCACCTACACGCTGCTGGCCATCGGCGACGGCCTGGTGGCGCAGATCCCGGCACTGGTCATCTCGACCGCGGCCGGCGTGATCGTCTCGCGCGTCGCGACCGACGAAGACGTGGGCAGCCAGCTCACGGGCCAGTTGTTCTCCAACCCGAACGTGATGTTCCTCACGGCCGGCATCGTCGGCCTGCTGGGCATGATCCCGGGCATGCCGAACCTGGCCTTCCTGTTGATCGCGGGCGGGCTGGTCTGGATGGGGCGCAAGGGCCTTCAGCGCAAGGCAGCCGTTCCCACGCCCGAGCAGGTGGCCGCCGAACAGGCCGCCGCCGTGCAGACGCAGAACCCCGACACGGCCGAAGCCACCTGGGACGACGTCGCGCTGGTCGACCCGCTGGGCATGGAAGTGGGCTACCGCCTGATCCCGCTGGTCGACCAGTCGCAAAAGGGCGAGTTGCTCGGGCGCATCAAGAGCATCCGCAAGAAGATCGCCCAGGACATCGGCTTCCTGGTGCCGGTGGTGCACATCCGCGACAACCTCGAGATCAAGCCCAACAGCTACGTCGTGAGCCTGAAGGGCGTGGAGATCGGCCGCGGCGAAGCCTTCCCGAACCAGTGGATGGCGATCAACCCGGGCCAGGTCTCGGGCACGCTGGCCGGCACCCCGACGCAGGACCCGGCCTTCGGCCTCCCGGCGGTGTGGATCGACGGCAGCCTGCGCCAGCAGGCGCAGATCCTGGGCTACACGGTGGTCGATGCGTGCACCGTGATGGCCACGCACCTGAACCACCTGATCCAGACGCACGCGGCCGACCTGCTCGGCCGCCAGGAAGTGCAGCAGCTGCTCGACCAGATCAGCAAGACCGAACCCAAGCTCACCGAGGACCTGGTGCCCAAGGTGCTGTCGCTCAGCACGCTGCACAAGGTGCTGCAGAACCTGCTGGAAGAAGAGGTCTCGATCCGCGACATGCGCACCATCCTCGACGTGATGGCCGAACACGCGCCGTCCGTCAAGGACGCGACCGAACTTACCTCGCTCGTGCGCCTGGCCCTGGGCCGCGCGATCGTGCAGCAGCTCTTCCCGGGCGACTCGGAAGTGCAGGTCATCGGACTGGACGGCTCGCTCGACGGCGTGCTGCAGCAGGCGATGAGCAGCAACAGCGGCATCGAACCCGGCCTGGCCGACAACCTCCTGCGCCAGGCGCAGGCCGCCATCGCGCGCCAGGAGCAGATGGGGCTGGCCCCGGTGCTCGTGGTGCAGCACAGCCTGCGCGTGCTGCTCGCCCGTTTCCTGCGGCGCAGCCTGCCCCAACTCAAGGTGCTCTCCCATTCGGAGATCCCTGACAGCCGCAACATCAAGATCACCGCCACCCTTGGAGGAAGAGTTTGACCATGACCCACGACGTGCGTACCACTGCCCGCAAATTTGTCGCCGCCACCAGCCGCGAGGCCCTGCGACTCGTTCGCGAGGCCCTCGGCGCCGAGGCCATCGTGCTGACCAACCGCGCTTCCGCCGATGGCGTGGAGATCGTCGCGATGGCGGAGGGCGACGTGAGCGCCGCCGTCGCGCAGGTCTCGCTCCCCGCGCCTGCCGCGATGCCGGTCCATGTCGCGCCGATGGCCGTCCCGACACCCGCACCGCAGCCGCTGCGCGCGATGGCGGCGCCGGTGACACCCGTTGCCGTGATGGCGCCCGTCGCCGTGGCGGCACCGGTGGCCCCGGTTGCACCCGTGGCCGTCGCCCCCGCCGCAGCCCCGGCCGACGAGAGCGTGCTCAACGAACTGCATTCGATGCGCGGCATGCTCGAAGAGCAGCTCGCCAGCGTGGTCTGGAACGACAAGCAGCGCCGCGACCCGGTGCGCGGTCGCGTGCTGCGCACGCTGCTCGGCGCCGGTTTCTCGGCACGGCTGTCGCGGGCCATGCTCGAGAAGATGCCGTCCGGCCAGAGCTATGCCGAGGGCATGGCCTACGCGCGCGCCGAGCTGATCCGTGCGGTGCCGGTGCATGAAGACGAAGACGCGCTGTTCCGCCAGGGCGGCGTCTATGCGCTGATGGGGCCGACGGGTGTGGGCAAGACCACCACCACCGCCAAGCTGGCCTCGCGCTGCGTCATGCGCTTCGGCGCCGACAAGGTGGCGCTGGTCACCACCGACAGCTACCGGATCGGCGCCTATGAGCAGCTGCGCATCTACGGCCAGATCCTCGACGTGCCGGTGTATGCCGTCAAGGACAGCGCCGACCTCCACCTGGTGCTGCAGGACCTGCGCGACAAGCACCTGGTGCTGATCGACACCGTGGGCATGAGCCAGCGCGACCGCGCCGTGTCCGACCAGATCGCGATGCTGTGCACCAGCCACCGGCCGGTGAAGCGCCTGCTGCTGCTCAACGCCACCAGCCATGGCGACACGCTCAACGAAGTGGTGCATGCCTACCGCAACGGCAACGGCGGCAACGAGCTGGCCGGCTGCATCTTCACCAAGGTCGACGAAGCCACGCACCCGGGCGCGCTGATCGACACGGTCATCCGTCACCGCCTGCCGGTGCACTACATCTCCTGCGGCCAGAAGGTGCCGGAGAACCTGATGCCGGCCGACCGCGCACAGCTGATCGACAGCGTGTTCCAGCCGCGCCGCCACAGCCCGCTGTTCGTGCCGCCGGAAGTGGAGAGCCACGAGGAGTCGGGTGCACCGTCGGCCCAGACCGTGCAGGCCCAGGCCGAAGCCGACCGCCTGCGCTCGCAGTACCACAACCTCATTCGCGCCATGGCGCACGACGCGCAGGAACTCGCGACCGCCGCCGGCGCGCTGGGCGGCGCGCAGATCGGCTTCGAACGGGCCCGGGGCCTGTGGCGCCAGGCCGGCGACGAAGGCGCGGCCCAGCGCACCGTGATGGACGACCTGCTGGTGCACGCCCGCAGCGAAGTCGCCGCTGGTTGCCGTGGCCATGTGCTGGCGCTGAGCAGCCAGGTGGGCCTGCGCTCCGAAGGCGACGACGCCTACGAATGCCATACCAGCCTGCTGCTGTCCGACCGCACCGGCCAGCCGCTGGCCGCGCCGAACGGCTGGCTGTCGACCGCCAGTGCCGACGCCGTGCGCCGGCCCGGCCTGCGTCAGGTGCAGTGGCTGCGCCAGCAGGACTTCGGCAAGTCGCTGGTGCATGTGCTCACCAAGCTGCCCACGGCCGAGACGATGCTGCAGTGGCAGGCGCAGGGCCAGCGCTGGCTGGCGCGCGCCGTCGCCTCCACGGCCGTGACCGACACCGGGACCGGTGCCGGCCGCACGCTCGCGCGGCTCGAGCATCGTTTCGCCGAACCCCGCACGGTGCAGTTCGGCGGTCGTTCGGCGCTGCAGTCCGAAGCCGAGTGCGCGGTGCTGCTGCGCTTCAACGCCGCCGCCGCGGCCGCCGGTCTGGCCCGCGCCGACATGCCGACGCTGCGCTGCGTGGTCACGCGCATCGTCGATGCCCGCAGCGGCAAGCTGCTGCAGCAGAACTATGCGTTGTCGAACCTCGGCAGCGAAGTGACCGGCTCGCAGCTGGCGCAGTGGCAGGCCTGGGCCAACGAGAACGAACCCTGCTTCCGCCTGATCCGCCAGGGCGTGCAGCTCGTCGGCGGCCTGGGCGAACTGGGCGACCCGCACATGATGAAGCGGGTGCTGATCGCCGGGCAGATGACGACCACCGTGTGGCGCCTGTTGCGTGCCGACGGTGAATGGGCCGATCGCACACGCATGCTGCTCCATCAGTTGAGTGGCCGCCCGGCGCGTGCCAGCCGCCCGCTGACGGGCAACGCCCTGTACGCGGGCATGGGCAAGTTGTTCCTGCTGCTCGAAGCGCTGGGAACGGAATCCACGGCACCGACGCAGACGTCGAAGCCGCTGGAACAGCTGGGATGACTGGGATGAGGACACGGGCATGAGCAAGCAGGTCGCAGACCAGGCTGACGGATTGAGGCGCCTCTTGGCGCCGGCGCCGACGCGGGTGATCGCCGTGGCCAGCATGGCGCGGGGTGCCGGGGCCACGACGACCGCGATGAACATCGCCGCCGCACTGGTGCTCCAGGGCAAGAACGTGCTGCTGCTCGACCAGCATGCGGCGCGCGCGGGCTCGGTTTGCGCACAGTGGGCGATCGATGCGCTGGGCACCTGGACCGACGTGGCCCAGCACCGCCTGCGCTGTGCCGGCGCGGCGGTGGCCAGCGGCTCCGGCGTGCATGTGCTGCCGGCCCCGCCCGACCCGGCGGTGGCCACGTCCGACCCGCGCGAGTTCTACCAGGGCGGCGCGATCCTGATCGACGCCGCGATCGACGATGAGGGCCGGTTGCTGCCCCTGGCGCAGATGGCCGACGAACTGGTGCTGGTGCTCCAGCCCACGCCGAGCGCCGTGACCGCCGCCTACGCCGGCATCAAGCGGCTGCACTACGCCCATGCGCTGAAGCAGGCGCGGCTGATCTTCAACGGCGTGCGCGATGCCGACTCGGCCCAGCAGATGCTGACCAACCTGGTCCACACCGGCAGCCGGCACCTGGCAGTCTCGCTGCAGGACGGCGGGCTGGTGCGCGCCGACCCGCACCAGGCCGACGCCCGTCGCCTGTACCAGACCGTGGTCGAGGCCTACGGGACCAGTCCCGCCGCCGTCGACTTCCGCCGCATCGCCGACGAGTTGTGGCGCTCGCCGTGGCGCTCCAAGGTGCTGCGATCGCGCGCGGCCGAACAGGGCCATCGCATCGTCGACGGCGCCATCGACGCGGCGCATGCCGCTTCCCATCCCGCCGCTGCCTTCCAGGGCAGCAGTTTTTGAACCCCCATCGAAAGGGAACGCGTGTACACCGCACAGGGAACCATTGAAAAGTCCCATCTGCTGGCACAGCACCAGCCGTTGGTGAGGCGCATCGCGCTGCAGATGCTGGCCAAGCTGCCGGCCAGCGTCGAACTCGACGACCTGATCCAGGCCGGCATGATCGGCCTGCTCGATGCATCGAGCCGCTTCGAGGAGGGCAAGGGTGCCCAGTTCGAGACCTTCGTGAGCCAGCGCATCCGCGGCGCCATGCTCGACGAACTGCGTGCCAGCGACTGGGGCTCGCGCGGGCTGCGCCAGTCGGCGCGCGCCGTCGAGAAGGCGATCCACAAGCTGGAGCACGTGCTCGGGCGTCCGCCGACCGAAGGCGAGATCGCCAAGGAAATGAAGATGGAGCTGCACGACTACCAGTCGCTGCTGCAGGACGTGCAGGGCTGTCAGCTGCTCTACGTCGAGGACTTCGCCAAGGGCGAGGCCGAGAACCCGTTCATCGACATGCATGCGCAGGCGGCGAGCCACGATCGCGGCGGCAGCAACGACCCGCTGGCGCAACTGCTGGAAAGCGGCTTCCGCCACCAGCTGATCGACGCGATCTCCACGCTGCCCGAGCGCGACCAGCTGCTGCTGAACCTCTACTACGAGGAGGAGCTGAACCTGCGCGAGATCGGCGCCATCCTCGAAGTGAGCCAGTCGCGCGTGTGCCAGTTGCACAGCCAGGCGATCAGCCGCCTGCGCGCGCGCCTGAAGGACGAGTTGAAGGAAGACTGAGGACTCAGAGGGCGCGCCAGTCGATGACCGGCAGCGCCTCGACCTGCGGGCGGGCGAACAGGTAGCCCTGGAACAGCTCGACCCCGAAGCCGCGCAGCACCTGCAGTTCGTCGCGCGTTTCCACGCCCTCGGCCACGACACGGATGCCGAGTTCGCTGCAGATGCCCACCAGCCCGCGCACGATGGTGCGGCGCACGCGGTCGGTGTGGATGTCGCGCACCAGGTGCATGTCGATCTTCACCACGTCCGGCTGGAACATCGCGAGCAGTTCGATGCCGGCGAAGCCCGCGCCGAAGTCGTCGATGGCCGACGTGAGGCCACGCGGCTTGTAGGCGCGCAGCACGTCGGTGAGGTGCGGCACGTTGGCGATCTGCTCGCCTTCGGTCACCTCGAACATCAGGCGATCGATGGGAAAGTTGTTGCGCTCGGCGGCCAGCACCGTTTGCGACGCATAGTCCTCCGGTCGCGCCAGCGCATTGGGCAGCATGTTGAGGCTCAGGCGCGACTCCATGCCGAGCGAGCCGGCCAGCGCGATCGCCTTGCCCCGGCAAGCCTGGTCGAAGGCATAGCGTTGCGCGGGCAGCAGATCGCCGAAGAGAGCGGCCACGCAGGAGGTGCTCGGCGACCGCACCAACGCCTCGTGGGCGAAGACCTCGTGACGCACCACGTCCACGATCGGCTGGAACGCCATCGTGAAGGGGCTGAAGGCAGGCGCGCCGCCAGCGCCGAACATTGAATTTGTTTCCATCACATCGATACCCGCATGGCTGCATTGATAAACCGCCCGCGATGCCATGGCCGGCGCTCGAGCGCCGGCCACTGCCGAAGGGCTCATCAGGCTTATCGGCGCCGGGTGCGGAAACTGAAGGGGGCGCCGTGCCCGGCGCTCACATGGCGCGGAACAGGTGGGCGTAGAGCCGGCTGACGGGGATCGTCTCGCGGCGCCCGCGCAGCGTCAGCGACAGCTTGCCGGCTTCGTCGCGGTGCACCGATTCGATCGCATCGCTGCGCACGAGCACCGCCCGGTGCACTTGCCAGAACACGCCGGCATCGAGTTGCGGCAGCAACTGCCTGAGGGGCGTGCGGATGAGGAACTCGTCGGTCGCGGTGAGCACGCGCACGTACTTGTCGGCGGCCTCGAAGACCTGCACGTCGTCGATCGAGACCATGTGCACCGTGGCGCCGGACGTGCCGGCACCGCTCGCTGCGATGAATTTCAGCGGTACGCTGGTCGGCCCGGCGGACGGGCCACCGGCCACGTTCAGCAGCTTGCGCCACTGCGCCAGCGTGCTGGCCAGGATGTCCTCGCTCGGCAGCGCGGCCGAGCGGCGCAGCGCCAGCGCCTTCTGCAGCCGCACCACCGTGCGTTTCAGGCGATCGGGCTGCACCGGCTTGAGCACGTAGTCGATGGCCTGGGCGTCGAAGGCACGCGCCGCGTATTCGTCGTAGGCCGTGACGAACACCAGCTGCGGCAGCGGCGCTTCATCGGTCGGCCAGGCATCGGCCAGTTCGGCCGCGGCGGCCAGGCCGTCGAGGCCCGGCATGCGCACGTCGAAGAAGAGTACCTGCGGCAGCAGGCGCAGGCTCTCCCGCACGGCACTGCGGCCATCGCCGACGTTGGCGATCACCTGCAGGTCGGGCCAGGCGAGGGCGAGTTCTGCCTGCAGCGCCTGCGCCAACAGCGGCTCGTCCTCGGCGATGAGAGCAGTGGGCTTCATGGGGGCACCGGGAATGAAATGCTGGCGCAGGTGCCGCCGCCGCGCAAGGGGGTCATCCGCAGGGCGGCGCTCTCGCCATGCACGGTGGCCAGGCGCTCCCGGACCTGCATCAGTCCGAAGCCGTCGTTCGAAGGGGGCGGGGCGTCGGCGTCGATCCCCACACCGGTGTCGCACACCTCGAGCGTGATGCGACCGCCCGTGCGACGCGCGCGCACCGTGATCTCGCCCCCTTCGACCTTCGGCTCGAGGCCGTGGCGGATGCCGTTTTCCACCAGCGGCTGCAGCAGCAGCGGCGGCACCGGCAGGTCGCAGAGCTCATCGGGCAGGTCGAGCGTGTAGCGCAGGCGCGGGCCCATGCGCACCGCCATGAGTTCCAGGTAGTCGGACAGGCGGGCGAATTCGGCCGACAGCGGATGCGACACCGCCCGCGAGCCCGCGAGCGTCACCCGCAGGTAGCTGTTGAGCCGGTCGAGCATGGTCACGGCGCGCGGCGGGTCGAGCGTGATCAGCGCGCGCAGGTTGGCCAGCGTGTTGAAGAGCATGTGCGGCTCGAGCTGCGTCTCGAGCAGCTTCAGGCGCGCCTCGGCGGCATCGCGCTGTGCGGCGGCGATCTGCGCTTCGAGCGACTTCGCCCGGCCCCGGCTGAAGTAGTAGTAGGCGATGACGATGGAGGCGAACAGCGAGATGAGCGCGATCGATGTGAAGCGCCCGGGCGCCAAGCGCAGCAGATCCCAGGTCGACTGGCCGCTGTAGGCGTCGCCGACGGCGGTGCCCACGATGAAGCCGTTGGCGGACCCCGCCAGCAGGAGCGAGGCGGCCATGCCGCGCCGCTGCCAGAAGCTGCTGCGGCCCCGGTCGACGAGCCACCAGCCGGCATGGACTGTGAACAGCGTCACGAAGCCGATCGCCATCGAGTAGACGAACTGCACGTCCCAGTCGCGCGGCCCCGACACGGCCAGCGCCAGCGCGATGACGCTGCAGAGCACGGCATTGGTGACCGAATGCCGCAGCAGGTGCTGCAGCGCGTAGCGGGCGGTGCCGGGCTCGGGGCCCTCGGGTGTCACCACGGGTCTTTCTGCTGCAGCGCGCGGCGTTCGCGCGCCAGCAGCCGTTCGTAGAAGCCGCCGCCGGGGATGGCGGCGAAGACCACGAAGCCGTGCACCAGCAGGCCGAGCCCCCAGCCCAGCAGCGGGTAGGCCGCCCAACTGCGGCCCTGGCCCATGGACAGGACGACCAGGCCGAGGTTCACGAGCAGGTAGACGGCGGCATGGATGTACCAGCCCATCTTGGCGCCGGCCCGTCGGCGGGCGAGGTGCTCGGGATCATTGGAGAAGGAGCTTGAGCGGTGGCGCATGGCGAGGACTTTCTGACAGGGTGATTCTTACGGAAGAACGCGGCCCGGTGGCATGGACCGGCGATGCAGGTCGTTGCTCAAACCAGCCCGGCGGTGGAGGCGCTCTGGCCGTCGCGCCGGGCCAGCCTCCACAGCCGCAGGCCCCGCGCTGCGAAGATGCCGCTGAACGCGCCGTACAAGACACCGATGCACAGCGCGAAGACCCGGTCGTTCGACAGCGACGGGTGCATCGCCACCTGCACCGACACGGCGTACTTGGTGAAGAAGATGGCCATCATCAGCGCCAGGGGCACGGCGGTGCCGGAGAGCTGGAAGCGGCGCGCGGCGGCGTCGTAGCGCGTGGTGTCGGGCAGCGGACGCCGCAGCACGAGGAATCCGGCCACGAGCGCGGCCGCGGCCCAGCCGAGAACGGCGATCGGCTGGCGGCTGAAGACCGACAGCACGCCGTAGATCGACAGTGCGGTCATGGCGACAGGCATCGAGATGGCGCGCGAGAGACTCAGGCGATGCGACAGCAGCTGCCTGCCACCCAGCCACAGCAGCAGGGCGAAGAGGGCGAACACCCAGAGGGGCGTGCCGGCAAGGATCTGGATCAGCATGAGGGACTCCTGAACGGAAGGGTGGGTGAGGAAGCGATGGGAACGGACGCGACTGTGCCCGGGGGGCACCAGCGGCGACAGCACGATGCGACGAAATGCGAATCGGTGGTGCCGGATGTCGGCAGCAGGGGCGAACGGCACCGACCGGACGCGTTCGCCTCGCCTCTGCTGCGGAGTTGATCTGCGTCAACGGGAGGGCGCCACGCGCCCGCAAGATCGGCCCTGTCACGCGTCCCCTGTTCCGTACAGCCGAGACCCAACCCCTTCCGCTCTTCCTAGAAAGTCAGCAATGTCCCTCTTTCACGCAGTCGCTTTTGTCGACCACCAGTCCGCCCAGGTGGTGCAGTTCGACGCCGAACACACGGTGGAGCAGAAGATCCATGCGCATGCGCACTACACGCGCCAGCATGGCAGCGCCGTGCGGTCGGAACATGAATTCTTCGCCGAGGTGTGCGACGCGCTCGAAGGCATTGCCGAGGTGCTCATGGCCGGCGGGCACACCGGCCTGGCCGACTTCCGCCACTACGTCGAGAAGCATCGTCCGCCGACGGCCGCGCGAATCACGGGCTACGAGGTCGTGGATCACCCGAGCGAGAAGGCGCTGGTGGCGTTGGCGCGCAAGCACTTCGTCAAGTACGACCAGATGGGCGGCGCGGGCACGCCGGCCTGAGAGCTTGGAAGGCTGAGCGTTGTCAGGTCGCCGCGAGCCACTGCGCGGCGATGGCCTGCGGTGACACGGGTGCTGCAGCATCGGCGACGATCGCGGCCGCACGCTCGGATTCGCTGAGCGCTTCATCGGCTCCGGCCAGCTTTTCCATCACGGCCAGATCGGCCTCCGACGCGTCCGCGCCGCCGGCCTGTCGCGCTTCGATTCGTTGCTGCAGCACCGGCAGCGCGGCGCGGCAATCGAGCACGGAAAACGGCACCCCCGTCGCGGCCGCCAGTCCGGCGAACGAGGCCCTCTCCGCGTGGCGCAGGAAGGCCGCATCGACGATCACCCGCCAGCCGGCGCGCAGGGCGATGTCGGCGACCTGCTGCAGGCGCGCGTAGGTGCGGTGTGTCGTGGCCGCATCGTAGATGCCGCCGGGCACACGCTCACGGGACGATGCTCGCGCCTGGAGCCCGAACAGGCGCTTGCGCTCGACGTCGGAGCGCACGCAAATGGCGCCGGCTGCTTCGAGCACGCCTTGCGAGACGAAGCTCTTGCCCGAGCCCGGTAGCCCGTGGGTGATGGCCAGGCGCGCATCGTCGGCGGTCGACAGCGCTTCTGCGAGTGCCCGGTAGGCGGACGCATCGCAGCCGCCGACCGCCTGCACGCCCTGCCGCTCGGCGAGGGTGCTCACCTGCGCGCGCACCAGCGCGCGGCACACCATGGCAAAGCGCAGGCCGGGGAGGGCGCCGTAGTCGCCGCTGGCGGACAAGCAGGCGTTGATGAAGCGGAACGCGAGCGTGCGGCGGTTGTTCGCCAGCAGGTCCATGGCGAGAAAGGCGATGTCGTCGACCACGTCGATCCAGCGCAGCGCCGGGTCGAACTCGATCCCGTCGAAGGCGGTGGCCTGGCCTTCGAGCTGCAGCACATTGCCCAGGTGCAGGTCTCCGTGGCATTCGCGGACATGGCCTTCGCGTTGACGCGCGGCCCACCAGGGCCCCAGCGCCTGCAACTGCCCGGCCATCCAGGCGCGCAGTGCCGGCGCCTCGACCGTCTCGCCCAGGCCCTGCACCACCTGCGCGTGGGCGGCGGCAGACCCGAACGCGCTGCTCGCGGGTGCCACCGCGGCGGTTCGGTGGAAAGCTGCCAGCGTCTGCGCCATCGCGTCGACATGGTGCGGCGCCAGCGTGCCGGCCCTCAGCATGTCGCGCCACAAGGCGCCATCCGGGAACCGGCGCATGTGGACTGCGACATCGAGCACCGTGCCGGGGCCGCCGAACGTGGCGCCCTGTCCGTTGTCGCAGACTTCCACCACGTCGAGGTAGAGCGAGGGCGCCAGCCGCCGGTTCAGCCGCAATTCCTCGTCGCAGAACCGGCGCCGCGCGGCCAGCGTCGTGCAGTCCAGGAATGGCAGCCGCAAGGGCTTTTTCAGTTTGTAGGCCGTCGACCTGCCCAGCAGCAGCCACGAGATGTGCGTTTCGATCAGCGTCGCCGGCACGCCGTCGGCGTCTGTGAGCGAAGCCTGGAGCGCTGCGACGCGCTCGCGTGCCGCGGCCAGGAGTGACGAGGGGTTCATCCGATGCACCATACAGGCAATGCGGAGCTCGCAACTGTGAGAGCCGCACTTGCGCCAGCGCAGGGTCGGTCATCGGACATGCGCGCATCATGGAAATCGGGGCAGTGCTTGGCGGCCCCTTCCCAAGGAGCCCACGCATGAACCCGCATTCCAGATCCAGCCACGCTGGCGCCGTGAGCGTTGGCGCGCCTCGGTGCGGCCCCTCCGAAGCGCGCAGCGGCACCGATCGCAGAGGCGAATGGGCGATGAGTTTTGCGCTCGTGTCGCAGACCGTCTGACGGGCTTCGCTGGCGAGACCCCATGCCCAAGACCCACGACAACGTTTCCAGACTCCTGGGCACGCCCTACGAGGGGCTCGACGAGCCCACCCAGCGTGTGGCGCGCCATGTGACTGAGCGCAAGCACATCGCGCGCAACCTTGCCCGGGATCTGGAGGGCGCCGCATCGTTCGGGCAGCGCGCAGCCGACACGGTCGCGTCGTTCGGCGGCTCCTGGGTCTTCGTCGGTCTGTTCGTGGGCGGCATGCTGGTGTGGGTGGGGATCAATGCCGTGTTGCTGTTCCACCAGGGCAACACCTTCGATCCATATCCGTACATCCTGCTCAACCTGTTCCTGTCGATGCTGGCGGCGATCCAGGCGCCGGTCATCCTGATGTCCCAGAACCGCCAGTCGGAGAAAGACCGTCTCACGGCGGCGCACGACTACGAGGTCAATCTCAAGGCGGAGCTGGAGATCATGTTGCTCCACGAGAAGATCGACGTACTGCGGGAGACCCAGTGGACGGCGCTGCTGGTCATGCAACAGGAGCAGCTCAGGCTTCTGCAGGCGCTCGCGGAGCCGGCAGAACCATCGCGCGAAGACGGGATATGACACACCTGAACCGAAGGCATTTCGCGACGCGCTGCGCAAGCGCGATGACCCCGCCCCTGCTGCTGAACGGATGCTCCCTGGGCGCCGGAGACCGGAGCTACACCGAGGCGGTTCAACGTACCTGGCGGCCGGATGCGCCCGTGGCCACCGGCCGCGTGCCGCTGCTCGAGGAACTGGTGCGCTGTGCCACGCTGGCGCCGTCGAGCCACAACACCCAGTGCTGGAAGTTCGCGCTGCAGGAGCAGAGCGTCGACGTGATTCCGGATCTGTCGCGCCGATGTCCGGCGGTCGATCCGGACGACCACCATCTGTTCGTGTCGCTCGGGTGCGCCACGGAAAACCTGGTGCAGGCGGCGCTGGCGCACGGGCTGAAGGCCGAGGCCGTCGTCGATGCCTCGGCCGGCAGCGCGGTGAGGGTGCGGCTCGAGCCGACCCGGGCGGTGGCCTCCGAGCTGTTCGATGCGATCTTCGAGCGGCAATGCACGCGCGCCGAATTCGACGGCCAGCCGGTGTCGACCGCAGAACTCAAGCTGCTCGAGCGGGCCGGCACCGGCAGCGGCGTCCGGTTGCTGATCCTCGACGACAGGGCCGCGATGGAGAAGACGCTGGCCCATGTCGTCGCGGCCAACACCGTCCAGATGGACGACCCGGCCTTCGTCGAAGAACTCAAGCATTGGATACGGTTCGGCGATGCGGAGGCGGTCCGCACGGGCGACGGCTTGTTCACGGGTGCATCCGGCAATCCGTCGGTGCCGCGATGGCTCGGCGAACGGCTCTTCTCCGGTTTCTTCACCGCGAAGACCGAGAACGACAAATATGCGAAGCAGGTTCGCAGTTCGGCTGGCATCGCCGTGTTCGCCTCCGCCGGGAACGACAAGGCGCACTGGGTGGAGGTGGGCCGCTGTTACCAGCGATTCGCGTTGCAGGCGACGGCGCTCGGCATCCGCAATGCCTTCCTCAATCAGCCGGTGGAGGTCGCCAGCATGCGGCCGCAGCTGGCGCGCGACTTGGGATTGGGCGCGGAGCGCCCGGATCTCGTGGTGCGCTTCGGCCGGGGCCGCGAGATGCCGCGCTCCTTGCGGCGCCCCGTCGCCGCGGTGCTGACCAGCGAATGACGGATGTGCCGAAAGCCCCTGAACTCGGCGACCCGTCCGTGCAGGCGGCGGGCCAGGTGCTGCAGGCGCTCGCGACCGATGCCGAACGCGGGCTGACCTCGCAGGAGGCCACGCGGCGTTTGGTCGCGCACGGCCGCAACGAGTTGCGCGGTGCGGCCGCCGTGGCGACATGGCGGCGTCTTCTGGCGCAGTTTCAGGATCCGTTGGTCTACCTGCTGCTGGCCGCCATCGGCATCGCGCTCGGCGCCTGGGCGATCGAGGGCTTCGCCGGTTGGCCGCTGGATGCGCTGGTGATCGCGGCGGTGGTGGTGCTCAACGGTGTGCTCGGCTTCGTCCAGCAGGCCAAGGCGGCAAACGCGGTGGCCGCGTTGGCCCGCATGACGGCGGTCACTTCGGCCGTCGTGCGCGACGGCCATGCGCGGCGCGTTCCGAGCGCCGAGCTGGTACCGGGTGACCTGCTGGTGCTGGGCGAAGGCGATGCCGTCGGGGCCGACGCCCGGCTGCTGCAAGCGTCGTCGTTGCGGGTGCTCGAGGCCTCGCTGACGGGCGAGAGCGAGGCCGTGCTGAAGGATGCGACGACGCTGCCGGCACCCGCCGCGCTCGGCGACCGGCTCGACATGGTGTTCAAGGGCACGGCCATTGCGCAGGGCACCGGCCGTGCCATCGTCACCGCCACCGGCATGCGCACCGAGCTGGGCGCCATCGCCGGGATGCTGGACGCCACCGTCGAAGCGCCGACACCGCTCAGCGTCGAGGTGGCACGCATCGGGCGCATGCTGGGCATCGCGGTGGTGGTGATCGCCGCGGTGGTGGTGGCGACGATCCTGCTGATCTCCGACATTCGCACGGCGGCCGACGTGGTCGCCGTGCTGCTGCTCGGCGTGTCGCTCGCGGTGGCGGCGGTGCCCGAAGGCTTGCCGGCGATCCTGTCGGTGGTGCTGGCCATGGGGGTGCAGCGCATGGCGAAGCACAACGCCATCGTCAAGAACCTGTCGTCGGTCGAAACGCTGGGTGCCGCATCGGTGATTTGTACCGACAAGACCGGCACGCTGACGCGCGCGGAAATGACGATCGAACGCGTCGTGACCGCCTCGGGCAGCACCCGCATCACCGGCGCGGGCTATGCGCCGACGGGGCAGGTGGAGCACGAGGGTGCCGAACTGCAGGCCGGGCCGCTGCGCGACGAGCAGACCGTGGTGCTCGCCGGCGGCAGCCTGGCCGGCGATGCGCAGTTGCATCAGGACGCGGACGGCGCCTGGGCGATCCATGGTGACCCGACCGAAGCGGCGTTTCTCGTGGCCGAACGAAAGATGGGGCTCACCGCGCGCCGGGTGCAGCGCTTCGAGCGCATTGCCGAAATCCCCTTCACCTCCGAGCGCAAGATGATGTCGACGATCGAGCGCGATCATGACCACGGCGACCAGGCCGTGCTCATCACCAAGGGCGCGCCCGACGTGCTGCTGGCCCGTTGCGCCCGGGTGCGCGTGGGCCTGGACGTCATCGCGCTCGACACGGCGATGCGCGCGCGGATCGTGGCCGATGTCGACGCGCTGTCCGACGCGGCCCTGCGCACGCTGGCCGTCGCCTATCGGCCCCTGACGGCGCAGGAGCAGGCGTCGGCGATGGATGCACTCGATGGGCTCAGCGGGCTCGAACGCGAGCTGGTCTTCGTCGGCACGGTGGGCATCATCGATCCGCCCCGCGCGGAAGCGGCCGTGGCGATCCGCGATGCGCAGCGCGCCGGCATCCGGGTGATCATGATCACCGGCGACCATCCGCGCACCGCGGCCCGCATCGCGGCGGACCTGGGCATCGTGGCGCCCGGCGCGACGGCCCTCACCGGGCTGGAACTCGACAGGCTGGACGCTGCCGCCTTTGCAGAGGCCGTGCGCCTCACCGCCGTCTTCGCGCGGGTGGCGCCCGCGCACAAGCTGCGCATCGTCGCGGCGCTGCAGGCCGACGGCAGCGTCGTCGCCATGACCGGCGACGGCGTCAACGATGCACCGGCGTTGAAGGCGGCGGACATCGGCGTCGCCATGGGCGTGACCGGCACCGAGGTGACGCGCGAAGCGGCGCGGATGATCCTGGTGGACGACAACTTCGCCACCATCGTCGCGGCCGTGCGCGAAGGGCGCGGTATCTTCGACAGCATCCGCAAGTCCCTGCGCTACCTGCTGTCGTCCAACATGGGGGAGGTGCTCACCGTGTTCCTGGGCGTGGTCGGCGCCGGCATGCTGGGGCTGGTCGGCACGGAGGGGGCCGTGGTGCTGCCGCTGCTCGCGACGCAGATCCTCTGGATCAACCTCGTCACCGACTCCGGACCTGCGCTGGCCATGGGCGTCGACCCACCGACGGACGACGTGATGGCCCGCAGCCCGCGCGGCCGCAGCGAGCGCGTGATCGACGCGCGCATGTGGTCGGGCGTGATCCAGGTGGGTCTGGTGATGGCGCTGACGACCCTGCTGACCATCGACATCTTCCTGCCGGGCGGCATGATCGACGGCCACCACGACCTGGCCACGGCCCGTACGGCCGGCTTCACGGCGCTGGTGCTGGCGCAGTTGTTCAACTGCTTCAACGCGCGTTCGGACCGCCGGAGTGCCTTCTCGCACCTGTTCGTCAACCGCTGGCTCTGGGCGGCCATCGTGCTGTCGGTGGCACTGCAGGTGGCGGTCGTCCACCTCGGGTTCCTCAATCTCGCGTTCGGCACCGCACCGCTCGCGCTCGACCAGTGGCTGTTGTGCGCCGCGATGGCGAGCGTGGTGGTCTGGTACAGCGAACTGCGCAAGCTGGTGATCCGCTGGAGGCGGCCGAGCGTCGGCGCATCCGCGCGGGGCTCGACGCGATAAACTCCGCGCGCCAACCCTCTTGACGCCCCGCGGACGCCCCTCAGGAATTCCACATTGCCCCGACACATGGCGTCCTCGACACAGCCCGATAGCCAGAACGAACCCGATCCACGGCTGTTCATCGCCTCGCTGGAAAAGGGCATGCGCGTGCTCGAGCTGTTCAACGAGCATGCAGCGCCGCTGTCGATCGGCGACATCGCCGACAGCACGGAGATGGGACGCAGCGCGGCGCAGCGCTATGTCTACACGCTGCACCAGCTCGGCTATCTCAACAAGGATGCGGAGTCCAAGCGCTACGTTCCCGCGCTGAAACTGCTCGGCCTGGTGCGTGGCATCCACCGCCATCGCTCGCAGATGGACCTCGCCTATCCCTTGCTCCAGGCGCTCGCCGCACAGACGCTGGAAACGGTGTCCTGGGTCGAGCTGGATGGCGCCGACGTGGTGGTCCTGCAGAACTTCGCCGGCGCTCACGTCACCGCGGTCAACCTGCCGGTCGGCAGCCGGTTTCCCGCGCTGACGTCGTCATCGGGCCAGGTGCTGCTCTCGCAGGCGCCGGCCTCGCAACTGGTCGCGATGTACGAAGCCCTCGCCCCCGAGGTCCGCGCACGCTTCGGCTCGCGCAGCGAAGCGGAAGTCGTCGCCATCTTCCGCAAAGCAGCGAAAGATGGGCACTCGCTCACCGAGAAGAATTTTGCCGAGGACGGCATCTCCGTGTCCGTGCCGGTGACCGACGCCGGGCGCATCGTCGCGGCCATCAATGTCTCGACCGTGCGCACCCGCTTCGACCTGGCCAAGGCGCGCAAGGCGATTCTTCCCCTGCTCGAACAGACGGCGCGCCAAGCGTCGATCTGAGCGTCTCCCGCTCCTTGCCCGCATCCGTGCGCGCGCTGGCGTGCGCGTCGGCCCTGTACGCACAAGCACGTACGCGGGGCATCTTGACAAAGACATGACAAAGCCAGAAGCTTCGTAAATTGTTATTCAATTCATAAAATTGCATCGCAATTTATGTGTCACTTCTCACTGGATGTGGAATGTCGCTGCAAGATGGTCTTCTGGCACAGGTCTCGATGAACGACGTCGGCGACGAGACCATCGGCGCGCTGCTGGCGCGGCGCGCGCGTCTGCACCCGGACGACACCTACTGCACGTTCCGTGACGAGTGCATCACCTTCCGCCTGCTCAAGCGCCGGGTCGACCAGGTCGCCACCCTGCTCAAGGCCCATGGGCTGGCGCGGGGCGACCGCGTCGCCGTCATGCTGCCGAGCCACCCCGAGCACCTCTACGTGATCTTCGCGCTGGCGCAGCTGGGCATGGTGCGGGTGCCGATCAACGTGCATCTGATCGGCGCGCCGCTCGTGCACCTGCTGACCGAACTTGCGCCGAAGGCACTGGTGGTCGACTGCGCGTACGAAGCCGCGCTCGCAGGCCTGGGGGCGCCTTTGCCCCCGCTCATCCGGCGCAACGGTGTGGATGGCGAGTTCGATGCCTATGCGGCATGTGTCGAGGACACGGCGCCGTTGGACGTTGCCGCGGACGACATCGTCGCGCTGACGCCGAGCTCCGGCACCACGGGTGCGCCGAAGGGGGTGCTCAAGAGCGACCGCCATCTGCGTGCCGGGCCGATGGCCGTGCTTCGCCTCACCGAAGCCGGGCCGGGCGACGTGTTCCTGTTCTGGGAAGCCTTGCACCATGGCTCCGGCGTGGCCGTCGCCATCGCGGCGCTGATCGGCCGCTTTCAGCTGGCGATGCTGGAACGCTTCAGCGCATCGCGCTTCTGGGACGAGGCCCGGCATCACCAGGCCACGCACATCCACTACCTCGGCAGCGTGCTGCCCATGCTGTTGAAGCAACCCGCGCGCGCCGACGACCGAGCGCACGGCGTGCGCATCGCCTGGGGCGGTGGCTGCCCCTCGCACATCTGGCAGGCGTTCGCCGAGCGCTTCGGCGTCACCATGCGCGAGGGCTACGGCCTCTCGGAACTGATCACCTTCGTCACGGGGAATGTCGACGGCACGCCGGGCTCCATCGGCAAGCCGCTGTCGTACTACGAGGTGACGCTGATCGACGACGAGGGCGCACCGGTGCACGCCGGCGACAAGGGCGAGATCGCGGTGCGCGCGCGCGACGCGCGACTGGGCTTCCTGGGCTACTTCAAGAACCTCGCGGCGGACGCCGCCGCCCGGCGCGGCGATCTCTTCCTGACCGGCGACCTGGCGCATGCCGACGCCGACGGCAACCTCTTCTACGCCGGACGCAAGAAGGACATGCTGCGCCGCCGGGGCATCAACATCTCCGCGTGGGACGTGGAAAGCGTTTTCGCCGAACATGAAGCCATCGCCGAGGTCGCGCTGGTCGGCGTGCCCAGCGACCTGGGCGAAGACGAACTGAAGCTGATCGTGCGTGTGCGCGATGGCGTGCGCGTCGAGCCGCTGGAGCTGATCCGCTGGTCGAGCCTGCGCTTGCCGTACTTCCAGATTCCGCGCTATGTCGAATTCGTCGATGCGTTTCCGAAGACCCCCACGCAGCGGATTCAGAAGAAGGAACTCTCACGCGATGTGGTGGGTGTCTGGGATGCCGCCCACACGGATTTCCGCGTGGCCAAGCGCTGAAGACGCCTGACTGACCGATCATCCAGTCGCTGTCCCGTTTTTTCATTCGATAGGAAGAACATGATTCGAGCCAACCTGGTTTCGTGGTGTCGAGCGGCTGCGGCCGGCGCGGCGGTTCTCGTGCTGTGCGCGGGCGCCCATGCGGCCTTTCCCGACAAGCCCGTCAACCTGATCGTCGGCTTCTCCGCCGGCGGTGGGGTGGACGTCGTCGGGCGGGCCATCGCACAGAGCGTCTCGGTGCAGTTGAAGACCTCGGTCACCGTCGACAACAGGACAGGCGCCGCCGGCGCCATCGCTGCGCAGTTCGTGAAACGCGCGGCGCCCGACGGGTACACCTTGCTCATGGCGCCGACCACGTCCTATGTGATGTCCGAGAAGATGGTCGGGCCGGAGGTCTCGGGCTTCGAGATCGCCAAGGACTTCAAGCCGGTCGCCACCGTCGGCGAACTGCCGCTGGTGATGCTGGTGTCCAAGCAGAGCGGCATCACGTCGTATGCGGATCTGGGTGCGGCGGCCCGCAAGAACCCGGGCAAGCTCGCCTACGGTTCGTCGGGCAATGGGTCGACGGAACACATCGTCACCGAGTGGTTCAAGCAGCAGGCCGGCGTCGATCTGCTCCATGTCCCGTACCGGGGCTCCGCGCCGGCCATGGCCGACCTGTTCTCGGACCAGATCCAGATCATGGTGACCACGTCGCCGACCGCGCTGACCAATCTCGCTAGCGGCCGCGCCCAGGCGGTGGGCGTCGCCAGCGCCCTGCGGCTGGCCGTGCTGCCCGACGTGCCGACGTTCGCGGAGCAGGGCCTGCCGCAGTTCGTCGCGTCGTCCGTCTACGCCATCCTCGCGCCGAAGGACACGCCCGATGCTGTCGTCGTGCAGTTGAACAAGGCGCTCAACGACGCGCTCAACGACGAAGCGACCCAGCGCCGCTTCGCGCAACTCGGCGTGCAGATCGTGCACAGCACCCCGGCGCAGTCGCGCGAGCTGCTGCAGACCGAGTCGACGAAATGGGAGCGCGTCGTGCAGCCCATCAAGGCGGCCAACCGCTGACCCTTCCCATGAACGAGAGACAAGCCATGACCGAACCGACCGCCACGCCACCCTGCGTCACCCTCCACGTCGAAGGGGCCAGCGCCCTGATCACGATGGACCGGCCGGAGGCCATGAACGCCTTCAATGCCGAGCAACGCAAGCTGTTCCGCGCGGCCTTGCTCGAGGCGGACGCGGATGACGCGGTGCGCGTCATCGTCATCACCGGCCGCGGCAAGGCCTTCTGCGCCGGGCAGGACCAGTACGAAAGCGCCGCCATGGACGCAGCCGGCTCGGCCGCACGCATCGAGAGCTACCTGGACCTGTACCGCATCTTCCGCGCGCTCAAGAAGCCGGTCATCGCCCGCATCAACGGCGTGGCGGCCGGGGCAGGGCTGCAGATCGCGCTGCTGTCGGACTTGCGCATCGCATCGACCCAGGCACGCTTCGGCATGACCGAATTCAAGGTCGGCTCCGCCGCGATCGTCGGCAGCGCACTGCTCTGGCCCATCATCGGCGAGGCCGCCACGAAGCGCCTGGTGCTGCTGGCCGAGATCGCGTCCGCCGAGCAATCGCTCGCCTTGGGGCTGGTGCACGAAGTGGTCGAGGACGATGCGCTGGACACGCGCGTGGCCGAATGCTGCGCACTGATGGCCGGCTGGTCGGAAACGTCGGTCGCCATCACCAAAGGGTGGTGGAAGGAAATGGGCGACGAGCTGTTCGAGAAGGCGTGCGACGCGGCGCGCCAGGGGCATGCGACGAACTTCGCTTCGGGGGCTTACTCGGCGGGGGCGAAGAAGTTCACGTCGCGGGAGCGGAGCTGACAAGTCACAACGCACTCGGCAACTCGGTTGCTGTGCCGTCTGATGGCCTGCCCGGAGGGGATCGAACCCCCGACAACCTGCTTAGAAGGCAGGTGCTCTATCCAACTGAGCTACGGGCAGCAGGTGCAGGTCGAAAGGCGCTTGGCGCGTCGTCGCTGCGGCGCGGATTTTGCCACGCATGCCCTGGGTCGGGCATGAAAGCGAAAAGCCGGTGAGGACCTTGCAGTCTTCACCGGCTTTCACTTTTCCAATGGTCGGGGCGGTGGGATTCGAACTCACGACCCTCTGCTCCCAAAGCAGATGCGCTACCAGGCTGCGCTACGCCCCGACAAGCCCTCGATTCTAGCCTGAGTTTCGAGGTCGATTCGCGAAGCGCGGTTGCTCAGCGCTTCGCGTACTGCGATTTACCGAAAAGAATGTCCCGCTCCTTGTCGCCGGTGAGGGGTTTTCGCAGGTCCGCCAGCACCTTCACGCCACGTTGCACCGCCGGCCGCGCGGCGATGCCGTCGAACCAATGCTTGAGGTGCGGGTACTCGGTCAGCACGATGCCCTGGTTCTCCCAGCTGCGCAGCCACGGGAAGATGGCGATGTCGGCGATGGAATAGTCCGGCCCGGCGATGAAGGCGCTCTGCGACAGGCGCTTGTCGATCACGCCGTAGAGGCGCTTGGCCTCGTTGGTGTAACGCTCGATGGCATAGGGGAGCTTCTCGGGCGCGTAGAGGCGAAAGTGATGCGCCTGCCCCAGCATCGGGCCGACGCCGCCCATCTGGAACATCAGCCACTGCAGCACGTCGTAGCGGGCGCGGTCGCCCTCGGGCATGAAGCGGCCGGTCTTGCCGGCCAGGTAGACGAGGATGGCGCCGGATTCGAAGAGCGAGATCGGCTGGCCGTCCGGCCCCTCGGGGTCGACGATGGCCGGGATCTTGTTGTTGGGGCTGATCGCCAGGAAGTCGGGCGCGAACTGGTCGCCCTTGCCGATGTTGACCGGGTGGGCCACGTAGGGGAGGCCGCATTCCTCCAACATGATGTGGACCTTGTGGCCGTTGGGCGTGGGCCAGGAATAGACGTCGATCGGTGCTTGGGGCATGTCGTTGTTACCGGCGATGGAAGGGGGCCGCCAGCATATACGCGGCCCTCTTTTTTCGCAGGGGCCGCGCCGGTTGGCCCCCTCCAGGCGCGGTTCAGGCGCCGCTCAGGCTGGCCGCGTTGGTGGCGGCGAGGTGCTGGTGGATCTGCGCGACCACTGCGGCGCCTTCGCCGATCGCGCCGCCCACGCGCTTGACCGAGCCCGAACGCACGTCGCCCACCGCGAAGACGCCAGGCACGCTCGATTCGAGCGGGGCGGCCGGCCGCGCCGGGAAACCGCCGCTGGCGGCCGCGCCGGTCAGCACGAAGCCGTTGCGGTCGGTCGCCACCTCGCAGCCGGCCAGCCAGCCGGTCTCGGGTTCGGCGCCGACGAACAGGAAGATGTTGCGCGCCGGGCAGTCGTACTCCTCCTTGGTGCGGCGGTGGCGCCAGGTGGCGCCTTCCAGACCGGTGGTGAGCGGGTCGCCGCGCAGGGTCACCAGTTCGGTGTAGGGGTGCAGCTCGATGTTGGGCGTGGCCTCGATGCGGTCGATGAGGTAGCGCGACATGCTGGCCGCCAGCGACGGCCCGCGCACCAGCACGTTGACCTTGGCGGCCTGCTGCGACAGGAACACCGCCGCCTGGCCGGCCGAGTTGCCGCCGCCGACCAGCGCCACTTCCTGCTTGGCGCAGGTGCGCGCCTCCAGGGCCGACGCCCAGTACCAGATGCCGCGTCCCTCGAACTCGCGCAGGCGCGGCACGTCGGGCCGGCGGTAGCGCGCACCGCTGGCGATCACGATGGTGCGCCCGCGCAGGCGCCGGCCGTCGGCCAGCTGGATCGACATCTCGCCCTTGGCCGCGCCGCTGCAGTCGAGCGAGGCGACCTCCGTCGGGATCAGCATCTCGACGCCGAACTTCTGTGCCTGCACGTAGGCCCGGCCGGCCAGTGCGCCGCCCGAGATGCCGGTGGGGAAGCCCAGGTAGTTCTCGATGCGCGCGCTGGCACCGGCCTGGCCGCCGTAGGAGCGGCAGTCGAGGACGATGACGCGCAGTCCCTCGGACGCGGCATACACGGCCGTGGCCAGCCCGGCCGGGCCGGCACCGACGACCACCACGTCGAACAGGTCGTCGTGCGCCACGCTGTCGATCATGCCAAGGCAGCGGGCCAGGGCGTCTTCGCTCGGGTTCATCAGCACGGAGCCGTTGGGGCAGGCCACCAGCAGCGTCGCCTCGCCGTACTGCTCGAGCAGCGCGGCGGCGTCGGCCTCCTGGGTCGAATCGACCACCTGGTACGGGTGGCCGTTGCGGGTGAGGAAGTTCTGCAGGCGCCGCACATCGGCCGTGTCGGGCGGGCCGATGAGCACCGGGCCGCTGGCGCCGGATTCGATCAACGCCACACGCCGCAGGATCAGCGCCCGCACCAGGCGCTCGCCCAGGTCGGCCTCGGCGATGATCAGTGCGCGCAACTGCTCGGGCGGAATCAGCAGCGCCTCGACGTCGGTGTCCGCATGGCCGTCGACCAGCGACGGCCGCCCCGAAAGCTGCGCGATCTCCGCCATGAACTGCCCGGGCCCCTGCCGCCCGATCGGCACGATGTGGCCGAGCCCGTCGCGCTGGGTGATCTCCACGTAGCCTTCGAGCAGCACGAACATGCCCAGCCCCGGCTCGCCGGCCCTGAACATGCAGTCTCCCTGCGCGTAGCGCTGGACCGTGCCGAAGCGGCGCATCCGGTCGATATCGGCGTGCGAGAGCACGGGGAACATCTGGTGGCGTCGGGTCTCGACTTCCACTCTCACTTCGTCGGCCATGGCAACTCCTGTCGGAATGAACGGCATTAGACAACCTCTGGCCACCGTCACGTAACTGCCATCGGAGAGACACGGCACTTTCACTTGCGGCCTGGAGACTCGCCCGAACGAAGAAGGGTCCCCATGCAAGAACTGCCCAATCCGATGTTTCCGCTGTCCCAACTGGGCGCACGCCCGGCTTTCTGGCGGGCACCCCCGTCGACCCGGCTGCCGGCCCCGGTGCCCGCAGCACCGGTCGCGGTGGAAGCGCCGAAGCCGGCGGGGCAGGGCATCACCGTGAGCTGGGCCCGCCACCAGGACGACGTGCGCGCGGCGCAGCGCCTGCGCTACGAGGTGTTCGCCGGTGAGATGGGCGCGCGCCTGACCACCACGCTCGAAGGCCACGACATCGACCTGTTCGACGACTTCTGCGAGCACCTGCTGGTGCGTGAGGAAGAAACCGGCCAGGTGATCGGCACCTACCGCGTGCTGACGCCCGCCCAGGCCCGCCGCATCGGCAGCACCTACAGCGACACCGAATTCGACCTGACCCGCCTGCGCGACCTGCGCGAGCGCATGGTGGAACTCGGCCGCAGCTGCGTGCACCGCGACCACCGCCAGGGCGGCGTCATCCTGGCGCTGTGGGGTGCGCTGGCCGGCTTCATGCACCGCAACCGGCTCGACACGATGATCGGCTGCGCCAGCATCCCGATGCAGCATAACGGCGTGAACGGCGGCGACGCGGCGGCCAGCATCTGGCGCCAGCTCTCGACCACGCACATGGCGCCGATCCAGTACCAGGTGCAGCCGCGGTTGCCGCTGCCGGTCGAGCGACTGAACGGCGACCTGGTCGTCGAGCCGCCTGCGCTGATCAAGGGCTACTTGCGCCTGGGCGCCAAGGTGCTGGGCGCACCGGCCTGGGACCCGGACTTCAACACCGCCGACCTGCCGATGCTCATGCGCATCGACGACCTGCCGCCTCGCTACCGCAAGCATTTCCTGGGCAATTGAGGGATGTGACGGTCGAATGTGACATCGTCACGAAAATGTCATGAGGGACCTCGACACTGTCATACACCCACTGACAGAGACCGTCGGTTTCCTTGCGACAGAATCATCGACCATGCAGCCCTTCACGGCCCCGCCACCGGCCGACACGCCGCCCGCCACCGAGACGCCTTCCGCGCCCGTCCTGACGCTGCTCGACCGCGACCACAGCATCCTGGCGTTCAACCAGCGCGTGCTCGACTGGGCGCAGCGCCCCGAGGTGCCGCTGATCGAGCGGCTTCGCTACCTGTGCATCGTCTCCTCGAACCTCGATGAGTTCTTCGAGGTGCGTGCCGCGCCCCACCTGATCGCCGCCAGCCTCGGCGAAGCCAAGGGCAACGAGACCGTCGCGTCCTTCGAGCGCCTGGCCGAGGCCGCGCATGCGCTGGTCGACACGCAGTACGCGCTTTACAACAACGAGCTGATGCCGGCCTTCGCCAAGCACGGCGTGCAGATCGTGTCGCACGGCGAGCGCAACCCGGCGCAGCGCAAGTGGGTGCACGACTATTTCGAGCGCGAGGTGCGGCCGCTGCTCATTCCGGTGGGGCTCGATCCGTCGCACCCGTTCCCGCAGGTGGCGAACAAGTCGCTCAACTTCATCGTGCGGCTGGCCGGCAAGGACGCCTTCGGCCGCGAGAACCCGATCGCCATCGTGAAGGTGCCGCGTGTGCTGCCGCGCATCATCCGCATGCCGGCCAAGGTGTCGGACGGCCAGACGCTGTTCGTGGCCCTGTCGAGCGTGGTGCGTGCGCACCTGTCGAACATGTTCCCCGGCCGCGAGGTCGGCGACTTCTCGCAGTTCCGCGTCACGCGCCATTCCGACCTGGCGGTGGACGAGGAAGACGTCAAGAACCTGCGCACCGCGCTGCGCCAGGGGCTGGAACACCGCCACTACGGCCAGGCCGTGCGGCTCGAGGTGTCGGCCAGCTGTGCCGAATCGCTCGCGAGCTTTTTGCTGGCGCAGTTCAACCTGCCGCCAGAGGCGCTCTACCGGGTGCACGGGCCGGTCAACCTGGCGCGGCTCACGCAGGTCATCGACCTGCTCGACGAGCCGCAGTTCAACCCGCTGCGCTTCGCGCCGTACACGGCGTCGTACCCGGTCACGCTGTCGACGGGCCAGTCCTTCTTCGACCGGCTGCAGCGCGGCGACGTGTTGATCCACCAGCCCTTCGAGAGCTTCGACGGGGTGCTTGCCTTCCTGCGCGAGGCGGTGCTCGACCCGCAGGTGCTGGCCATCAAGCAGACCATCTACCGCACCGGCACCGATTCGGCGCTGATGGGCCTGCTGCGCGAGGCGGTGCGCCGGGGCAAGGAAGTGACCGTGGTGGTCGAGCTCAAGGCGCGCTTCGACGAAGAGGCCAACATCAACTGGGCCGAGATGCTGGAGTCGATCGGCGCGCAGGTGGTGTACGGCGTGGTCGGCCTGAAGACGCACGCCAAGATGCTGCTGGTGACCCGGCGGGAGGGCAAGCGGCTGGTGCGCTACGGCCACCTGTCGACCGGCAACTACAACCCGCGCACCGCGGCGCTGTACACCGACATCAGCCACCTCACGGCCGACCCGCTGCTCACGGCCGACATGGAAGCGCTCTTCGTGCACCTGGCCAGCCAGAGCCGGCTGCCCAAGCTCCACCGCGTGTGGCTCGCGCCCTTCGATCTGCACCGCAACCTGGTCGCCCAGATCGACGCGCTCGGCGCCGCGGCCGCGCAGGGCGAGCCGACGCGCATCGTCGCCAAGATGAATGCGCTGACCGACGAAGCGCTGGTGCATGCGCTGGTGCGCGCCGGGCAGAAGGGCGTGAAGATCGACCTGATCGTGCGTGGCGCCTGCACCCTGCCGGCGCAGGTGCCGGGGCTGACTGACAACATTCGCGTGCGTTCGGTCATCGGACGCTTTCTCGAACATTCGCGCGTCTTCTATTTCCGCAAGGGTCCCGACGAATCGCTCTACCTGTCGAGCGCCGACTGGATGAACCGCAACATGATGCGGCGCGTCGAGCTGGCCTGGCCGGTGACCGATCCGGGGCTGCGTCAGCGCCTGATCGACGAGTGTCTGGTGGCCTACCTGCACGACGGGCAGGACGCCTGGGACCTGGGGGCCGACGGGGTGTACCGGCGCGTCAACAGCGACACGTACCCGGGCGAAGCGGGGGCATCGCGCCGCATCGAGGCGCATGGCGCGCAGGCGGCATTGATGGGCCGGTACGCTTCGCGCGGGCTGGGCGGGCGGTCGAACTGAAGGAGAAATTCAGCAATGGACTTGATCTTCTGGCGTCACGCCGAGGCCGAGGACTGGACCGAGGGCTGCGACGACATGCAGCGCTCGCTGACCGCACGCGGCGAGAAGCAGGCCAAGCGCATGGCCGGCTGGCTCGACCGGCAATTGCCCGAGGGCACGCGCATCATCTGCAGTCCGGCGCGCCGCTGCGAGCAGACCGTGCTCGCGCTCGGCCGCAAGTACAAGCTGCGTGACGAACTGGCGCCCGACGCCACGCCCGATGGCTTGCTGGCTGCGGCTGGTTGGCCGAACGGCAAGTCGGTGATGCTGCTGGTGGGCCACCAGCCGGCACTGGGCCAGTCGATGGCGCTGTTGCTCGGCATGCAGCAGGACAGCTGTCCGGTGCGCAAGGGCTCGGTCTGGTGGATTCGCACGCGGGAGCGCGACGGCGACGTTCAGACCGTCGTGGTCACGGTGCAGGCGCCCGAATTTCTGTAGCCGGCGCAGGGTTCGGGTGGGTTCCGGCGCTCAACCGCCGCTGAGCAGCATGCGCCAGCCGGTCTTCTGCCAGGCCAGTGCCTCTTCGCGCAGCAAGTGGGCCGATTGCGGATAGGCGTCGGGCCAGTCGGCGCGGCAGGTGACCGAGAAGGTGCGCGCGTCGGGTTTCACGAGGCGCAGCCCTTGCGTGTCGGGGTCGCGCCGCGCATGGCAGAGGATCACGGCCAGGCGCAGGGCCACCAGTTGCGCCACGAAGGTCTCGTCGTCGAGCGCCGCTTCGAGCTTGCGCAGCTTGCCGCGGTGGCCCAGCACCAACTGGCTCAACTGGTGCAGTTCATTGGTCGCGAAGCCGGGTGCGTCGGCGTTGTCGAGGATGTAGGCGCCATGCTTGTGGTAGTCGCTGTGCGAGACCAGCGCGCCGATTTCGTGCAGTTGCGCGGCCCATCCCAGCTTGCGCAGAGCCCGGCCGGCCCGGCTGGTGGTGCTGCCGCCGCGGGCGGCCGGGTCGAGCTGCACATACAGCGCCGAGGCGGTCTCGCCGACGCGCCGGGCCTGTGCGGCGTCGGTGGCGAAGCGGGTCGCCAGCCGCGTGACCGTGCCGCTGCGCAGGTCGGCCACGCTGTCGTCGCGCTCGAGCAGTTCGTAGAGTGCGCCATGGCGCAGCGCCCCCTGGGCGATCTTCATCTCGCGGATGTCGAGCAGGTCGAACACCGCGCGCAGCACGGCGAGGCCGCCGCCGATCACGGCCTTGCGGTCTTCGCGCATGCCGTCCATGCGCAACTTGTCGACACTGCCGGCCTTGAGCAGGCGGTCGAGCAACCAGTCGAGACCGTCGCGCGTGACGATGCCGGGGGCGGACCCCGCGGCGGCCAGCACGTCGCCGACGGCGCCGATGGTGCCGGACGCCCCGTAGGCGACATCCCACTGGTCCGCCGCATAGGTCGACAACGCGTCGTCCAGCACGGCCTTGGCCGCCACCTCGGCGGAGCGGAAGGCCGTGGCGGTGAACTGGCCCTGCGGGAAGTGCTTCATCGACCAGGCGACGCTGCCGACACGGTACGACTCCATCACCTGCGCCTCGAGCGCGCGGCCGATGATCATCTCGGTGGAGCGGCCGCCGATGTCCACGACCAAGCGGCGTTCGCGGTCGGAGAGGTCGCTGTGCGGCAGCATGTGGGCCACGCCCTGGTAGATCAGCCGGGCCTCTTCGCGGCCGGGGATCACGTCGATGCCGAAGCCGAGCACCGTGCGGGCGCGCAGCAGGAATTCGTCGCGGTTGCGCGCCTCGCGCAGCGTCTGGGTGGCCACGGCGCGCACCTGCGAGCGCTTGAAGCCGGCCAGCCGCTCGCCGAAGCGGGCCAGGGCGTCCCAGCCGCGCTGCATGGCTTCGGGGGTCAGGTTGCGGCTGCTGTCCAGGCCGTTGCCCTGGCGAACCACTTCCTTGAGGTATTCGGTCCGGTGGATCTGACCGTGGTCGACGCGACCGATTTCGAGGCGAAAGCTGTTGGAGCCGAGGTCGACCGCAGCGAGAAGGGTGCCGTTTTGCATGAAGGAGGAGGGCGGTCGCAGGAGAGAGGAAGGCAGGCGCGCATGGTAGCCGCAGCGCGCGTAGCGAAACGTGACGGTTCTGTGACGGCGTCACGAAGCCTCGGCCGCCGCGAGGCCCGTTTTCATTGGGCAGGGCGGTGTCATATCGATGTCACACAAGCTTCCTACAGTCCGCTTCAACCCGATTTCGGGATTGCCTGACTTCACAAAGGAAGCCTCATGAAAACGACCTTCAAATTTGCAGCCGCCGGCCTCGTGGCCGCCGCCTTCGCCCATGTTCCCGCCTTCGCCCAGAACGTGACCGGTGCCGGCGCCAGCTTCCCCGCACCGCTGTACGCCAAGTGGGCCAGCGACTTCGCCAAGGCCACCGGCACGCAAGTGAACTACCAATCGGTCGGTTCGGGCGCCGGCCTCAAGCAGATCGAAGCCAAGACCGTCGATTTCGGCGCCTCCGACGCGCCGCTGAAGGACGAAGAACTGCAAGCCAAGGGCCTGATGCAGTTCCCCACCGTGATCGGTGGCGTGATCCCCGTCGTGAACATCACCGGCATCAAGCCGGGCGAACTCAAGCTCAGCGGTGAAGTGCTCGGAGACATCTACCTGGGCAAGATCACGAAGTGGAACGACCCGGCCATCAAGGCCCTGAACGGTTCGCTGGCACTGCCGGACGCCGCCATCGCGCCGGTTCGCCGCGCCGACGGTTCGGGCACCAGCTTCCTGTTCACCAACTACCTGAGCAAGGTCAACGCCGAGTGGAAGAGCAAGGTCGGCGAAGGCACGGCCGTGAACTGGCCCGTGGGCGCCGGCGGCAAGGGCAACGAAGGCGTCGCCGCTTTCGTGAACCGCCTGCCCAACTCGATCGGCTATGTCGAGTACGCGTACGTCAAGCAAAACAAGATGACCTACGCCCAGTTGAAGAACGAAGCAGGCAGCTTCGTGTCGCCTGAAGACACGGCCTTCAAGGCCGCCGCAGCGGGTGCCGACTGGAACAAGTCGTTCTATCAAGTGCTGACCAACCAGCCGGGCGCACAATCGTGGCCCATCACCGGCGCCACCTTCATCCTGATGCAGAAGTCGCAGGACAAGCCGGCCAACGCGACCACGGTCCTGAAGTTCTTCGACTGGGCCTACAAGACCGGCGACAAGACCGCCGACGACCTCGACTACGTGCCGATGCCTGATGCCGTCAAGGCCACCATCGCCAAGAGCTGGGGCGAGATCAAGGACGGCTCGGGCAAGGCCATCGCGTACAAGTAAGAAGACCGGCGCGCCGTATGAGCAGCAACCCGCTCCACGGCGCGTCTCCCATGTCTCCACCGGAGCACCCCGTGTCATCCACCTTCCCCGCCAATGCCCAGACGCTCGACCTTGCGGCCGAGCGCGCTCGCGCTTCTGCGACCCCGCCACCGGCCAAGCGGCCGCGCACCGGCGCCCTGACCGACCGATTCTTCGGCTGGGCCGCCAAAGGTGCTGCGCTGCTGACCCTGGCGCTGCTCTTCGGCATCCTGCTGTCGCTGATCGTCGGCGCCTGGCCCGCCATCACCAAGTACGGCCTGAGCTTCCTCACGAGCAGCGTGTGGGACCCGGTGCAGGAAGAGTACGGTGGCCTGGTGATGATCTACGGCACGCTGGCCACGTCGTTCATCGCGCTGGTGATCGCCGTGCCGGTGAGCTTCGGCATCGCGCTGTTCCTGACCGAGATGTCGCCGGCATGGCTCAAGCGCCCGCTGGGCACGGCCATCGAACTGCTGGCGGCGGTGCCGTCCATCGTGTACGGCATGTGGGGTCTGCTTGTGTTCGGGCCGATCCTGTCGACCTATGTGCAGCAGCCGCTGCAGAGTCTTCTGGCTGGCGTGCCCTACCTGGGCGCGCTGGTGTCGGGCCCGCCGGTGGGCATCGGCATCCTGTCGGCCGGGATCATCCTGGCCATCATGATCATTCCCTTCATCGCCTCGGTGATGCGCGACGTGTTCGAAGTCACGCCGCCGCTGCTGAAGGAATCGGCCTATGGCCTCGGTTCCACCACCTGGGAGGTCGTCTCCAAGGTGGTGCTGCCGTACACCAAGGCCGGCGTCGTCGGCGGCATCATGCTCGGCCTCGGCCGCGCCCTGGGCGAGACGATGGCCGTCACCTTCGTGATCGGCAACATGAACCAGCTCAACTCGTTGTCGGTTTTCGAGGCTGCCAACAGCATCACCTCGGCCCTGGCCAACGAATTCGCCGAAGCCGGCGCCGGCCTGCACCAGGCGGCGCTGATGTACCTGGGCCTGGTGCTGTTCTTCATCACCTTCGTCGTGCTGACGCTGTCGAAGATCCTGCTGCAGCGCATGAAGAAGAGCGAAGGGAAGGCATCATGAGCACGGCTGAAAAACTCTTGAGTATCAAGACGCTCAATGAAACCCGCGCTGCCAAGTTCGCCGGCCGCAAGCGCGTCAACCAAATCGCGCTGACGCTGTCGGTGGCCGCCATGGCCTTCGGCGTGTTCTGGCTCATGTGGATCCTGTGGGAGACGCTGCGCCTGGGCATCAGCGGCCTCGCGATCGCGACCTTCACCGAGATGACGCCGCCGCCGAACGAAGCGGGCGGCATCGCCAACGCGATCTTCGGCTCCTTCGTGATGGTGATGATGGCGACCTTCGTCGGCACGCCGATCGGCATCATGGCCGGCATCTACCTGGCCGAATACAACCCCAAAGGCTGGCTGTCGAGCGTGACCCGTTTCGTCAACGACATCCTGCTGTCGGCGCCGTCGATCGTGATCGGCCTGTTCGTCTACGCGGTGGTTGTGGCTTACTTCAAGACCTTCTCCGGTCTGGCTGGCGCACTGTCGCTGGCGCTGATCGTGATCCCGGTCGTGATCCGCACCACCGAGAACATGCTGCAGCTGGTGCCGCCTGGCCTGCGCGAGGCGGCCTATGCCCTCGGCGCGCCGAAGTGGAAGGTCATCCTGAGCATCACGCTGCGCGCCGCCCGCGCCGGTGTGGTCACCGGTGTGCTGCTGGCCGTGGCCCGCATTGCCGGCGAGACCGCACCGCTGCTGTTCACCGCGCTGAACAACCAGTTCTGGACCGCCGACCTGAGCCAGCCCATGGCCAGCCTGCCGGTCACGATCTTCAAGTTCGCAATGAGCCCCTACGAGAACTGGCAGCACCTGGCCTGGGCCGGCGTGTTCCTGATCACCGTGGCCGTGCTTGCACTCAACATCCTCGCGCGGGTCCTGACGCGCAGCAAACTTTAAAGAAGGCGACACCATGCCCACCACGCTCGCACCCCAGGCCACGGCCTCGAAGATTTCGGTCAAGGACCTGAACTTCTACTACGGCAAGTTCCACGCCCTCAAGGGCATCAACCTCGAGATTCCCGAGAACAAGGTCACGGCCTTCATCGGCCCGTCCGGCTGCGGCAAGTCGACCTTGCTGCGCACCTTCAACCGCATGTTCGAGCTGTACCCCGAGCAGCGCGCCGAAGGCACGATCGCGATCGACGGCGAAAACCTGCTGACGTCCAAGCAGGACGTGGCCCTGATCCGCGCCAAGATCGGCATGGTCTTCCAGAAGCCCACCCCGTTCCCGATGTCGATCTACGACAACATCGCCTTCGGCGTGAAGCTGTTCGAGAACCTCAGCGCGAGCGACATGGACGACCGCGTCGAATGGGCCCTGAAAAAGGCCGCGCTCTGGACGGAAGTGCGCGACAAGCTCCAGCAGAGCGGCTCGGGCCTGTCCGGCGGCCAGCAGCAGCGCCTGTGCATCGCACGCGGCATCGCGATCAAGCCCGAGGTGCTGTTGCTCGACGAACCGTGCTCCGCGCTGGACCCGATTTCGACGGCGAAGATCGAAGAACTGATCGCCGAGCTGAAAAGCGAGTACACCGTGGTCATCGTGACCCACAACATGCAGCAGGCGGCCCGCTGCAGCGACTACACCGCCTACATGTACCTGGGCGACCTGATCGAGTTCGGCGCGACGGAACAGATGTTCTTCAAGCCGCAGCGCAAAGAGACCGAGGACTACATCACCGGCCGTTTCGGCTAAGGAGACAGCGATGACCGAAAAGCATTTGTCCAGCCAGTTCGACAGCGAACTCAACGGCGTCTCGTCGCGTGTGATGGAGCTCGGCGGCATGGTCGAGTCGCAGATCCAGCAGGCGGTGTACGCCCTGGCGCAGTTCGACACCGAAGCTGCCGACCGCGTGATCGAGACCGAGATCAGCGTGAACGCGATGGAGATCGAGATCGACCGCGAGCTGTCGTCGATCATCGCGCGCCGCCAGCCGACGGCTCGCGACCTGCGTTTGCTGATTGCCATCAGCAAGACCACGGCCAACCTCGAGCGCGTGGGCGACGAGGCCAACAAGATCGCGCGCATGGTCAAGTCGATCATCGAGAGCGGTTCGTCGCGCGCGCTGCCGTCGTCCGACCTGCGCGTCGCCGCCGACCTGGCGTCGGGCCTGCTGCGCAAGGCGCTCGACGCCTTCGCACGGCTGGACACCGCCGCGGCGCTGTCGATCCTGAAGGAAGACGACCTGATCGACCAGGAGTTCGACGGTTTCGTGCGCAAGCTGGTCACCTACATGATGGAAGACCCGCGCACCATCTCGGCCAGCCTGGACCTGCTGTTCCTGGCCAAGGCGATCGAGCGCATCGGCGATCACGCCAAGAACATTGCCGAATTCATCATCTACATCGTCAAGGGCGCGGACGTGCGGCACACTTCGATGCAGGAAATCGAGTCTGCGCTGCAGTAGGCCCCACCAAAGCGAATGAAAAAACCACGCGTCCTGATCGTCGAAGACGAGTCGTCGATCGCCGAGCTGATCGCCGTCAACCTGCGCCACAACGGCTTCGAGCCGATCTGGTCGGAAGACGGCGTCTCGGCACAGCGCGAGATCGATGCCTTCCTGCCCGACCTGATCCTGCTCGACTGGATGCTGCCCGGCCAGAGCGGGTTGCAGCTGGCGCGCCAGTGGCGCAAGGACCCGCGGACCAAGTCGGTCCCGATCCTCATGCTGACGGCGCGCGGCGACGAGCCCGACAAGGTGGCCGGCCTCGATGCGGGCGCCGACGACTACATCACCAAGCCCTTCTCCACGCAGGAGATGCTCGCGCGCATCCGCGCGGTGCTGCGCCGCCGCGCGCCCGAGGCGGTGGCCGAGCGGGTGGAGATCGGCGAACTGGTGCTCGACACGGCCACGCACCGCGTGACCTGGCAGGGTGCGCCGCTGAAGGTCGGCCCGACGGAATTCAAGCTGCTCGGCTACCTGATGCAGCATGCCGAACGCGTGCACAGCCGCGCGCAGCTGCTCGACAAGGTGTGGGGCGACCATGTCTACATCGAGGAGCGCACGGTCGACGTGCACGTCAAGCGCCTGCGCGAATCGCTCGGCGCTGCGGCACCGATGGTCGAGACCGTGCGCGGCGCCGGCTACCGCCTGACGGCGCAAGCGACCGTTTGAACCGCGCAGTGCGCCGCGCTCGCGGCGGATAATTGCCCGCCATGCCTTTTCGCATCGCCACTTTCCTCGCGGCTTCTGCGGCCGCGGCGGGCCTCGCCGAGTGGTTCTTCGGCTGGCCTTTCGTGGGCTGGGGTGCGTGGGTCGGCGCGCTCGCCTGGCTGGCGCTCGACGCCTGGCGCGCCAACCGATTGCTCAACGTGCTTCGCCAGGGCGGCGCGGGCCTGCCGTCGCGCGGACCCGGCATCTGGGGCGAGCTGGCCGAACGCGTCCGCAAACTGCTGCGCGAGCGCGAGCAGGAAACGCGGCAGGCCCAGGAACGGCTGCAGGAATTTCTGGCGGCGTTCCAGGCGTCGCCCAACGGCGTGGTGCTGGTCGACGAGCAGGGCCGCATCGAATGGTGCAACCAGACGGCGGCGGCGCAGTTCGGCATCGATGCCGAGCGCGACATGCTGCAGCACCTGGCGAACCTGGTGCGCGACCCGGCCTTCGTGGCCTACCTGGCGTCGTGGAACTACAGCCGTGACGTGGTCATCGACGCGACGCACGCGCGCGGCCGCAGCGGCCAGCCGATGCGGCTGTCGGTGCAGGTGCACCCTTACGCCGGCAACCGCCGCATGCTGCTGTCGCGCGACATCACCGCGGTCGAGCAGGCCGAGGCGATGCGCCGTGACTTCGTGGCCAACGTCTCGCACGAGATCCGCACCCCGCTGACGGTGCTCGCCGGCTTCGTCGAGACGCTGCAGAACCTGCCGCTCGAGCCCGAGGAGCGGTCCCGCTACCTGGGCCTGATGGCGCAGCAGTCGCACCGCATGGAGACGCTGGTGAACGACCTGCTGACGCTGTCGCGGCTCGAGGGCAGCGCCGCTCCCCCGGTCAGCCAGTGGACGCGGATGCGGGCGCTGATGGCGCAGTGCGAGGACGAGGGCCGCGGCCTGTCGAGCCGGCTCGCGCCGCAGGCCGGGCACCGGCTGTCGTTCAAGGTCGAGGCCGATTCCGAGATCGCCGGCATGCCGACCGAGCTGCAGAGCGCGATGTCGAACCTGCTGAGCAATGCGATCCGCTACACGCCCGGCGGCGGCGAGGTCGGCGTGACCTGGCGCCTGCTGCCCGACGGGCGCGGCGAGTATGCGGTGCGCGACAGCGGCCCGGGCATTGCGGCGGAGCACATCCCGCGCCTGACCGAGCGCTTCTACCGGGTCGACCGCAGCCGTTCGCGCGAAACCGGCGGCACCGGCCTGGGCCTGGCCATCGTCAAGCACGTGGTGCAGCGCCATGGCGGTGAGCTGCGCATCGAGAGCACCGTGGGGCAGGGCTCGCGTTTCGCGCTGATCTTCCCCGTCACGCGCGTGCGGGCGGCGCGGGCTTCGGCAGGCGTGCTCGCCTGAGGGTGCGCCACAGCAGCGCCACGAAGAGCAGCGCGGTCAGCCACAGCGCCGCGGCGCTCATCAGCCAGAAGGCGAGCGGCGATTGCATGGCCGGCCAGGGCCCCAGGCCGCGATAGGCGAGCAGATAGCTGCCACCCAGGCCCACCCCCCACAACAGCGTGCAGTAGAGGATCAGCGGTGCGACCGTCACGCGGTAGCAGCGCAGCACGAAGACGCACAGCGTCTGGATGGCGTCGGCCAGGTGGTAGCCCGCGGTCGCGAGCAGCAGCGTGGTCGCCAGGGCGGTGACGGCCGGGTCGTCGGTGTAGACGTCGGCCAGCCAGCCGCGCGCGGCCACCATCAGCGACGCGATGACCACGGCACCCCCCATCGTCAGCTCGAAGCCGCGCGCGCACGCACGCCGCGCCTGGGTCGCATCGCTCGCGCCCAGCCAATAACTCACGCGCGCGCTGGTGGCGATCGACAGCGACAGCGGCACCATGTAGGCCACGGCGGTGAGGTTGGAGGCGATCTGATGCGCCGCCGACGCGGTGGCGCCCAGGCGCGCGATGAACAGCGCCATCAGCGTGAAGGAGGTGACCTCGACCAGCACCGACAGCCCGCCCGGCACGCCGAGGCGCGCGAAGCGGCGCAGCTGTTGCCAGTCCGGGGCTTCGATGCGCGCCCAGAGCCCGTACGCGCGGTAGAAGTCCTGCGTGCGGAGCAGCCAGACCGCCAGCGCGAACATGCCCCAGTTGACCACCAGCGTGGCCCAGCCGCAGCCGACCAGGCCGAGAGCCGGCAGTCCAGCGCCGCCGAACGCGAACCAGATCGACAGCGGCACCTTGAGCGCCAGCGCGCCCATCTGCACCCAGGTCACGAGCTTCGGTTTGCCCAGGCCCTGGTTGAGCGTGCTGAACAGCCGGAACAGCAGCGCCGGTGGCAGCGCGAAGGCCAGCACGGTGAGGTAGGCCTCCACGTCGCCGCGCATGGTGTCGGGTACGGCGGTCCAGCGCAGCAGGGCGCCGGGCATGAGCAACACGGCCATGCCGATCGCGATGGCGCCGCCGCACAGGTAGAGGGCCTGGCGCACCGATCGGCCGACCTCGGCCTGGCGCCGCGCGCCGTGGAGTTCGGCCCAGACCGGCAGCAATGCCTGCAGGCCGCCGATCAGCGCGACGAAGACACTGATGAAGATGGCCGAGCCGACAGACAGCGCCGCCAGGGCATCCTGCGCATAGCGGCCGGCGACGATGGTGTCGGTGATGCCGAAGGCCATCACCGCGAACTGGCCGGCCAGCACGGTGCCGGCGTGCCGCGCGATCATCCGGCGTTCGCTGGTCACCGGGCGATGCGCTGGTAGAGAAAGATGTCGTCGCTCGCGCTGGTCGGGCGGCGGAAGGTGCCGACCAGTTGCCAGCGCCCGAAGTCGATGGCGGTGCCGGGCCGGCCGAGCGCCTCGGGGCTCACCAGCAGCCAGGGGCAGGCCGTCTCGACCGCGCCCGCACCCGCCGCCCCGGTCGTGAGCGGCTTCAGGTCGAAGCGGCCATGGAACTGGAGCGCGGCGATGTGCGGTCGCGTCAGGGCGAGGGCCGAGACGCACGGTGTCGCGCCGATGCGCTCGGCGATGGCGCGTACCTGCGGTGCGTAGCTCAGCGCGTGGTCGAGCGCCGGCAGCCAGAGCGTGGTGCCGAGCAGCCAGCACAGCGCCGCGCCACCACCGGGCAGCACCAGCGTCTTCCAGAGCGCGGCGCGATGGCGCCCGGTGCGCCACCGCACCAGCCAGCACCACGCTAGCGTCGCAGCGATCGCGAAGCCGAAGTTGAGCCAGGAGAAGGTCGGCACGAAGCCGGGCACCAGGCGCGTGATGCTGGCCGCCATCTTCGGCGGCACGCCGGTCTGCATCGCGATCCAGTAACCCCAGATGATGAAGGCCGCGCCGCTGAAGAAGAGCAGCGTGAACCAGTCGACCAACGCCGCGGCACTGCGGCGGAAGGTGGGCAAGGCGAACGCAGCCAACGTGGCGAACGCCGGCAGCGCCAGCAGCAGCGAACGATCGGAGAAGTCGGTGGTCCAGGTGGCGGCGAGCGGGCCCAGCGCGAAGCACAGCGGCAGCATCACATGGCGCGCCGTGAGTTGCCGGCGCCAGCGCCACAGCGTCCACAGCGCCAGCGGCCAGGCCGGCCAGGTGAACCACAGCAGCAGCTTGGCCTGGCTGCGCAGGTCCGCGCTCAAGGGGCGGCCCTCTTGCTGGCCCGGCAGGGCGATCTGCCACCGCCACAGTCCGAGGGCCACCGCCACGCCGATGGCGATCAGCGCGACACCGGCGATCTCGAAGGACGCCGTGGCCCGGTAGCCCGGCTCGTCGCTCGATGCAATGGCGCTCTCGCGCCGATGGTCCAGGGCCACCAGCAAGGCGGCACCTGCGGCCAGGCCCAAGCCGACCGAGGGTGCGCCGCTGAGAGACAGGCCGAGTGCGCCCACGCACAGGGCGAGGGTGGCGCCGACGCGGTGGTAGGGCAGTGCCGCCACGCCGTAGAACAGGTGGGCGATGAAGAAGAGTTGGGCCAGCGCCGGCGTTGTCTCGTGGCCGAGCTGCGCCAGGCCCAGGCAGGCGATCAGCGCCAGCAGGGCGCCGTCGGCGATCGCGCGCGCGTAGTCGGTCGGCTGCGCCTCACCGCCGAAGGCGAAGGCCACGGGCTGGGCCTTGGGCGTGCGCGCCAGGTGGTACACCGCGTACCAGGTCGCGGTGAAGGCGCCCCAGAGCAGCACGGCAAAAGCGATGCGCACGGCCAGGTCGGGGTGCAGCCACGACGGTGCGATCTTGATCGCCAGGGCGCCGATCCAGTAGGGCAGCAACGCCGGCGGGTCTGGCCGCAGGCCGAGCAGCAAGGGGTCGAACCAGCGCGCCAAGCCTTCGGTGCTGCGCGCCAGTTCGGCCATGTAGCCATAGGCCGTGATGTCCGCGCTCTTCCACGGGCCCCGTCCCAGCAGGCCGGGCATCAAGTAGGCGGCGCACAGCAGCAGGAGCGCCAGCCGCGGCAGGCGGCGGACGGCGCTCTGGGCAACGATGGCGGGCGTCGGCTGGGCGTTCAACGGAAGAGGACTGCGCTCGAAGAAAGAAACAAAAAGGGCAGCGCGGTAAACCGGGCTGCCCTTGATCCGGGTCTGCGGGAAGCGGCGAGCTTACTTGGAAGCAGCGCCGGTGGTCTTGCCGAAGCGGTTGCGGAACTTCTCGACGCGGCCACCCATGTTGTCCACCGACTTTTGCGTGCCGGTGTAGAAGGGGTGCGATTCGCTCGTGGTGTCGAGCTTGAACAAAGGCAGTTCGCGACCGTCGTCGGTCTTGCCCATTTCCTTGGTGTTCGCGCACGAACGGGTCACGAACTTGAAGCCGTTCGACATGTCGACGAACAGAATTTCGCGGTAGTTCGGGTGGATGCCTTCTTTTGCCATGGTGTTTCCTTTGGGGTCGATGCGAGAGCCACACATCCAGAGCATTGGGCTCTCAGACGGTTCCTTGGATCATGCTGATCGAAGAACGGCAGGGCACGGCGCCCGGCTGCACTTTTCGCGGAGCCCGTGATTATCGCATACGGGCATTTGGCCCGTCAAGGCCTTCTTGAGGAACTGTCGTCCATGGCTTCCAGCGCTTCTTTGCGACCGGGCACGCCGATCCGCGTCGGCCTCGTCGGCTACGGCGTCGCCGGCCAGACCTTTCATGCCCCGGTGCTGTCGGCTGCGCAGGGTCTGGTTCTGGGGGCCGTCGCCAGTTCCCGGCCACAGAAGGTGCAGGCCGACTGGCCGGGCGTGCCGGTCGAGCCCGATGCCGCGACGCTGCTCGCCCGGCCCGACATCGATCTGGTGGTGGTCGCGACGCCCAATGCCCAGCACCATCCGATCGCCAAGGCGGCGCTCGAAGCCGGCAAGCATGTCGTGGTCGACAAGCCCTTCACGCTCGATGCGGCGCAGGCGCGCGAGCTCGCGGCCCTGGCGCAGCAGCGCGGCCGCCTGCTGTCGGTCTTCCAGAACCGCCGCTTCGATGCCGACTACCTGACCTTGCGCGACGTGCTGGCCAGCGGGCAATTGGGGCGGCCCGTCTACTTCGAGTCGCACTTCGACCGCTTCCGCCCCGAGGTGCGCGAGCGCTGGCGCGAGCAGGCGGTTCCGGGTGCGGGCCTCTGGGTGGACCTGGGCGCGCACCTGCTCGACCAGGCGGTGCAGCTCTTCGGCAAACCCGACACGCTCCAGCTCGACACGGCCACGCTGCGCGATGGCGCGCAGGTCGAGGACCACTTCCATGCCTTGCTGCGCTACGAGAGCGGGCCACATGCGCCCTTGCGCGTCGTGCTGCATGCCGCCACGCTGGCGGCCCATGCCGCGCCGCGCTACATCCTGCACGGCACCCGCGGGAGCTATGTGAAGCACGGGGTCGATCCGCAGGAGGATGCATTGCGCGCCGGTGGCCGCCCAGGCGGCGGCGACTGGGGCGTCGACCCCGTGCTTGGCGAACTGAAAGTAGCGGCGATCGAGAACTGGGTGCGCGAGGGCACCGTGCCGAACCGACGGGGCAACTACGTCGACTACTACGCCGCGGTGCGCGACGCCATCCTCGGCGTCGGCCCCAACCCCGTGCCGTCGGAAGAGGCCGTCGCATTGATGGAATTGCTCGACCTGGGCGCCCGAAGCGCACGCGAGGGCCGCGCACTCAAGCCATGAAAAAAGCCCGTCGGGTGACGGGCTTTTCGTTGGTGGAACACCGCGGAACCGGCTCTGCCGGGCCGCTGGTGTTGCCCCCTCGAGGGGGAGTCGGCTACACGAAGTGAGCCAGCTCGGGGGTGGGCCGTGCTCAGCCGCCCCGGCGCATCATGTCGAAGAACTCGACATTGGTCTTCGTCGCCTTCATGTTCTTGAGCATCAGCTCCATCGACTCGATCTCGTCCATGTTGTACATGAGCTGACGCAGGATGCGGGTCTTCTGCAGGATTTCTGGCGCCAGCAGCAGTTCTTCGCGGCGGGTGCCGCTGCGGCTGAGCTGGATCGACGGGAACACCCGCTTCTCGTACAGGCGGCGGTCCAGGTGGATTTCGCTGTTGCCGGTGCCCTTGAACTCTTCGAAGATGACTTCGTCCATGCGGCTGCCGGTATCGATCAGCGCGGTGCCGATGATGGTCAGCGAGCCGCCTTCTTCCACGTTGCGCGCGGCGCCCAGGAAGCGCTTGGGGCGCTGCAGCGCGTTGGAATCGACACCGCCGGTCAGCACCTTGCCCGAGGAGGGCACGACGTTGTTGTAGGCACGGGCCAGGCGGGTGATCGAGTCGAGCAGGATCACCACGTCCTTCTTGAGCTCGACCAGGCGCTTGGCGCGCTCGATCACCATTTCGGCGACGTGCACGTGGCGCGCGGCGGGCTCGTCGAAGGTCGAAGCGATGACCTCGCCGCGCACGGTGCGCTGCATTTCAGTCACTTCTTCCGGGCGCTCGTCGACGAGCAGCACCATCATGTGGACGTCGGGGTAGTTGGCGCTGATCGCGTGGGCGATGTGCTGCATCATCACCGTCTTGCCGCTCTTGGGCGGCGCCACCAGCAGGGCGCGCTGGCCTTTGCCGATGGGGGCGATGATGTCGATGATGCGGCCGGTGATGTTCTCTTCGCTCTTGACGCCGTCGCGTTCCAGTTTCATCTGTTCCTTGGGGAACAGCGGCGTCAGGTTCTCGAACATCACCTTGTGCTTGTTCTGCTCGGGCGGGCCGTCGTTGACCTTGTCGAGCTTGGTCAGCGCGAAGTAGCGCTCGCCATCCTTGGGCGTGCGCACTTCGCCTTCGACCATGTCGCCGGTGTGCAGGTTGAAGCGGCGCACCTGGCTCGGCGAGATGTAGATGTCGTCGGTGCTGGCGGTGAAGCTGGTGTCGGGGCTGCGCAGGAAACCGAAGCCGTCGGGCAGGATTTCGAGCACGCCGTCGGCGAAGACCTGTTCGCCGGCCTTCGCGCGCTTCTTGATGATCGCGAACATCAGCTCCTGCTTGCGCATGCGGCCGGTGTTTTCGATCTCAAGGGCTTCAGCCTGCTTGAGGACTTCAGACACGTGGAGTGCCTTGAGTTCGTTTAAGTGCATGGAGCGACCCCTTGCGGGGTGTTCGGGGTGTTGTCGAACGGAGGGAACGGGGGGAGGTTTAAGGAGAGGCGAGAACTGCCTCACAAACCGGGGAACTCAAACCGGGCGGGCCGGTGAACTGAGAGAGATTATGACAGGAAAAAACGAGGCGGCCGGCGCATTGCGCGGCGACCGCCCTGGGGAATCGACTCAGGCGAGTTGCTGGTCGATGAAGGCCGTCAATTGCGCCTTGCTCATCGCGCCCACCTTGGTGGCAGCCAGCTGGCCGTCCTTGAACAGCATCAGCGTGGGGATGCCGCGAATGCCGAACTTGGCGGGGATGTCGCGGTTCTCGTCCACATTCATCTTGGCGATCTGCAGCTTGCCTTCGTAGGTGCTGGAGACTTCGTCGAGGATCGGCGCGATCATCTTGCACGGGCCGCACCATTCGGCCCAGTAGTCGACCAGCACGGGCTTGCCCGACTGGAGCACGTCGGCTTCGAAAGAGGAGTCGGAGATGTGTTTGATCAGATCGCTGGCCATGGTGTTGTCCTTGTGGCGCGGGGTTGCGCTGCAGCTAAAGTGCTGGGCATTGTGGCAGAAACCAAGTGGCAGCGTCCCCGGTGCGGACGCTATGGGCGCGATAGCCAAAGGCCCTTTTCTCTTCGAACTTGGATCCCCTGAATGAATACTCCAAAGACCGTTGCCGTGATCGGCGGCGGGCCCGCCGGCCTGATGGCGGCCGAGACCTTGAGCGCTGCCGGCGTGCAGGTCGACCTCTACGACGCCATGCCCTCGGTCGGGCGCAAATTCCTCCTGGCCGGCCGCGGCGGCCTCAACCTCACGCATTCGGAGCCCTTCGAGGTCTTCGTGCAACGCTTCGGCGATCGGCGCACGCAGATCGAGCCGATGCTGCGGAACTTCGGGCCGGATGCGCTGCGGGCCTGGGCGCAGGGCCTGGGTGTCGAGACCTTCGTCGGCACCTCGGGCCGCGTGTTCCCGGTCGACATGAAAGCCGCGCCGCTGCTGCGCGCCTGGCTGCAACGCCTGCGGGGCGCGGGCGTGCGCTTCCACATGCGCCATCGCTGGCAGGGCTGGTCGTCCGCCGAGGGCGTGCCGACGGCGCTCGACTTCGCAACGCCCGCGGGGAGCGTCACGGTGCAAGCCGATGCGGTGGTGCTGGCCTTGGGCGGCGCGAGCTGGCCGCGCCTGGGCTCCGATGGCGCATGGGCGCCGTGGCTGCAGGCGCGTGGTGTCGACGTCGCGCCGCTGCAGCCGGCGAATTGCGGCTTCGATGTGGTCTGGAGCGAGCACTTCGCATCACGTTTCGCCGGCCACCCTTTCAAGTCGGTGGCGATCCACGTCGTCGATGCGTCGGGCCGCAGCTTCGAGCGCAAGGGCGAATTCGTGGCAACCGCCACGGGCATCGAGGGCAGCCTGGTCTACGCGGCTTCGGCGTTGCTGCGCGATGAGATCGCCCAGGCGGGCCACGCCACGCTGTCGGTCGATTTGCTGCCCGATCGCTCCTTCGAGCAGGTTCACGCCGCGGTGATGCATCCGCGCGGATCGCGTTCGCTCAGCAGTCATCTGAAAAGCCGGCTCGGTCTCGAGGGCATCAAGGCGGGTGTGTTGCACGAAGCGCTCGGTCGTGACGGAATGCAAGCGAACGAAGCCTTGTCGCGCGCGATCAAGGGGTTGCCGCTTCGGCTCGTCGCACCGCGGCCCATCGCCGAAGCGATCAGCACGGCAGGCGGTGTGCGCTTCGACGCGCTGGACACCGACGCCGTGCTGCGCGCCTTGCCACACGTGCATTGCGCGGGGGAGATGCTCGACTGGGAAGCGCCGACTGGCGGCTATCTTCTGACGGCTTCGATGGCGAGCGGCCTGGCGGCGGCGCAGGGCGTGCTGCACCGTTTGGACGCGATGCCGCCAGCGTCTTAGTACTTGTGGTTGACATGCATTTGTTGGGCGACCCGCACACAATCCCCGCACGAGAGGGTTCGTTGCCGCATGCATCCGCAAGTCGATATCAGAAAGATCCGAGACAGGTATTTCAACTACAGCGTCAGCACAGGCTCGGCTGACGAGCGTCATGTTCGTGAAGGGCTGCGGTCCGTCGCCGAATGCCTGCACGATGCCGCCACCGCACTCAGCCATCACTTCACTGTCGCGGTGCTGAGTTATGAGGGCAGGCGCCTGGGCAAGTACCGCATTGCCAGCATGGAACACGACACCTTGGCCTTGGCCGATGCCCTTCATGTCAAGCTGAACGCCGATCACGACGCGGCTTGAAGGACCCATCGGCGCGGTCGGCCCAGACGATGAATCTGCCGGAGCACGTCGCGTTCGGCTGTCTGCCGGCAGTGCCTGGGCGGCGGCCGGATCGGATGGAACGAGACGTCAAGAAGGAGGTTGACGAGCCTTACCCCCGGCACTGGCTACGCAGTTAGGGCTGCTTGGTTCCCCACCTGACCCGGTTGGCCGCTTCACCATGCGGGGAGGCCCGTCAGCCGTCATTCTAGCGTGGAGGGAAGTGCCCACGCCGCGCGCGGGAATGCGCCTCGACGGCTTTTAGAATGGGGCGATGTCCTATCTCGTGCTCGCCCGCAAATACCGGCCCCGCAATTTCGAAGAAATGGTCGGCCAGGAACATGTGGTGCAGGCGCTCTCGAATGCCCTGACCACGCAGCGGCTGCACCATGCCTACCTGTTCACCGGGACGCGCGGCGTGGGCAAGACCACCGTGTCGCGCGTGCTGGCCAAGTCGCTCAACTGCCAGGGGCCCGACGGCCAGGGCGGCATCACCGCCACGCCCTGCGGTGTCTGCCAGGCCTGCCTCGACATCGACGCCGGCCGCTTCGTCGACTACACCGAGCTCGATGCCGCGTCGAACCGCGGCGTGGACGAGGTCCAGTCGCTGCTCGAGCAGGCTGTGTACAAGCCGGTTCAGGGGCGCTTCAAGGTCTTCATGATCGACGAAGTGCACATGCTCACCAACACCGCGTTCAACGCGATGCTCAAGACGCTGGAGGAGCCGCCCGAGTACCTCAAGTTCGTGCTGGCGACCACCGACCCGCAGAAGGTGCCGGTCACGGTGCTCTCGCGCTGCCTGCAGTTCAACCTGCGGCCGATGGCGCCCGAGACGGTGTTGGAACATCTCACGCAGGTACTCGCAGCCGAGCAGGTGCCGGCCGAGCCGCAGGCGCTGCGCCTGCTGGCGCGCGCCGCGCGCGGGTCGATGCGCGATGCACTGTCGCTGACCGACCAGGCGATCGCCTTCGGCAACGGCGAACTGCTCGAAGGCGGTGTGCGCCAGATGCTCGGCAGCGCCGATCGCAGCCACGTGTTCCGCCTGATCGACGCGCTGGCGCAGGGCGATGGCAAGACCGTCGTCGAAACCTCGGAGGTGCTGCGTCGTGATGGTCTGTCGGCCGCATCGACGCTGGAGGAAATGACGACGGTGCTGCAGGCCATGGCGGTGCTGCAGGCGGTGCCTTCGCGTGCTGCAGCGGCGAGCGACACGGACCCCGACGCGGCCGAGACGGCGCGGCTTGCGGGCTTGATGCCGCCGGACGAAACGCAGCTGCTCTATAGCCTCTGCCTGCACGGTCGTGGCGAGCTCGGGCTGGCGCCGGACGAGTACGCCGCGCTGACGATGGTGCTGTTGCGGCTGCTGGCCTTCAAACCTGCCGATGCGGCCACCGCGGAAAAAAAAACTCTGAATGACGGCCAGACGGCGCCGCGCATGGTCGCCGCGCCGCCGTCGGTCACACCGGTGGATCCAGCAGCGCCAGCGGCACCGGTGGTCCCCGCTGTGCGCGCGGCTTCACCGCCACCGCCAACCGCGCCTGCGCCTGTCGTGCAGCGTGACGCCGCGCCGGCCTCCGCCGTACCCGCCGGCCAGCGCCTGCCGGTGCGCGAAGCGCCGCCTCTCGCCGCCGGCCCTGCGCCGGGGCAGGAACCGCCGGCGCGCGTGCTCGCGATGCCGGTCCGTGTGCAGCCTGCACCGGGTGCGCGTGAGCAGATGCGAGAGAGCGAGGCGCCCGTCGCGGCGATCGAGCCAAGCGAGGAGGGCGACTTCTGGTACGCCACGGTGACGCAGATGGTCGTGGCCGAAGCCATCGGCGCCCTCACGCGCGAACTGGCGCTGCAGTCGCAGCTCGTGGCGCGGGACGTGGACCAGTGGCTGCTGCGGGTCGAGCGCGAATCGCTCAACCAGACCTCGACCCGTGAGAAGCTGCAGGCCGCGCTCGCGGGACTGGGCCATGCGGTCAGAATCGCGATCGAGATCGGCGGCGTGACGGACAGTCCCGCACGCCGCAACAAGCAGGTCGCCGAGGCGCGGCAGCGGACGGCGGAGGACACGATCCGCAACGACCCCGAGGTGCAGTCGCTGATGCAGCAATGGGACGCGAAGATCGTCCCCGGCACCCTGCGACCGGCCTAACATCACCCCTTTCATATCAACGAACTTTCAGGATCAACGCGATGTTCAACAAAGGACAACTGGCTGGCCTCATGAAGCAGGCGCAGGCCATGCAGGACAACCTCAAGAAGGCGCAGGAAGAGCTGGCCCACATCGAGGTCGAGGGCGAGTCCGGTGCCGGCCTCGTGAAGGTCGTCATGACCTGCAAGCACGACGTCAAGCGCATCACCATCGACCCGAGCCTGCTGGCCGACGACAAGGACATGCTCGAAGACCTGGTGGCCGCCGCCTTCAACGCCGCGGTGCGCAAAGCCGAGGAAACCAGCGAGGCCAAGATGGGCAAGCTCACCGCCGGCATGCCTGGCATGCCCCCCGGCATGAAGCTGCCGTTCTGATGACGCGCCTGCGCTGCGTCCGCACGAGCCAGCGACGTGGCTGACACCAGCTCGCTCGACGCGCTGATCGATGCGCTGCGGCGCCTGCCGGGCGTGGGCGTCAAGTCCGCGTCGCGCATGGCCTTCCACCTGCTGCAGCACGATCGCCAGGGCACCCAGCTGCTCGCGCGCGCGCTGCAGGAAGCGGCCGTGAACGTGCGGCATTGCGAGCGCTGCAACACCTTCACCGAAGCGACGGTCTGCCAGGTCTGCATGGACCCGCGGCGCGATGGCAGCAAGCTGTGCGTGGTCGAGACGCCGGCGGACCAGGCCGCGCTCGAACGCACCAACGCGTTTCGTGGCTACTACTTCGTGCTGATGGGGCGGCTGAGTCCGCTCGACGGCATCGGGCCGAAGGACATCGGCCTGCAGAAGCTGTTCGACCGCGCGCTCGACGGCAGCGTGGTCGAGGTGATCCTCGCGACCAACTTCACGGCCGAGGGCGAGGCGACGGCGCACGTCATCGGCGAAGCGCTGCGCCAGCGCGGGCTCACGGTCACGCGGCTCGCGCGTGGGGTGCCGGCCGGCAGCGAACTCGAGTACGTCGACCTCGGCACCATCGCGCATGCGCTGGTCGACCGGCGCTAGCCTTGCCCTTCGAATCGACGAGATCGCCCGCATGAACGTCCATCTCACGATCGCCTACTGGTGCGTGCTCGTCGCCGCCGCGCTGCCCTACGTCTGTGCGTACATCGCGAAGGCCGGCGCCTTCGGTCCGCGCGACAACGTGACGCCGCGCGACTGGGCCACCAAGCAGAGCGGCTGGCGCGCGCGTGCCAACGCCGCGCAGGCCAACAGCTTCGAAGGCCTTCCATTCTTCATTGGCGCCGTGGTCATCGCGCATCAGCTCGGCGCGCAGCAGGGTCGCATCGATGCGCTGGCCGTGGCCTACATTGCGCTGCGCCTGGTGTTCATCGCGCTCTACTTGCGCGGCGCAAACGCAGCGCGCAGCGCGGTCTGGGCGCTGGCTTTCGTGGTCAACATCGCCATCGTTTTCGCGGGACGGTAGCCCTCTTTCTGCTTACGTGGAAACCCCCACGGGATGTTCCCGATGCAGGTAGACAGAGCGCGCGCCTAAGCTCGATTCGATCGTCAAGAAACGAAGAACCCAGGTCCAACGCATGCTTCATCGCCGCACCTTCACGTCCGCCGCAGCACTGGCCGCCGCATCGATCGCGATCCCCCGCGTCTTCGCGCAGGCCAAGCTCGAGCGCACGAAGATCTCCATTGCCGTCGGCGGCAAGGCGGCTTTCTACTACCTCCCGCTCACCATCACCGAGCAGTTGGGCTACTTCAAGGCCGAAGGGCTGGATGTCGAGATCGCCGACTTCGCGGGCGGGGCGCGTGCGTTGCAGGCGGTGGTCGGCGGGTCGGCCGACGTGTGTTCCGGCGCCTACGAACACACCATCAACCTGCAGGCCAAGAACCAGGTGTTCCAGGCCTTCGTGCTGCAGGGGCGGGCACCGCAGATCGCGGTGGGCGTGTCGACCAAGAACATGGCCGGCTACGCGAGCGTGGCCGACCTCCGGGGCAAGAAGATCGGCGTCTCTGCGCCGGGCTCGTCGACCAACATGGTGGCGAATCTGGTGCTGTCGCGTGGCGGCCTGAAGGCGAGCGACGTGAGCTATATCGGCGTCGGCGTGGCCGCGGGCGCCCTCACGGCACTGCGTTCGGGCCAGATCGACGCGATCAGCAACACCGACCCGGTGATGACCATGCTCGAGCAGAAGGGCGACGTGAAGATCATCAGCGACACGCGCACGCTCAAGGGCACGCAGGACGTCTTCGGCGGGCCGATGCCGGCGGCTTGCCTCTATGCGCCGGCGGACTTCATCCAGAAGAATCCGAACACCTGCCAGGCGCTCGCGAATGCCATCGTGCATGGCCTCAAGTGGCTGCAGACGGCCGGGCCGAGCGACATCATCAAGACCGTGCCCGAAACCTACCTGCTGGGCGACCGCGCGCTGTACCTCGCGTCCTTCGACAAGGTGCGCGAGTCGATCGCCATCGATGGTCTGGTGCCGGCCGACGGTCCGAAGACGGCGCTGGCGGCCATCGCCAGCTTCGACACCTCGGTCAAGGCCGACAGGATCGACCTCGCGAAGACCTACACCAACGACTTCGCCCGACGCGCGAAAGAACGGTTCAAGGCTTGAGTGACACTCAGCCTCTGAGCCGATCCATGGCCGACACCGACGCGCTTTCCGAGCATGCGCTCGAACTGCTCGACATCAACTGCACCTTCCACGCCAAGGAGAACCCGGGCCAACGCTACACGGCGGTGGCCGACACCACGCTGCGCATCCGTGCCGGCGAGTTCGTCTCGGTGGTCGGCCCCACAGGGTGCGGCAAGTCGACCCTGCTGAACGTGGCAGCGGGTCTGCTGGCGCCGTCGTCCGGTGCGGTGAAGGTCTTCGGCCAGCCGCTCGCGGGCATCAACACGCGCGCGGGCTACATGTTCCAGAGCGATGCGCTGATGCCGTGGCGCAGCGCGCGCGACAACGTGATGGTGGGGCTGCAGTACCGCGGCGTGCCCGATGGCGACGCAGCCGCGCAGGCCGAGGCCTGGCTCGCGCGCGTGGGCCTGGGCGGCTTCGGCGACCGCTATCCGCATCAGCTGTCGGGCGGCATGCGCAAGCGCGCGGCCCTGGCGCAGACACTGGTGCTCGACCCCGACATCATCCTGATGGACGAGCCTTTCAGCGCGCTCGACGTGCAGACCCGGCAACTGATGGAGAACGAGGTGCTCGCGCTGTGGGCATCCAAAAAGAAGGCAGTGCTGTTCATCACGCACGACCTCGACGAGGCGATCGCCATGAGCGACCGCGTGGTCGTACTCTCGGCTGGCCCCGCGACACGGCCGATCGGTGAATTCGTCATCGACCTGCCCCGGCCGCGCGACGTGGCTGAGGTGCGCACGCATCCGCGCTTCGTCGAGCTGCACACGCAGATCTGGAACGTGCTGCGCGAGGAAGTCCTCAAGGGCTACGCGCAGCAGCTGAAGAAGGCCGCCTGAGCATGGCGACCTTGCGGCCCAACGTGCGCAATGCGCGCTTCTGGCAGCTCGGCCTGCTCGTGGTGTTGCTGGTGATGTGGCACCTCGCTTCGCGCAACAACCAGTTCGCTTTCTTCCTCGGTGAGCCGATCCAGGTGGCGGGGCGCATCTGGAACTGGTTCCTGCCTATCGCCGTGCCGCCGAACGCGCTGTTCCCGGAAGGGCTCGCCGGCAACGCCGACATCTACCGGCACCTGGGCACGACGCTGCTCGAGACGGTGCTGGCCTTCGCCATCGGCACCGTGCTGGGCCTGGCCTGCGGCCTCTGGCTGGCGCTCGCGCCCACGGCCAGCCTGATCCTCGACCCCTACATCAAGGCGGCCAACTCGATGCCGCGCGTGATCCTCGCCCCGATCTTCGCGCTGTGGTTCGGGCTGGGCATCTGGAGCAAGGTGGCGCTGGCGGTCACGCTGGTGTTCTTCATCGTCTTCTTCAACGTCTACCAGGGCGTGCGCGAGGTGAGCCCGGTGGTGCTGGCCAACGCGAAGATGCTGGGCGCCAACCAGCGCCAGCTGATGCGCACCGTGTACCTGCCGAGCGCGACGAGCTGGGTGTTCTCCAGCCTGCACACCGCCGTGGGCCTGGCCTTCGTCGGCGCGGTGGTGGGCGAATACCTCGGCTCCGCGCGCGGCGTGGGCTACCTGATCCTGCAGGCGGAGGGCACCTTCGACGTGAACACCGTGTTCGCGGGCATCGTGGTGCTCACCGCCTTCGCGCTGGTGCTCGACGCGATCGTCGGCGTGGTGGAGCGCCGCCTCATGACGTGGCAGCCGCGCAGCGGCGAGACGGAAAAGCTCTGAGGGCGGTTGCGCCTCAGCGCTTGCTCTTGGCCGGCGTGCCGCCGCGCTTCTCGCGCACGATCGGCTGCCTGGCCGCTGCCGGCGTCTTGCTCACCAGGCCCTTGCGCGCGGGTGCCTTGGCGCCCACACCCCGCGGGGTGCCGGTGCCGACACGGGCGCTCATGGCGGCGCGCACCGGCAGGTAGACGATCACGCTGAAGCCGCGTGCGAACACGTGGTTGGTCTTGACGTCGTTCCAGTCCGCGACATTGGCAGCACTCAGCTTGTAGCGATTCGCGATCGCCGTGACGCTGTCGCTGCGGCCGGCCTTGACCACCGTGCGGCGGGTCACGATCTCCGGCTGGAAGCTCAGCTGCCCGGTGTCGGCCACCAGCGCGGTCACGTCCTGCTGCACGCGCACGCCACGGGGCACGATCAGCGTGGAGCCCGCCTTGATCAGCATGCGCGGCGGCACCTGGTTGATGGCGCGCAGATCGGTTTCGCTCATGCCCGAACGCTGGGCCGCATCGGCGACCGTCATCGTGTTGGGCACCACCCAGGCGGTCCAGCTGGCGTACTGGCCCTGCGTATAGGCGTCGAAGTTGCGCTGGAACACAGCCGCGTTGTCCCAGGGCAGCAGGATCTGCGGCGTGCCCGCAGCCAGCAGCACCGGCTTGTGGGCGGCGGGGTTGAGGGCGCGGAAGTCCTCGATGCGCACGTCGGCCAGCTTGGCGGCGAGGGCCACGTCGAGGTCGCGCGTGAGCGTCACCGTCTGGAAGTAGGGGTGGTTCGAGATGATCGGCAGGTCGACGTTGTAGCGCAGCGGGTTGGCCACGATGTTCTTCACCGCCTGCAGCTTCGGCACGTAGCTGCGGGTCTCGGCCGGCATGCTGATGTCGGTGTAGCCGGTGGGCAGGCCGGCGCGCTGGTTCCTCGCGATCGCCTTGCCCACGTTGCCTTCGCCCCAGTTGTAGGCGGCCAACGCCAGGTGCCAGTCGCCGAACATGGTGTAGAGGCGCTGGAGGTAGTCGAGCGCTGCGCGCGTGGACGCCAGCACGTCGCGTCGGTCGTCACGGAAGATGTTCTGCTTCAGGTCGTAGTCGGTGCCCGTCGCGGGCATGAACTGCCACATGCCGGCGGCGCGCGCGCTGGACACGGCCTGCGGGTTGAAGGCGCTTTCGATGTACGGCAGCAGCGCCAGCTCGGTCGGCATGTTGCGCCGTTCGAGTTCCTCGACGATGTGAAAGATGTACCGGTTGGAACGCTCCGTCATGCGCTGCACGTAGTCGGGTCGCGTGGCATACCACTGCTCCTGGTCACGCACCAGGTCGGTGTCGAGGTCGGGCATCTTGAAGCCGCGGCGGATGCGGTCCCACATGTCGACGGGCGGGGCCAGCGTCACCACGCTGCGCGAGCCGAAGCTGCCGGACGTGATGGGAGTGAGGGCGCCGGCCGGGTACACCGGCGCAGCGTCGCCCCGCGGCGCGGAGGCGGTGCCACCGGGGCTTGCCGCGTCGGGCGAGGTGGGCGTGGTGCTGGCGCAGCCGGTGAGGAAGAGGGCGCCGGCCACGAGGGCCGCGGAGAGAAATTTCATCTGAAGTCGTTTTTCCATTGGCGCAATGCCGCGAACACCTCGACCTCGTCCGCGGCGGCGGACAGATGGGACCGCGCTCGCACAGCGCGGTGGACGGTGGCTTCGCGGCTGCGAAGAAAGGGATTGATCCGGCGCTCGGTGCCCAGTTGCGAAGGCAGGGTGGGCTCGCCGCGTGCTCGCACGGCCTGGCAGTGCGCAAGGTACTGAGTCAGATCGGCGTTGTCGGGTTCCACAGCCTCCGCAAAGCGCAGGTTCGAAAGTGTGTACTCGTGGCCGCAGCATACGCGCGTGGTGTCCGGCAGCGCCGCCAGCGCGTCGAGCGATGCCAGCATCTGCGCCGGCGTGCCTTCGAAGATCCGGCCGCAGCCGCCCGAGAACAGGGTGTCGCCGCAGAAGACCAGGGGCGTGTCGATGCCGGGCGCGCCGGCCGGCAGGAAGAAGGCGATGTGCCCGGCCGTGTGGCCCGGAATGTCGAGCACCTCGAAGCGCAGGCCCAGCGCTTCGGCGTGATCGCCCTGTCGCAGCGGCGTGCAGGGCTCGGGAATCGTCTCGCTCGCCGGGCCGAAGACCTTTGCGCCGGTCGCCTCGCGCAGCGCCGCGACCCCGCCGGTGTGATCGGCGTGGTGGTGCGTGACTAGAATCGCGGCCAGCTGCAGATGGGCGCGCGCCAGCGCGTCGAACACCGGCTTGGCTTCCCCGGGATCCACCACGATGGCGTGGCTTCCGTCCTGCAGCATCCAGATGTAGTTGTCGGCGAAGGCGGGCAGCGGAACGAGGGTCATGAGCGGTCAAATTATAGGTTTGCAGGATTGGTTCGAGACCCCCCCCGGCCGGTACCTGCTCGCCTGGGAACAAGCCCAGTTCGACGAGGCGGTGGCCGACATCTTCGGTTATCACGCGCTCCAGCTGGGCCTGGGCTGTGTCGACGGCCTGCGGGCCAACCGCATGCCGCACCGCTGGCTCGCCACGACGGACCCGGCGGTGCCCGCGCCGCGCGCCGCCTTCCTCACCGACTTCGCGGCCCTGCCGTTCAGCGCCAACAGCCTCGACCTGGTGGTGCTGCCGCACACGCTCGAACTGAGCCCCGACCCGCATGCGACCCTGCGCGAGGTCGAACGCGTGCTGGTGCCCGAAGGCCGCGTCGTCATCTGCGGCCTGAACCCGACCAGCCTCTGGGGCATGCGGCAACGCCGGGCCCGGCTGTACCAGCGCCTCGGTTTCGGCGAACTCTTCCTGCCCGAGGCCGGCGACTTCATCGGCTACTGGCGGCTGCGCGACTGGTTGCGGCTCTTGAGCTTCGAGGTCGAGTCGGGCCGCTTCGGCGCCTACCGTCCTGCCGTGCGCAGCGATGCCTGGCTGGAGCGGTGCCGCTGGTTCGACCGGGCCGGCGAACGCTGGTGGCCGATCTTCGGCGCCGTCTATTTCCTGGTCGCGGTCAAGCGCGTGCGCGGCATGCGCCTCTTGAGCGCCGACTGGCGCCGGGCCTCGCAGCGTGCCAGCGCGCCGGTGCCGATCGCCGGGCGCGTGCACCGCGAACCACCCACCTCATCCACATCATCCGAAGGAAACGGTTTTTGACTGAAGTACAGATCTACACCGACGGGGCCTGCAAGGGCAACCCCGGGCCGGGCGGCTGGGGCGCCTGGCTCAAGTCGGGCACCACCGAGAAAGAGCTTTTCGGCGGCGAGCTCAACACCACCAACAACCGCATGGAACTGCAGGCGGTGATCGAAGGCCTGGCGGCGCTCACGCGTCCGTGCAAGGTCGTGCTCTACCTGGACAGCCAGTACGTGCGCCAGGGGATCACGGAGTGGATCAAGGGCTGGAAAGCGAAGGGCTGGATGACCGCCGCCAAGCAGCCGGTGAAGAACGTCGAGCTGTGGAAGCGACTCGACAAGCTGGTGCAGGAGGGCGGTCACACCATCGAATGGCGCTGGGTCAAGGGCCACTCGGGCGACCCGGGCAACGAGCGGGCCGACCTGCTGGCGAACAAGGGTGTGCTGAAGGCGCAGGGGCGGCTTTAGCCAGCTGGCGGCAAGGGCGCCGGCGCCAGCCAGGTTTCGCCCATGCGGGCGCGGAACAACAAGGCGTCGGTGGCGCGCAGCCGCCGGCTCAATTCGCGGCTGATGTTCATCTGGATCAACGCGAACTGCGCGGCGTCGTGTTCGAACAACCGGTAGAGGTTGCCGGGCGTGAGTTCGATGGCACGGCAGTCCGTGTCGGCGCGCACCGAGGCGCTGCGGGGAAAGAGATCGATGAGCGCCATCTCGCCGAAGCAGTCGCCTGCGGCGAGTTCGCGAAGAAGCAGGGCGTTGCCCTGCCAGTGCTTCGAGACGCTGACGTGGCCGGCTTCCAGCACATACATGCAGGTCGCCGGATCGCCTTCGCGAAAGAAGTACGCGCCGGCCGGCACGTCGATCACCGGCGCAGGGGCCAGCAGGAACTCGAGTGTCGCCGTGTCGATGGCGCCGAAGATCGGCATCTGCTGCATCCACTCGATCCGTGCGGCCAGCATGTGGAACCCATCGGTGCCTAGATCACGCCGTCGAACATCATCACGTCGACGGCTTCGCCCGGCTCGACACTGCCTTGCGCGTGATGCAGCACCACCAGGCCGTTGGCCTCGACCATCGAGCTCAGCACGCCCGAGCCCTGGTTGCCGGTGATGCGCACCTCGGGCAGCGCGCCCGGCACCGCGCGTACCAGGCCGCGCTGGTACTCGGTACGGCCGGGCTTCTTGCGGATGGCGGTGGCGCTGTTGGCGCGCAGCAAGGGCGGCGGCCGGCGCGCCTCGGCGTGGCAGCCCATCAGTTGCAGCAGGGCCGGGCGCACGAAAGCCAGGAAGGTGACCATCACCGCGACGGGATTGCCCGGCAGGCCGAACAGCACGGCGTTGCCTTCGGTGGCATCGCCGCGCGGAATCAGCCCCACGGCCATCGGGCGGCCTGGCCGCATCGCGATGCGCCAGAAGGCCATGTCGCCCAGCTGCTGCATCACGGCACGGGTGTGGTCGGCCTGGCCGACGCTGACGCCGCCGCTGGTGATGATGGCGTCGGCTTCGCGTGCGGCACGGCGCAGCGTCGCTTCGAGCGTGGCCGGGTCGTCGCGCACCAGGCCCAGGTCGACGACCTCGCAACCCAGGCGCGTGAGCAGGCCGAAGACGGTGTAGCGGTTGCTGTCGTACACCGCGCCTTCGCGCGGTGCATCGCCCAGGCTCAGGATCTCGTCGCCGGTCGAGAAGTAGGCCACGCGCAGCCGGCGCAGCACCGGCAGCGTGGCCAGGCCCAGGCTCGCGGCCAGGCCGAGGGCAGCCGGGCCGAGCCGGTCACCGGCGCGCAATGCGGCGCTGCCGGCCATCAGGTCTTCGCCGGCGAAGCGGCGGTTGTCGCCGCGGCGCAGCGCACTGGCGGGGAAGCGCAACGCGTCGCCGTCGACCGTGCAGAACTCCTGTGGGACGACCGTGTCGAGGCCGGCCGGCATGACGGCGCCGGTCATGATGCGCAGGGCCTCGCCCGGCCCGACCTCGCCGCGCCACGCCGCGCCGGCCATCGCGGTGCCGACGATCTGCAAGCGCAGCTCACCCGTCGCGCCGTCGAGGGCCGCGCCGTCGAAGGCGAAGCCGTCCATCGCGGAGTTGTCGTGCGGCGGCACGCTGAAAGGCGACACCACGTCGTCGGCCAGCACGCGACCGAGCGCGTCGCGCAGTGGCACGTCCTCGCGCTGTTGCCGCAGGGTGGCCACGCCCGGGGCGACCAACTGCTCGACGAAGTGCTGCACGCCCTCGACGGTCAGCGCCTTCGGGTCGTAGCCGGCCAGCGCGGCGGCGATCTCTGCGATGCGGCTCATCGGGTGGGCCGGGCCTCGAGCGCCTGCAGCTCGGCCAGGGTGTTGGCGTTGGCGAACGCATCGGCCGCATCGCCGGGTCGGTCGAACGGCACCTGCACCGTGCGGTGCTGCGCGGTCCACTGGTCGATCTTGCGGCCGCCCTGACCAACGAAGCGGGTGAGGCTTTCGAGCAGCGCGGTGCGCATCAGGCAGAAGACCGGCTGCGGCCGCAGCGCGGTGTGGCCCGCGTCGTCGGTTTCGAGCGCGTTGACCATGGCGATGTCCGCGTCGTCTTCGGCCATGGCCTGACCCAGCCGCTCTGCCAGGTCGAGCGGGAACAGCGGCGTGTCGCACGGCACCGTCAGGAGATAAGGTGTTTCGCAGCGCTCCAGGCCGGTCAGGAAGCCGGCCAGTGGACCGGCATAGCTGCTGTCGGCGTCGGGCCACACGGGCGTGCCGAAGGATTCGTAGGCCGCGAGGTTGCGGTTGGCATTGACCATCACCTCGCCGACCTGCATGCCCAGGCGCAGCACCGCGTGCAATGCAAGCGGCGAGCCGTTGAAACTCTGCAGGCCCTTGTCGACCCCGCCCATGCGTGAGCCGCGCCCGCCGGCGAGCACCAGGCCTGTGATGTCTTGCGTGGAAATCGTCATCCGCCGATGTAGCTCATTTCGACGCGGCGCGGTGCGGCGGCGTCGGTGGTGTCGGGGCCGCGCAGGGCGCGCAGTTCGGAATAGCGGTCGGCCCGGCCCTGCCAGATGTGGCCGATCGCGGAGAGGATGTCGTCGTCGCTGGCGCCTGCATCGCCCTCTCCTGCACCACGCAGCAGTGGTCGCAGGTCATGGCCGCCGTTGGCGAAGAGGCACAGGTACAGCTTGCCTTCGGTCGACAGCCGCGCGCGGCTGCAGTCGCTGCAGAAGGCCTGCGTCACGCTGCTGATCACGCCGATCTCGCCGCTGCCGTCTTCGTAGGCCCAGCGTTGTGCGGTCTCTCCGGGGGCGGAGGCCTCCAGAGGGCGCAACGGGAATTCAGCGGCGATGCGCGAGACGACCTCGGCCGAGGGCATCACCTCGTCCATGCGCCAGCCGTTGGTGGCACCGACGTCCATGTACTCGATGAAGCGCAGCACGACGCCGGTGCCCTTGAAGTGCCGCGCCATCGGCAGGATCTCGGCGTCGTTGGTGCCGCGCTTGACGACCATGTTGACCTTGATCGGCCCGAGCCCGGCGGCCCGCGCGGCCTCGATGCCGGCGAGCACGTCGGCGACCGGGAAATCGACGTCGTTCATGCGGCGGAACACGGTGTCGTCCAGGCCGTCGAGGCTGACCGTCACGCGCTGCAGGCCGGCGGCCTTCAGCGCCTCGGCCTTGCGCACCAGCAACGAGCCGTTGGTGGTGAGCGTCAGGTCGAGCGGCTGTCCGTCGGGCGTGCGCAGCGCGGCGAGCTGTTCGACGAGCGACTCGATGTTCTTGCGCAGCAGCGGCTCGCCGCCGGTCAGGCGGATCTTGCGCACCCCGTGCGCCGCGAACAGGCGGGCGAGGCGGGTGATCTCCTCGAAGCTCAGCAGCGCGCCGTGCGGGAGGTACTTGTAGTCCTTGTCGAACACTTCCTTGGGCATGCAGTAGCTGCAGCGGAAGTTGCACCGGTCGGTGACGCTGATGCGCAGATCGGTCAGCGGACGGCCCAGGCGGTCGCGCAGCAGGCCGGTCGCCGGCACGGGCTGCAGCGGCGGAAGCGCGACGCGGCGTGCGCGTCCGATGTCGGCGAGGGGGACGAAGGTCTCGGTCATGTCGGGGGTGCGGCAATTTAACTGATTGCCCGCCGCACTTCGGCCACGGGGTCAAGCCGGAGCCGGTGCGTACTGCGCCGCGACGACCCGGGAATTCCTGAATTGGACGGCTCAAACAAGAATGACTATCATTTGATACCCGAGTACGCAAAGCTCATTCGACGCAAAGGGCCGAACAGGAGCGTGCATGAATCCGTCTTTCAGCGTCTCGGAAACCATGGACCCGCCCACCATCGGCGGTCTGCGCGCCTGGGAACGCGTGATGCGCAGCGGCGTCGATGCGGCCCGCTCTGGCCACCCGCTGCTGGCCGAGAGCCTCTACCTGCAGGCGCTTGGCCTGGCGCAACCGTTGCTCGATGCCGGTTGCGCCGAGCGCGCCGACGACCGCATCGCGGCCTTCGTCGTCACTCACCTGAACCTGTCTGATCTGCACCGCGATGCCGAACGCATCGAGGACGCGGTCGCGCACCTGTGCGTGGCGCACTGCCGGCTGATGGCGCTGCTGCGCGATCCGCAGGCCGAACCGGCGCTGCAGCAGGCCGCCTGCCGCCACAGCCGCGAAACCCACGCGGCGTTGGTAGCGCACCTGGGCGAGCACGGCGGCCACCCGGCCATCCTGGGCGCGTTGCGCGCCGGCTGTATGCCCGTTCCGCCGCCCGGCGTCACGCTGCACTGAGCGGCACCCCGATTTTCAACGTCGAAGGACTTTTCTCCCATGCCCCATACCCTCCCGAAGCTGCCCTACGCCTACGACGCGCTCGAGCCGCACCTCGACGCGCAGACGATGGAGATCCATTTCACCAAGCACCACCAGGCCTACGTCAACAACCTCAATGCCGCGCTCGAGGGCACCGACTACGCCGAGCTGCCGGTGGAACAACTGATCGTGAACGTCGGCACCTTGCCCGAGAAGTTGCGCGCCCCGGTGCGCAACAACGGCGGCGGCCATGCCAACCACAGCCTGTTCTGGACGGTGATGTCGCCCGCGGGCGGCGGGGCGCCGACCGGCGACCTGGCCCGGGCGATCGACGCCGAGTTGGGCGGCTTCGACGCCTTCAAGGACGCCTTCACCAAAGCGGCGCTGACGCGCTTCGGCAGCGGCTGGGCCTGGCTCGGCGTGGCGAAGGACGGCCGGCTCGCCGTCGAGAGCAGCGGCAACCAGGACAGCCCGCTCATGACCGGCATCGGTTCGGGCAACACGCCCCTCCTGGGCCTGGACGTGTGGGAACACGCCTACTACCTGAAGTACCAGAACCGTCGCCCCGAGTACATCGCGGCGTTCTACAACGTGGTGGACTGGGTCGAAGTGGCCCGGCGCTACGCGGCAGCGCGTGCCTGAGGAGGGCAACACGATGGACGAGACACGAGCGATGCCGGTGCGAAGCAGCCGAACCCTGCGCGAGTGGGTGGGGTGGGCAATCGTGTTCGCTGGCTTACTTGTGGCCGTCAGCCAGTTCTGGCGCTTCGTGAGCGGCAACCCGGTCGTGCTTGCGGCCTTTGTCGGCGGCTCCATCGCGGCGCTGGCGACGGCGCTGGGCACCGTGCCGGTGCTGTTCTCGCAGAAGCTCTCCGACCGTGTGCAGGACACGCTCTTCGGCTTCGGCGCCGGCGTGATGCTCGCGGCCTGTGCCTTCTCGCTGGTCATCCCCGGCCTCGAGGCGGCGCGCACCCATCCGGTCTTCGGTGGCGGTCCGTGGGCGGCCGGCGGCGTGGTCGGCAGCGCGATCCTGCTGGGCGCGCTGGCGCTGCTGATGATGGACCGCCTGCTGCCGCACGAGCATTTCATCAAGGGGCGCGAAGGGCAATCGGCGCAGAAGATGCGCCGCACCTGGCTCTTCGTCATCGCGATCGCGCTGCACAACCTGCCCGAAGGCCTGGCCATCGGCGTCGGCTATGCCGGCAACGAAGGCCTGCGCGCCAACGCCCTGGCCACCGGCATCGCGATCCAGGACGTGCCGGAAGGCCTGGTGGTGGCCGTGGCGCTGCTGGGCGCCGGCTACCGACGGCTCTTCGCCGTGGGCATCGGCATGGCTTCGGGCCTGGTCGAGCCGATCGGCGCCGTGCTCGGCGCGGCCATCGTGGGCTACTCGGCAGCGCTGCTGCCCTGGGGCCTGGGCTTCGCGGCCGGGGCGATGCTGTTCGTCATCAGCCACGAGATCATCCCGGAGTCGCACCGCAAGGGGCACGAGGCCTTCGCCACCGGCGGGCTGATGATCGGCTTCGTGCTGATGATGCTGCTGGACACGGCGCTGGCCTGACCGATTCGCGCCGTGCCGTCAGCGGCGGTCAACCGTGCTTGACGGCCACGGTCTTCAGCGTCGTGAAGCCGTACAGCGCCTCGAAACCCTTCTCGCGGCCGTAGCCCGAGGACTTCACGCCGCCGAAGGGCAGTTCCACGCCGCCGCCGGCCCCGTAGTTGTTGATGAAGACCTGGCCCGCGCGAACCCGCTTGGCCATGCGGAACTGGCGGGCGCCGTTCTCGGTCCAGACGCCCGCGACCAGCCCGAATTGGGTGGCATTGGCCATCGCCACGGCTTCGTCCTCGCCGCTGAAGGCCATGGCGGCCAGCACCGGGCCGAACACCTCTTCCTGCGCCAGCCGGTGGTCGAACGGCACGTCGCGCAGCAGCGTCGGGGCCTGGTAGAAACCGGTCTCGGGTGCTTCGTCGACCACCACGCCTTGCGCCACCATCGGAATGCCGGCGACCTGGGCGTCGGACAGGAAATCCCACACGCGCTGTTGCTGGGTCTGGCGGATCAGCGGGCCCACGTCGAGGTCCATCGCCGCCGGGCCGACCTGCAGCGCCTCGAAGGCGCGGCCCAGGCGCTCGAGCACCGGTTCGTAGATGGCGCGCTCGATCAGCACGCGCGAGCCGGCCGAGCAGGTCTGGCCGGCGTTCTGCACGATGGCATTGATCAGCACCGGGATGGCGGCGTCGATGTCGGCGTCGGCGAAGAGGATCTGCGGGCTCTTGCCGCCCAGCTCGAGCGTGACCGGGCAATGCCGCTCGGCCGCCACCTGCTGGATCAAGGTGCCGATCTTCGGGCTGCCGGTGAAGCTGATGTGGTCAATGCCTTCGTGGCGCGCCAGCGCGTCACCCACCTCGTGGCCATAGCCGGTCACGATGTTGATGGCGCCGGCCGGAAAACCGGCCTCGGCCGCCAGTTGCGCCACGCGAATGAGCGACAGGCAGGCGTCTTCAGCCGGTTTCACCACGCAGGCATTGCCCGCGGCCAGGGCGCCGCCGACGCTGCGCCCGAAGATCTGCATCGGGTAGTTCCACGGGATGACGTGGCCGGTGACGCCGTGCGGTTCGCGCCAGGTGAACACGCTGTAGCCGTCCTGGTAGGGGATGGTTTCGCCATGCAGCTTGTCGCAGGCGCCGGCGTAGAACTCGAAGTAGCGCACCAGGGCGAAGGCGTCGGCGCGCGCCTGCTTGACCGGCTTGCCGCAGTCGCGCTGCTCGAGCAGGGCCAGTTCATCGACATGCTCGGCGATCTTCCGCGAGAGGGCGTAGAGCAGGCGGCCGCGCTCGGCGGCGCTCACCTTGTGCCAGACGCCGTCGAAACAGTCGCGCGCGGCGCGCACCGCGCTGTCGATGTCGGCCGCGTTGCTGCGCTGGATCTCGTCGAAAGGCTGGCCGTCCGACGGATCGATGACGGGCAGGGTGCGGCCCGACGCGGAAGCGACGTCGGCATTGGCGATGTAGTTCAATTGCATGGCGATGGACGGCGCAGGGCCGCTGGGGGATGTCTCTGAAGATGCCGGGCGCGGTGTGCGCGCGGCCGCCAATGGTAAGAGGGGCGGCGCCCCGCTGCAGCGGGAGGCGCGCCGCGCGCCGTGGGCGGCTCTTGCAATCGGCCCCGGGCGCCCCACATGCGATGCATGAATGCAACACGTCACCCCGTCTCCAAGACCAGCCTCGACGTCACCGAACGGCTGGCCCAGCTTCTCGAACGGCTGGAGCACAGCCCCGTGCCGGTCGGTGCCGACCAGTACCGCTCGGTGGTGGTGCACCTGGTGAACGAGTTCGGCGATGTGGCGCCCGGTGCCGCACTGGCCCGCCTGCTCGACAGCTACCCGGCCGCGGCCGAGGTCTACGAGAACCTGCAATACCAGCACGCCGGCCTGTGCCGTTCCGGCCTGGATGCCGCCATGGCCGCCGAGCTGCGCGCCAAGGAAGCCATCGCCCGCGCCATGGGCGGCCCCGCACCTCGCACCCCGGATGCCACCGATGTCCAAGCCTGATACCAAGACCGCGGTCGTGGCCGACGGCCTGCGCTACAAGTCCAAGCCCTCGGGGTCGCCGTTCCGTGCATCGGCCTCTTTCAGTGGGGCCACCATGTCCTGCTTCATGTGCGGCAAGCACCGTCTTCGGTCGCAAATGCGCACCCGACAGGTGCTGGGCAAGTCCCAGAGCGTCTGCGCGCCCACCTGCAAGGCACTGGACGAACAGGTCGACGGCTGAACCGCAGACCGCCGGGCGTCCCGAATTCGCCCAAAGCAGTGTGGCGTGTAGTTCAAACGTGTACTTGAATTTCCCGGCGTGCTGAGTTGAAATTCAGTCAAGAATTGAAAACGAAACGGGTGCAAAAATTGCATTTGTCACCCAATTCCTGACTGAAGGGCTTTTCCGTGTTTGCGAACCGTGCATTTCTCTGACTTCCAGGCCCGGCAGCAAGGGGGATCACCATGAGCACAGTGCGCCACGTCGTCATGCAAGTCGTCAAACGCTCCGGCGGGGCGACGCACCATGTCGGCTTCACCATCGACGACCACTTCGTGGAGCGGCTGCGGCAGCTCCGCTCTCTGGTGCCCCAGCTGACCACGCTGAACAAACAACGCGATCTCGTCATCGACAAGGTGCGCGTGCGCCTGCCCAACGCCGTCTGGCGCACGGGCGCGCAGCTCGAGGAGCAGGTCGAGGGCTCCTGCATCGTGATCGCGAACGAGGGCTTCTTCAGTTGCGGCGGGCGTGACCGGCGCACCAAGGAAAAGCTGGTGACCTACGCCTTCCCGATCGCCCGGCTGAGCGAACTGCACGTCGAGCGCCCGGCCGGCGAGACCTTCTACATCCGCGACGGCGTGTTCACCAACGACGAGCCGGTCGATTCGCCAGCCGGCCGCTGGGTCGCGTCGCTGCACGAACTGGAAGAAATGCGCGTGCCCGACGTGCCCTCCGACTTCGACACGCTGCAAAGCCTGCCGCCGCTGCGCGCCGAGCCGAGCGGGCATGTCGCCACGGGCAGCTTCCGGCTCAATTGACCGGCGCCGATTCGGCTCCAGTAGACTGCGCGCCCTGAAGACCGGCGCGATCTCCGCGTCGGCGACGGAGACATCCCTGGACATGAACCGCAAAACCCTGCTCTCGCTGATGGCCTGCTCGGCCTTCTCGCTCGCCCTCGGGCCGAATCTGGCGTTCGCCCAGACGGCGGCCTACCCCAACAAGCCGATCCGCCTGATCGTGCCCTTCCCGCCCGGCGGCGGCACGGACATCCTGTCGCGCATCATCGGCACGCGCCTGACCGAGGCGAACAAGTGGACCGTGGTGGTCGACAACAAGCCTGGCGCCGGCGGCACCATCGGCATCACCGAGGCGGTGCGCATGCCCGCCACCGGCTACGAGATGGTGATGGGCCAGAAAGACAACCTGGCCGTCGCGCCCTGGCTCTACAAGGGCCTGAGCTACGACCCGTCGAAGGACCTGACGGCCGTGGCGCTGGTGGCCGAGTCGCCGCTGGTGATCGTCACCGCCGCCAATTCGCCCTTCAAGAACATGGCCGACGTGATCGCTGCCGCCAAGGCTGCGCCGGACACCATCACCTACGGCAGCCCGGGCAACGGCACGACCATCCACCTGGCCGGCGAGATGTTCAAGATGGCGGCCGGCATCAAGATCACGCACGTGCCGTACAAGGGCTCGAACCCGGCGGTGATCGACACGATGAGCGGCCAGGTGGCGATGATGGTGTCGTCCATCCCGTCGGCCATCTCGCAGATCAAGGCCGGCAAGCTGCGCGCCCTGGCCGTGACCTCGGCCAAACGCAGCAGCAGCCTGCCCGACGTGCCGACCATCGCCGAATCGACCGCGCTGAAGGACTTCGACGTGAGCTCCTGGTACGGCGTCTTCATGCCGGCCAATGCGCCGAAGGACGTGGTCGCGGCGATGAACGCCGCCATCAACAAGCAGCTGGCGCTGCCGGAAGTGAAGGAATCTATCAACGCCCAGGGCGCGGAGCCGCGGCCCATGACGCCCGCCGCCTTCGCTGCGCTGGTGAAGGCCGACCATGCCAAGTGGCAGGGCATCGTCGCCGCGTCCGGCGTCAAGGTCGAGTGACGATGAAGGCCGGCCGGCGGACGCGCGCGCTGTCGCCGGCCATTTGATGGGGCAAGCCTTCGCGTCCCTCTCGGTGGTGCAGGTCATGGGGTGGGGCCTGGCTTTCTTCGGCTGCCTGTACCTCGGCTTCGGCACCATCACCTGGCTGCTCACACAGCGCGTGCTGCCGGCGCTGGGCATCGGGCGGGTGCTCGATCCGCGGCCGGTGCGCGCTGAGCAATGGCGTCGCGAGTTCGCGCAATCGGCGTGCTCCGTGCTGATCTTCGGGCTCGGCATGGTCTTTCCCTGGGGCCTGCTGCAGCTCGGCTGGGCCCGGCTCGCGGTGGACGCCAGCGGCTGGCGCATCGCCGCCGAGATCGTCGTGCTGGCGGTCTGGAACGACGTGCACTTCTGGATCAACCACCGCCTGCTGCACAGCAAGGTATTGCGGCGCTTTCACGGGCCGCACCACCGCTCGGTGGTCACCACGCCGTTCTCCACCTACAGCTTTCATCCGGTCGAGGCGCTGATGCTGGGCAACGTGATCCTCTGGCCGATGCTGGTGCACGACTTCAGCTTCTGGTCGCTCGCGGCGGTGCCGGTGTTCAGCCTGTTCTTCAACTGCATCGGCCACGCCAACTACGACTTCGTCACGGGCGTGTCGTACGGCCACTGGTTCGCGGCGAGCCGGCGGCACCACCTGCACCATGCCGCGCACGCCGGCAACTACGGCTTCCAGTTCACCTTCATGGACCGGCTCTTTCGCACGCGGCTGGCGGCCGATGCCGCCGATGCGCAGCTCGATGCTTTCCGGCGCAAGCAGGCCGCGCACGGGCGCGGTGCCTGAGCGGCCGCGTATGCCGCCATTGCCCCAATTTCCCCGGCTGCGACATGCGCGCGACTGGCAGAGCCTGGCGTACCTCGTCGCGCTGCCGGCGCTCGCCGCGTGGCAATGGGTCCACGGCTTCCGGTGGCCACTGTATGCGCTGATGCTGTTCCTCACGCTGGGCATCGGCGTGATCCACCACAACCACACGCATCGGCGCCTGTGGCGCGGGCGGTGGGCCAACCGGCTGACCGACTGCGCGATCACGCTGTTGCAGGGCCACCCGACCTTCGTGTTCTGGCCGACGCATGTGGCCAACCACCATCGGTACCGGCATGGCGAGAAGGATGTGGCGCGTACCTACCGCTTTCGCGGCGGCGACACCAACCACCTGAGCGGCTACCTGTTGCATCCGCTGCAGGCCGTGTGCGTGCTGTACCCGACCATCCTCGGATGGCTCGCTGCCTTGCGCCGGCGCTCGCCGGGTGCGTTCCGCTACTGCCTGGCGCAGTACGGCCTGTGGCTGGGCGCGTGGGCGCTGCTGCTGGCGATCGACTGGCACCGCGCATTGCTCTTCGTCATCGTCCCGCAGCTGCATGGCCTGCACTGGCTGCTGGCCACCAACTACCTGCAGCACGCGCATGCCGATGGCCGTGCGGGGGCGTGCGGCGATACGCCGGGGAGCGCGCTGAACTACGCGCGCAACTTCGAAGGGTTGGTGAACCCCTTGCTGTTCAACATCGGGCTCCACACCGCGCACCACGAGAACCCGCATGCCCATTGGTCCGAACTCACCCGTCTGCACCGCGCGCACTACCGCGCCCGCGTGGCGCCTGCACTCAACGAAGGCGGGCTCGTGCCCTACATGCTGCGTGTCTTCGTCCTCGGCACCGTGGTGCCGCGGTTCCGAAGCCGTGCGCTGATGCCATCGATGTCCGTCGACCCATCCCACCACTGAAGCCACCATGCCCGTTCCCTTTCAACGCGTGTACCTCCAGAGCGCCGGCGCGTTCCTGCCGGGCGCGCCCGTCGACAACGCGCAGATGGACGACTACATCGCGCCGCTCAACCGCCTGTCGCAGCGCATCAAGCGCCGCATCCTGGCCGAGAACGGCATCCGCGAGCGCTACTACGCGATCGACGCCGAAGGACGCACGGTGTTCAGCAATGCGCAGCTCGCGGCCGGCGCGATCCGCGATTGCCTCGTGCGCGGAGGGGCGGACCTGTCGCAGGTGTCGATGCTGGCGAGCGGCTCGTCGGGCGGCGACACGCTGATGCCCGGCTTCGCCAACATGGTCCAGGGCGAACTCGCCGCGCCGCCGATGGAGACGCTGTCGGTGCACGGCATCTGCGCCGCCGGTGTCGGCGCGATCCAGGCCGCGGCGCAGGGCATCGAGCTCGGCGCGCACCGTTGCGCGCTGGCGGTGGCGAGCGAGATGCCGTCGCGCCTTTTCAAACGCTCGCGTTTCGCGGTCCGCGGCTACGAGACCGATTTCGACTCGCACTTCCTGCGCTGGATGCTCTCGGACGGCGCCGGTGCCTTGCTGCTGTCGGACGGGGCGGCACTGGCGGGCGGTCATGGGCTGCGGTTGAAGCTCAAGTGGGTGCACCAGCGTGCGTTCTCCGGCGACTACCCGGTCTGCATGCAGCTCGGGCTCACGGAAGACCGTGAACGCGGCCACCTCGACTTCGGCTCCTGGGCCGAAGCGGAGGCCGCCGGCGCGCTGTCGTTGCGGCAGGACATCCGCCTGCTGCCGCACCTGTTCGACATCGGCATCCACGAGTACGCGCAACTGGTGAAGGACGGCTGGGTCGAGCCGGCGCGCGTCGACCATTTCCTGTGCCACTACTCGTCGGAAAAGTTCATCCCGGTGGTGGAAGACCTGATGGCCAAGGCCGGCCTCGCCATCCCGCGCGAGCGCTGGTACAGCAACCTCGCGTGGCGCGGCAACACGGGCGCGGCGTCCATCCTGATCATGCTGTCGGAGTTCCTGCAGACCCGCACGCTGAAGCCCGGCGAGCAGATCTTCTGCTACGTGCCGGAGTCGGGCCGCTTCATGGCGGCGTACATGCTGCTGGAAGTGGAGGCTGACGATGCGCCTTTGCAGCGCGCGACCGCGCCGCAGGGCAGGGCGATGACGACCGCGGCCGCCATGGAAGACGACGTCATCGCGCCACCGCACGACCCTGCCGCCGGGCCCGAGGGCCTGCGGGACCTGCTCACCGAACTCGCCTCGATCTGGCACGACTACCGCTCGCAGGTCTGGCGCACGCCGCTGGTGCGGCAGATCCGCGAGCGCCGCTTCGCCGTGCCCGACTACCTGAACTGGATGGCGCAGTGGGTGCCGCAGGTGCGCGAGGGCAGCCTGTGGATGCGCGAGGGCGCCGCCTCGCTGACCGGCGACCACCAGGCGCTGGCCGCGCTGATCGACGTGCATGCCGGCGAGGAGCAGAACGATTTCCAGATCCTGTTCGACGACTACCGCAAGGCCGGCGGCACGGTGAGCGACATCGCCGACCTGCGCCGCAACCCCGGTGGCGAGGCGCTCAACGCCTACCTGCACGGGCTGGCCGCGACGACCAACCCGATCGGCCTGCTCGGCGCCATCTACATCATCGAGGGCACGGGCCAGCGCATCGTGCCGGCCCTGCTGCCGTTGCTGAAGGCCTCGCTCAAGCTGCCGCCCGAGGTGTTCCGCTTTCTCGAGTACCACGGCCACAACGACGAACATCACCTGAATCGCTGGTTGATGGCCGTCGAGATGGTGATGGCGCTCGACACCAACGGCCGCGCGCCACGCCAGATCATCGAGACCGCACGCCACACGGCAGCGCTCTATCTGATGCAGTTCCAGCACATCACCGAAAGCCGATGAGATGAAAACCCCACCCCCGAAGCGCCTGCGGCGCCTCCCCCCCAAGGGGGCGCTACCAGCGGCCCGGCAAAGCCGGTTCCGCGGTATCTCTAGCCTTTGCCCGCACCAGCTTCAACGGCTGCGGGTAGTGCGTAGTGCAATGGATCAATGAGATGAACCCACATCCCCCGCCCGACTTCCTGGCGAAGCCGCACGACGAACGCGACCCCAGCCCCTGGCTGGCGCTCTACCTCGACCAGAGCACGCCGCTGCCGGACGACGTCAAGGCGGCCTGGCTGACCGATTCCAGCTCGGCCTCGCGCCAGTTCCTGCTGCCTTTCGTACGCCCGCTGGCGCGCAGCTTCATCATCCTGTTCCAGGTGGTCAAGGTGTTCGTGCCGCGCAACTGGTCGCATTCGGGGCTGCTGCACCGTTTTCTGGCGTGGGGGCTGCAGCACTTCGTGTCGCCCGAGGCCAACTGGCTGATCCTGCGGCACTTCCACCTGGGCTCGCAGGTGCTGGCCTTCATCGGCGCCAACTCGCCCGCGCCGGTGGGCACCAGCCCGCTCGCGCCGATGAGCATCGCCGCGCTCAAGGACGACCTGTTCCTCAAGCACGACCTGAACCTCTTCAACTTCGTGATCCGCCTGAACAAGGCGCTGCGCGAGCAGGGTCTGGAACTGTGCAAGCCCGAGCGCCTCGACTTCTCGATGATTCGCGACCCGGGCCTGACGCTGGAAGACATGCCGCACGGCAAGCTCAACTTTATGGATTTGCAGAGCGCCATCGAGCTATTCACGCCGCTCTACCAGCTGATGCTTACCGACAACGATTTCTGGCGCGCGGCCAATTCGCTGCAGTTGGACGAAACGATCGGCATCTACACCGCGACGCTGCTGGCGGCGCCGGAGCACCTGGTGCTGGTGAACAACAAGCACCCGCTGGTGCCGCTGTCGACGCTGCGGGCCGGGCACCGGCTGGTGATCCACGGCCTGTCGACCGAGATGCTCCACAGCCTGCTCGACCGCTTCCGTCAGGCCCAGGCCGAGGGCACCGCCGTCAACACGACCTCGGGCCCTACCACCGCGTGAGCATCACTTCCGGGCGGACGGGAGTTCCTTGACCGCCGCCAGCACCTTCTCGACGTGCTTGGCCGGGTTCAGGCTTTGGTAGTAGAAGGCAATCGCTCCTGTGGGGGAGATCACGTAGGAGATGCGGTTGGCATACTCCGGGCGGGTCTGCATCAGCGCGTCGAAGGACTTGCTGATGGCCCGGGTCTCGTCGGACGCCACCGGGAACTTGCCCTGGCAGGACTGGCTGGAGAACTTGGCGAGCGTCTCGGGGTCGTCGGTGGACACGCCGATCACTGTGGCACCGACCGCCTTGAAGTCCTCGATGGCTTCGGCGAAGGCATGCGCCTCGATGGAGCAGCCGGTCGAGAAGGCGGCGGGGAAGAAGTACAGCACCACCGGCCCCTTCTTCAAGGCATCGCCCAGCGAGTAGGTGAAGGGCTTGCCGTCGAGCGCCGCGGGGGCGCTGAACTTGGGCGCCGGCTCGCCGATGTCGAGCGCCGCTGCGGCTGGCAGAGACACCCCCAAACAGAGCATCATCAGCGGTATGGAAAACCGTGTCGAAGCAGCCAGCAACATGTTCTCGATCCCCAAACAACAATGACGCGCATCTTATTCCGACGAGCCGTGGCGCGCGTGGCCGGCTGGCTTTCCCTGCTCGGGCTCGTGGCCTTGCTGAGCGCCTGCGGCAGCCTGCCGGCCGTCAAGCACATGCCGCCGACCCTGTCGCTGGCGCCCGACCCGACGACGCCGCTGGCGAAGGTGGTCGCGGCCTCCACCCCGCCCGATGAACATTCCGGCTTCCGCCTCATGCCGCTGGGCGTGTATTCGCTGGACGCACGTATCGAGCTGGCGCGCCGCGCCAAACACACGCTCGACGTGCAGTACTACGTGATCGCCAACGACGGGGCGGGCGGCCTGCTGCTGCGCACGCTGAAGGAAGCGGCGCAGCGTGGCGTGCGCGTGCGTCTGCTGGTGGACGACCTCTACACCGCCAGCACCGACCAGATGCTGCTGGCCATGACGGCGACGCCCAACATCGAGGTGCGGCTGTTCAACCCCTTCTGCTGTGCACGGGGCAGCCTGCCGGGCCGCTTTGCGGCGTCGGTCTTCGACATCTACCGGCTCAACCACCGCATGCACAACAAGCTCTTCATCGCCGATGGCGTGATGAGCGTGATGGGCGGGCGCAACATCGCCGACGAGTACTTCACGCTGAACAGCGCCCAGAACTTCATCGACATGGACGCGCTGGTCGTCGGCAAGGTGATCGAGCAACTGGCCAACATCTTCGACGCCTACTGGAACAGTGAAGAGGTTTACCCCATCGGCGAGATCGTCAAGCCCTACGCCGGCCGCACGGTGATGGAGAGCGATTTCGACGCCCGCGTCGGCATGGGCGCGCCGCCGCCCAAGGTGATCCTGCCGCCGACGGACGTGCTGGGCTACGGGCCGATCGGCGAAGAGCTCGACGAGGGCCGCATCGGCTTCCTCTGGGGCGTGGCCAATGCCGTGGCCGACCCTCCGGCCAAGCTGCGCTACATGACGAGCGACGAGGCCTTCGAGAGCAGCGTGACCGCGCGCTTCTGGCAGCGCCTGCTCACGGCCGAGAACGAGGTGGTGCTGACCTCGCCCTACCTGGTGCCGGGCGAGCGCGGCATGGCCGGCTTCAAGCAGCTGCGCGACTGGGGCGTCGACGTGACGCTGCTGACCAATTCACTGGCCGCCAACGACGAGCCGCTGGTGCACAGCGGCTACGCACGCTATCGAAAGCGACTGCTCGAGGACGGCGTCGACCTGTACGAGCTGAGCCCGGCGCGCACCACGCGCAACAAGCGGCTCGGCGTGTTCGGCAGCTCGCTCGGGCGCCTGCACGCCAAGACGGCAGTGGTCGACAAGCGCCTGATCTTCATCGGCTCGGTCAACCTCGACCCGCGCTCGGCCACGCAGAACACTGAACTCGGCCTGGCCGTGTTCAGCCCGCAGCTGGCGCGCGAGATGCTGCGCATCATCAACATCAGCAAGCTCGAAAGCGCCTACCGGGTGCGACTTGAGCCCAAGACCGGCAAGCTCGAATGGCTGTCGATGGACGAGGACAAGGAGGTCGTGCTGTACGACGAGCCGGAATCGAGCTGGCTGCAGCGTCTGAAGATCAACCTGCTCGGGCCGCTGGTGCCCGAGGATCTGCTGTAGCGCTGCCGGCCGCGCTGCGCTCGCCGCGGCTGCTTCAGCCGCCGTGGAACTTGACCACCAGCGGCACGATCAGCAGCGCGACGATGTTGATGATCTTGATCAGCGGATTGACCGCCGGGCCGGCCGTGTCCTTGTAGGGGTCGCCCACGGTGTCGCCGGTGACGGCCGCCTTGTGCGCGTCGCTGCCCTTGCCGCCGTGGTGGCCGTCCTCGATGTACTTCTTGGCGTTGTCCCACGCGCCGCCGCCGGTGCACATGCTGATGGCGACGAACAGGCCGGTGACGATGGTGCCCATCAGCAGCCCGCCCAGTGCCTTCGGCCCGAGCAGCAGGCCCACCAGGATCGGCACCACCACCGGCAGCAGCGAGGGGATCATCATCTCCTTGATGGCCGCACCGGTCAGCATGCTGACGGCCTTGCCGTACTCCGGCTTGGCGGTGCCTTCCATGATGCCGGGGATGTCGCGGAACTGGCGGCGCACTTCCTCCACCACAGCGCCGGCGGCGCGGCCCACGGCTTCCATCGCCATGGCACCGAACAGGTAGGGGATCAGCCCGCCGATGAAGAGGCCGACGATCACCATCGGGTCGCTCAGGTTGAAGCTGATCGCCTGGCCGTAGCTTTCCAGCTTGTGCGTGTAGTCGGCGAAGAGCACCAGCGAGGCAAGGCCGGCCGAGCCGATGGCGTAGCCCTTGGTCACGGCCTTGGTGGTGTTGCCGACCGCGTCGAGCGGGTCGGTCACGGCGCGCACGCTGGCGGGCAGTTCGGCCATCTCGGCAATGCCCCCGGCGTTGTCGGTGATGGGGCCGTAGGCGTCGAGCGCGACCACGATGCCGGCCATGCTCAGCATGGCGGTGGCGGCCACGGCGATGCCGTAGAGCCCGGCGAGCGAATACGACGCGAGGATCGCGATGCACACGAAGATCACCGGCCAGGCGGTGGACCGCATCGACACGCCGAGCCCCGCGATGATGTTGGTGCCGTGGCCGGTGGTGGAGGCCTGTGCGATGTGCCGCACCGGCTTGTACTGCGTGCCGGTGTAGTACTCGGTGATCCACACCAGCGCGGCCGTCAGCACCAGGCCCACGGCGCAGGCGCCGAACAGCTTCATCGCGCTGCCCGTCGGGGCGATGGCGTTGTCCGGGATGAGCCACTGCGTGACGAAATAGAAGGCGATCAGCGACAGGATGCCCGCCACCGCCAGCCCCTTGTAGAGCGCCGGCATCACGTTGGTCATGCCCGGCGAGGCCTTCACGAAGAAGCAGCCGATGATCGACGCGATGATCGACACGCCGCCCAGTGCCAGCGGGTAAAGCACCGCGTTGACCGGCGCCGCCGCCACCATCAGCGCACCGAGCACCATGGTGGCGATCAGCGTCACCGCATAGGTTTCGAACAGGTCGGCCGCCATGCCGGCGCAGTCGCCGACGTTGTCGCCCACGTTGTCGGCGATCACCGCCGGGTTGCGCGGGTCGTCTTCCGGAATGCCGGCCTCGACCTTGCCCACCAGGTCGGCGCCCACGTCGGCGCCCTTGGTGAAGATGCCGCCGCCGAGCCGCGCAAAGATCGAGATCAGCGACGAGCCAAAGGCGAAGCCGATCAGCGGGTTGAGCAGCGACGACAGGCTCTTGTCGGGTGTCAGGTTGCCGTTGCCGACCAGGAACCAGTAGAAGCCCGTCACGCCCAGCAGCCCGAGCCCCACCACCAGCATGCCGGTGATGGCCCCGCCGCGGAAGGCGACGTCGAGGGCCGGGCCGATGCCTTGCGTGGCCGCCTGCGCGGTGCGCACGTTGGCTCGCACCGACACGTTCATGCCGATGAAGCCGCAGGCGCCCGAGAGCACCGCACCGATGACGAAGCCGACCGCAGTCGTCGCGTCGAGAAATATCCCGATGAGGATGGCCAGCACCAAGCCGACGACGGCGATGGTGATGTACTGCTTGGCCAGGTAGGCCGCTGCGCCTTGCTGGATGGCCGCCGCGATCTCCTGCATGCGCGGGTTGCCGGGGTCTTTGGCGAGGATCCAACTGCGGGCCCACACACCGTAGCCGACGGCGACAAGGCCGCAGACGATGGCGAGGACCAGAGGGGTGTTGCCGATCATGCTTGCATCTCCATTCGTTCGTTGTGACTTGTGGAGACGAAAGCCCAACCCGGTGCGCAACGCGTACGGGTCGAAGCTTCCGTCGCGTTGCTTCCTCGAAGCCTGCGCCGTGGACGGGACGCAGGCCGATTGGCCAACGGGTGCAATTTACAGGCAAATGTCACAACCTGTGCCATTCAATGCAGGTGCGGAAAGTAAACTGCGGGTTTCTCCGCATCCCGCCCCAACTTTCAAACTACAGCGACAACACCATGTCTTTCGACAAAGTCTCTCCCGGCAAGAACGTTCCCGATGCCTTCAACGTGGTCATCGAGATTCCGATGAACTCGGACCCGATCAAGTACGAAGTGGACAAGGAGTCGGGCGCGCTCTTCGTCGACCGCTTCATGACGACGGCGATGTACTACCCGGCCAACTACGGCTACGTGCCGCAGACCCTGAGCGGCGACGGCGACCCGGTCGACGTGCTGGTGATCGCGCCGTACCCGCTGCTGCCCGGCGTGGTCGTGCCCTGCCGTCCGCTCGGCATCCTGATGATGGAAGACGAAGCCGGCGTCGACGGCAAGGTGCTGGCCGTGCCGACCACCAAGGTGCTGCCGATCTACAGCCACTGGAAGTCGATCGACGACGTGAACCCGATGCGCCTGAAGGCCATCAGCCACTTCTTCGAGCACTACAAGGACCTGGAAGAGGGCAAGTGGGTCAAGATCCTCGGCTGGGAAGGCATCGATTCCGCCAAGAAGGAAATCACCGACGGTCTCGCGAACTACGGCAAGAAGTAAGCTGGGCGTGCCCCGCGGCGGCCCCGGCCCGGATGCCAGGGCACCCGCGGAACTGGCTCTGCCAGGCCGCCGGGAGCCCCCTTGAGGGGGAGGCGCCGAAGGCGCATCGGGGGTGGGTCTCAGCCTACATACCGAGGTAGCGACCGGGGCGGTGGTTGATGGCCAGCACGATGTTGAGCGCCACCGCACCGAGGATCGAGTACAGCACGCGCATCGGCTCGATCGAGAACAGCGCCAGCAGCACGATGGCGCAGTCGACGCCCATCTGCACCTTGCCGGCGCGCCAGCCGAAGCGGTCCTGCAGCCACAACGCCAGCACGCCGATGCCACCCAGGCTGCACTTGTGGCGGAACAAGATCAGGAAGCCGGTGCCGGTGATCAGTCCCCCCACCAGCGCCGCATACACCGGCTGCAGCGAGGCGAAAGCCAGCAACTGCGACTGCAGCGTCGTCAGGGCCGACAGCAACGCGATTGCGATGAAGGTCTTGACCGTGAACGCCACACCCATCTTCCGCCAGGCGAGCCAGTAGAAGGGCAGGTTGAGCACGAAGAACAGCGGACCGAAGCCGATGCCTGTCGCGTAGTGCAGCAGGAAGGCCAGGCCTGCGGTGCCGCCGGTCAAGAGGCCGGCCGTGGTGAAGAAGGCGATGCCGACCGAGATCAGCAGCGTGCCGCTCGCCACGGCAAGCGCGTCTTCGGCGAGGGTGTGCTTCTGGGGGAGGGACTCGTCGGTGTCGATGGCGGCGCTCATCGGGCAAGTGTCGCTCGGTCGGGCGCCATCGCGATGCGCCAGCGCAAGAGTGCGCGTCAGCCCTGCGACTTGAACGGGCTGCGCTCGTCCAGATGCTGCATGTAGCTCTCGATGCCCTCGCCCTCACGCTCGAGGAAGCGCTCGACCGCATCGGCGAAAGCTGGATGCGCCAGCCAGTGGGCGCTGGTGGTCTTCACCGGCATCAGGGCGCGCGCCATCTTGTGCTCGCCCTGCGCGCCGCCTTCGAAGCGCTGCACGCCGTGGTCGATGCACCAGGCCAGCGGCTGGTAGTAGCAGGCGTCGAAGTGCAGGCAATCGACGCGCTCCAGCGCCCCCCAGTAGCGGCCGTAGGCGGCCTGCGGTGCAGCGCCGTCGACAGCGTCGACCGACAGCGCGATCAGGCTGGCGGCGATGGCCTTGCCGTCGCGCTCGGCGACGAAGAGCAGCCAGGCCTGGGGCAGCGTGTCGGCCATGCGCTGGAAGAAGTCGCGGCTCAGGTAGGGCGCATTGCCGTGCTCACGATAGGTGCGGGCGTAGCAGCGATAGAAGAAGTCCCAGTCGGTGGCCGAGATGTCGCCGCCGCGGGCCCATCGGAAGCTCACGCCGGCATCGGCGACCTTGCGGCGCTCCTGCCGGATCTTCTTGCGCTTGTCGTGCGAGAGGCTCGCGAGGAAGGCCTCGAAGTCGGCATAGGCTGCGGCGCATTCGCTGTTCTGGTTCGACCAGTGGAACTGCACCGTGTTGCGCAGCATCAGGCCGTGGTCGGCGCAGGCGGCGATGTCTTCGTCGGCACCGAAGAGCAGGTGCAGCGACGAGAGCTCGGCCTCCTTGCAGAACTGCACGAGCCCTTGCACCAGCAGCGCGCGGCTGTCGGCGTCGCGCGCCAGCAGGCGGGTACCGGATACGGGCGTGAAGGGCACGGCAACCAGGGCCTTCGGGTAGTAGGCGAGCCCGTGCTGTTCGTACGCGTTGGCCCAGGCCCAGTCGAACACGTACTCGCCGTAGGAGTGGTCCTTGATGTAGAGCGGGCAGGCCGCGATGATCGTCTTGCCGCGCCACAGCGTTGCGAACTGCGGCGTCCAGCCGTGTTCCGGCGTCGCGCTGCCGCTGCGGTGCAGCGCGTCGAGGTATTCGTGGCGCATGAAGGGGCTGGGCGCAGCCTGCATTGCGAGCAGGGCGTTCCAGGCCTCGGCGTCGATCTCGCCGGGGGCTGCGTGGAGTCGGAGAACGGGCTGGGCCATGGGATGCGTTTCAGTGCTTTCGCGCGCCGAGGTATTCGGCGATGTAGATGCCGCCCAGCACGAGCGCCAGCGCCACCGCGTGGTAGGCCGACAGCGGCTCGCCCAGCACCATCACGGCGAGCAGGGGGCCGAAAATCGGCACCAGGTTCATGAACATGCCGGCGCGGGCCGGGCCGATGAGGGCGACGGCCTGCATGAAAGTCAGTTGCGAGATGAAGGAGGGCAGCAGCCCGATGAACAGCACCAGCAGCCAGCCCTTGGCGCTCGGCAGGTAGGACTGGCCCATCGCGATCTCGGCGACCACGAAAGGCACGGAGACGACGGCGGCGACGGCGGCCAGCGCCGCGAAGAACACGATGGCCGGCACGGCGGGGCGTTGCCGCAGTCCGAGCGCGAAGCCGGCATACAGCACGCAGGCGATGACGATCCATACGTCGCCGATGTTGAACTTCAGCGCCGCCAGCCGAGCCAGTTCGCCCTGCGAGGCGACGACCGCAATGCCGCCCATGGTCAGCACCGCGCCGATGATCTGGAGACCCGTGATGCGGGTGCGGTAGAGAATGAGGCTGCCGATCAGCACGAGCACTGGAATGGTGCCCTGGATGATCGCGATGTTGATCGCTGTGGTGTGGTGCGCAGCGGCGTAGAAGAGCGCGTTGAAGCCCGTGAAACCGAGTGCACCCATCAGCGCGATGGAGCGCCAGCGCGGCAAGAGGCTGCGCCAGTGCGTCGCGATCTGCGCGCGCGCCGTCAGCGCCAGCGCGATGCAGCAGACGCTCCAGCGCAAGCAGGTCAGCAGCATCGGCGGGATCTCGCCGACCGCCAGCCGCGCCGCCACGGCGTTCGCGCCCCAGGTCAGCATGGTGAAGACGAGCAGGACGTAGGCCTGGCTGTTGACCCAGTGGAAGCAGGAGCCGAGGACGGAAGAGGTGCCGGAGAAGCTAGCGCGCATCGCAGGGTGAGCGTACCAGTCCACACGCGTGCGTGCTCCGGTGGCGGGCATCGCACAAAGGCGGTGCGCAGCCCTGGAGACGCGCTGGGGGTATTCGCATCGAAGGACGTGGCGGGGGCGGGTATTGGCGTTACGCTATCGACCAATCGATTCAACGAAACCGCAGGAAGACAAGCCCATGAAACTCATCACTGTCATCGTCAAACCTTTCAAGCTCGACGACGTGCGCGAGGCCTTGGCGGAAGTCGGCGTGTCCGGGCTCACGGTGACCGAGGTCAAGGGCTTCGGCCGACAGAAGGGCCACACCGAACTCTACCGCGGCGCGGAGTATGTGGTGGACTTCCTGCCGAAGATGAAGATCGAGGTGGTGGTCAACGAAGGCGAGGTCGAGCGCTGCGTCGAGGCGATCGTCAGCGCCGCACGCACCGGCAAGATCGGCGACGGCAAGATCTTCGTCACCGAGGTCGAGCGCGTGGTGCGCATCCGCACCGGCGAAGAGGGCGAATCGGCCGTCTGAACGCCTGGCTCAGAGCACTTCGGCCAGGCGGTCCCCGCCGCCGTGGCGGCCCGCTTCGTCGATCAGCGCTTCGAGCAGCGGGGCGGTCTCGGTGCCGCTGCGGACGAGCCCCATCTGCCAGTCGCCCATGAGCCCCTCGCGCACGCAGTTCGCCAGGAAGGCAAGCAGGCCGTCGTAGTAGCCGGCGCTGTTGAGAATGCCGACCGGCTTGTCGTGGTAGCCGAGCTGGCGCCAGGTCCAGACCTCGAACAGTTCCTCGAAGGTGCCGATGCCGCCCGCCATCGCAAGGAAGGCGTCGGCCCGCTCGCCCATCATGGCCTTGCGTTCGTGCATCGTGTCGACGATGTGCAGTTCGTCGCACAGCGTGTTGGCAAGTTCTTTGTCGACCAGGGCCTTGGGGATGATGCCGACCACGCGACCCCCGGCCTGGCGCGTGGCCTCGGCCACGGTGCCCATCAGGCCGGTGCGGCCGCCGCCGTAGACCAGCTGGCCGCCGCGTTCGCCGATCCAGCGGCCGACGGCTTGGGCCACGTGGGTGAATTCGGGGCGCTCACCGGGTCGGGAGCCGCAATAGACGCAAATCGAGAAAGCAGGAGTCATGGGTTCGATCATGCCGTGGCTGCGTGACGCATGCCGTTCAAGGGGTGGCGACCGCGAAGCGCTGCCAGAGCGCGGCCAGCCAGACAGCGCTGCACAGGAGGATCGACAGCAGCACTGCGGCGCTGCCCAGGTCCTTGGCCGTCTTGGAAAAGCTGTGCCATTCGGGGCCGATGCGGTCGATCGCCGCTTCGATGCCGCTGTTGAGCAGCTCGACGATCAGCACCAGCACCACCAGGGCCGCCAATAGCGCGGTCTCGACCCAGCTGCGTCCGACCCAGAAGGCTGCCGGCAGCATGACGACGGCGCAGGCCACCTCCTGGCGGAAGGCCGCCTCCTTCCAGCCGGCCCGGAAGCCGTCCAGCGAGATGAACACGGCGTGCCAGACGCGGGCGATGCCGCGTCGTGTCTTTTGCGGGTTGACAGGGGCCGGGGTGCTCATCGGCGGCTCATCGGACGCGACGTGATGAGCCGCGTGCCGGCCCAGGCGTCGTGCCAGAACTGTTTCCGCGGATGGAAGCGCGCCAGCAGCGCCCACACCACCACCCAGCCGCCGATGAGCAGGGCGGACTCGGCGCCCGACAACTTGAACGGTGCGATGGCCGCGAGCGGCGGCAGGAACCAGACCCAGCTCAGCAGGTAGCGCGCCAGGGCCCGGCCCTGCGTGACGGGGTGGCCGTCGCGGTCGACCATGCGGATGTTCCAGGTCTTCATCGCCAGTGTCTGGCCCTTGGCCCAGAACCAGACGAAATACACGCCGAACACCACGAAGAGAAAGGCCTGCAGCAGGTGCCGGCGCGAATCCATGGCGTCGCGCATCTGGCCGAGCGTGCTGAACAACCAGCCCGCCACGAAGACGACGGCGAAGAGGAGCATGCCTTCATAGAGCCAGCAGGCCATGCGGCGCCACAGCCCGGGCGTCTGCATCGCTGGCGCACTGGCCGGCCCGCCGGAGACGGCGGCGGCAGGGGAACTCGGATTCATCGACGAAACGGGGGGATCAGGGCAGGGGCGGTACCACGGGTGCCGGCGGCGACATGGCGGGCGTCGGAGCCGACGCTTCGACGGGAGCCGAAGGTGTCGCGATCATAGGCGCTGGCGCCACGGCTTCGGCCGGCGGCGCCAGCTGGATGCGCGCACTGTGCTGCCCCTTGATGGCCTCGGTCGGGAGCGGCACCAGCTTCTGGGCGGGCACCGGCCGGATCGTGCCGGCCGCGCCGGGTGGGCGCGGCGCGGCGCTTTCGGCCAGGCGACGCTTTTCCTCGGGTGTCAGGGCCTGGTAGGCCTCCCATTTGGCCTTGCGTTCGTCCGCCGGCACCTGCTTGACTTCGGCGAAGTTGAATCGCGCCTGGTCGCGCTGCTGCCGGCTCAGGGCGGTCCATTCCGTCATGCGACTGTGCAGCGTCGCCTTTTCCGCCGGCGACAGCTTGGCGTGGTTGCGCGACAAGGTGAGCCATTTGCGTTTGTGGCCTTCGCTCAGGGCATCCCAATCGGTGGCCAGCGGTTGCAGGGCCTGCTGCTGCTTGGCGCTCAGGTCGCGCCAGAGTGGCTTGGCCAGGGGTTTGGCCGGCGAAGCCGCTGGCGCAGGTGCGCTCGATGGTGCCTGGGCCTGCACCTGCCCGACCGAAACGGTCGCGGCCACCCACAACAGCATCGTGCCCACGAGCCACGCTGCGCTGCGCGTGCGTGGCCGTCGCGGCAGGCGCACGCAACGTGCATCGGGGGCGTGGTCGGACGTCATGCAGGCGGAACGGGGCGGGAGGTCAGCGCGGAGGGGAGAAAAGGACCCATCAGCGGCTCGGGCTGCCTTCGGTCTTCAGGAACTGCGCGAACCCCGGGTCGGTGTAGGCGGCGGGTGGCAGGTCATCGGTGAGGAGGGCGGAGTCGACCTCCGCCAGTTCCTTGAAGCGTTGATCCTCCTGCCAGACGCTGATGCTGACGAGCCCGACCACCAGGGCCACCAGCGGAAGAACGGCGCCGAAGCGGTTCCACCAGACGCTGCCGAGCACCGCAGCGCCACCCGCACCGACCACCACGGCCGCAGGACGGTCGGTCTGTTTGCGACGGAGCACGGCCTGGGCGCGCGCCACGCGCAAGCGCTCGCTGATGTCATGCGGCATCGCAGCGGTGCCGGCGGACAGGTGTGCGGCCACACGGTGGCCAAATTGCGCCTCTGCGGCGTCGTTGGCGGAAGAAATCGAGCGGTTCATAGTGAAATTCCCTTGGCTTTGAGCGCTTTGCTCAGCGCATGGACCGCGCGCGAACAATGGGTCTTGACACTGCCTTCGGAGCAGCCCATGGCGGCCGCGGTCTCGGCGACGTCCATTTCCTCCCAGTAACGCATCAGGAAAGCCTCGCGTTGACGGCCCGGCAAAGCCGCGATCTGTTCTTCGATTTCGTGGAAAACCTGGGCGCGTCGCGTGGTGTCTTCGGCGCTCTCCGTTTCAAGGGAGTCGGTGGGCGAGACAAAGTTCTCGAGGAGGTCGAAATCGCCGCCGTCGTCGGCGGACTCGAAGTCGCTCATGTTGGAGAACAGGGCGCGGCGTGTCTTTTGCCGCCGGAACCAGTCGAGCGTGCAGTTCGAGAGGATGCGCTGGAACAGCATCGGCAACTCGTTGGCCGGCTTGTCGCCGTAGTGTTCGGCCAGCTTCATCATGCTGTCCTGCACGATGTCGAGTGCCGCTTCCTCGTCCCGCACGTGGTAGACCGAGCGCTTGAAGGCGCGGCGTTCCACACTTTTCAGGAAATCGGACAGTTCTTTTTCGGTGGCCAAGGACAGGGGCGCATCGGGCGCCAAAAGGTGGGCTTTCCCCCGTGGGGAGGGTTCATTCTTGTCGGCCCGGATTATCGCATCGGCCCCTTCCGTGGCGTGCCCACCACGGCCGGCGGGCCGGGGGTGCCATAATCCGCGTTGCAATTCACACAGGCAAACGGGTCACTGCCCGGCGGAAACATCAGTCCGCTCATGGCTTTGGCCTCAAGTTCCGACGCGGTCTCACAAGGGCTGGCAAGGGGCACCCAAGGTTTTTCGTTCCCGAAAACTCGAAAGGTTCATCATGGAAATCTCCAAGGCGGAGATCGCCTCCGCAGCTGCGGCTGCCGGCGGACAATCGCAAGAACTCATGGGCGCGGAGGTGCTGATCAAGGCCCTCCAGGCCGAAGGCGTCGAGTACGTCTGGGGCTACCCCGGCGGCGCGGTGCTCTACATCTACGACGCGCTCTACAAGCAGAACACCATCCAGCATGTGCTGGTACGCCACGAACAGGCGGCCGTGCACGCGGCGGATGGCTTTGCGCGCGCCACTGGCGAAGTCGGTGTGGCACTGGTCACTTCCGGTCCCGGCCTGACCAATGCGGTCACCGGCATCGCGACGGCCTACATGGACTCGATCCCGATGGTGATCATCTCGGGCCAGGTCCCGACGGCGGCGATCGGACTCGATGCGTTCCAGGAATGCGACACGGTCGGCATCACGCGACCGATCGTCAAGCACAACTTCCTCGTCAAGGATCCCAAGGATCTGGCGATGACCATGAAGAAGGCGTTCCACATCGCGCGCACCGGCCGGCCCGGCCCGGTGGTGGTCGACGTGCCGAAGGACGTGTCGTTCAAGAAGATCACGTACACCGGCTATCCCGACAAGGTCGAGATGCGCTCGTACAACCCGGTGAAGAAGGGCCACGGCGGGCAGATCCGCAAGGCGCTGCAACTGCTGCTCAACGCCAAGCGGCCGTACATCTACACCGGCGGCGGCGTGTTGCTGGGTAACGCGACGAACGAGCTGCGCGCACTGGTCGACATGCTGGGCTACCCGGTCACCAACACGCTGATGGGCCTGGGCGCCTACCCGGCCAGCGACCGCAAGTTCCTGGGCATGCTGGGCATGCACGGCACCATCGAAGCCAACAACGCGATGCAAAATTGCGACGTGCTGCTGGCCGTGGGGGCGCGCTTCGACGACCGCGTGATCGGCAACCCCAAGCACTTTGCCCAGAACGAACGCAAGATCATCCATATTGACATCGACCCGTCGAGCATTTCGAAGCGGGTGAAGGTCGACATCCCGATCGTCGGCGACGTCAAGGACGTGCTGACCGAGCTGATCTCGATGATCCGCGAGGCTTCGCAGAAGCCCGATGCCGGTGCGCTGGCCGACTGGTGGAAGACCATCGAGGCCTGGCGCAGCAAGGACTGCCTGGCCTACGACCGCGGCAACCAGGACGTGATCAAGCCGCAGTACGTGGTCGAGACGCTCTGGACCATGACCAAGGACGCCGACGCGTACATCACGTCCGACGTCGGCCAGCACCAGATGTGGGCCGCGCAGTACTACCGTTTCGACGAGCCGCGCCGCTGGATCAACTCGGGCGGCCTGGGCACCATGGGCGTGGGCATCCCCTATGCCATGGGCATCAAGCTGGCCAAGCCGGAATCCGAGGTGTTCACCATCACCGGCGAGGGCTCGGTGCAGATGTGCATCCAGGAACTGTCGACCTGCCTGCAATACAACACCCCCATCAAGATCTGCGCCCTGAACAACCGCTACCTGGGCATGGTGCGCCAGTGGCAGGAGATCGAGTACTCCGGCCGTTACAGCCACAGCTACATGGACGCGCTGCCCAACTTCGTGAAGCTGGCCGAGGCCTATGGCCACGTGGGCATGCTGATCGAGCGGCCGCAGGACGTGGAGCCCGCGCTGCGCGAGGCGCGCAAGCTCAAGGACCGCACGGTGTTCATGGACTTCCGCACCGACCCGACCGAGAACGTGTTCCCGATGGTCAAGGCGGGTGCCGGCATCACCGAGATGCTGTTGGGTTCGGAAGACCTCTAGCGCGAGCCAGAGCGAAGCCACAAGTCCCCGTGTCCGAAGGACCGGGTTTCAACTTTTAATCGACGAATCTATTGTCCGCCGAGCCCGCGCATTACCGTGCGCGGGGGAGGGCGGCGAAAAGAGGAGTTCGCACACATGAAACACATCATCGCTGTCCTGCTGGAAAACGAGCCCGGAGCGCTGTCCCGCGTGGTGGGCCTGTTCTCGGCCCGCGGCTACAACATCGAATCGCTGACCGTGGCGCCGACCGAGGACCCGAGCCTCTCGCGCATGACCATCGTGACGGCCGGTTCGGACGACGTGATCGAGCAGATCACCAAGCACCTGAATCGCTTGATCGAAGTGGTCAAGGTTGTCGACCTGACCGAGGGTTCCTACACCGAGCGCGAGCTCATGATGGTGAAGGTGCGCGCGGTCGGCAAGGAGCGCGAGGAGATGATGCGCATGGCGGAGATCTTCCGCGGCCGCATCATCGACGTGACCGATAAGAGCTACACCATCGAGCTCACCGGCGACCATGGCAAGAACGATGCCTTCCTCGAGGCGATCGATCGCAGTGCCATTCTCGAAACCGTCCGCACCGGTGCCAGCGGCATCGGGCGCGGCGAGCGCATCCTGCGCGTCTAGTTTTCAGTTCAACACCCACCAACGAGTCAACGAAGGAGCAATCATGAAGGTTTATTACGACAAGGACGCGGACCTGAGCCTGATCAAGGGCAAGACCGTCGCGATCATCGGCTACGGCTCGCAAGGCCACGCCCACGCCCAAAATCTGAACGACAGCGGCGTGAAGGTCGTGGTCGGCCTGCGCAAGGGCGGCGCTTCGTGGCCCAAGGTCGAGAAGGCCGGCCTGAAGGTTGCCGAAGTCGCCGACGCGGTGAAGGCTGCCGACATCGTCATGATCCTGTTGCCCGACGAGCAAATCGCCAACGTCTACAAGAACGACGTGGCCCCGAACATCAAGGAAGGCGCATCGCTCGTTTTCGCGCACGGTTTCAACGTGCACTACGGCTTCGTGCAGCCGCGCGCCGACCTCGACGTCTGGATGGTCGCTCCCAAGGCCCCGGGTCACACCGTGCGCAGCACCTACACGCAAGGTGGCGGCGTGCCCCACCTCGTGGCGGTGCACCAGGACAAGAGCGGCAAGGCCCGTGACCTGGCCCTGAGCTACGCCACCGCCAACGGCGGCGGCAAGGCCGGCATCATCGAGACCAACTTCCGCGAAGAGACCGAGACCGACCTGTTCGGCGAACAAGCCGTGCTGTGCGGCGGCACGGTCGAACTGATCAAGGCCGGTTTCGAGACGCTGGTGGAAGCCGGCTACGCGCCCGAGATGGCGTATTTCGAATGCCTGCACGAGCTCAAGCTGATCGTCGACCTGATCTATGAAGGCGGCATCGCCAACATGAACTACTCGATCTCGAACAACGCCGAGTACGGCGAATACGTGACGGGCCCGCGCATCATCACCGACGAGACCAAGAAGGTCATGAAGCAGGTGCTCAAGGACATCCAGACCGGCGAATACGCCAAGAGCTTCGTGCTGGAAGCCGCTGCCGGCCAGCCGGCGCTGATCAGCCGTCGCCGTATCAACGCCGAGCACCAGATCGAGGTGGTCGGTGCCCAGCTGCGCCAGATGATGCCCTGGATCATGAAGAACAAGCTGGTCGACCAGACCAAGAACTGACCGTTCTCCACGCTGCTCTGGCCACCGTTCGCGGTGGCCTTTTTCTTTCCGGGCGCACCTGAGGCCTGCACTAAACTGCCGACAAATGCACGACGACACCCTTCCCGACGAGATCCAGCCGCGCAAGCGCCGCAAGGGCATCTACATCCTGCCCAACCTTTTCACGCTGGCCGCGCTGTTCGGTGGCTTCTATTCGATCGTGATGGCCATGAACGCGCGCTTCGACCTCGCCGCGCTGGGTGTGTTCGCGGCGATGGTGCTCGACAGCCTGGATGGGCGCGTCGCACGCATGACCAACACGCAGAGCGCGTTCGGCGAGCAGATGGATTCGCTGTCGGACATGGTGTCCTTCGGGGCTGCGCCGGCGCTCATCGCTTACGAGTGGTCGCTCAAGGGCCTGGGGCGCTGGGGCTGGATCGCTGCCTTCGTCTACTGCGCCTGCGCGGCCTTGCGACTGGCGCGCTTCAACGTGAACACCGGCGTGGTCGACAAGCGCTGGTTCCAGGGCCTGCCGTCACCTGCGGCGGCAGCGCTCGTCGCCGGCTTCATCTGGCTCATGACCGAGTGGGGCAAGCGCGGCGGCGAAGTGCTGTACCTCTCGTGGACCCAGATCACCTGGGTCACCTTTGCCTTCACGCTGTACGCCGGGCTGTCGATGGTGACCAACGCGCCGTTCTACAGCTTCAAGGACATCCAGATGAAGAAGAGCGTGCCCTTCGCGGCCATCGTGCTCATCGCGCTGGGCATCGCCGTGATCAACATCCATCCGCCGACGGTGCTCTTTGGTGTGTTCGTCGCCTACGGCCTGAGCGGCTACGTGGTTTATGGCTGGCGCAAGGCCAAGGGGCAGCCGGCGAGCGTGATCAGTATTTCTACCGACGAGCCGGACGAGCGCGGCCTGCACAACTGAGCGCAGGCTGTGCTACATTGGCGCTTCTCATGAACAAGATTTCGCTGGCCCTACTACTCATCCCCTTCGGGCGGAGACGGTAGCGCACGCGCATCCCTCACCACGGCCCGTTCGCACCAGCAACGGGCCGTTTTGTTTGGGGTTGCTGGTGGTCCACCTACCACCGAAAGAATCGTCATGTTGAAGCAACCGCAAGCCAAGTACCGCGCATTCGCACCGATCGGCCTCAAGGACCGCACCTGGCCAGACGCCGTGCTGACGAAGGCCCCGATCTGGCTGTCGACGGACCTGCGCGACGGCAACCAGGCGCTCATCGAACCGATGGACCTCGACCGCAAGCTGCGCATGTTCGATCTGCTCGTGCGCATCGGTTTCAAGGAGATCGAGGTCGGCTTCCCGGCCGCATCGCAGGTGGAGTTCGATTTCCTGCGCAAGCTCATCGACGAAGACCGGATCCCCGACGACGTGACCATCCAGGTGATGACGCCGGCGCGCGAGGAACTCATCGCGCGCACCGTCGAATCGCTGCGCGGCGCGCGCAAAGCGATCGTCCATGTCTACAACGCGGTGGCGCCCGTATGGCGCGAAGTGGTCTTCGGCATGAGCGTGCCGGAGGTGATGGCGCTCATCGACCGCAGCGTCGGCCAGGTCAAGCGCCTGACCGATGCGCAGCCGGAAACCGAGTGGGTGCTCCAGTACTCGCCCGAGGTGTTCTGCATGACCGAGCTCGACGTGTCGTTGCAGGCTTGCGAGACGGCGATCGCCGCGTGGGGCGCAGGTCGGCCCATCATCCTCAACCTGCCCACCACGGTGGAAATCAGCACGCCCAATGGCTTCGCCGACCAGATCGAGTGGATGTGCCGCCGCTTCGCCGACCGCCCCAACGTGGTCGTGTCGGTGCACCCGCACAACGACCGCGGCACGGGCACCGCCTCTGCCGAGTTCGCATTAATGGCTGGTGCGCATCGCGTCGAAGGCTGCCTCTTCGGCAACGGCGAGCGCACCGGCAACCTCGACATCGTGAACGTCGCGCTCAACCTCTACGTGCAGGGCGTCACGCCGAACCTCGACTTCTCGGACATCGATGCGATCCGCGCCGAGGTGGAGCACTGCAACCAGCTGCCGGTGCATCCGCGCCATCCGTATGCGGGCGATCTGGTCTACACGTCGTTCTCGGGCTCGCACCAGGATGCGATCAAGAAGGCGTTCGCGATCCGCAAGGACGGCGATGTCTGGGCGATTCCGTACCTCCCGATCGACCCCAAGGACCTCGGCCGCAGCTACGAAGCCGTGATCCGCGTGAACAGCCAGTCGGGCAAGGGTGGCATGGCCTACCTGCTCGAAAGCGAATACGGCATCGAGATGCCGCGCCGCCTGCAGATCGAATTCATGCAGACCGTGCAGCACGTGATGGATGTCGCCGGCAAGGAGCTGAGCGCCGCCGACCTCTATGCCTTGTTCGAACGCGAATACGGCCTCAAGACCGTGCAGGCCCTGCAGCACCGCGTGATCGAGGAAGAGGGCGAAGGTGCCGCCGCATCGGTGCTGCTGCGCGGCGACCTGCCCTGGGACGACGAAATTCGTCGCATCGAAGGGCGTGGCAACGGCCCCATCGATGCCTTCATCCAGGCGCTGGCCGAGAGCACCGGGCACGCGATCCGCGTGATCGACTACCACCAGCACGCCATCGGTGCGGGCGCCGACGCGCAGGCTGTCGCCTATCTCGAGATGCGGGTCGACGACCGGCACACGCTGTTCGGCGTGGGCATCGACCCCAACATCGTCTCGGCCTCGCTCAAGGCGATCGTCTCGGGGCTGGCGCGTGCCCGGGCGCGCACCGCGCCCAGCGCACAATCCGACACCGTCGCGGCCTGAGCCGCAACAGCCCCACAAGGAAGACAAGGACCTCACGATGACCGACAAACTGATCATTTTCGACACCACCTTGCGCGACGGCGAGCAGTCGCCCGGCGCGTCCATGACCAAGGACGAGAAGCTGCGCATCGCCAAGCAGCTGGAGCGCCTGCGGGTCGACGTGATCGAGGCCGGTTTTCCCGCGAGTTCCAATGGCGATTTCGAAGCCGTGAAGCTGATCGCGAACACCATCAAGGACGCGACCATCTGCGGCCTGTCGCGTGCCAACGACCGCGATATCTCGCGCGCCGCCGAGGCGCTCAAGGGCGCGGCCAGCGGTCGCATCCACACCTTCATCGCCACCTCGCCGCTGCACATGGAGAAGAAGCTGCGGATGTCGCCCGACGAGGTGTTCGAGCAGGCGAAGCTGGCGGTGCGCTTCGCGCGCAACCAGGTGGCCGATGTCGAGTTCAGTCCGGAAGACGGCTACCGCAGCGACATGGACTTCCTGTGCCGCGTGCTCGAGGCGGTCATCAGCGAAGGCGCGACGACCATCAACGTGCCCGACACCGTCGGCTACGCCATCCCCGAGCTCTACGGCACCTTCATCAAGACGCTGCGCGAGCGCATCCCGAACAGCGACAAGGCGATCTGGTCGGTGCATTGCCACAACGACCTGGGCATGGCGGTGGCCAACTCGCTCGCGGGGGTGAAGATCGGCGGCGCGCGCCAGGTCGAGTGCACGATCAATGGCCTGGGCGAACGCGCCGGTAACTGCTCGCTCGAAGAGGTCGTGATGGCCGTGAAGACCCGCAAGGACTACTTCGGGCTCGAACTCGGCATCGACACGCAGCACATCCTGGCGGCCAGCCGCATGGTGAGCCAGACCACCGGCTTCGTGGTGCAGCCGAACAAGGCCGTGGTGGGCGCCAATGCCTTCGCGCATGCCTCCGGCATTCACCAGGACGGCGTGCTCAAGGCGCGCGACACCTACGAAATCATGCGGGCCGAGGACGTGGGCTGGGCCAACAACAAGATCGTGCTGGGCAAGCTGAGCGGCCGCAACGCCTTCAAGCAGCGCCTGCTCGAGCTGGGCGTGAGCATGCAGAGCGAAGCGGACATCAACACCGCCTTCGCCCGCTTCAAGGAGCTCGCGGACAGAAAGAGCGAGATTTTCGACGAGGACATCCTGGCGCTTGTCAGCGACGAGGAGGGTGCGAGCGTTGGTGACTTGTTTGGATTTGTATCCTTGTCCCAGCACAGCGAAACCGGCGAGCGGCCCCAGGCCCGTGTCGTATTCACCGTGCACGGCCAGGAAGTGACTGGCGAGTCGGACGGCAACGGTCCGGTGGACGCTTCGCTGAAGGCGATCGAGTCCCACGTGCGAAGTGGCGCCGAAATGGTGCTCTATTCGGTCAATGCCATCAGCGGATCGACCGAAAGTCAAGGCGAGGTTACGGTACGCTTGCAGAACGCCGGCCGCATCGTGAACGGCGTCGGGGCCGACCCGGACATCGTGGTGGCATCCGCCAAGGCTTATTTGAGTGCGCTCAACAAGTTACAGAGCCAAGCTGAGAGAGTGGCCGCACAAGGCTAGTTTCAGGCGATCCTTTTGCTTCGAATGAAGAAAGGCCCGCAAGTAACTGTTATTGCGTGCTTTTTTTGATTTCGATACACTGCGGACACCTTTTACGCCGCTGGAGAGTTCTGAATGCCTGAGGCCCGTCCTTACCGAGTTTCGCCCCAGCGGGTCCGTCAAGCTCTCCGTCTGATCGCTGCGACGCTGTGCGCTGTGGCCTTCATCGCCCCGGCCGCCCATGCCGCCGACGCCAAGCGACCCGTGGCGGCCAAGAAAAGCCAGCCTGCTGTGAATGCCAAGCGCAAGACCGCGCCGGTCGCGCAGCGCGCCTCCAGGGCAGACAACACCGAGAAAAGCGTGCGCGGTGGCAGGAATGTCGTCGCCACCATCCGCAAGAGCGGTGGCAAGACCGTTGTTGCGGTGCAACGCCGCTCGGTGGTCCGCGTGGAGCAACCGGCTCGCCTGTCCTATGGGCAGATGGCCGGCTTGCACAGCACCGACGATGCGCTCGACCTGAAGTCGAGCGCCGCGTTGGTCATCGACCAGGACACGCGTGAAGTGCTGTTCAGCAAGAACGACCATGCCGTGCTGCCGATCGCCTCGCTCACCAAGCTGATGACGGGTCTGCTGATCAGCGAAGCGCAACTGCCGATGGATGAACTGCTGACCATCACCCAGGATGACGTCGACACCGAGAAGGGCAGCAGCTCGCGGCTGCGCATCGGCGCCACGCTGTCGCGCGGCGAACTGCTGCACCTGGCCCTGATGTCCAGCGAGAACCGCGCCGCCCATGCGTTGGGCCGCACCTTCCCGGGCGGGCTGGCCACCTTCGTCAGCATGATGAACGCCAAGGCCAAGCTGCTCGGCATGAAGGACACGCGCTATGTCGAGCCCACCGGCTTGTCGAGCCACAACCAATCCAGCGCGCAGGATCTGGCGCTGCTGGTGAATGCCGCTTCGGGCAACGCGACCGTGCGTGAGCTGTCGACTTCGCCGGCTTACCAGGTCGAGGTCGGCAACCGGGTGCTGCAGTACAACACCACCAACCGCCTCGTGAAGAGCCCGGATTGGCAGATCGGCCTGCAAAAGACCGGCTACATCTCCGAAGCCGGCCAGTGTCTCGTGATGCAGGCCCGCATCGCGGGCCGCAAGGTGATCATGGTGTTCCTGGATTCCGCCGGCAAGTTCAGCCGGATCGCCGACGCCGAGCGTGTGCGCCGTTGGGTCGAGGCCTCGCACCTGATGTCGCCCACGCTGCAGGCCGCCTCGCAGCACGCCGCCGGCGACTAGGCTTTCCCCCAGGCTTCGCGCACTTCGTGTCGCTTCGCCAACCCCCTTCCGGGGGCGACACCTGCGGCCCGGCGGAGCCGGTTCCACGGTGTCTCTGGCTTGGAGAGGAGCGCGCCGCCGGTGCCTCTAGGTGGCGGCGGGGGCGCTCTGGTTGTAGCCCAGCGCGCTGGAGATCTCGCTGGCGGTGGCTTGCAGCTTGGGCAGCCAGCCCTCGTCCAGCCGATCGGCCGGCGCCGAGATCGACAGGCCGGCCACCAGCTTGCTCTGGTCGTCGTAGATGCCGGCCGCCATGCAGCGCACCCCCAGCTCCAGTTCCTCGTTGTCGCGCGCGATGCCGTACTGGCGCGCCTTGGAGAGCTCGCGCTCCAGCATCGGCAACTGCGTGATGCTGTTGCGCGTGTGGCCGGCGAGCCCGGTGCGGGTCGCGTAGCTGCGCACGCGCTGCGGGTCGTCGGCGGCGAGGAAGAGCTTGCCGGTCGACGTGAGATGCAGGGGGGCTCGTCCGCCGATGGCGCGCACCACCTGCATGCCCGAGCGCTCGCTGTAGGCCCGCTCGATGTACACGATCTCGTCGCCCTGGCGCATGCTGAGGTTGACCGGCTGCTGCGTCAGCTTGTGCAGCTCACGCATCGGCGCCAGCGCGGCGTCGCGAACGTTCAGACGCCCCTTCACGAGGTTGCCCAGTTCCAGCAGCCGCATGCCCAGCCGGTAGCTGCCGGCCTCCGGCCGGTCGACGAAGCGGCCGACTGCGAGGTCGTTGAGGATCCGGTGCGTGGTGGACGGGTGCAGCCCCGTCTTTTCACTGATCTCTTTCAGCGAGATCGCTTCCTCTCGCGAGGCCAGCACGTCGATCAGCGAGAACATGCGCTCGATGACTTGAATGACCGGCGTGGCAGGGACGTCTGACTGTGGTTTTCTCATGGGCGCAACGCGGTGATGTCCGGGTTGCGATTTTACCTTGTGAAATCGGGAGTCTGCCAGCGCCCGTCGATCAGCAGTTCGTGCGGGGTGTAACGCGCCTTGTAGCTCATCTTGGGGCTGGCCTCGATCCAGTAGCCGAGGTAGACGTAGGGCAGGCCGAGCTGGCGCGCCTGCGCGATCTGCCACAGCACGCCGTGGTTGCCGTAGGCGGTGCCTTCCTCCGGCTCGTAGAAGGTGTAAACCGCCGAGATGCCGTCGTCGAGCACGTCGAGGATCGACACCATCTTGAGCGGGCCGGCGCTGCCGTCCGGCAACGTTTCGCGGAACTCGACCAGGCGCGAGTTCACCCGGCTCTGCAGCAGGAACTGGGTGTACTGGTCGATGCTGTCGTGGTCCATGCCGCCGCCGGCATGGCGGCCGTTCTGGTAGCGCAGGTACAACTGGTAGTGCTCTGGCATGAAGCACAGCTTGAGCACGCGCACCTGCAGGTCCGCGTGCTGCTTCACGGCGCGGCGCTGGCTGCGGTTGGGTTGGAAGTCGTTGACCCGCACGCGCAGCGGCACGCAGGCGCTGCAGCCATCGCAGTAGGGGCGGTACGTGAACATCCCGCTGCGCCGGAAGCCGTTGCGCACCAGGTCGGAGTAGGCGTCGTTGTGGATCAGGTGGCTCGGCGTCGCGACCTGCGAACGCGCCTGCCGGTCCGGCAGGTAGCTGCAGGGGTAGGGCGCCGTTGCATAGAACTGCAACGTGTGGAGCGGGAGTTCCTTGAGGTGCGTCACGTCGTCGAAGAAGGTCGCGCAGGCAGGAGTTCGGTCCAGTATACGGGCTCGAAATGCCATGAAGGGGCAGGCTCTTCGCGCGCCCGTGCAACGTGCGCGACGAAGCGTTCGCGCGGCATTTCGCTGGCGCCCAGGCTCGCGAGGTGGGCGGTGTTCTGCTGGCAGTCGATCAGCTGCACGCCATGGCGGCGGCACAGGCACACGAGCGCGGCCAGCGCGATCTTCGATGCGTCGGTGCGGCGCGCGAACATCGACTCGCCGAACACGGCGCGCCCGATCGCCACGCAGTAGAGCCCGCCGACCAGCTCGCCGTCGATCCAGGTCTCGACACTGTGCGCATGGCCGGCCCGGTGCAGCGCGCCGTAGGCCTCGACCATGGGCGGCACGATCCAGGTGCCCGACTGTCCGTCGCGCGGTGCGACCGAGCAGGCGCGGATCACGGTGTCGAAGCCGTGGTCGATGCGGATCTCGCAGCGCGGGTCGTCGCGGAAGGCCTGCAGCACCTTGCGCAGCGACCGGTGCAGCCGGAACGCAGCCGGTGCCAGCGTCATGCGCGGGTCGGGGCTCCACCACAGGATCGGCTGGTCGTCGCTGAACCAGGGAAAGATCGCGTGGCGATAGGCATCGAGCAGGGTGGGCACGTCGAGCGCGCCGCCAGCGGCCAGCAGGCCCGGCACGGGGTCGTGGGTGCCCCAGGCCTCGGCCGGGGCCGGCAGGAGGTCACCGGGCGCAAGCCAGGGCAGATTCATGGCGAAGACCTTGGCGAGTGCTGCCCGACTGACCGGGCGAGGAACGGTCGAAAACGAAGGTAAGACAAAGGTGTTGTATTAACAGTCTGTCGACGATGTGACAAGTATTCTGACGTTTGAGGGTCACGCCTTCAGGAGGACTTCTTCACGAAATGACCGGTTGTGGAAGGCCCGTCACCGTCCGGGGGCTCGGCGGCGCCCGCGTCACCGGCAGGCCGCGCAAGAATAGCGGCACAAGAACGGCTCAAGGGGGAAAAGTGACCATGCGAAATAGAACCGTGGCGAGATACCTTGCCAGAGGGTGTGCCGCGACGCCCTGCAGGCGCGGCGCGTGAGGAGCCGGCCATGCTGCAGCGACTGCTCGCCGCGTCGTCGATCACGGCGCCCGCCATCTGGGGCAAGCTGCCCGCGCATGCCGATTTCGTCGGCAGCGGCTTGAGTACGTCGCATCGTGATGCCTGGCGCGAATGGCTCGAGGCGCAGGGTGAGGGGGTTGTCGCTGCCGATGGCGCCGACGACACCCGGGCCTTGCCCACGGCCTTCGTCCTTTCTCCCGGGGCCTTGCCCTTCGCGCCGCATCGTTTCGTCGTCGGTGTCGTGGCGGCTTCGTTCGATCGGTTCGGCCGGCCTTATCCGCTCGTGATCTACCACGAGGCCCATCCGCGTTGGGTCGCGTGCCACTTCCGGCGCCAGGCCCAAGACCCGAACGACTGGTTCTTCTGGCTGGCCCGCACCGTCACCCGCCATGGCAGCCTGCGCGACGCCGCAGACATTCGCACCTTGGAGCGGATGGTCAACGCGCTGTGGCGCCTGCACGCGCCGACCTGGCTCGAACTCGCGACCTCCGGTCGTCATGGCGTACCCGCACCGACGCGCGGCCGGGTGCAGGCATTGCTTGACCGGATGGCCGGTCCCGTGCGGCAGGACGACCCGGGGCGTCGGTTCCGGGGGGTGCGCCACTTGCCGTGGACCGACTGGCCGCAGCGGCTTCGCCATATGTCGGGTGAATGCGCCTTCTGGCAGCAGGACTCCCGTGGCCGCTATGTGAATGCATCGGATCGCCTCGATACGCTGTGGGGTGGGTTGTCGTGACACCATGGCAGGGCGGCAAGGACGATGCAGCCAGCGGACCGCCGCTGGTGCTGCGGCTGGTCCGCAGCCGCGGGCTGCCCCGCACCGGCGCCTTCGCCGTTCCACCGGGAGGCGCCGGCCTGGCGGCAGCATTGAATCTGGGGGGGGCGCCGCTGAGCCCGCTCGACAGCGAAGACGCCGACCGATGCTTCATTGCGCGCGTCGACGGTCAATGGATGCTCAGCAATCAGAGCCATTCATGGGTCTGCGCGCTGAACGGCCAGCGCATCGGCGTGGGCAAGCGGCCGGCGCTGTTCGATGGCGACGTGCTCGAACTCGGGCTGCTGCGCTTCGAGGTCGACGCCATGCACGGTGCTGGCCACGGCATCGCCGAGGCCGCGCCGCCACCATGGATGCGTTTGGGAGAGCGCGATCCTCTCCCTCATGCGGCGGACGAGACCATCGCCGAATTCGACCTGCGGCATCGAGCCCGTCCGTCTGATTCCACCTGGTAGCGACGGCGTGTCGCGTCGGCCGCTGCAACGTCGGCGGTCAACCCGTATAGTGGCCGCTCGACAACCTCCCGCGCTGCTCCGTGGCCGACCCGGCCGGCGCGCGCGTCTAGCAGGACTCTCGCGTGGACCACGACACAACAACCCCCGATCCCCTTCGTTTCGGCAGCGGCCAGGCCGTTCGCCGACTGGAAGACCAGGCCCTTCTCTCCGGCGCCGGCCGCTACACGGACGACATGCAGCCCGCGGGGCTCACGCACCTGATCTTTGTCCGCTCGCCGTACCCGCATGCACGCATCGTCTCGGTCGATGCGTCGTCTGCGCTCGGGATGCCTGGCGTTGTCGGCATCCTGAGCGGCGCTGACCTCGATGCAGCGGGCGTCAAGCCGATGCCCGGCACCGCGGGCTTCAAACGGCCCGACGGTGGGCCCGGCGTGTCGCCGCCGCGGCGCGCGCTGGCGCACGAACGTGTGCGATTCGTCGGCGAAGCGGTGGTCGCGGTGGTCGCCGAAACGGTCGAGCAGGCGCGCAATGCGGCCGAGGCCGTGTTCGTGGACTACGAGGAGCTGCCGATGGTGGTCGACCTCGCAGCCGCGGCGGCGCCGGGCGCACCGCAGATCCTCGACGAGGCGCAGGGCAACATCGCCGCGGAAGCGCGCCACGGCAGCGCCGACGCCACGAGCGCCGCCTTCGCGCAGGCCAAGCACGTGGTCGCGCTCGACATCGTCAACCAGCGCCTGGTGGCGCTCACCATCGAACCGCGCGTGGTGCTGGCCGACATCGAGGCGGGCACGGGCCGCCTCAGCATCCGCATGAGCACGCAGATGCCTTCGGGGGTGCGCAACTCGGTGTGCGATGCCATCGGCCTGCCGAAGGAGCAGGTGCGCGTGGTGGTCGGCGATGTCGGCGGCGGCTTCGGCATGAAGACCGGCGCCTACCCGGAAGACATCGCGGTCGCGTACTGCACGCATGTGCTCCAGCGGCCCGTCAAGTGGGTGGCCGACCGCAGCGAGGAATTTCTCTCGTCGGCGCACGGCCGCGACGTCGCGTCGCATGCCGAACTGGCGCTCGATGCCGACGGCAAGATCCTCGCGCTGCGCATCCATACGCTGGCCAACGTCGGCGCGTACGCGACCGGCACCGGCGTCGCGATCCAGCTGCTGATCGGGCCCTGGGTGCAGACCAGCGTCTACGACATCCGCACCGTCGACTTCCACTTTCAGGCGGTGCTCACCAACTGCGCACCGACCGGTGCCTACCGCGGCGCTGGCCGGCCCGAAGCCATCTTCCTGATGGAACGCCTGATGGACGAGGCGGCCCGCCAGACCGGCATCGACCGCGTCGAACTTCGGCGCCGCAACTTCATCCGGCCCGAACAGATGCCCTACACCAACCCGATGAAGCAGGTGTACGACACCGGCCAGTTCGAGAAGGTGATGGACCAGGGGCTGGCGCTGGCCGACTGGTCGGGCTTCGAGGCGCGCGCCGCGCAGTCGAAGGCACAAGGCAAGCTGCGCGGCCTCGGCATCGCGACCTTCCTCGAATGGACCGGCGGCAACGTCTTCGAGGAACGCGTCACCGTGGCCGTGAAGCCCGATGGCTTCATCGAGGTGTTTTCTGCGGTGAACGCGATGGGGCAGGGCATTGCGACCTCGCTGGCGCAATTGGCGGTCGATGTCTTCGGCGTGCCGATCGAGAAGGTGCGCGTGATCCTGGGCGACACCGACCGGGGCGACGGCTTCGGCAGCGCCGGTTCGCGCTCGCTCTTCACCGGCGGCTCGGCCGTGCGGGTGGGCGCGGAGCGCACCATCGACCAGGCGCGACAGCTGGCGGCGAAGGAATTCGAAGCCGCCGCCGACGACGTGCGCTACGCCGAAGGCAGCTTCACGGTGGCCGGCACCGACCTGAAGCTCGGCCTGTTCGAGCTGGCCGGCAAGCAGCCCGACGGGCAGATCTTCGTCGACTCGACCAGCACCGTGAGCGGCCCGACCTGGCCGAACGGTTGCCACATCTGCGAGGTCGAGGTCGATGCACCGACCGGCGAGGTGACCGTGGTGGCCTACAGCTCGGTCAACGACGTCGGCCGCGTGGTTAACCCGATGATCGTGCGCGGTCAGCTCGACGGCGGCGCGGTGCAGGGCATCGGCCAGGCGCTGTACGAGCGCGTGGTGTACGACAGCGAAACCGGCCAGCCTGTGACCGGCAGCCTGATGGACTACGCGGTGCCGCGCGCCGATGTGTCGGAGGTGATGTTCCGCACCGAGATGGACGAGTCGACGCCTTGCAAGAACAACCCCTTGGGCGTGAAGGGCGTGGGCGAACTCGGCACCATCGGCGCGACACCGGCCATCGTCAATGCGGTGGCCGATGCCTTCGCCCGGGCCGGCCTCGCTGCGCAGGCGCCGAAGCTGCAGATGCCGCTGAGTTCGGCGCGCGTCTGGCAGGCGCTGCAGGCCGCCGACTGAGCGGCCTCAGAAGTCCTCGAGCGGCAGGCCGACGTAATTCTCGGCCAGCGACGTCGAGGCAGCCGGCGAGTGCACCAGGTAGTCGAGCTCGGCCTCCTGGATCTTCTGGCCGAACTCGCCGGTGTCCGGGAAGCGGTGCATCAGCGAGGTGAACCACCACGAGAAGCGCTCGGCCTTCCACACGCGGCGCAGGCACAGGTCGGAATAGCGGTCGAGCGCCGATGGCGAATGCTCGCCATAGAAAATCTCCAGCGCGCGCGACAGGTAGCCCACGTCGGCAGCCGCCAGATTCAGCCCCTTGGCGCCGGTCGGCGGCACGATGTGCGCCGCGTCGCCCGCCAGGAAGAGGCTGCCGAAGCGCAGCGGCTCGGCCACGAAGCTGCGCAGCGGTGCGATGCTTTTTTCCAGCGACGGCCCGGTCACCAGGCGCTCACGCGCTTCCGGGTCGAGGCGCGCGCGCAGTTCGTTCCAGAAGGCCTCGTCGCTCCAGCGCTCGACGCGCTCGTCGACCGGCACCTGCACGTAGTAGCGGCTGCGCGTCGTGCTGCGCATGCTGCACAGCGCAAAGCCGCGCGCCGTGTTGGCGTAGATGAGTTCTTCCGACACCGGCGGCACGTCGGCCAGCACGCCCAGCCAGCCGAAGGGATAGACCTTCTCGTACAGCCGCAGCGCCGACGCCGGCACGCTGGCCCGGCTCACGCCGTGGAAGCCATCGCAGCCGGCGATGAAGTCGCAATCGATCTCGTGCGCGACATCGCCCTGCAGGAAGCAGACACGCGGCTGCGTGCTGTCGAAGTCGTGCAGCGCGACGCGGTCTGCGTTGTAGAACGTGCGCAGGCCCGCCGCTTCGCGTGCCGCCATCAGGTCGCGTGTCACCTCGGTCTGGCCATACACCGTCACGCGGCGACCGTCGGTCAGACCGTGCAGATCGATGCGATGGCGCGCCCCCTGGAACAGCAATTCGATGCCGTCGTGCGGCAGGCCTTCGGCGTGCGCGCGCATGTCGACGCGGGCCCGCGCCAGCAGGTCCATCGTGACCTGCTCGAGCACGCCGGCGCGGATGCGGCCCAGCACATAGTCGGCGCTCTGTCGCTCGACGATCACGTTGTCGATGCCGGCCTCGTGCAGCAACTGGCCCAGCAGCAGGCCGGCCGGGCCCGCGCCGATGATGGCGACTTGGGTGCGCATGGGGTTGTCTCCTGAAACTCGCGAACTCGCAGCGACAGCGTAGGGCGCGCGGCAGGCGGAGCATCGCCGCGCAGGGCGCCAGTGTGCGATGCGCCGAACGGCTGTGCGATGATCGCGCAGCAACCGGCTGCCTCCCATGACCATCGCCAAACCCGACTTCATCGAAGGCATCGCCAAGGGCATGGCGGTGCTCGAGAGCTTCGACACCGAGCGGCAGCGCCTGAACGCCACACAGGCCGCCGAGCGCGCCGGCCTCACGCGCGCGGCGGCGCGGCGCCACCTGCTCACGCTGGCACACCTGGGCTACCTCGACACCGATGGCAGTTCGTTCTGGATGTCGCCCAAGGTGCTGCGCTTCTCGGGCAGCTACTTCGCATCGTCGCGCCTGCCGCGGGCGTTGCAACCCACGCTCAACCGCCTGGCGGCGCAGACGCAGGAGTCCTTCTCGGCCGTCGTGCTCGACGGCGAAGAGGCGGTGATCGTCGCGCGCAGCGTGGCCTTCGGCGCGCCCGCGCGCGTGCTGGCCTACGGCCTGCACCTGGGCGCGCGGCTGCCCGCCCATGCCACGTCGACCGGCCGCATGCTGCTCTCGGCCCTGAGCAGCGCGGAGCTCGCGCAATGGCTCAAGGGGCGCACGCTGGCGCGGCTCACCCCGCACACCGTGACGCAGACCACCGTGCTGCGGCGACGCCTGGCGCAGGTGCGCAAGGACGACCATTGCATTGCGAACGAAGAACACGAGCTCGGCGTGCAGGCGCTCGCGGTGCCGCTGCGCGACATGCGCGGGCGCACGGTCGCGGCGCTCAACGTCGTGCTGTCCGGTGCGCACCGCAGCGACGATGCGCTGCGACGCGACCTGCTGCCGCTGCTGTACGAAGCCGCACGCGAAGTGCGTGCCCTTCTTTGAGATTGGGATCCCCATGCGACTGCTGCTGCTCGAAGACGACGTGATGATCGGCGAAGCCGTGCTCGACCTGCTGCGGGCCGAGCAGTACGCCGTCGACTGGGTGAAGGACGGCGAAGCTGCCGAGAGTGCCTTGCGCGCCCAGCAGTACGACCTGGTGCTGCTCGACCTGGGCGTGCCCAAGCGCGACGGGCTCGAAGTGCTGCGCGGCCTGCGCGCGCGCAAGCAGCGCATGCCGGTGCTGATCGCCACCGCGCGCGATTCGGTGCAGCAGCGCATCGAAGGGCTCGACGCCGGGGCCGACGACTACGTGCTCAAGCCCTACGACCTCGACGAACTGCTGGCACGCATCCGCGCCTTGCTGCGCCGCGCCGCGGGCCGGGCCGAGCCGGTGTACGAGCACCTGGGCGTGAGCATCAACCCCGGCACGCGCGAAGCGTCGGTCAACGGCCAGCCGGTGATCCTCTCGGCACGCGAGTGGGCGGTGCTCGAGCCGCTCATCGCCCGGCCCGGCCTGGTGCTGTCGCGCGCGCAGATCGAGGAGAAGCTCTACAGCTGGAAGGACGAGATCAGCAGCAACGCGATCGAGGTGTACATCCACGGCCTGCGCAAGAAACTGGGGGCCGACTTCATCCGCAACGTGCGGGGCGTGGGCTACATGATCCCGAAACTATGACTCACCCCCAGGCTGCGCGCACTTCGTGTCGCTTCGCCCACCCCCTTCCGGGGGCGACGCCTACGGCCCGGCAGAGCCGGTTCCGTGTCGTCCCACGAAGGGAATGCGCTTGAAAAGCTTCATCCCATCGCTGACCGGCTCGCTGCGCGCGCGCCTGCTGCTGTTCCTGCTGGCCGCCATCGTGCTCGCTGCGGGCGCGCAAGCCTTCGTCGCCTACCGCACGGTGCTGAACGAAGCCGACGAGATCTTCGACTACCACATGCAGCAGATGGCGATGTCGCTGCGTTCCGGTTTGCCGCCGAGTTCGGCGGTCGGCGGCATCGGCGGGGCCGAGCAGAATTTCGAGTTCGTCGTGCAGGTGTGGACCGCCGACGGCGTGCGCATCTTCGAGTCGGCCGAGCAGGCCGCGCTGCCGCAGATCGCGGTGCTGGGGTTTGCCGACGTGCGCGCGCGCGGCACGACCTACCGCGTGTTCTCGATGCAGACGCGCAGCCTGGTGATCCAGGTCGCGCAGGACATGGCGGTGCGCCGGCAGATGGCGCGGGCGCTGGCCGTGCGCACGGTCATGCCGGTTGCCTTGATGGCGCCCATCCTGATGCTGGTCGTGTGGTGGGTCGTCAGCCGGTCGCTCGCGCCGGTGGCCCGGGTGCGGCGCCAGGTGGCCGCGCGCCAGGCCAACGACCTGTCGCCGGTCGGCGAAGAGGGCCTGCCCGACGAGGTGCGACCGCTGGTGCAGGAACTCAACCTGCTGTTCGAGCGCGTGCGCCACGCCTTCGAAGCGCAGAAGCATTTCGTGGCCGATGCCGCGCACGAACTGCGCTCGCCGCTCGCGGCGCTCAAGTTGCAGGTGCAGGGCCTGCAGCGCGCGAACGACGAGGCCACGCGCACGCTGGCCACCGGCCGGCTGGCCGCCGGCATCGACCGCGCGACCCAGCTGGTCGAGCAGATGCTCGCGCTCGCGCGGCACGAGGCCAGCGTGGCGGCGGGCGCGGTCGCCGAGCCGGTCGACCTGCCTGAACTCGCACGGCTCGCCGTGTCCGACGTCGTGGCTGCGGCCCAGGCGCGGCGCATCGACATCGGCCTCGACCAGGCCGATGCGGCGGTCGTGCAGGGCCACCCCGAGGCGCTGCGCATGCTGCTGCGCAACCTGCTGGACAACGCCATCAAGTACACGCCCGAAGGCGGGCGCGTCGACCTGCGCATCGCGGCCGGCGACAGCGGTGTCGACGTGCAGGTCGACGACAGCGGCCCCGGCCTGCCGGTGGAGGAGCGCGAGCGCGTGCTCGATCGCTTCTACCGCGCCGGCCAGACGCAGACCGCGCAGGCGCCCGGCAGCGGGCTGGGCCTGGCGATCGTCAAGTCGATCGCCGACCTGCACGGTGCCACCGTCGCGCTCGGTGCGTCGGAACGGCTCGGCGGCCTGCGCGTCGTCGTGCACTTTCCGCGCGGCCGCTGAGCCCCACGTCGCGTTCGCCGCGACGCTGCCTGTTTAAGCGCGGCCTAAGTCTGGGCGCGCACATTCCTTTCATCGTGTTTCATCCCACACCCTCGAAAGGAATCTCCATGAACACCCGACTGACTTCGACCAAGGGCCTCGTGCTGGCGCTGGCGTCCGCCGGCGTGATCGGCGCGGTGGGCACTGGTGCGTACACCAGCGCGCGCGCCGTGGCGCCTGCACCGGTCGCGACGGCCGCTGCCGCGCCGCTGGTGACGATGCCCGACTTCTCCACCATCACCTCGCGCGACGGCCCGGCGGTGGTGAACATCAGCGTCACCGGCACCACCAAGACCTCGTTCGACGGTGCCGCCGGCATGGACCCGGACGACCCGATGGCCGAGTTCTTCCGCCGTTTCGGCGGTGGCCAGATGGGCCCGCGCGGCCGGCAGCAGGAACGCGAAGTGCCCACGCGCGGCCAGGGCTCGGGCTTCATCGTGAGCGCCGACGGCACCATCCTCACCAACGCCCACGTGGTGAAGGACGCAAAGGAAGTCACCGTCAAGCTGACCGACCGCCGCGAGTTCCGCGCCAAGGTGCTGGGCGCCGACGAGAAGACCGACATCGCGGTGCTCAAGATCGACGCGAAGAACCTGCCGACCGTCGCGCTCGGCAGCACCAAGGACCTGAAGGTCGGCGAATGGGTGCTCGCCATCGGCTCGCCCTTCGGTTTCGAGAACACCGTGACCGCCGGCGTGGTGAGCGCCAAGGGTCGCTCGCTGCCGGACGACAGCTACGTGCCCTTCATCCAGACCGACGTGGCGATCAACCCCGGCAATTCGGGCGGCCCGCTGCTCAACACGCGCGGCGAGGTGGTGGGCATCAACTCGCAGATCTACACGCGCAGCGGCGGCTACCAGGGCGTGTCCTTCGCGATCCCGATCGACGTGGCGGTGCAGATCAAGGACCAGATCGTTGCCACCGGCAAGGCCAGCCACGCGCGCCTGGGCGTCGCGGTGCAGGAGGTGAACCAGGCCTTCGCCGACTCCTTCAAGCTCGACAAGCCCGAAGGCGCGCTGGTGTCGAACGTCGAAAAGGGCAGCCCCGGCGACAAGGCCGGACTGCGCTCGGGCGACGTGATCCGTGCGGTCGATGGGCAGCCCATCGTGTCCTCGGGCGACCTGCCGGCCGTCATCGGCCAGCGCAAGCCGGGCAGCCAGGTCACCTTGGACGTGTGGCGCCAGGGCGCGCGCGAGCAGATCACCGCCAAGCTCGGCGACGCGTCGGAAAAGAGCAGTGTGGTCGCCAAGAACGACGAGGCGACCGGCAAGGGCAAGCTCGGCCTCGCCTTGCGCCCGCTGCAGCCGCAGGAGAAGCGCGAAGCGGAAGTCGAGAGCGGGCTGCTGATCGAAGATGCCGGCGGCCCCTCGGCCCTGGCGGGTGTCCAGCCGGGCGACGTGCTGCTGGCCATCAACGGCACGCCCGCCCAGAGCGTCGAGCAGGTGCGCGAGGTGGCAGCCAAGGCCGGCAAATCGGTGGCGCTGCTCATTCAGCGTGGCGGCGATCGGATCTTCGTGCCGGTGCGTATCGGCTGACCATTTGCCGTCAGCGCCGATTCCGGCAGAGCCCGCCCTTCTTTCTGGAGGGCGGGTTTTTTTATGGCTTGGCCGCAGCGTTAACCAGTACACAAAATAACGATCTATTCCTGACAAATCAGACAATGTTATTTTTATCGCGTGCATCAAGAGACAAATGTGTTGAGAATGCAAGCATCGTGAGCCCGGAACGCCGACGTCGAAAACGACGCGGACCAATGGGGGTGGCGCGGCCCTGGGAGGGGGCGCGTTGCAAGGGCTCCATGACGGTGAATAAGAAGATCCATGAAAGACTTTTCACTTGCCGACGTGCGCCTCTTCATCAAGGCCGTCGAATTGGGCGGATTGACGCTTGCCGCCGATGTGCTGGATGTCCCGAAGGCCTCCGCGTCCCGCCAACTGCAGCGTCTGGAGGCCAGCGTCGGCCATGTGCTGCTGCACCGGGGCTCGGCCCGGTTCGCATTGACCGAAGAAGGGCGCCAGTTCTTCGAGACGGCGGTCGACATGCTGCGTGCGGTCGATCGGGCGATGTCGAGCCTTTATGCCGACGAACGCGCCCTGACCGGCCGCCTGCGCATTGCCGCACCGACCTATGCGGGCCGCCAACTCCTGGCCGCGCATCTGCCGGATTTCATGCTCGCACACCCGCAGTTGCAGCTGTCGCTCGAGCTGGGCAACGGCCATGTCGACCTTTTCCGCGATGAGGCGGATGTGGTGCTGCGGCTCGGGCGCGAGGGCTGCGAGGAACTGGTGGCCCGGCGACTGGCCACCGTACCCATGCTGCTGTGCGCCTCGCCTGCCTATCTGGGGCGCAACAACGCGATCCTCACCCTGTCCGACCTGGCGGGCCACGCCTTCCTGACCGGCGGCGCGCACCGGCGCGTGGGCGAGATGACCGTGCACACGGTGGGCCAGCCGCGCAGCGTGGCCGCCGCGACGGTCCTGCATTGCAACGACCCGGAACTGCTGCTGGCGCTGGCGCGCGCCGACCGCGGCATCGCCTTGGTGCCCACCGCCCTGGCCGCGGTGGCGCTGGAAAAGGGTGAACTGCTGGCCGTGCTGCCGTTCGTTCCTCTGATGGATGAAGAGATCAACCTGGTCTTTCTCCCGGGGCGTCGCAATTCCAGAAAGATCAGGACATTCGTCGAATACCTTCTGGATGCAACAGAGGCCGAACGGCCCGCCGGCATCCACCAAGTCTCTTAATTGTCACCCAATTGATTCTTGGCGACGGATTCGGTGGGAAGGCGCATTCGCCGCCCGGGTTGTCGGAAATGGAACTGCCGGTACCGGCTGCGAAGTGTGAACTAGTTCCGGTGTTTTGCGTGTCAGGGTGGGTACATTTATTCACATTCAAAAATAAGAATTTCTTCGACACCGGCACAGGGGGACGGGTCGAGTCAATTCCAAAGGTCCGCCAGTGGCCGGAATTGATGGCTGAATAAAAACAGAAGTCTTCAAGGGATTCCTTTCTTTTTAGAGATTGCTGCCGTGCTGCAGCCCGCGGGGGCGTGCGCGTCCGCAATGGATCGGCGGCCCGAGCCGTCGTGGGTGCGACGGGCCATGTCGGGCCGCCGCTTGTCTTTTGAACTGGAGCATCCAATGCCAACTACAACATCGACTCAAGCTTCCTTCCTCCGGCGCGACATGGCGCCCTGGCACCGTGCCGTGCGCCTTGGCGTCGGCGTCCTGCTGGGGGCCGCGTGTGCCTTCTCCGCCGTCGCGCAAACCGGGTCGACCGTGGCCAAGCCCGCGGAGGCCGCCGCCGTGCCGGCGGCCGTGACCGTGGAGCTCCAGCAATCCAGGGTGGTCCAGGCCATCGACGGCAAGGAGCAGCTGCTCGATGCGGCATCGGTCAAGCCGGGCGACGTGCTCGAGTACACGGTGACCTACACCAACAAGACCGGCAAGCCGGTGTCGGGCCTGGTCGCCGACCTGCCGATTCCGGAAGGGCTCGAGTACCTGCCGCGCAGCGCCAAGCCGGGCGCGACCCTGGTGAGGGCGGCGGTGAAGGACGGTGAGTTCGCCGCCGAGCCGCTGATGCGCAAGACCCGGGACGGCAAGGCCGAGCCCGTGCCGTACAGCGACTACCGCGCGCTGCGCTGGACGCTGGGCCAGTTGCCCGCCGGCGGCGTGGCGTCGGTCAGCGCGCGCGCCAAGGTCGAAGTCGTGGTGCCGCCGGCGCCCAAGACCGCGAGTGCGACGCCGCCGGCAACGCCGTCCGCTGGCGTGTCGCCTGCCGCCGGCGCGCTGCGCTGACCGTGGCCTCGCTTGGTTTTCCCTTTCTCTCTTTCCTTCGACCGACAGCGCGCGATCCGATGGATGCCTTGCCCTCGGGAAGTGCATCGGCCGGGTTCTTCATGTTCCCTTTCTTTTGACAACCGAGGAGAAAACCAAGTGATTCCCACCCTGCCAACCCAACGCACCGGCTTCAGGCCACGTGCTTCATGGGCCGGCGCCGCCGCATTGACGCTGGGCTTCCTGTTCGGAAGCTCGCCCGTCTTCGCGGTCGCACCGCCTGCCAATACCGTCATCGGGAACCAGGCCTCGGCCTCCTACTCGGACACCAGCGGCAACACGCAGCTGGCCACCTCGAACCTGGTGCAGACCACGGTCCAGCAGGTCGGCTCGTTCACCCTCGACTCGTTCGGCACGGTCACGACGACGGTGGTCAACACGAAGATCGGCGCCGCCGGCTCCATCGTGTATGCGCCGCACGTGCTGACCAACACCGGCAACGGCCCGGACACCTTCACGCTCGCGGTCGCCGAAGACGCCACGACGCGCTTCTCCAAGATCGAGGTCTACGCCGATGCCAACGGCGATGGCGTACCGGACGGCACCACGCCGCTGTGCTCGGTCGTACCGGCAGCGACTTGCGCGGTGCCCGCACAGACGGTCGCGGGCGGCAACGGCACGTTCCCCTTCGTCGTGGCCTACACGATCCCCGGCACGGCCGTCGCGCCGACCACGCCGTATGCGCTGGCCACCGTCACGGCCACCGCGGGCACGCCGGCGCTCTACGCCCCGACGAACCTCGTGGCAGCCGACAAGGACCAGGTTGACCTGACCACGGTCGCGGCTTTCAACGCCACCAAGGCGATCGGCATTCCGGCAGTGGCCGGCCCGGGCGGCGCGGCATGGCCGACGGCCAGCACCGGCGGTCCGCGTTCGTCGCTCGCGTCGTGCTCGACCACCTGGGCGCCAGGCCTCGCCTCGAGCGCGACCTGCCAGTACACGGTCTACACGCTCACGTTCAACAACACCGGTGGTGCACCCGGTCGCTTCGCGCTGACCGACACCTTGCCTTCAGGCTTCACCTACGTCGCGGGTTCCGCGGTGTGGAGCAGCGCCCCTGGCGTCGCACTCGGTGATGGCGCTGGCGCCGACCCGGTCGGCATCGACTTCGCGGCCACCGGCAACACGCTGAATGCCGTCGTCGCGACGCTGAACCAGAACGTCACGCAGACGATCAGCTTCGTGGTGTTGGTCAACAACACCGCGGCGATCGGCACGTCGACGACCACCAACACGGGCCGCTACGAGCCCACATCGGTGCCGCTGACGACCACGTCGACCAACATCGGCACGCCAGGCTCGTCGACCAACCCGGCCGCCTACACCGTCGTCGCCAGCTACGGCCTTGTCGTCGGTACCAACCCATCGACCGCGCTGACGGCCGTCGACACGGTCGCCGGCACGCCCAACGGCACGGCCGCGGACACGACCACGCGTCCGACCGTGGTCGCAGGCGGCAGCGTCAAGTTCCCGCAGACCGTGTTCAACACCGGCAACGCCGTCGACACCGTCAACCTGACGATCGGCAGCAGCACCTTCCCGGCCGGCACCACCTTCCTGTTCTTCGCAGCCGACGGCGTCACGCCGCTGCTCGACACCACCGGCGACGGCGTGGTCGACTCGGGTCCGATCGCAGCGGGCGGCAGCGTGAACATCGTGGTGCAAGCCAACGTGCCCGCGAGCACGCTGGTCGGCACCGGGCCGTTCAGTGCAGTGGTCACGGGCCGTTCGGCCGGCGACACGACCAAGGTCGACGCCACGCTCGACCAGGTGACGATCGCGGTCGGTTCGCTGGTCGACCTGACCAACAGCGCCGCCGGTACCGGTTCGGGTTCCGTCGCAGGCGGCGACTTGGGCCCGGGCCCGAGCCCGCTGCCGACCACGACCCACACGACCTCCGCAGGCACGGGCACGATCTTCACGCTGTTCGTCAAGAACAACGACTCGATCGCCAACGCCTACACGCTCGCCGCAAGCCAGTCGGCCAGCTTCCCGGGCACGCTGCCGGCAGGCTGGACGGTGAAGTTCGTGGCGGCCGGTGCGACCTGTACCGGTGCTGCGATCACCACCGTGTCGGTGGCCGTCGGTGCGCAAGCGCAGGTCGACGCCTGCGTGACGCCACCCGCCACGCAAACGCCTGTGACCGACCAGAAGATCTACTTCCAGGTGCAATCGACCGCCGTCGCTTCGACCGGCGCGCCCGCGACCGACACCAAGCTTGACGCGGTGACGGTGACCACCGCCTCCCTGTGGGCTGCCACCCTGACGCCGAACAACGTCGGGCAGGTCGCTCCGGGCGGCACCGTCGTCTATGCCCACACGCTGACCAACACCGGCAACCAGACCTGCGGTGCCTACACGCTGACGGCCACCGTGCCAGGCGCGGACGCAACGCTCGGCTGGACCACCTCGATCTACCTCGACGTCAACGGTGACGGGCAGATCGATGCCGGCGACACGCTGGTGACCGGCCAGCTGCCAGGCCCGCTGCTGGCGGGTGGTACGCAGAAACTGCTGGTGCGCGTGTTCGCACCAGGCGGTGCCAGCGCCGGCGCGACCGACACCGCCACGGTGACGGCCACGTTCGCACCGGGCGCCGACTACTGCGGTGCACCCTCGGCCACCGACATCACCACGGTGATCAGCGGGCAGATCCGCGTCCTCAAGACGCAGGCTGCAGACGTTGCCTGCGACGGCACGGCTGACACCGTCTTCTCCGCGACCCCGCTGTCGCTCAAGCCGGGCGAGTGCATCGTCTACCAGGTCAAGGCCACCAACGAAGGCACCTCGCCGGTCACCAACCTCGCCATCAACGATGCGGCGCCTGCGTACACCAGCCTGACCGGTGCGACGCAACCCGCGAACCAATGCGTGGCCACCGGCATCACCGGTACCGCGCCGGTCTACGCGCAGAGCGCCACCGCCGTGAGCTGCGGCAGCGCCATCAACACCGTGTCACCGAGCGGCAGCGCCACGCTGACCTTCGCCGTGCGGATCAACAACTGACGGGTGGGTGATTGAGTCGCCGGCAGACCTCGGGGTCTGTCGGCTTGTGCGAAGCGCCGCCCCACGGCGCGCGCTTCGCTTTTTTCCATTGGCGTCGGGTCGTGTCACCGCCCCGACGCCAGCGGAAAAAAGTCCCTGTGTTCACGGCACTCCGGGGGGAGGGTCGACGGAAGGTTTCTCGGCGTGCAATCTCACTCAGACTCAAGGAGCCCGTGCTCGCGCCTGCACCCACTGCCATGGCGACATCGCCTGGGTGCCATGCGGGCGCTCGGCCTGGTGGCGTTGTTCTGCATGGCCTCGGCCGGGGCCGCACCGGCTCCGGGCGGGACCGTGATCCGCAACGTGGCGAAGGCCACCTACGTGCCCGCCGGCCTCGCGCAGACCGAAACCGCGAGCTCCAACGGCGTCGTCGCCATCGTGCTGCCGGTCGAGGCGCTGGTGCTCACGCAGGACCAGTCCGTCAACCGCCCGCCGGCCACCGTCGTCACGCTGAGCCACCTGCTGACCAACACCGGCAACGTGCCGTCGAGCTACACCTTCGCCTTCACCAACGACGGCAGCGGCTGCGCGGCCGACACGCTCGACCTGAGCACCTTGCGCGTGGTGCGTGACGTCAACAACAACGGCGTCGTCGATCCGGCCGATCCGGTGGTGGCGCTGGGCACCGGCGGCGCGCTGTCGCTGCAGCCCGGCGAAACCACCGCACTGCTGGTGCAGGGCACCATCCCTTCGACCGCCACCGGCATCGCCTGTGTGGCGCTGTCGGCCACCACCGCGCTGCAGCACCTCGTGGCCATCAACCGCGACACCGTGACCGTCGGCGACGTGGCGGTGATCGCCATCGTCAAGTCCGCGAGCTATCCCGGCCAGGTGATTCCGGGGCAGACCCGCATCGACTTCCTGGTCTCGGGCACCAACATCGGCGCGCGCGACGCGCAGCCGTCGAACACCGCCGCACCGGCCGGCACGCCGGTGCTGGTGAACGGTGCGCCGACGAGCCTGGTGCTGGTTCGCGACCTGGTGCCCGCCGGCACGCAGTACCTCGTCGGCACCCTGCAGAGCACGGCGGCGGGCGCGGTGCGGTTGTTCCGCATGCCGGGCGATGCAGCGTTCAGCTATCGCACCATCGACGATGCCGCGGCGATCGAGGTCGCCATCGGCGTGCCGACGCCGGTGGCGCGCAACGCATCGATCGCGATGAAGTTCGCGGTGCAGGTGCGCGCCGACCAGACCGGTGACATCCGCAACACCGCGCAGAGCTATTACAACGACGGCATCGCGTCGGCCGTGTCGCCATCGAACACGGTGGTCATCACCACCAGCCAGAGCCGCATCGGCGTGGCCAAGTCGGCCTCGGCGCCGCGCGTCAACCGAGGCCCCGACGGGCAGCTCGACGGCACGGCCACGGTGCGCTTCAGCGTGAACGTGCGCAACTACGGCGCCGAGTGGCTGTATGCCGTGCAGGCGACCGACGTGCTCGAAGGCGCCGGCGCAACGCAGTTCGGCAGCTACACCACGGCGCCGGTGCCGGGCCCGAACCAGTACACCATCGTGGCCGGCTCGATGGCCATTGCCGGCAACCAGGGCAACGGTGTGAGCGGAACGGTGGCGGTGGTCAACAACGCCTTCACCGGCACCGCGGCCGCGCAGAGTCTGCTGGCACCCGGCGCGGTGCTGCCGGTGGGCGCGCAGTTCACGCTGCAGTTCGAAGCGCGCATCAATTTCACCGGCCGCACCGGCACGCTCTTGAACACGGTGCGCGCGCAGGGCGCGCTCACGCCCGACGGCGCCGCAGTTGCGTTCGACGATTCGTCCGACGGCGACAACCCCGACCCCGATGGCGACGGCAACCCGAACAACAACACCTCGCCCACGCCGGTGTCGGTGCAGCTGCCGGCGCTGGTGCTCACCAAGACCACCTCGCTGCCAAGGCGCGTGGCGCTCGGCGTCTACGAGCTCGACTACATGCTGCGCGTGTCCAACACGGGTGTGGCCGTGGCACCCAACCTGCGGATCATCGACAACCTCAATTGCACCTTCGACATGGACAGGCCCGACGGCCTCGTGGCCGCCTGGGAACTGGTGGGCGTGCCCACGGTGCGCAACGGGCTGCTGAACGTGGCCCGCAGCTTCACCGGCCGCGCAGCCTGCAGCCGCGAGTCGCTCGAAAGTACCGACCCCTTCAAGCTGCCGACCGAAGTGGTGCTGAGCCTCACCGACGGCACCCGCGGGCTGGCGCCGGGCCAGAGCGAGACGCTCGCCTTCACGGTGCGCATCACCGAAAAGCCCGCGGCCATCGGCAGCCGCGTGCCGGTCACCAACAAGGCATGGGCCGCGGCCTTCGACCAGAACACGGTCAACGTGACGCCGTCGATGCTGGTGGCGGCGAGCGCGGCGTCGGTGCAGTCGCTGCTGGTCGATCCGGCGGGCACGGTCTACAACGCCGTCACGCGTCAGCCGGTGGCCGGCGCGGTGGTCACGTACACGCGCATGCGCTGCAACAGCGGCGCGGTCACGCCGATCACCGCGGCCGAGATCTACGGCGCGACCTCCGGGGCCTACACCTTCCATGGCAACGGCAGCGTCTCGATGACGACCGGCGCCGACGGTGGCTACCAGTTCTTCCTGCAGTCGCCGCCGGTGACCGGCATGTGCACCTACCAGCTCAGCGTGGTGCCGCCCGCCGGCAGCGGCTACGTGCTGCCGTCGCAGATCATTCCCGTGACGGCGGGCAGCTACGCACGCTGCGGCGCCGTCGCACCGAACGCCGGCCCGCCGCAGAACAGCGACCCGACGACCTACCACTTCTCGGTGAATGCCGGCGTCGGCGACACCGGCGTGCCGTGCGACGTGGTGCACAACCACATCCCGCTCGACCCGGGCAACCTCCTCGGCCTGGTGCTGCGCAAGGACGGCAGCAAGCGCCAGGTGGAGTTTGGCGATTTCATCGACTACGCGCTGACGGTCACCAACAAGACGGGTTTCCCCGTCACCGGCATCACCTTCAACGACAGCCTGCCGCCCGGCTTCGCCTACGTCGCCAACAGCGCGCGGCTCAATGGCGTCGCGGTGGCAAACCCGGCCGGCGGTGCCGGGCCGGGCCTGGTCTTCGATTACCCGACGCAGGTGCTCGGCATCGACCAGTCGGTCATGGTGCGCTACCGCGCGCGCATCGGTGTGGGCGCGCCCACCAACGGCGACGCCATCAACCGCGCACGGGCCGCCTCGGGCCCGTTGCAGTCGAACCTCGCGAACTGGACCGTGCGGGTGACCGGTGGCGTGTTCTCCGACGAGGCCTTCCTGTTCGGCAAGGTCTACATGGACTGCAAGCGTGACGGGAAGCGCAATGAAAAGCGCGACGGCGAGCACCAGGGCGACGACGCGCAGGAACGCGACGGCAAGCAGGAGGGCGTCGACGAAGTCGGCATACCGGGCGTGCGTCTGTACCTCGAGGACGGCACCCACGTCGTCACCGACGTCGAAGGCAAATGGAGTCTCTACGGACTGAAGCCGCTGACGCACGTGGTGCGCCTCGACCAGACCACGCTGCCGACCGGCGCACGGCTCGAGCTGCTGGACAACCGGAATGCCGGCAGGCCCGAGAGCCGCTTCGCCGATCTCAAGAAGGGCGAGTTCCACAAGGCCAACTTCATCGTCGGCAACTGCGACAGCGCCGCGGTGGTGGACGAGGTGATCGCGCGCCGCGCCGCCATCGCCGCGTTGCCGGACACCGAAGCCGAGGCCCAGGTGCGGCTGCGCCTGGACCCAGAAGGCAAGGTCGTTCCGATCGGTGACATCCGGTCGCTGCCGGCCTCCGGGCAGTCGCTGGCGAGCGGCAGCACCGGAAGTCTGTCGACCACCTCGGCGCCGCTGATCGCGATGCCGGCAGCCGCCGCGAACGCGAGCAGCTTCGTCGGTGCTGCTGCCGGCATGGGCGGCACGCTCGGCGTTGCGGCCAGTGCGCCTGCAACGCCGGCCGGCAGCCTGTTCGCCGCGCTCCACGGTCTGCCGACCGGCGGGCAGTCGTCGGCACCCGGCGGCACCGCCACCGGCCTGGGCGCCTATGGCAGCACGCCGATCAACACCGCCGCCGCCAACCTGGCGCCACGTGCCACTGCACTGCTGCCGGCCGCCGTGCCCAGCCCGATCGACCTCGAAACGCTCTTGCCACGGCTCGACGGCAACGCGCTGGGCTTCATCGGCCTGAAGGACGGCGACACGCTGCCCGCGCAGTCGATCAATGTCCGCGTGAAAGGCGGGGCGGGGCTGGCCCTGCGGCTCATCGTCAACGGGCAGGCCGTCGACGAGCGCCGCGTCGGCAAGAAGACGCAGTTGCCGGCCCGGCAGATCGCAGCCTGGGAATACATCGGCGTCGCGCTCACCCCTGGGGCCAACACGCTGCGGCTCGAAGCGGTCGACGACTTCGGCAACCCCCGCGGCACGCCCCAGCAGATCGGCGTGATCGCGCCCGACAAGCTCGGCGCGATCCAGATCGAGCTGCCGGACGTGGCGCGCGCCGACCTGCGCACGCCGGTGGTCGTCACGGTGCGGCTGGTCGATGCCGCAGGCGTGCCGGTCACGGCGCGCACCCAGCTCACGCTGGAGAGCGACCGCGGCCGCTGGCTCGACGAAGACCTGAACCCGGCCGAGCCCGGCACGCAGCTCTTCATGGACGGCGGCGTCGCGCGCTTCGGCCTGCTGCCGCCCGGCGAGCCCGGCGATGCCCGCATCCGTGTGACGGCCGGCGCCTTCGTCAAGGAAGTGCGCCTGGCCCTGCTGCCGGAACTGCGGCCGATGATCGGCGTCGGCATCGTCGAAGGCGTGCTCGACTTCACCAAGCGCGGCGGCTTGCCGCTCGGCGCCATGCCGGCGGGCGCGGCCTTCGAGACGGAACTGACCGGCCTGTCGGACACGCACAACGACCGCCGCGCGACGGCGCGTGCCGCCTTCTTCTTCAAGGGCGCGGTCAAGGGCGAGTACCTGCTGACGGCTGCGTTCGATTCCGACAAGACGCTGAAGGACCGCCTGTTCCGCGACATCCGGCCCGACGAGTTCTATCCGATCTATGGCGACTCCTCGGTCAGAGGCTTCGACGCGCAGAGCTCGCAGAAGCTGTATGTGCGCATCGACAAGAACCGCTCCTACCTGCTGTACGGCGACTTCACCACCGCGAGCAGCACCGAGGTGCGCGTCCTGAGCCAGAGCAACCGTGCGCTGACCGGGCTCAAGCATGTGGTCGAAGACGAGAACGTGCGCGCCACCAGCTATGTCTCGCGCACCGCGCAGACGCAGCAGGTCGAGGAGTTCCGCGCGCTCGGCACGTCCGGCCCGTACTACCTGCGGGCCGGCGGCGGCGAATTTGTCGACAACAGCGAGCAGGTCGAGGTGATCGTGCGCGACCGCCACCAGCCCGACATCGTGCTGCAGCGCACGGCGGTGGCGCGCTTCGTCGACTACACGGTCGAGACGCTGACGCGCCGCATCCTGTTCACGCACCCGATCTCCTCGGTCGACGCCAACCTCAACCCGCAGTCGATCCGCGTGACCTACGAAGTGGACAGCGGCGGCCCGAAGTTCACCGTGGCCGGCACCGATGTGCAGGTGAAGGTGGGCGAGCGTCTGCAGCTCGGCGTGGTCGCGAGTACCGACGGCAACCCCGAGAACAAGCGCAAGCTCGGCGCGCTCACCGCGGTGGCGCGCCTGGGCGACGACACCACCCTGGCGGCCGAAGTGGTGCGCACCGAGTCCGACGACAAGGGCAAGGGCCACGGCGCGCGCGTCGAGGTGCGGCATCAGACTGAGCAGCTGGCCGTGGTCGCGCTGGCCAACAAGACCGATGAAGGCTTCGACAACCCGGGTGCCAGCTTTTCCGCAGGCCGCACCGAAGCCTCGGCGCGCGCTGAATTCAAGGTCGATGCGACCACCGCGGTGCGCGGCGAACTGCTCTACAGCAAGGATGCGTTGCTCGACGGCGACCGCCGGGGCGCGACCCTGAGCGTGCAGAAGAAGCTGAGCGACATGGTGGTGGCCGAAGCGGGCGTGCGGCACGGCCAGCGCAACGCGGCGATGGGCACCAGCGCGGGCTTCGACTACGGCCAGATCTCCACCTACAACGGACAGCTCGGCGGCAGCGTGGCGGCCGGCAACGTCACCGCGCTCGGTGCGGCCGCCACCGCCAATGCCGCGAGCGAGAGCCTCACGACCGTGCGGGTGCGCCTGTCGACCCAGCTGCCCGAGCTGCCGCAGGCGCAGGTCTTCGTGGAAGGCGAGCAGGACGTGCACCGGTCGAGCCGCCATGCGCTCGCCATCGGCGGCAACTACGCCATCACCGACAAGACCCGCGCGTACGGTCGCTACGAACTCGTCTCCAGCCTGTACGGGCCCGACGAGCTGAGCACCTCGCAGTCGAACAACGTCGGGGTGCTCGGCATCGAGAGCAACTACATGGAAGGCGGCCGCGTGTACAACGAGTACCGGCTGGCCGACAGCATCGACGGGCGCTCGGCCCAGACGGCGATCGGCGTGCGCAACACCTTCAAGGTCACCGATCGCCTCCATCTCACCGGGGGTCTGGAGCACACGCGGCGACTCGGCAGCTACGACAACAGTGTCAACAACGGCACCGGCTATTCGGGCGGCCTGCTGGGCGAATCCACCGCCATCACCGCCGGCGCCGAGTACCTGACCGATCGGTCCAAGGCGAGCGGCATCGTCGAAGCACGGCGCGGCGACGACGCCGACACGCGTCTGTTCAGCGCGGGCTTCGGCTACAAACTGTCGCCCGAACTCAGCCTGCTCGCGCGCAGCGTGGTGAGCGACAGCGAAGGCAAGGGCGGCAACGCCGGCAACGAGCGGCATCTGCAGCGCCACCAGATTGGCCTGGCGTATCGCCCGGTCGACACCGACGTCTGGAATGCGCTGGCGCGCTACGAGCATCGCGCCGAGCGCATCGAAGGCGCCGGCAACATGGCCGGTGCCATCGCGGGAAGCAGCGTGTTCGGCGCCGACCATGGCAACGCGAGCCTGCCCGGCAGCACCAGTGCCGACATCGTGTCGACCCACCTCAACTACAACCCGCAGCGCGGCAGCGTGTTCACCGGCCGCTACGCCGCAAAGATCGCGCGCGCCGACGACGGCGCGCTCAAGAGCACCTACTGGGCGCACCTGCTGCACGGCCGCTACACGCAGGACCTCGACAAGACCTGGGACGTCGGCGTCCAGGGCGGCCTCCTGCACGGCAAGGGCGGCGGCCTGCAGAAGACGCTGGGCGTGGAGATCGGCGTTCGGCTCATGAAGGACCTGTGGCTGTCGGCGGGCTACAACGTCATCGGCCTGCGGGACCGCGAGCTCACGGCCAACGAATACACCAGCAAGGGTGCCTACCTGCGCATCCGCTTCAAGTTCGACGAGACGGGGCTGGGCTTCGCGTCGGCGGGCGGCCCCGCGCCCAGGCCGTCGGCGGAACTGGGCGGAAACGAGAAACAAGAATGAAGCGTCGACTCTCCTGGCGCCGCGTCGCCGTTTCGCTGCTGGCACCGTGGGTGCTGATGGCGGGCATGGCGGCAGAGGCGCAGGTCGCCCCCGCGCAGTCGGGCGTGCGGGCCGCCACCAACGGCCAGCTGGCGAACGGCACCGCGCAGGACGTGCTCCAGGCCATGGTGCGCAATGCGGCGCAGAACCCGGTGAGCGGCGCCATCGTGACCTTCGCGGCCACCCCCGGCGTGGCATTCAACGGTGGCGCCGTCGGTGCCTCCGGGACCTGCACGACCAATGCGACGGGCCTGTGCCAGGTCACGGCGACCAGCACCGTTGCCGGCGTGAAGAGCACTGCAGTGAGCACCGCGGCCGGGGTGCTGACCGGTGCGTTCACTGCGGGCGGCAACACCTACCAGGCCAGCCCCATTGCCTACGGCTTCGGCCCGCCGCCGACCATCGCGATCCGCAAGCAGACGGTCAACGCCACCGGCACCAACACCTTCGGCTTCACGCTCACCAATGTCACCGGGCTGACCGACAGCGTGACCGTCACCGGCGTCGCGACGGTGGCCTCGGGGGTGGTCCACACGGGGACGCCGGGCACGGCCGTGACGATCCAGGAGTCGACGGTGCCGGCGTGGTGGCCCGGCAATCCGACAAGCGTGCTGTGCATCGACGCCAATGCCGCCGTCAGCGGCAATGCGGTAAGCAACCTCGCAACGCGCAGCGGCAACACGGCAACGCTGAGGGCGGCCAACGTACGGGCGAATGCCGTCATCACTTGCACGTTCGTCAACACGGCCGGACCGGTCCTCGCTCTCACGAAGACGGCGCCTGCCACGGTAGTGCCGGGCGGGACGATGACCTATGGCCTGAGCCTCAACAACAGCGGGCTCGGTGCGACCGGCACCACCGTTCTGATTCCAGAACAATTGCCGACGGGCGTCGTGCTCACGGCTGTGACACCCGGCCCCGGTGCCGGCAGCGTGTCGTGCGGCACGCTGCCGAGCGCCCCTGGCGCCGGGTTCGAGTGCACGATGACCCTGCCGCCCGGCGGCATCGGGCCGGGCGCCACGGTCGGGTTCACCTTGACCACGACCGCGCCGGCCATCGCTGCGGGAGCCGTGCTGATCAACTACGCCACCGCCGCCACAAGTGGGTTCGGCACCGTCGACCAAGTCACTGCCCAATGCGTGCCGAGCGCAGACGCCAGCTGTGCCAATGCCAGCACGACCGTGGTGACCGGCGCGGCCGCGGTGGCGCAATCGGGTGTGCGCACCGTGACCGACAACCAGCTGGCCGACGGCACGGCGCAGGACGTGCTCGAGGCCATGGTGCGCGATGCCGGCGGCAACCCGGTGGCTGGCGCCGTCGTGACCTTTGCGGCCACCGCCGACGTGGCCTTCAACGGTGGCGCCATTGGCGCGGCCGGCACCTGCACCACCGATGCGGCAGGGCGCTGCCAGGTGACGTCGACCAGCACGGTGGCGGGCGCGAAAAGCAGCGCAGCGAGCATCGCGGCCGGCGTGATGACCGGCGCCTTCACCGCGGGTGGCAATGCGTACCACGCGAGCCCCGCCACCTACAACTTCGTCGGCTTGCCGCGCGTCGTGGTGCGCAAGACCACGACCAACGGGGCAGGGCCCAACACCTTCGGCTTCACGCTGACGGGCGTCACGAACCTGACCGACAGCATCGCCGTCGCCGGCGCGGCGACGGTGGTATCGGCCGTCGTTCACGACGGCACGGTCGGCACGGCCGCGACCATCGCCGAATCGAGCGTGCCCACAGGCTGGCCGGCGACGCCGGTGTCCGCCATCTGCCTGGACGCCAACGCGCCGGCCGACGGCAACGTCACGACGAACCTGGCGACCACGGTCGGCAGCACGGCGACGCTCGCCGGCGGCGTGATGAAGGCCGGCGCGCTGATCACCTGCACCTTCACCAACACGGCGGCACCGATCGTCTCGCTGTCCAAGACCGCACCGGCCACCGCGACCCCCGGCGCTGCGATGAGCTATGGACTGACTGCCGCGAACATCGGCGCGATCGCCACGGGCACCACGGTCGTGGTGCGCGAGCAGCTGCCGCCGGGCGTCGTCGCCACGGCCGTCACGCCCGGCACTGGCGTCACCGCGGTCGCCTGCGGGGCCTTTCCGAGCGCGGCGGGCGCTGCGCTGACCTGCACGATGACCTTGCCCGCCGGCGGCATCCCGGCCGCTGCTTCGCGCAGCTTCACGCTGGCTGCCACGGCGCCGTCGACCGCCGCATTGGCGGCCACCGGCACCGTGCTCACCAACTACGCCAACACCAACGTGTCCGGCAGCGGCACCCCGGCCACCGCGCCGGGCGCGGCGTGCGTGTCCAACGCCACGGTCAGCTGCGCCAGCGCCGCGACCACGATCGTCGCCGGTGCAGGCGTCGTCGCGCAGTCGGGCGTGCGCACCGTCACCGACAACCAGCTGGCCGACGGCATGGCGCAGGACGTGCTCGAGGCCATGGTGCGCGACGTGGCGCAGAACCCGGTGAGCGGCGCCGTCGTGACCTTCGCGGCGACTGCCACCGTGGCCTTCAACGGCGGGACGGTCGGCGCGGCCGGGACCTGCACGACCGATGCATCGGGGCGCTGCCAGGTCACGACGACCAGCACGGTCGCTGGTGCCAAGAGCAGCGCGACCAGCATCGCCGCGGGTGTGATGACCGGCGCGTTCACGGCCGGTGGCAACGCCTACCACGCCAGCCCGGTCACCTACAACTTCGTCGCCTTGCCACGCATCGTCGTGCGCAAGACCACGACCAATGGGGCAGGCGCCAACACCTTCGGCTTCACGCTGACGGGTGTGACCAACCCGACGGACAGCATCGTGGTGACCGGCGTGGCGAACGTCGCATCCGCCGTCATCCACAACGGCACGGTCGGCACGGCTGCGACCGTTGTCGAATCGAGCGTGCCCACGGGCTGGCCGGCGACGCCGGTGTCTGCCGTCTGCCTGGACGCCAATGCGCCGGCCGACGGCAACGTGACGACGAACCTGGCGACCACGGCCGGCAGCACGGCGACGCTCGCCGGCAGCGTGATGAAGGCCGGCGCGCTGATCACCTGCACCTTCACCAACACGGCGGCACCGATCATCACGCTGTCGAAGACTGCTCCGACCACCGTCGCCCCCGGCGCTTCGATGAGCTATGGGCTGAGCGCAGCGAACACCGGGCCGATCGCCACGGGCACGACGGTCGTGGTGCGGGAGCAATTGCCGCCAGGCGTCGTCGCCACGGCCGTCGCGCCCGGCGCCGGCGTCACCTCGGTCGCCTGCGGCGCCTTGCCGAGCGCCGCGGGCGCTGCACTCACCTGCACGATGACCTTGCCCGCCGGCGGCATCCCGGTGGCTGCAGCACGCGGCTTCACCTTGACCGCGACCGCGCCGTCGACCGCGGCACTCGCTTCCACCGGCACCGTGCTCACCAACTACGCGAACACGAACGTGTCCGGCAGCGGTACGCCAGCCACGGCGCCTGGCGCGTCGTGCGTCTCCAGTGCCACGGTCAGTTGCGCGAGCGCCGCGACCACGATCGTTACCGGCGCGGGGGCCATCGCGCAGTCGGGCGTGCGCACAGTGACCGACAACCAGCTGGCCGACGGCACGGCCCAGGACGTGCTCGAGGCCATGGTGCGCGACGCGGCGCAGAACCCGGTGAGCGGGGCGGTGGTCACCTTCGCAGCGACCACCACCGTGGCCTTCAACGGGGGTGTCGTCGGTGCCGCAGGAAGCTGCACGACCGATGCGTCCGGGCTGTGCCAGGTCACGGCCACCAGCACGGTCGCTGGCGCCAAGAGCAGCGCCACCAGCATTGCCGCGGGGGTGATGACCGGCGCGTTCATTTCAGGCGGCAACACCTACCACGCCAGCCCGGTGACCTACACCTTCGTTGCGCTGCCACGCATCATCGTGCGCAAGACCACGACCACTGGCGTGGGCGCCAACACCTTCGGCTTCACGCTGACCGGTGTCACCAATTCGACCGACAGCATCGCCGTGACCGGCGCGGCAACGGCCGCGTCGGCGGTCGTTCACAACGGCACCGCCGGCACGGCCGCCACGGTTGGTGAAACCGGCGTGCCCACGGGCTGGCCGGCGACGCCCGCGTCCATCAGCTGCCTGGATGCCAACGCCCCGGGCAACGGCAATGCCACGACCAACCTGGCGACCACGGTCGGTGAGACGGCATCGCTCGCCGGCAGCGTGATGCGGCCCGGCGCGCTGATCACCTGCACCTTCACCAACACGGCGGCACCGATCGTCTCGCTGTCCAAGACCGCACCGGCCACCGCGGTCCCCGGCGCTGCAATGAGCTATGGGCTGACTGCCGCGAACATCGGCGCGATCGCCACGGGCACGACGGTCGTGGTGCGCGAGCAGTTGCCGCCGGGCGTCGTCGCCACGGCCGTCACGCCCGGCACCGGCGTCACCGCGGTCGCCTGCGGCGCCTTCCCGAGCGCGGCGGGCGCTGCGCTGACCTGCACGATGACCTTGCCCGCCGGCGGCATCCCGGCCGCTGCCTCGCGCAGCTTCACGCTGGCTGCCACGGCGCCGTCGACCGCCGCGCTGGCGGCCGCCGGCACCGTGCTCACCAACTACGCGAACACCAACGTGTCCGGCAGCGGCACCCCGGCCACGGCACCGGGCGCGGCGTGCGTGTCCAGTGCCACCGTCAGCTGCGCCAGCGCCGCGACCACGATCGTCGCCGGTGCAGGCGCTGTCGCGCAATCGGGCGTGCGCACCGTGACCGACAACCAGCTGGCCGACGGCACGGCCCAGGACGTGCTCGAAGCCATGGTGCGCGACGTGGCGCAGAACCCGGTGAGCGGCGCTGTCGTGACCTTCGCGGCGACTGCCTCCGTGGCCTTCAACGGTGCTGCCGTCGGCGCCGTCGGCACCTGCACCACCAATTCGGCCGGCCTTTGCCAAGTCACCGCGACCAGCACGCTGGTCGGCGCGAAAAGCAGCGCCGCGAGCATCGCTGCGGGCGTGATGACGGGTGCCTTCACGTCGGGCGGCAACGCGTTCCACGCCAGCCCTGTGACCTACAGCTTCGTGCTCGGCGCCGCGAGCGGCGCGCAGTCGGGCCTGCGCGTGGTCGACGACAACCGGCTGGCGAACGGCGTCGCACAAGACCTGCTGGAGGTCTACATCCGCGACGCCGGTGGCAACCCGGTCGGCGCCGGCACGGTTGTGGGCTTCGGTGCGACGCCCAATGTCGCCTTCAACGGCGGTGCCGTCGGCGCTGGCGCGAGCTGCACCACGACGGCCGCGAGCACCTGCCAGGTCACAGCCACGAGCACCGTGGCCGCGATCTACAGCACGACGCCGGTCACGGTCGGCGGCGTGGCGCTGGCGGGCAGCTTCACGGCCGGTGGCAACAGCTACTTGCCGAGTCCGCAGCCTTACCGGTTCGGCGCGATGCCGACCGTCACGATCCGCAAGATCTCGCTGAACGCGATCGGCACTTTCGATTTCACCGGCAGCAACGGCCTGCAGGCGCAGAGCATCACGACCAGTGTCTCCGGCACGCCGGCCAGCGCGCTCACGCAGACGCTGTCGGCGGCTGGCGTGGTGACGACGATCACCGAAGCCATTCCACCCGCCGGCTTCAGTCTGACCAGCGCGTCCTGCACCGGCCTTGGCGCTGGCGGCACCGCCACGCTCAGCGGCAACACGCTCACGCTGAATGCAGCCGCGACGGCGCCGGGCAGCAACGCGGTCTGCACCTTTACCAACACCGGCTCGACCGTGGTGGTGCCGCCGATCCCGCCGACCATCATGTGCACGACCAATCCGGCGGTCTTCAACACCGCCTACGGCCCGACCGGCCCGCTCACGTCGGGTCGCGACACCGTGTGGGAATCGGGCGAGGGCACGGCGACGGGCGGCCCAGGCAGCGTGGCGAGTTGGCAGCGGTCCTATGTCGGCAACCAGGCGCCGGGCGCGTGGATCAATTCGCCCTTCGGCACTGCCAACTGGATCTCGAACTACACGACGGCGGGGCAGGGCGCCAACAACGTGGATGTCTACCATCGGTTCACCTTCAGCCTGGCGCCCTCGGTCACGCCGTCGAGCTTCTCGCTGAAGCTGGACTTCTATTCCGACAACTCGGTGGCCGAGGTGTTCGTCAACGGCGTGCTGCAGACCGTGCCAAGCGTCCCCCAGGGCGGCCCGAACCCGTATGTCCACGTCGGGTTCGTGGCGGGAGCTGCGGCCACCGCGACGCTGGCCAACAACTGGCAGAGCGGTACCAACTCGGTCGTCTTCCACATCAAGAGCGGCCCTGGCGCCGAGGGCTTCCTCGCGCAGAGCACGGCCACCACCGTGTGTGCGCCACCGACGGTCACACTGTCGAAGACCACCACGGGCAGTGCTGGCGGACCCTTCGGCTTCTTGCTGACGAACACGGCGCAAGCCAGCGGCAGCGCCACCACCACGGTCGCCGGCACGCCGGTGCAGGTCGATGGCAACACGGCCACGGCGGGCCTGCAGGCGTTCAGCGGGACCGCGGTTGGCACGGCGGTGACCATTGACGAGGCGGCCGTGCCCGGGTGGAATCTGGCCAGCGCGATTTGCACCGACGCCGGGGCGCCGGTCGGCAGCCTGGGGACAGGGGCCGCAGCGCGGACGTACACGATCCCGGCTGCGAGCGTGCAGTACGGCAAGGCGCTGCAATGCCTCTTCACGAATTCGGCGTCCGCGACCGTCACGGTCCGCAAGGTCTCGATCGGCAACGTGGGCAGCTTCGGTTTCACCGGCGACAACGGGCTCGCGGCCCAGAGCATCGTGACGGCAACGGCCGGCACGGCGGTCGCAGCGGGCATCCAGACCCTGGCCACCCCCGCCACGGTGACGACCCTCACCGAAGACCCGCTGCCGGCGAACTACGCGCTGACGGCGGTGGCTTGTTCCGGCCTGGGCGCCGGCGGGTCTGCGACGCCGGACCTGCCGAACCGCAAGGTCGTGCTGGATGCTGCCGCCACCGCCGCCGGCAGCAACATCGTCTGCACCTTCACCAACACCTACACGCCGCCGTACCCCAAGGTGCAGATCGTCAAGACCACCGTCGGCGGCACCGGCAGCAACGTGTTCGGCTTCGCGCTGAGCGGCCTGTCGGCGCCGACGGACACGATCACGGTGGTGGGCGCGGGCACGGCCAGCGGCAGCGCGACCCTCGTGGGTACCGCTGGCTTGGAAGCCTCGATGAAGGAGACGGTGCCGACCGGCTGGCCCGCCAACCCGGTGAGCGCCAGCTGCGTCGACACCGCCAGCGCCACGCCCACCGCGGCATTCGGCACGCTGGTGGCGAACCAGCTGACGATTCCCGCAGCGAACATGCTGGCCGGTGCGGCCATCACCTGCACCTTCACCAACAGCTTCGGCTTCAGCGTGGGCGGGCGGGTCTTCAACGACAACGGCGTCGGCGCGGGCACCGCGAACGACGGCATCCCCAACGGGGGCGAGGCCGGCATCGCGGGGGTCACCGTTCGACTGACGAACTGCGCCGCCACGGTGCTCGCCAGCGCCGTGACCGATGGCGCCGGCCGCTACACGCTCGCGGTGCCCTTCGCCACCGCGCCGGCGGCCACGCTCTGCGTGGAAGAGACGAACCCCGCGACGCCATCGGCCTGGACCTCGACCGGGGCGTCGGTGGGCGGCACGGCCCTGCCGTCGGGCACGGCCACGACGGTGGCAGGCACCGCGTACACCTACACCCGCACGGGTACGCCCGACCGCATCGCCTTCGCCTGGAACGGCAGTGCTCCTGCGAGCCTCGACTTTGGCGATGTGGCGCCGAACACCTTCGCGGCCGACGGCGCCAAGACCGGCCTGCCTGGCAGCACGGTGAGCTACCCCCACACCTTCAAGGCGCAGACCGGCGGCGTGGTGCGCTTCGGTATCCCCAGCGAGGTCGCCACGCCGACGCTGGCGGGCTGGAGCGGCAAGATCTTCGCGGACACGGCCTGCACCGGGGCGCTGCAGGCGGGCGCCGTGCTGCTGTACCCGCCCTCGGTGCCTGTGACGGTCGTGGCCGGGCAGAGCGTCTGCCTCGTGATGCAGGAGTTCATCCCGGCCACGGCGATGAGCGGCCACAGCAACAACGCCACCGTGCAGGCCAGCTTCGACTTCAGCAACGCCAGCCCGGCGCTCGGCGCGAGCTATACGGTGCACGACATCACGACCGTCTCCGACAGCGTGCTCGAGCTGAAGAAGGAGGTGCGCAATGTCACGCAGGGCGGTGCCTTCGGCATCAACAACCAGGCGAAGTCGGGCGAGACGCTGGAGTACCGCATCACCTACACGAACAACGGCGTGTCGCCCATCGGCACCCTGAGCGTGAACGACACGACGCCCAGCTACACCAGCTTCGTCGGGGCGCAAACCGGCAGCACGCCGGCCACGCTGACCGCTTGCCAGAAGACGACGCCAGCGAACCCGGCGCCAGGGCCGACGGTGGCGTGTGCCGCGGCGCAGGCCGGCGGCGGCACGGGGGCGCTGAGCTGGCATTTCACGGGGATGCTGACGCCCGGGGCATCCGGCGCGGTGACGTTCACCGTGAAGGTCGACTAAGCAATGGTCGCCAGCAGCAGCGCCTGCAGCAGGAATCGCCGGTCACCCGCCTGGTCGATGGTGTTGCCGTCCAGCACCAGCGCCAACGCAGGGTGGCTGCCGTCGGCCAGACCGCGGTAGACCGGCACACCCGCATGGGTTGCCAGTTCGGCCGCGGCAGCCGGCGCGGTGGTCCCGACGTCGATCGCGTCGTACATGCGCCCCAGCATGCGAGCGATGCGCGCGCACTCGGCCACCTCGGGCGGCGGCTCGCCCAGGCTGACCCGCGCCACGCGCACCCCCAGGTGGGCCGCGGCCTCGTGCAGCGCCGACACGGTGGCACCGCTCGCCGCCTGAAGCACGGCCAGGTTCTTTCCCTGAAGCAGCGGCAGGGCCGGGTGGCCGGCGATCGATGCCGCCTTGAGCCGGCTGGCGAGATCGCGCAGCTCCGTCGCCGCCGCGGCGTTCAGCAAGGTGTCGGACGCGAGGGCGCGCAGGGCGGGAGACGGTGGAAGCGAGGTCACGGCTGCGAGCGTACGGATGCCTGCGGCCACCGGGTTGATGCCCGTCAAGGCGGCGTCATCGCGCGGGGCACCGCTGCCGTGTCGGCGCCTTCGGACACGTCCCAGACATAAAACGTCAATCACTGTTACCAACGGGGCGGTCCCGTTGTCGGTCGTGTTGCATTGCTTTCGTACGCTCCTTCCATCGACCCGCACCGGAGCTCACCATGCACGCAGACACCCCCCGCCGCACCGCCGCAGACCAACCCGCCCAGCGCATCGCCACGATGCTGCAACTGCTCCAGGACGCGCTGCCGCTGCACAAGCGCCTGGTGCACGCCGGCGACGTGGTCTGCCAGGTCGGCCAGCCCTTCCAATGCCTCTACGTCGTCAACGCCGGCTTCTTCAAGATGGTCAACCTGTCGGACGAGGGACGCGAGCAGGTCGTCGGCCTGCATTTCCGCGGCGACTGGCTCGGGCTGGACGGCATCGCCACCGGCCGCTACGGCTGCGACGCCGTGGCCATGGACACTGGCGAGGTCTGGGCGATTCCGTACGACACGCTGATCGAAGCGAGCATCCGCACCCCCGCGCTGCTGAGCACGCTGCACCAGGCCATGAGCCGCGAGCTGGCGCGCGACCACGACTCGATGGCGTCGCTGTGCACGTTGCCGGCCGACGCCCGCGTCGCGGGCTTCCTGCGGTACTGGGCCGATGCCGTGTCGCAGCGCGGCCAGCGTGCCGACGAGATCACGCTGCGCATGACGCGCGCCGAGATCGGCAACTACCTGGGCATGACCCTCGAGACGGTCAGCCGGGCGCTCTCGCGCATGGCGCGTGGCGACGTGATCCGCTTCAAGGAAAAGGGCCGCCGCGACATCCAGATCCCGAAGGTCGAGGCGCTGACCACCTTCATGCAGCAGGCCAGGACGCCGTCGGCTGCGCTGGCGCTGCACTGAAAGCGGCGGCCGCCGCGCCGGGCTTCAGGTGGTGGCGTGGCCGTGGGTGCGGCCCGACTTGCCCGGCTGGTAGAGCGCGCCTTCGGACGCATGCGCCGGACGCTCGCCGGACTGCGGGCCGGCTTGCCGAGCTGCCATCCTGTCGCCCATCGATGGCATCCACTGGGTGACCGCCGCGCTCAGGCGCGACCCTGTCCCGACTTTCACGTCGCGGCCGCCTTGGGTCGCGGCACGCAGGATGGCTTCGGCCACCTCGATCGGGTCGAGCATCGGGGCGGGCCGCACCGGGGCGCCACCCAGGTAGTTGGCGGCGTGGTCCGCATGGGGCGTATTCACCGCCGACGGCTGGATCAATGTCACGTGCACCGGGCTCTTGTCGAGCTCCTCGACCTCGACCCGCAGCGTGTCGGTGAAGCTCTGGACCGCCAGCTTCGAGCAGGCGTACATGCCCTGCAGCGGCAGCGGCGCTTCGGACGCTGCGCTGCCCACGTTGATCAAGGCACCGCCTTGCTTCTCCAGGTGGGGCAGGGCCGCCAGCGACCCGTTCACCACGCCCCAGAAGTTGGTGGCGAAGAGGCGCCGACTGTCTTCTTCGGTCACCGTGTCGAGCCGTCCGTAGATGGTCACGCCGGCATTGTTGATCCAGGTGTCGATGCGGCCGAAGGTCTGGACGGCCGCTTGGGCGGCGGCTTCGAGCTGCTCGCGCGATGCGACGTCGGCCGGCACGACGATCGATCGGCCGCCCGCGGCGTCGATGTCGCGGGAGGCCTGGTACAGAACATCGCCACTGCGTGCCACGAGCACCACGCGGGCCCCGCGGGCGGCGGCCAGACGGGCGGTACAGAGGCCGACGCCGCTGGAGGCACCGGTGATGACGACGACCTGCTGGTCGAGCGGTAGGAGGGACGAGGCGCTCATGCAGCAGAGAGGAGAGAGTTGACGTTCGTCAACTTTTTACCATCCTTCGGGACGACTGCCGGGAACGGCGGCGTATTCCCCCGAAAAGCCGCGAACTCGTCCTACATCGCCCTCAACGGTTGTGCAACACATGGTCGGCCTGCGCCGGTACCCGTGTCAGGTCGGCCAGCCACACTTCCGCCTCGGAGTCGCTCGGGGCCCGCCAGTCGCCGCGCGGCGAGAGCGAGCCGCCGGAGCCGACCTTCGGGCCGTTGGGCACGCAGGAGCGCTTGAACTGGCTGGTCTTGAAGAAGCGCCAGAGGAAGGTGCGCAGGTGGCCGACGATGGCGGGCAGGGTGTATTCGTTGCGTTCGCCCTGCAGCGCGTCGGGCCAGCTGCCCCGCTGGCGGTCGCGCCAGGCGCTGTAGGCGAGGAAGGCCACCTTCGACGGCCGGAAGCCGTGGCGGACGATGTAATACAGATGGAAGTCCTGCAGTTCGTACGGGCCGATGGTGTCTTCGGTGCGCTGGCCCGGCTGTTCGGCCGAGGCGTCGCTCGACGGGATCAGCTCCGGGCTGACCTCGGTCGCCACGATGGCGCGCAGCACGTCGCTGCCGTCGTCGCGGAGGATGGCGGCGTCGGCCACCCAGCGCACCAGGTGCTTGATCAGCGTCTTGGGCACGCTGGCGTTCACGTTGTAGTGCGACATGTGGTCGCCCACGCCGTAGGTGCACCAGCCCAGCGCCAATTCGCTCAGGTCGCCGGTGCCCACGACGATCGCGCCCTGGTGATTGGCCAGGCGAAACAGGTGGCTGGTGCGCTCGCCGGCCTGCACGTTCTCGAAGGTGATGTCGTACTGCGGCACGCCGTCGGCGAAGGGGTGGCCCAGGTCGGCCAGCATCTGCCGGCAGCTCGGGCGGATGTCGATCTCCTTGGCCTCGCAGCCGATGGCCGCCATCAGCGCGTGCGCCTGCTTGAGCGTGCGGTCGCTGGTCGCGAAGCCGGGCATCGTGTAGCCGAGGATGTCGCTGCGCGGGCGGCCCAGGCGGTCCATGGCCTGCGCGCACACCAGCAGCGCATGGGTCGAGTCGAGCCCGCCGGACACGCCGATGACGACCTTCTGGATGTTGCTGGCCTCCAGCCGCTGCACCAGCGACTGCACCTGGATGTTGAAGACCTCCTGGCAACGCGCATCGCGCGTGGCGGCGTCGGCCGGCACGTAGGGAAAGCGCTCCACCGTGCGACGCAGCGCGCCCGGTTGCTGCGGCAGGCCGGGCAGGTCGAACTCGACCGTGCGCCAGTCGCGCAGCACGGCGGCGTGGCGCTGTGCCGAGACGCCGAAGGAGTTCTGCCGCATGCGCTCGTGCGCCAGGCGCTCGAGGTCGGCATCGGCGGTGATCAGGTGCGAGCGGTTGCTGAAGCGTTCGCTTTCGGCCAGCAGTTCGCCGTTTTCATAGATCAGCGCCTGGCCGTCCCAGGCCAGGTCGGTGGTCGACTCGCCGATGCCGGCCGACGAGTACAGGTAGGCCGCCAGGCAGCGCGCCGACTGCAGGCTCACAAGCTTGTGGCGGTAGTCCGCCTTGCCCACGGTGATGTTCGAGGCCGACAGGTTGACCAGCACCGTCGCACCGGCCAGGGCCGCGTAGCTCGACGGCGGGATCGGTACCCACACGTCTTCGCAGATCTCGACGTGCAAGGTCATCAGCGACAGGTTGCGCGCCCTGAAGATCAGGTCGGCGCCGAAGGGCACGCGCTGGCCGCACAGGGTGATCTCGCGGGAGATGGCGCTGTCGGCGGCGGCGAACTGCCGGCCCTCGTAGAACTCGCCGTAGTTCGGCAGGTAGGTCTTGGGCAGCACGCCGAGCAGCACGCCGTCGGCGACCACCGCCGCGCAGTTGAAGAGGCGGTGGTCGGCGCGCACCGGCAGGCCGACCACGGCGACGGTCGGCAGGCCGCGGGAGGCCTCGACGACCTCGGCCAGCGCCGCCTCGCAGCCTTCGAGCAGTGCGGTCTGATGGAACAGGTCGTCGCAGGTGTAGGCCGAGATGCCCAGCTCCGGAAAGGCCACCAGCACCGCCCCTTCAGCCGCGGCCTCACGCAGCATGCGCACGGTCTCGCGGCCGTTGAACACCGGGTCGGCGACGCGGTTGCGCGGCACCGCCACGGCCAGCCGGGCGAAGCCATGGGTGTAGGGGTTGTCGAAGGGCAGGTCGGCGGTCGGTGCGGAGCTCATGGCCGCCATGGTATTCGTCATTGGGGTGAGGGGTCGCGCACGGGGTCGTCAGCCGCAGGAGCGGCGGCCGTGTGGCACAGGCCGACCGCCCACCACGCCGGCAGCAGCGCGCGTACCTCGGGCCGGGCGAAGCGCTCGTCGAACAGGTAGAGCACGCCGGCATCGTGCTCGGTGCGGATCACGCGACCGGCCGCCTGCACCACCTTGCGCAGGCCCGGGTAAAGGTAGGTGTAGTCGTAGCCCCGCGCATCGCCAAAGCGGGCATCGAGCCGCTCGCGCATCACTTCGTTCATCGCGTCGTGCTGCGGCAGGCCGAGGCTGGCGATGAAGGCGCCGATCAGCCGGTCGCCGGGCAGGTCGATGCCTTCGCCGAACGCGCCGCCCAGCACGGCAAAACCCACGCCGCAGCCGTCTGCGCGAAAGCGCGCCACGAAGCCGTCGCGCTCGGCTTCGCGCATGGCGGTCGACTGCGTCCAGGTCGGCACGTCGGGGTGCTCGCGCACGAAGCGTGCGTGGGCCTGCGCGAGGAACTCGAAGCTGCTGAAGAAGGCGAGGTAGTTGCCGGGGCGGTGCGCATAGACCTGGCCGATCAGCGCGCTGAGCTGCGGAAGCGAACGCGCCCGGTCGCGGTAGCGCGTCGAGACGTCGGTGACGATGCGCACGTCGAGCTGGTGTGCCTGGAAGGGGGACGCCACCTCGACCTCGGCCGTGTTCTGCGGCAGCCCGAGCATGTCCCGATAGAAGGCGAAGGGCGCGAGCGTGCCGGAGAAGCACACCGTGGTCATCGACGCGGCGAAGCGCGCCCGCAGGAAGGGCGCCGGCACCAGGTTGCGGATCGCGAGACGGCCCGCCGTGCCGGTCGTCGGCGGCAGACTTTCGAAGACGGAGTGATCGGCCAGCGCATCGGCCAGCCGGGCGAACTGCAGGGCGTCGAAGAAAAAGCGTTGCAGCGGGCCGTGCGCGGTATCGGGCGCCGCTGCGAAGTGCTCGGCCAGCGCGGCGACGGCTTCCTGCAGCGCCGCCTGCAGGCGCTCGGGCACGTCGTCGTGCGCGACGTAGGCCTCGGGCTGGTCGCGCTGCAGCCCCAGCCACTCGCGGCGCAGTCGGTCGATGGACGGGCGCACGCCGGTCGGTGCCGCAGCACGCGCCTGGTCGAGTGCCGCCATGTCGAGCGACGCCGTGTACATCCCACGTGCGCGTTCGAGCAGGTTGTGCGCCTCGTCGACCAGCACCGCCACCTGCCATTCCTCCTGCTTGGCCAGCGCATAGAGAAAGGCGCTGCCGTCGAACCAGTAGTTGTAGTCGGCCACCACCACGTCGCTCCAGCGCACCATCTCCTGCGCGAGGAAGTAGGGGCACACGGTGTGTGCGAGCGCCACACGGTGCAGCGTCGCGGTGTCCAGCCGCCGTTGCTCGACCGCCTCGGCGCGTGCCGCTGGCAGGCGGTCGTAGAAACCACGTGCCAGCGGGCAGGCGTCGCCGTGGCAGGCGCGTCCGGGGTATTCGCAAACCTTCTCGCGCGCGGTGAGCTCGAGCACGCGCAGCGACGCCGCGGCCCGTGCGCTCAGGCCGATGCCTTCCAGCGCGATCGCGCGGCCCGAGGTCTTGGCGGTCAGGAAGAAGAGCTTGTCGGTCCCTTGGCGGGCCCAGCCGCGCAGCAGCGGAAAGGTCGTGGCGACCGTCTTGCCGATGCCCGTGGGCGCCTGTGCCAGCAGGCAGCGCCGCGTCGAGGCGGCGCGGTACACGCCCTCGGCCAGTTCACGCTGGCCCGCGCGAAAGCCGGCGTGCGGAAAGGCGAGCGCGCCGAGTTCCTTGGCCAGCACGGCGCGATGCGCGGCTTCCTGTTGCGCCCACGCCATGTAGCGGTGGCAGAGCGCTTCGAAATGGCTGCGCAGTGCATCGGCGCTGCAGTGCTCTTCGAGCACGGTCTCCTCGCCGCTGGCGATGTCGAGGTAGACCAGCGCCACGTCGACGTCGGCCAGCGCACGCGCGCAGCACAGCATCCAGCCGTAGGTCTTCGCCTGGGCCCAGTGCAGCGCGCGGTGGTTGGCGCGGATGGCCGCGAACTCGCCGCGGAAGGTCTTGATCTCTTCCACGCGCAGCCGCTCGGCGTCGAAACCGTCGGCCCGGCCGCGCACGCGCAGGCCCTCGAACGCGAGGGACAGCGAGACCTCGCGCTCGTAACCCGCATCGCGCCGGCCCTGCACCAGCAGATGCCCGGCCACGCCTTCCTGCGCGCTCGGCGCCGGGACGAAGCGGAAGTCCAGGTCGCCGGCCTTGGCGCCGAAGGCGCACAGCGCGCGCACCGACACCGGTTGGAGCGGGGTGGCGTCGGTATCGGCGAATGCGTCGGCGCGTGGGCTGGAGGTCACTGGATGAATATACAGCCCAGTGACTTGGCTCGGGTTCAGCCCCCGGACCGGACCAGCTTCCTCCAGGCCGCCGGGTCCTGCGCCCGCAGGTCCTCGAGTTCGCGCTTCAACTGCAACAGCCGGTCGCCGGCCATCGATTGCTTGATCTCGCGCACCTCGTCGGCGAGCGCCTGGAAGGCGGTGATCCGTGGATCGCTGTGCTCGGCCGTCAACGACGCGCACAGCACTTCGACCGCTTCGATCACCTTGCCCAGTTGCCGGCCGTAGCTGAGCTTGCCGAGGATGGCCTGTTCGACCTGCGGCGCGCGGGAATTGGTGGTGTTGATCACCACGTTGCCGAAGGTCCAGCCCGGGTTGGGCGCGAAGCTGCCGAGCGGACTGAAAGGCAGCCGCCAATCGAAGAGGCTGGCGAATGTCGGTGGGGCGGTGGCGGGCATCGGCATCTCCGGCGGTGGGTGAACGGATGCTCGCACGTCGGGTCCTCCGGGTCAGCCGGCCGGTTGGCCAGGAGGTGGCCGTGCTTTCGGTCGAGGCGCCGCGCGAGCCCGCCGGTCAGCGGGCCGCGTGCAGCACGCGCACCATCGCGCGTTCCAGCGCCTCGCGGGTGTACGGTTTCTGCAGCAGCTCGCGCCCCCACGAGGCGCCGGCCAGCTCCTGCGAAAAGCCCGACATCAGCAGCACCGGCAGCTGCGGCAGCCGCTGTTCGACGCGCTGGGCGAGTTCGGTGCCGCGCAGGCCGGGGCCAAGGGAGATGTCGCTGAGCAGCAGGTCGAAGGCGGTGTTGGCATCGAGCACCTCGAGCGCGGCTTCCGCGGTGGCGCAGGGCGTGACCGCGCAGCCCATCGTCAGCAGGAACTGCTGCGCCACCTGCCGGACTTCGGCGTCGTCCTCGACCAGAAGCACCCGCAGCCCGGTGGGCAATCGGCCGCCCGCGTCGGCTTCGGGGCTGTCGATGTCGTCCTCGTCGCCCAGCTGCGGCAGATAGAGCGTGATGGCCGTGCCGACGCCCAGCGTGCTGCGCAGGCCGATGGCACCGCGCGACTGCTTGGCGAAGCCGTAGACCGTCGACAGGCCGAGGCCGGTACCGCGGCCGACCTCCTTGGTGGTGAAGAAGGGCTCGAAGGCATGCTCCTGCACCGCCTCGGACATCCCGGTGCCGGTGTCGGCGACGGTGATTGCGACGTAGCCGCTCGTCGAGGGGCCGGTGGCTTCGGCGAGCAGTTCGGGCGGCAGCACCGACACGCTGCGGCAGGTGAAGGCCAGCGTGCCGCCCTGGGGCATGGCATCGCGCGCGTTGATGGCGATGTTGAGCAGGGCGGATTCGAGCTGCACCGGGTCGGCCAGGCACAGCGCCTCGTCGGCGTCCAGCGCGATCGCGATGCGCTGGTCCAGCGTGCGGCGCAGCATGTCGCCCAGCGAGTGCAGCAGGGCGGCGGCGTCGATCACCGTTGGCTGCAGCACCTGGCGGCGCGAGAAGGCGAGCAGCTTGCCGGTGAGTTCGGCACCGCGGCGCGCGGCGCGCGTGGCCGCACCGAGCAGCTGCTGCACCATCGGCTCGGCCGCGTAGCCGGGCAGCTCTTCCAGCACCTGCAGGTTGCCGGAGATCACCGTCAGCAGGTTGTTGAAGTCGTGCGCGATGCCGCCGGTGAGCTGGCCCACGGTTTCCAGTCGTTGGGCGTGGTTCAGGGCCTCTTCGCTTTTTTCACGCTGCAGCAGCGTCGCCAGCAGGCTGGCGAGCGAGTCGAGAAAGCGCAGCTCGTCGTCGCCCAGGTGCTGCAGCGATGCGCAGCGCACCGCCAGCGCACCGATCGTCCGGCCGCGATCGGACAGCGGCACGGCCAGAAAGTGGCCGGTGTCGGCGTCGCTGCAAGGGCCCGACCGTGCGGTACCCCCGGTGGCGACCACGCGGGCGGCGAGCTCGACCACATCCACGGGCACGGCCTGGCCGGCGGACTTGTCCGCCGTGAGCCCCCCACCGGCAGCGATGCGAAAGGTCAGCCCGTCGGGCTCGAGCAGCAGCACCATGGCCGCATCGGCCTCGAGCGCTTCTGCGGCCATGGCCGGCACCTGCGCGAGCAGCGCCTGGGTGTCGCGCGCATCGACGGCGAGTCGACCGAAGTGCGCCAGTTGTTCCGCATAGCGCGCACGCTGCAATGCCTGCCGCACGCGCGGGTAGCTGCCAACGTCGCGAATGGCGGCCACCACATAGGGCAGGCCGTGGTCGTGCAGGGGGCTCAGGGCGATCTCGACCCGCACTTCGGAGCCGTCGCGTCGCCGGGCGACCAGGTCCATCTGGGTGCCCATGGGGCGGGAGCGTGGCTGCTCGCCGTAGGCATGGCGGTAGGCCGCGTGGCGCGGGCGCACCGCGTCGGGCACGAGCGCCTCGACCGGCAGGCCGATCAGCGCGTCGCCGCTGTAGCCCAGGAGATCGACGGCAAAGGGGTTGGCCAGGACGATCGTGCCCTGGGCATTGACCAGCAGCAGCGCGTCGGGGTAGGCCGCGAAGATCGAGCGGAAGACCTTGCCGTCCTCGGCATCGAAGCGCAAGGGAATGTGTTCCATGGCGGGCGCGGACGTTCAGGCCGTGTCGACCCGCGGCGCGAACAGGTAGCCCGCGCCGCGTACCGACTTGATGAGTTGCGGGCTGTCGGCATCGCTTTCGAGCTTGCGGCGCAAGCGTCCGATCTGCACGTCGATGGTCCGGTCGAACGGGCCGCCATCGCGCCCCCGGGTGCGTTCCAGCAGGTAGTCGCGCGAAAGCACCCGTCCCGGCGCGTCGCTCAAGGCCTGAAGCAGGTCGAACTCGCCACTGGTCAGCACGACCTCATGGCCCTGCGGCGCGGTCAGTCGTCGTGCCGCGATGTCGAGTTGCCAACCCTCGAAGCGCTTGGTCGAGGAAGTCGTTGCCGGTGTCGCTGCACTCGCGGGCGTCGGTGCCGGCACGATGCGGCGCAACACCGCCTTGATGCGGGCCAGCAGCTCGCGCAGGTCGAAGGGCTTGGTGACGTAGTCGTCCGCGCCCACCTCCAGGCCCACCACCTTGTCGACCGCGTCGCCGCGCCCGGTGACGATCACCAGGCCGCATTGCCAGTGTTCGCGCAGTTGCCGGGCGATGACGAAGCCGTCCTCGCCAGGCAGTCCCAGGTCCAGCAGCACCAGCACCGGGGGGTCGTGTGGCATCAGGGCGAGCAGGTCGCGGCCACGGTGCAACTGGCTGACGCGAAAGCCGTGCCCCTGCAGATAGGTGGCCAGCAGCCGGGTGATGTCTTCTTCGTCGTCGAGGACGGCCAGGTGGAGGGGAGAGGTCACGGCGGCATGTTAGCGCCTGCGCGTGACCTTCTGCCAACCGGGACTCAGTGGGGCGAGTGCGCCTCGAACGCGGTCTGGCAGCTCGCGCAGCGCACGGCCGTGGGCTGCGCGAACAGCCTGGCGCGCGGGATGCCCTCGCCGCAATCGATGCACATGCCGTAGTCGCCCGTGCTCATGCGGTGCTCCGCGAGCGCGATGTCGCGCACGGTGGCGCGGTCGATGGCCGCTTCGGCCATGCGTATGTCGTCGACACGCTCGGTCTCGGCTTCGTCGGCGCGGTCGCGCACTTCGGGGGCGAGTGACGCAGGCACGTCGACCTCGCGGAGCTCGTCGAGCGCCTTCCGGCGCATCGTTTCGAGCTGGTCGGCGAGACTGACGAGGTCGGAGGGGCTGAGGGATTTCATGGTTCGGGTCCTGAGCGATGGGGGCAGCGGGGGCCGGTGGGCGCGGCCTTTCACGCTTCGACGATGAGCTCGTTGAGCACCGCGGTCACGCCGGGGGCCGACCAGGCTGCGCCCTGAATGGCGGCGCGCTCGGTCCACGAATGCACGACGCCGCGCAGCGTGACCTCGGATCCGCGTACCCCGACCTGCACGTGATTCGCCTGCCGGTCCGCCTGGCGCGCCAGCGCGTCGTGGATGCTCTTCTCGACATCGTGCGGGTCGAGCCGCGGCCGGATGTGGATGGCGTTGGTGACGCCGGTCACCCCCATCAGGTGGCACACGGCGCTTTCGGCCGCCTGACGCTGGTAGCGCCATTCGACTTCGCCGCCGAGCGTGATCCAGCCGTTGTCAACCAGCACCCGCACCTTGTCCTTCGGAACGAGCACATGCCACATCAGGCCGCGCTCGGCCGCCAGAGCGATGTCGGCGTCGCTGCGCTCGGCATCGGCAGGCAGCTTGACGCGGAGGTCGATGGCCAGCGCCTTGACGCCCCGGACCCGTTGCGCCGCGCGTTCGGCGGCCTCTTTCTCTGCGTGACTGGCCAGCTGACCGGTGAGGGTCACCACACCGTCCTTGACGATCACGCCGACCGTCGTGGCCTGGATGGCCGGGTCCCACTCGAGTTCGGCCATGACGTCATGCTGGAGTTGTGCATCGGCTTTCATACGGTCTCCCGGGGTGTGTCGAAGTGAGGTCGGTCGAATGGCGCGGCTATTCGATGGACAGCGCGCCGCTGGGCAGGTGAACGCGCAGCGGCTTTTCGTCGGCCGTCTCGCGCACGGGTTCTGTCGGTGCTTCGGCGGTGCGCACGAGCAGCACCGGCACCGGCGACAGACGCAGCACGTATTCCGCGCTGCTGCCCAGGACCAGACGGCCGACGCCGCGGCGGCCGTGCGTGCCGATGACGATCACGTCGGCCGGCCAGGTCTTGGCTTCGGACACGGTGAGTTCATGCACGCGACCTTCGACGCTGTCGTAGAGCACCGTCTCGGCCTCCAGGCCGGCGGCGGTGACCTGGGACTTCGCGTCCTCGAGCACCTTGCGGCCGCCGTCGCGCAGGGCGCTCATCCAGTCGCCCGAGTAGCCGGCGTAGGCGTCCATGGCGAGCGCGAAGGACAGGTCGTCCACCACATGGATCAATCGCAGCTTGCCGTTGGTGAGGCGCGCAAGGCGGATGGCTTCTTGCAGACCGCGATCGGACGTCGGACTGCCGTCGACGGGAACCAGGATTCGTTGGTACATAGAGACGCTCCGTGGTGAGGGAAGGCAGCCAGTATGGAAGTCTGGCGTTGCCGAAGGCTTGACGTGCGTCAAGCTCCCGAGGGGGACGAAGCCCAAGGGGGCTGGCGCACACGGGTCCATGTGCAGGCGCATTCCGACAGACAGGGGTGGCCGGTCCGTCGACGATGGTGGTGCCAGCGCACGCCGCGGCGTTCACAACGCTTTTTCTCGAACCCTGGTGCGAGCGCGGAACGACCGTCTCGCCCTCCACCGGAGCCTCGACCATGACCCGTGATGCCATCCTCGTCGCCGCTGTCGGCGATCCCGTCGTCTCCGCCGGCACCCGTGCGGCGCAGCACGACGGCTGCGTTGTCGCCCTGTCGCGGGACGACCATGCCTACGCCAGCGTGCATGAGTGCGCGACGCGTCTTGCCTTCGCAGAGCGCATCGCGGCGCTCAAGGGGCTGGATTTCGGGGGTGAGTATGTTCCTGGAGAGTCCTATGCGCGCCCGCTGTACTTCGTGCCGAACGACACGCTGTCCGACCTGCGCGAGGCGCAGTCACTGGGCATCACGGGGCCGCATGATCTCTTCGGTGGTGTGGTGCCGTATCCCTTCGTATTGACCAAGGCCATCACCCATCCGCTGGTGCGGCCGGATGCGGCGCGCCCCGTCGGCTGGTCGAACGAGTTCGCCGCTCACGTGGCTGGCGCGGTGCTCACGGGCTTCACCGCCTTCTCGCGGGACGACGCATGCGCCGCGGGCGGTGCGCTGCTGCGCCTGGGGGCCGTGCGCATCAAGCCCGTGCGGGCGACGGGTGGGCGCGGGCAGCAAGTCGTGACCGACACAGAGGCATTGCGGCAGTGTCTGGCCGAGATGGACGAGGTCGAACTCAGCGCGCATGGCGTGGTGCTGGAAGAAAATCTCACGGACCCCGTCACCTTCAGCGTCGGGCAGGTCGTTGTGGGCGGGCTCACCGCGACCTACCATGGCACTCAATACCTGACGCGTGACCGGCACGGGAACGAGGTTTACGGCGGGTCGGACCTGTGGCTGGTGCGCGGCGGCTTCGACGCCTTGCTGGCGACCAGGCCGCCCTTCGACGTGCGCCTGGCGATCGACCAGGCCCGGCTCTATCACGACGCGGTGGCCGAGTGCTTTCCCGGATTCTTCACCTCCCGGCTGAACTACGACGTCGCGCGCGGCCGTGGCCCGCTCGGTCAGTGGCGCTCGGGCGTGCTGGAGCAGTCGTGGCGCGTGGGCGGCGCGACGGGCGCCGAACTCGCTGCGCTCGAGCTTTTCCATCGCCATCCGGAGCGCGACCGCGTCCATGCGCGCTGCGTCGAGGTTCACGGCGATCCGGCGCCCCTGCCGCCGGACGCCTTGGTCTATTACCAGGGCGAGGTGCCGGACGTCGGCAGGCTCACCAAGTACACGCTGATCGACCCGGCATGCTGAACACCCGACACAACACCGTCGACATTGCCGTTGACGGCCAACACATTGCCGGCACCCTCGTCGCATCCTCCATGACGGTGCCCGGCGTTCTGCTGGTGCATGGCTGGGACGGCAACCAGGAGCAGTACATCCGCCGCGCGCACCAGATCGCCGCGTTGGGCTGTGTGTGTCTGACCTTCGACCTGCGTGGTCATGCGCGCCATGTCGCACAGCGTCAGGAGGTCACGCGCGAAGACAACCTGCGCGATGTGCTGGCGGCGTACGACGTGCTGGTCAGCCACCCGACCGTCGACCCGGAGTCGATTGCCATCGTGGGCAGCAGCTACGGCGGCTACCTGGGGGCCATCGTGAGCTCGCTGCGGCCGGTGCGCTGGCTGGCGTTGCGTGCGCCGGCGCTCTACCGGGACGGGGACTGGGACGTGCCCAAAGGCAAGCTGGACCGGGACGACTTGGCCACCTACCGTCGCATGCCGGTGGGCGCCGCCGACAACCGCGCGCTCGGGGCCTGTGCGGCCTTCCGTGGGGATGCGCTCATCGTGGAGTCCGAGCACGACAAGACCGTGCCGCATCCGGTGATCGAAAACTACATGGCGGCCTTCAAACGTGTGCGTTCGGTCACCTACCGTGTCATCTCGGACGCCGACCATGCGCTGTCGAAGGAGGAGTGGCGGCAGTCATATGGCATGTTGCTCGTCTCGTGGATGACCGAAATGACCATGGGTGCGCGCGGCCATCCAGCCGCAGGTGGGGGTCGACCCTTGCCGGCCAGGCCGGCGTGAGCGGGGCAATATCACCCGCCAGGGAGCTTGGCAAGGCGACCCGTTGCGGGAATGTGTCACGAAGTGTGTCCTAAACATGGGGGCGCATGGGATGGCGAGGCAGAAGCGCGGAAAAGTCCCTCGGCCTTGGCGAGGTCAGCGGCTACAAACCTGTCATCGAAGATTCACCGGAGGCAGCATGACGGGTTCTGGACGATTGGCATTGAGTGTGAACGAGCTGGAAGAAGGCGAGTTTCACTATGTCTTGCTCGAGGCAGTCACGATGCCTGGTGAGCTGCTCTGTTTCCGCCCCCGTGAAATGGGCGAGCGAAGCCACAACACCCCCATCGACGCGTGGTTCTCCGGTCTGGGCGTCGTGAGACGGCTTGAACAGCGCTGACATTTCGGACGAAATCAGGGTCTCCGGTGCTTAGAATTCGCCTCTCTTCGAAGAGGGAAACGTAAGGCAGCGATGGATGTCGAACTGTTCGTGGCGTTGTTCTGCGTGATCGGTATCGGGTGGCTCACGATCGTGCCGACCTACCGTGGATGGGGACATCTCGAAGAGAAGATGGCTGAGCGTGTCGAGACCACCATCGCCATCCTGGACGAGCCGGATTGACTCTCCGCCCGTGACTGTGCGCTGCCGGTGAATTTGTAGGTCTTTGGACTTATGAGCCGAGTCGCATGGACGAGCAACTGTGTAGGCGGACGTAGGACGCGCAGTCATCTGTGACATTGATCACAGAGGGTTTCTCGAGTTGTCCGCAATGATGCGGACATGTACAAACTCATCGCACTCCTTCTGGGCCCGTTGGCGATGGCCGCGCTGGTCTACAGCTTTGGCTTTGTTGCCATCCTGGTGTGCTTCGCCCTGGCGCTTGCAACGCTTGTGTTCTCCAACGAGCCCGGCGACGAGGAGTCGGCCCGTTTTGCCGCGGCCGAGGGGGCTGGCGAGCCGTCGACCTTTATGGGCGGCTTCTGAGCTGAGCGTACTGCCGCAGAGGCGTCGGCCCGGTCAGGGCACTGCGCATTTCAGGCGTACTGTGGTTGCGGCTGGGCTTCGCTCACGGCTTTGGAACGCGCCGGCACACGGCGCGCATCGACCAGACGCGCTGTGAGCTGGGCGGTCATCTCGACCAGAGCGGCATCGCGCCGGCGCTCTTCTTCGGTCAGGCCCTTGCAAGGTGCATAGAGCGTGCCGTAGTTTCGGCCATCGGCCAGCAGCACCGGAACACGGATGAAGCATCGCTCGAAGGGGCCGAACACCTGCAGGCAGACTGCCAGCACGTAGACATCACCCGTCGCGTCGTCATGGAATCCGCCGCGTGGCGACATGACCGGCGCTGGCTCCATCAGCGATTCATCATGCAGTTCGGCGACGAATGCCGCGTCGGTGCCGTGCTGCTCCTTCAGCAGCGTCAAAACCTTCCGTACCGTTTCGTCGGCCATCGGGTCGCGTGATTGCGGCGTCGTGACCACCAGGTCGCAGGCCGTGACCTCGAACGCGCCGAGGGAGTACTCGAAAGTGAAGGGGTTCGAGGCATCGGACATGGTGGTCATTCGGATTCGGACAGAGGCCTCTATTGAAACCCGAAGAAGCCACAAATGAATACCTTTGTGTTCCTGAAAACGGGCGTATTTCACGCAATATGCCATCGATGCGAACCAAGGTACTCATCGTCGAGCCGTTAGCATTCGCGCATATCCCGCCATGTCGGCGGGGCAGACCACGTGATCGAGCCCCTCATGTCCCCCGAAGCTCCCCAGACGCCGAGTTCATGTCCGCTGTGCGTAGAACTCGTGCAGCACTCGGCCCGCGACACGCCGCCGCATGCGGCCCTTCGACTGTTGAGCGCCAAGCCATGGGCCGAGGCATTGAACAAGCGCGCGGCGGGCGCACTGGAGATCTACGTGTGCCAGGAATGCGGCAAGGAGCGGGTGCGCGACACCAGTCCGACCTATTCGGCGCGGTGGATCTAAGAGATATCCGGCGCGACCGTCGTGCGCTGCGTACGGAGACTGGGCACACCAAGTGTTTGCTCGAATCAGACGCCGAAAATGAAAATGCCCCGCTACGTGAATAGCGGGGCATTCAGTCGCCTTGCGGCTAATTTTGGCTCCTCGACCTGGGCTCGAACCAGGGACCTACGGATTAACAGTCCGGCGCTCTACCAACTGAGCTATCGAGGAACAAGCCTCAGATTATAGCGTGGTTTTTTGGGCCTTTTGAAGAGGGCGGGTGTCGTGCTGCAGAGTTTTCACAACGCGGCCGTGACGGCGAGTCGCAGTGTTCGCGGCGCACCGGGAAAGAGGTACACGTGACCGTACTGGTAAGGCGATTCTTTCCAGTAACGCTTGTCGGCGATGTTCTCGATGCCGAAGGTCCACCGCGTGGCGACGCCGCTGATCTTGGTGTCGTAGCGCAGCGCCGCATCGAAGCGCGTCCATGAAGGCAAGGTGATCGATCCATCCGGCAGAACATTGCGGCGGCCCTCGTGCGACATCTGGCCTTGCAATTCGAGGCCGGGCACGGCGGCGATGCGGTAGGCGGCCTGCGCCCGCAGCACTTGCCGCGGTACGTTGGTCGGGCGCTGGCCATTGATCGCCGTGTCTTCGCTGCCGCTGCGCTTCGCGTCGATCAAGGTCATGCCGCCCGCGAGGCGCCACGGGCCCTGCGTCCAGTCACCGTTGAGTTCGAGGCCGCGGTGTTCGGCCTGGCCGTCGTACTGGCCGGTACATGACGCACCGGTGTTGTTGCAGGTGTCGACGTTGGTCACCGGTCGCGAGATGTCGAAGAACGCGGCTTGCCAGTTGAACGTTCCCACCGTGCCCTTCAACCCCACTTCGCGTTGCCGCGATGTCAGCGCCGGCAGTGCTTCGCCGGCGTTGCTGTACTGCGAGACCTTGTTCGGCACGACCTGCGACTCCACGCCTTCGCCCCAGCTGGCATAGGCCATGAGCCCCGGCTGCAGCGCGTAGCTGACGGCGACCCAGGGCGTCGTGAGGCCGTCCTTGTAGCCGGTGGGGCGCGACCCGTCGGTGCGCACGCTGTCGCGGTCCAGGCGTGTGTGGCGCACGCCCAGCCATGTGGTGAAGCGGTCGTTCCAGCGGATCGCGTCCTGCACCGACAACTCGGTCGAGCGCTCGTCGCGGTTGGTGTTGGCATCGGTCAGCGCCGGGTCGGCCGGCACGATCGCCGTGCCCCACACGTTGCCGGTGCCCACGTAGTTGTAGGCCTGGTCCTGGAAGCGGTTGCGCACGCGGGTCGCGAGCAGGCCCACCGTCAGGTCGTGCCGCACGCTGCCGGTCATCACGTTGCCCTTGAGGCTGAGGTTGCCCGCGGTCTGCGTGCGGCGCTCGTCCTCGCTGCGGAAGTCGTAGACGTCGAAGGTGCCGTCGGAGCAATAGCGGTCGTAGTTGCCTTCGGCGCCGCAGCCGAAGGCGTAGGCCAGCCGGTCGTCGCTTTTCAGTCGCTGCTGCCCGACCTGCGCGCTCCAGCGCCAGTCGGCGTTGATCGCCTGTGTGAAGCGCAGCGTGCCGGTCAGCCCTTCGAACACCGACGGCTGCGACCAGGGCTGGTTGTTGAGGTTGATGCGCGGGTCGACCGGCGCCGGCAGCGTGTTGCCCAGCAGGCTGAAGCCGTTCTGGCTCGGCTGGCGCTTCTTGCTGTATTCGATCTCGGCCTCGAACACCGAGTCGCGCGTGAGGCGCCAATCGGCCGCCAGCGAAAACAGATGACGCTCGCCGTCGAGCGCATAGGTGCGCGGCTTGAGGTCTTCGGCCGCGACGTTCAATCGGTAGCCGAACTGGCGGTCCTCGCCGAAGCGCCCGCCCAGGTCGACCGCACCGAGCACGCTGCCGCGGCCCGACACCTCGGTGCGCACCTCGCGCAGGTCCTGCTCGGTCGGCCGCTTCACGACGTAGTTGACCAGGCCGCCCGGCGCGCTGGTGCCAGCCTGGATGCCGCTGGTGCCGCGCAGGATCTCGATGCGCTCCTTGTTGTCGAGCGGGATCGCCGTCTCGGCGCTGATCGGCAGGCCCTCGCGGCGGTAGTTGAAGCGGTTGTCCAGCACGAAGCCGCGCACCGTCAGGTAGTCCCAGTAGCCGGCCGAGTTGTACGCGTCGGTCACCGACGGGTCGAACTGCGTGAGGTCGGCGAGTCGACGCGCGCCGCTGGCCTGCAGTTGCTGGCTGTCGATCACGGTGGCGGAGATCGGCACGTCTTTGAGCGGCAGGTCGCCGAAGCCGCTGATGTCGGCCTGCGGCGGGGTGCTGCGCGCATCCACGGTGACGGACGGCAGCGTGGCCTCCTGCGCGTGCGCGGCGGCACCGGTCATCGAGAGCAGGGCGGCCGCAACGGCGAGGGCGATGGAAGTGGGACGAGGGGTATGCATGGCGTGTTGGGAGGCGGGGAAAGAAGTCATCGGGATTCAGTGCGCAGCGGCGATGGCAACGCTCAGTCGCGCGGCCGTCGCTTCGGGGTCGTCGGCGGCGATCAGCGCACGCACCATCGCGACCGAGCCGACGCCGGTCGCGAGCACGGCCGGCAGCCGCTCGGCATCGATGCCACCGATGGCGACCTGTGGGTAGCCGCGCAGCAGTCGCGCGTAAGCGTGAAGTCGGGCGATGCCTTGCGGCGCCGTTGTCATCTGCTTGAGCGTGGTCGGGAAGACGGCGCCCATCGCGATGTAGCTCGGGCTCATCGTGTCGGCACGCACCATCTCCGCATAGCCGTGCGTGCTGACGCCCAGCCGCAGGCCTGCCGCGCGAATGCGTCGCAGGTCGTTGGATGCGAGCGCGTCGAGGTCTTCCTGCCCGAGGTGCACGCCATAGGCGCGGGCGGCGATCGCGGCCTGCCAGTGGTCGTTGATGAAGAGCCGTGCGCCGGTGCTTTGTACGGCCTGCACGGCAGCGGCGACTTCGCGGTCGATGGCGTGGGCGTCGGTCGACTTGAAGCGAAGTTGCACCGTCGGCACGCCGGCGCGCGCCATGCGGCCGACCCATGCGGCGTCGGGCAGTACGGCGTAAAGGCCAAGGCGTGCAGGGCAGGGCGCGAAGGCATCGCTGCGCGTACCGGGCGGGAAGGCGCCCATGCCGAAATCGGGGGGCGAATCGGGCCAGGTCTGGGCGTCGAAGCGCCCGGTGCGCACGGTCTGCGCATGCCAGGCGCAGGCCAGGCATTCGGCATCGGCGTCAATGAAGCCGAGCGCCATGCAGGCCTGTTTGGCGGCGCGGTAGACCGGGTGCGCGGAGCGGAATTGCACCGGTGGTGGCGCGACCGTGCCGAAGCGCCCGGCATGCGCGGCGACGATCTCGGCGGCGTGGGGGGTCATGTCGTTCATGCGGTGTCGTGGTGCCAGAAGGGCGTGCCGAGGACCGGCGTGCTGGGTTGCGCGGAGGCCTGTGCGGCCATCGCGCCCGCGCGGTGCGCGCTGCGGCCGGCCTGCACCGCGTCGGCGAAGGCACCGGCCATCGAGACAGGGTCCTGCGCCAGCGCAACGGCGGTGTTGAGCAGCACGCCGTCATAGCCCCACTCCATCACCTGGCAGGCGTGCGAGGGCAGGCCGAGGCCGGCGTCGACCAGCAATGGCACGTCGAGCCGTTCGCGCAGCAACTGCAGCGCGTAGGGGTTGATCGGCCCCCGGCCGGTGCCGATCGGTGCAGCCCAGGGCATGACGGCCTGGCAACCGACGTCGACCAGGCGCTGGCACAGCACCAGGTCGTCGGTGCAGTAGGGCAGCACCTGGAAGCCGTCGCGGATGAGCCGGGCGGCGGCGTCGACCAGGTTCAGCGTGTCGGGCTGCAGCGTGTAGTCGTCGCCGATGAGCTCAAGCTTGATCCATGGGGTGTCGAACAGCTCACGCGCCATCTGTGCGGTCGCGATGACTTCCTGCACGCCGTGGCAGCCGGCGGTGTTGGGCAACACCGGCACGCCGAGTTGCCTGAGCAGGTGCCAGAAGCCGTTGTCCTCATGGCCGCCCGTGCCGGTCACGGCCGTCTGCCGGCGCAGCGATGCGGTGAGCATGGCCGGCCGCGCGCGCCGCACCGCGGCCTCGAGCACGTCGGGCGAGGGATAGCGCGCCGTGCCCAGCAGCAGGCGGCTGGGGAAGGTCTGGCCGTACAGGACCAGCGGGTCGAGGGATGGCGTTGCGTGCATGGGGTCTAGCCTCCGGTCACCGGGCGAATGACCTCGAGCCGGTCGTCGTTCTTCAGCGCGTGCGCGGCGTAGGCCGAGCGCGGCACGAATGCGCGGTTCACCGCCACCGCATAGGGCGGCAGCGCGTTCATCGCGGCCAGCGCATCGGCCACCGTGGCCGGCTCAGGCAAGGCGTGCGGGATGTCGTTGATCAGCACGTGCATGCCATGGCCTCCATCGGCAGGTCGAAGGTCTCGGCCAGCGCCGAGTGCCCGGTGGCCAGGAGGTCCATCGCCATGTCCAGCATCGCAGGCGCGACCATGAAACCGTGTCGGTACAGGCCGTTGATCTGCAGCACGCGCGGCCGCGGTTGGCGCAGGGCCGGCAGGTTGTCGGGCAGCGTCGGCCGGCACTGCGTCGCGATCTCCAGGATGCGTGCTTCGGCGAAGCCGCTGTGCACCGCATAGGCCGCGCTCAGCAGTTCGAGCGTCGAGCGCACGCTGGCCGGCGACAGGTCGGCCGATTCGATCTCGGTGGCGCCGATGACGAACACGCCCCCGGGCTTGGGCGCGATGTAGAGCGGGTAGCGCGGGTGCACCAGCCGCACCGGCCGCGTGAGGGCGACCTCGGGCGCGTGCACCCGGATCACTTCGCCGCGCACGCCACGCAGCGATGGCCATTGACTGCGGGCGCCCAGGCCCCGGCAGTCGATCACGCGTTCGTTCGGCGCGGGCGCAAAGTCATCGAGCGCGCGGGGGCTGTGCCAGTGCATGCGCACGTTCGGCATCGCTTCCAATGCAGTGCGCAGCGCATCGAGCAGCGCGCGGTTGTCAAGCTGGCCTTCGTCCGGCAGGAACAGGCCCTGCGCGAAGCGGGTGCCCAGCGACGGTTCCAACGCCGTGATGCGATCGGCGTCGACGCGCTGCATCGTCGGCAGTGCGGGCACCTGCTCGCCGGTGCGTTCGAGCACCCGCGCCAGGCGCGCCGCTTCGGCCGCGTCCTGCCGGTGCCACAGCACCAGCGTGCCTTCGCGCTGGAAAAAGACCGGCGTGTCGAGCGACTGCAGCAGCGCGGGCCAGCGTGCGAGGGCGTGATGGCCCATGCGCACCACCGACGCGGGTGCCACGGCGGATTCGGCCAGCGGCGCGAGCATCGCGGCGGCCACGCGCGCGGCGGCGCTCTCGGCCTCCGGGCCGGCTGCGTCGAACACCACGACCTGGCACCCGGCGCGCGCCAGGCCGAGCGCCATCAGGCGGCCCATCAGTCCGGCGCCGAGCACAGTCGCCGCTTCGAAGGGCAGGGTGCTCATCGCGTCGTCGCGACGGCGCATCGCACCCATCGCCCATAATTTTCGAGATGACGAACCTGCCCGCCACCAACTCGCCGCCGATGCAGCGTTATGCCCGCGTGCTCTCCATTGCCGGCTCCGACAGCGGTGGCGGCGCCGGCATCCAGGCCGACCTCAAGACCTTCGCGGCACTCGGCTGCTACGGCATGACGGCGATCACCGCGCTCACCGCGCAGAACACGCGTGGCGTCACCGGCATCTACGCCGTGCCGCCCGCGTTCCTCAAGGCGCAGATCGAGGCGGTGGTGGACGACATCGGCGTCGACGCGGTCAAGCTCGGCATGCTGCCGACGCCCGAGAGCGTCGAGGTCGTCGCCTGGGCCATCGACCGCTACCGCCTGCCGAACGTCGTGCTCGACCCGGTGATGGTCGCGACCAGCGGCGCCCGCTTGATCGCATCGGAGACCGTGGCCCTGATGGTGAAGCTGCTGTTCCCGCGCGCCGTGCTGGTGACCCCGAACCTCGATGAGGCGGCATGGCTGATCGGTCACGGCATCGGCGACATCGATGCGCTCGACAGTGCGGTCGACGACCTGCTGGCGCAGGGCATGCGCGGCGTGCTGCTCAAGGGCGGACATCTGCCGGGCGACGACCTGGTCGACCTGCTCGGGCAGCCGGGCGGGGTGCGCCAGCCCTACGCCTCGGCACGCATCGCCAGCCGCCACCTGCACGGCACCGGCTGCACGCTGTCGTCGGCCATCGCCGCGCATCTCGCGCTCGGCCACGCGATGCCCGAGGCCGTCGGCCTGGCGCGCCGCTACGTGCTCGGCGCGATCGCCGCTGGCGCCAGCGTGCAGACCGGCGAGGGGCACGGCCCGCTCAACCACGGCTTCGCGCCGGTGCCGATGCATCGGCTGCCGCAGTGATCATGTGTGCCATCCATTTGCTCCATGCAAAGTGTTTGGCAGGTGGGCATGGCCCGAAAGCACAAGCGACGCGACCGGCGTGCGGTGCGGCATTGCGGCGTGTCGGGCCGGCTTCCCTGCGCGAGGATTACCTCGGGCCATCTAAGTAAAACGTAGATGGCGCATTCAGGTTCAAAGGGACTTTCTCAGCCGGACCGAAATTCGGACCAGCACCCCTAGCGAGCGGTGATTGTAGTTCGAGCGCCGGCCCTCGCGCGACGGCTTCGCGATGGGCGCACGCTCTACTCGACCTTCCGAGAGCGAGCACGTATCCTGTAACAAATTCCGCGACGCGCGAGAGGAGAGAGAAGATGAATGCCCCCTTCTACGGCGATTGGACGTTTTGGGCTTTTGCTTCGTCAATGTTGGCAATAGTCTTGTCCCAGGCTCCACCGATAGCAAAATGGTTCGGGAAGCCAAAATTGGTGGTTGACTATCCGCCTCAGATGAGAATCACGCACGCGGCCGGTTTCGCGACGGTCGGGTTAGTGCTCAACATCCGTAACACCGGCAGCAAGTCTGCGCGCGTCAGTTCTCTTGCGATCAAACTTCGCAGAGACGGAGTCGATTTTTTAGAAGTGCCCTTTACTGAGTTTTATCCCGACCACCGGGTCGCGCAAACGCAGATTTTGATGCCATTCACAATTCAGGCTGGAGGTGAATACTCCATGAGTTTGAACGCCTACGAGAAACTTGAGAGAGACGAGGACAGAAGGATCTCTCAACTAGCTTCTCGAGTGCGCCTGGACATCGGAAAGAAGGCGGAAGCTGCTCAGGCAAAGAGTCAACGAGAGGGGAAGCCGCAGGAGCTTGTACTCCTCGATCAAGGGTTGCTCGAAGAGGCAATGTCCATCTTCAAGAGCCGTTTTCGCTGGAAGGCTGGAAATTACGATGTGGAGATGTTGGTGCGTAACGATGAGGGTGCGGAATTGAAGCAGCAGCGGGTAGTCTTCACGCTATGGGAGCCTGACGAACTTGAATTGAGAGCCCTGGCTGATGATTACCAGTACGGCTTCGGCATCGGCATCGGCAGCGAGCGCCATGGGAACGGTGTTTTCGTTTCTCTGCGCAAAAGCTAGCTCTTCAGTAGCCATGGACACAAACGAAGAATTTGAAGCTCGGTATAGTGATGAGCGGCATGAGCGGCATGAGCGGCATGAGCGCCGAGTGCACGAGCTTTTCGGCGAGATGGAGTCGGAGTCAGACCGCGGCTGCATTCTTGTAGGCGCGAGCGCTATAGACGATGTACTCCGGGCCCTCCTGTTCCATAGGCTTGCTCGTGATGAACATGTCGCGAGAGTGGCCGCTGATCCGCTGTTCGCCGGTATGGGCCCGTTGTCGACGTTCTCTTCGCGAATCAAGCTCGTGTATGCGCTCGATCTAATTCCTCGATGGATGTTCGACGACTTGGAGAGAATCCGCAAAGTCAGAAACAAGGCTGCCCATGAGGTGTCCGCCAAGACCTTTGAATCCAATGAAGTTGTTCAGTTGACCTCTCAGCTGCATGCGAATGCTGATTTCGAAGCTCGCGCGTCTGGTGACGAACCGAACATTCTCCAAGACCGCCCGCAAGCGTCAGGAAGCAGGGCGCGTGCACTGCTTGAGCGTGAACGGTTCACCGATGCCGTCACGTACATCGCGGGCTGGTTGGACGGCCGCCTCGAAGCGGGCAAGGCATCCCGTGGCGTTTGAGGTGCGGCGACTCGCGAGCAGCCAACCCTGAGTGATGCTTACCTCAATCAGGTTCAAAGGGACTCTCTCAGCCATTGCACTCGCGTGCGCCGGCACCCCTAGCGGATTGCTGCGCGGGTTGCGCGCAGCGGGGGTGATTCTAGTCACACGGGCGCGCGTCGCCTGTCCCGGATAGGCTCACGCGCCTGTTCCGACAATTTCTCCTGATACCCGCATGAAAGCCATCACCTTCGAAGACTTCGGCACGGCCGACGTTCTGCAACTGACCGATGTTCCCGAGCCCGTGCTCCGCCCTGACGACCTGCTGGTGCGCAACCGCGCGGTGGGGGTCAACCGCGCCGACCTGAACCAGCGCCGTGGCGCCTATGGCCGCGCCGACTTCGGCGATTCGACGCTGATGGGTCTCGAGATCGCCGGCGAGGTGATCGCGATGGGGGCGAACGTGGCCGGCTTTGCGCTGGGCGACCGCGTGATGGGCATCGTGGGCGGCGGCGCCTACGCCGAGATCGCGCGCATCGACCATCGCATGGCGGTGCACGTGCCGTATGGCCTCGACGATGTGCAGGCGGCCGCCGTGCCGGAGGTGTTCGTGACCGCGCACGAGGCCCTGGTGCACCTGGGCCGGCTCGAGGCCGGCGAGCGCGTGCTGATCCACGCGGCGGCGGGTGGCGTCGGCTCGGCCGCCGTGCAGCTCGCCCATGCGATCGGCGCCCAGGTCTTCGCGAGCGCGAGCGGCGACAAGCTCGATCGTGTGCGCGCCCTCGGCGCCGACGTCGGCATCGACCACCGCGCGCAGGACTTCGCCGAGGTCGTCGCGGCCGAGACCGGCGGGCGCGGCGTCGATGTCGTCATCGACTTCATCGGCGCTCCTTACTTCGAACGCAACGTGCGCGCGTTGGCCGATGGCGGCCGGCTGGTGCAGGTGGGCGTGATGGGCGGCACGGCGGGCGCGAGCATGCCGATCGACCGGTTGCTCTTCGGCCATCTGCAGATCATGGGCACGGTGATGAAGTCGCGGACGCCGGCTGTGAAGCAGGCGATGACGCGGCGCTTCGCGCAGCGCTGGCTGGCGCAGTTCGGCGCGGGTGCGCTGCGGCCGGTGATCGACACGGTGCTGCCGCTGGCGCAGGCCGCCGAAGCACACCGGCGCATGGAGTCCGGCCTCAGCGTCGGGAAGATCGTGCTGTCGGTGCCTTAGCCTCGCACTTAAGCACCCACGCCCAGCAGCTGGTGCAGGCGCGTGCTGGTCGTCGTGTACTGCAGGTGGATCGCCTTGCCGGGGAACACCAGGGCGGCGGCGCCCCAGGCGGCCAGCGTGGCCTCGTGGAAGCCGCAGACGATGAGCTTCTTCTTGCCCGGGTAGGTGTTGATGTCGCCAACCGCGAAGACGCCGGGGGCGCGCGTTTCGAACTTCTCGGTGTCGACCGGCACCTGCTTGCGCTCCAGGTCGAGGCCCCAGTCGGCGATGGGGCCGAGGCGCGGCGAGATGCCCAGGCAGGCGATGAAGGCGTCGATCGGACGCGACACGATGCGCGTGTCGGGCAGCGTCACTTCCAGCTCGCTGCCGTCGAATCCCGACGGCTGGCCGACGACGAAGCCCAGCGTGCCGTCCGCGACGTGCGCACGCAGGGCCGCGACCTTGGCCGGATCGGCCTGGAAGCCGTCGCGTCGGTGCAGCAGCGTCACATGGGCGGCCTGGCCGACCAGCGCCAGGGCGGTGTCCAGCGCGGCGTCGTCGCCGCCGTTCACCACGACCGTCTGGCCGACGAAGCGGTCGAGGTCGTCGGGGTGATAGAAAAGCTTCGAACCCTCGAAGGCCTCGATGCCCTCGACCGTGACGCGGCGCGGCACGAAAGCGCCCACGCCCGCGGCGATGAAGACGGTCTTGGCGACGAATTCGCTGCCGCGGTCGGTGCCCAGGCGCCAGCGGCCATCGGCCTCGCGCACGAGCGTCTCGATGCGCTCGCCCAGGTGCATCACCGGCTTGAACGGCGCCACCTGCGCCAGCAAGGCGTCCGCCAGGCCGCGGCCGGTGGTGGCCGGTGTGCCGGGGATGTCGTAGAGGGGTTTGTCGCCGTACAGCTCGACGCACTGGCCGCCCGCGTGGGGCAGGGCGTCGACGATGTGGCAGGAGATCTCGAGCAGGCCGAGCTGGAAGGCCTGGAACAGCCCGACCGGCCCGGCGCCGATGATCAGCGCGTCGGTCTCGATCGGTGGGCGCGCCGACATCGGAGGGCTTACTTCACCAGTTCCGAGATCTTGTTGGGCTTGTCTTTCCAGTCGTCGGCGTCCGGCAGGGGCGCCTTGCGCTTGGTGATGCTCTTCCAGCCGTCGGCCAGCGCGAGTTCGGCGTTGAGCTTGATGAAGGCGAGCTGGTCGGCCGGCAGGTCTTCTTCCGCGAAGATGGCGTTGGCCGGGCATTCGGGGATGCAAACGGCGCAGTCGATGCATTCGTCCGGATCGATCACCAGCATGTTGGGACCTTCGCGGAAGCAGTCCACGGGGCACACGTCGACGCAATCGGTGTATTTGCAGCGGATGCAGTTTTCGGAAACGACGTGTGTCATGAGAGTCTGTGCCGGCGGTTCTCGGCGTAGTGAAATCGGGGGAAACCCCGCATTTTAAGGGCTCGCGAAAAGCGTCAGGCGGCGGCCGGACGAACCAGCACCGCGGCCGCGGTCTTGTGGGTGGCGGTGTCGACCAGCACCAGCGAGCCCAGCGTGCGCGAGCGCGTGAAGGGCAGCACGGCCAGCGGCTGCTGCAGCGCCAGCACCACGTCGCCGATGGCGTTGGCCTCCAGCTGGGTGGCCGGCCTGGCTTCGAGCGTGGCGATGTCGACCCGGTCGACGATTCGCGCGACCTTGGCCTTGACCCAGCGGTGGCCCTGCAGCGCCCAGTAGATGCGGCCCGGCACCAGCGGTTCGTCGTCGAGCCAGGCGACCGTGGCCGTGATCTCGCGCACCGGCGTGAAGGCGTCGGGCGCCAGCAACCAGTCGCCGCGCGAGACGTCGAGTTCGCGGTCGAGCACGATGCCCGCGCTGTGGCCGGCATGCACCGTCTTCGGCTGGCGCGTGTGGCCCAGCACCTGAGCCACCGTCGCCGTTTGCCCGCTGGGCATGACGGTGACTTGCTGGCCCGGTTCGACATGGCCGCTGGCGACGCGGCCCCAGAACACGCGGCGGCCCTGCGAGGTGTCGGCAGATGAAGAGAACTTCTCCACCCACTGCACCGGGAAGGCGAAGGGCACGTCTTCGTCCTGCGCCGTGACCGGCAGGCCTTCGAGCAGGTCCAGCAGGGCCGGACCGGTGTAGCCGCACCAGCCTTCGTGTGCCGACACCACGTTCCAGCCCTTGAGTGCAGAGATCGGGACGATGGCGGCGACCTGCACGCCCGCGCTCGCAGCGAAGGCGTTCAGCGCGTTCGAGATGCGCTCGAAGGCCAGCTCGGCGTCGGTGATGGCGTCGAGCTTGTTGACCGCGAACACGATCGACTGCACGCGCAGCAGATGGCACAGCAGCGCGTGGCGGCGCGTCTGCGCGAGCAGTTCGCCCTTGACGACTTCGCCGTCGGTCACCTCGGCCGCCCAGCCCAGCTTGGTCGCGTCGACCAGCACGACAGCGGCGTCGGCGCTCGACGCGGCCGTGACCATGTTGCGGGTGTACTGCTCGTGGCCCGGCGCGTCGCCGATGATGAACTTGCGCTTGGCGGTCGCGAAGTAGCGGTAGGCCACGTCGATGGTGATGCCCTGCTCGCGCTCGGCCGAGAGGCCGTCGGTCAGCAGCGCCAGGTCGGTCTCCCCGCCGCGCTGCACGCCGGCCAGTTGGTCCTGCAGCACGGTCTTGCTGTCGACCAGCAGGCGTCCGATGAGCGTGCTCTTGCCGTCGTCGACCGAGCCGCAGGTGATGAAACGCAGGGCGGCACCGGTGTCGGCGGCAATGTTGGATTCGAGGGTGGTGGCGGTCATCAGAAGTACCCGTCTTTCTTGCGCTTCTCCATCGAAGCTTCCGACGTCATGTCGTCCATGCGCGTGGCGCCGCGCTCGCTCACGTCGACGCTGAGCGTCTCCAGCACCACGTCGCCGGCATCGGCCGCGAGGCTGGCGACCGGGCAGGTCGTCGTGATGTCGCCGACGGTGCGAAAGCGCACGTCGCGCGTCTGCACCGTTTCGCCATCGCGCGACGGGGTGAGCGGCGTCACCGGCACCAGCAGGCCGCGGCGCTCGACCACTTCCCGCTTGTGCGTGTAGTAGATCGACGGCAGCGCGACGTTCTCGCGCTCGATGTACTGCCACACGTCGAGCTCGGTCCAGTTCGAGATCGGGAACACGCGGAAATGCTCGCCCGGTGCCAGGCGCGTGTTGAACAGCGTCCAGAGTTCGGGGCGCTGATCTTTCGGCTGCCATTGGCCGAAGGCGTCGCGGTGCGAAAAGATGCGTTCCTTGGCGCGCGCTTTTTCCTCATCGCGGCGGGCGCCGCCGATCAGCGCGTCGAAGCGGAATTCCTCGATGGCCTCGAGCAGCGTGACCGACTGGTGCGCGTTGCGTGATTCGCCCGGGTGCGCCAGCCGCACGGTGCCGCGCGCCATCGAATCCTCGACGCTGCGCACGATCAGTTCGGCGCCCAGTTCCTTGGCGCGGAAATCGCGGAAGTCGGTCACTTCGGGGAAGTTGTGGCCGGTGTCGATCATCAGCAGCGGATACGGAATACGCCCTGCGCCGAAGGCCTTCTCGGCGCACTTGAGCAGCACCAGCGAGTCCTTGCCGCCCGAGAACAGCAGCGTCGGGCGCTCGAAGGCGGCGGCGACTTCGCGCAGGATGAAGATGGCTTCTTCCTCGAGCGCGTCGAGGTGCGTGTTGGACAGTTGCGCGGGAGAGTGCATCGGTTGCAGCCGTTCGGAGTCGGTGCGGGCGTTCATCGGAAGGTCCTCAGTGCGAGAGATGCAAGCCGCATTCGCGGTTGTCTTCGCCCTTGGTCGGGTCCACGTAGTCGAAGTTGTTGGGCAGGCCGTGCGCTTCGCAGTATTCGTAGAGGTCTTTCGACGACCAGTGCAGCAGCGGCGCGACCTTGATCAGGCCGTCGGGGTTGATGCTGACCGGGTCCATCTGCGCACGCACGGCGGTGTCGGTGGCACGCAGCGCGGTGAACCACACCTTCGGCGCCGTCTCGCGCAACGCGCGGGCGAAGGGCTCCAGCTTCACCTCTTCGGTGAAGGCGGCGTGGCGCGGGTCGTCGAGTGCCGGCGTGGGGCCATCGACCGCTTCGCGGTGCGCCCGAGAGCGGCGCGGCAGGTAGATGTGCAGGTCCAGCCCGAGCTGCTTCGTCACTTCGTCGGCGAAGCGGTAGGTGGCCTCGGTGTTGTAGCCGTTGTCCATCCAGACCACCGGCACGTCGCGCTTCGCACGCGTGACCATGTGCAGGATCACGGCCTCGAAGGGGCGGAAGTTGGTCGTGATGATCGCGGGCTGGCCGAGGCCGATGGCCCAGTCGACCAGGCCGCTGGCGTTGCGGCCCAGTTCGGTGTTGACGTGTGCGAGATCGATGCGCATGGGACAAAAGTTTTCGTGAGAGCCCGAACTGTAGGGAGAGCCCTTATGGAAGCAAACGATCTTTTAGTTCGCGCTTTATGCGGATAAGCAAATGCACCCCTGTTCATGCGGGTTGCGGGGCGATTCGGGCGTCAACCTGGATATGAGCTGTCACCGGGTCACGCATCGAACGCGCGAAAAAAAGCCGCGCACGAAGCGCGGCCTGGGTGTGCTCACCGAGGGAGCCGCGTCAGGCGGATTCGCGCTTGAAGATCGGGTCGGCCGTCACCGCGTCGCCCTGGTAGAAGGCCGCGAAGCGATCGAACTGGCGCTGGGCCGCCGAGGCGTCGACGCCTTCGCGCAGCACGGCGCTGGAAAAGCCCATGCGCTGCATCTGCACCAGCTGGTCGATCAGCACGTCGCCGGTGGCCCGGATCTCGCCCTGGAAACCCATGCGCCGGCGCAGCAGGAAGGCCTGGCTGTAGGCCCGGCCGTCGGTGAACTTCGGGAAGTGCAGGTCGATGCGGTCGATGTCCTGCAGGCACACGGCGATGGCGAGCGGGTCGGCATCGTTCGCCAGCTGCAGCACCTTCGGGTCGCCGTCGTCGACGTGGTCTTCGGCGGCCACGAGCTTCAGCGTCTTGTTCATGCGGCCACCTCTTCGGCCTTGGAGCGTGCACCGTTGGCGGCGGCCTTGAAGGGGTCGGGCCCGACCCGGCGCAGCGTGTCGATGAAGGTCTCGCGCTTCCCGTCGACGATCTGGCGGGTGTCGCGGTAGGTCGTGAGCACGGCCTCGATCACCTCCGGCACTTCGGCCGCGGTGAACGATGGGCCGACGGCCTTGCCGGCCAGCGGCGCGCCGCTGAGGTCGGAGCCGTCCGAGCCGCCGAGCGACACCTGGTACCACTCCTTGCCGTCCTTGTCGACGCCCAGGATGCCGATGTGGCCGCTGTGGTGGTGGCCGCAGCTGTTGATGCAGCCGCTGATGTGCAGGTCGATTTCGCCCAGGTCGTCGAGCTCGTCCAGGTCCTGGTAGCGCTCGGTGATCGCTTCGGCGATGGGAATGGACCGCGCGTTGGCCAGGTCGCAGAAGTCGCCGCCGGGGCAGGCGATCATGTCGGTCAGCAGGCGCACGTTGGCGCTCGCGAAGCCGGCCTCGCGGGCGGCCAGCCACAGCGCGTGCAGGTCTTCGGCGTGCACCCAGGGCAGCAGCAGGTTCTGGTCGTGCGTCACGCGCGCCTCGCCGGCGCTGAAGCGCTCGGCCAGGCGCGCGGCCGTGTCGAGCTGGTCGGCCGTGGCATCGCCCGGCGCCTGCTTCAGGCGCTTGAACGACAGCGTGACGGCACGCAGCGCGGGGTTCTGGTGCGGTGCCACATTGCGCGCCAGCCAGCGCGCGAACATCACGTCGTCGGCGGCATGTTTCTGCAGCGCGGCTTCCGTGACGTCGGCCGCCTGCAGCACGCGGGTGGCAAGCGTCGGCGGCACGAAGGATGCGACCACGCGGTCGAACTCGGCCTGCGTGATGGTGTGCGGGGCGCCGTCGTGCGTGATGATCTGCTGGTACTCGGCCTCGACGTCGTCGATGTAGCGCTGGCCTTCGGCCTTCACCAGGATCTTGATGCGCGCCTTGTAGATGTTGTCGCGGCGGCCGTAGCGGTTGTAGACCCGCACCACGGCTTCCAGGTAATTCATGATCTGGTGCCACGGCAGGAACTCGCGCAGCACGGTGCCGATGATCGGCGTGCGGCCCATGCCGCCGCCCACCTGTACGCGGAAGCCGAGCTCGCCGGCCTCGTTCTTCAGCAGATGCAGACCGACGTCGTGCCAGCCGGTGGCGGCGCGGTCTTCGGCGGCGCCGGTGATCGCGATCTTGAACTTGCGCGGCAGGAAGGCGAATTCGGGGTGCAGCGTGCTCCATTGCCGCATGATCTCGGCGAAGGGGCGCGGGTCGGCGATCTCGTCGTGCGCAACGCCGGCGCGCTCGTCACTGGTGATGTTGCGGATGCAGTTGCCGCTGGTCTGGATGCCGTGCATGTCGACCGTGGCGAGCAGGTCCATCACGTCGGCGCTCTTGGCCAGCGGGATCCAGTTGAACTGGACGTTCTGGCGCGTCGTGAAGTGGCCGTAGTGGGTCGGCAGGTGCTTGGTTCCGAGTACGGCCTGCTTCTCGGTGGCGCGGCGATACACCTCGGCTTCGGGCTCGTCGTACTCGCGGGCGATGCGGGCCAGCACGCGCAACTGGCGGCTCGACAGTTCGCCGTAGGGCACGGCCACGCGCAGCATCGGTGCGTAGCGTTGCACGTACCAGCCGTTCTGCAGGCGCAGCGGCTTGAATTCGTCCTCGGCGAGCCGGCCGGCTTGCCAGCGTTCGAGCTGGTCACGGAACTGCGCCGCGCGCTGGCGCACGAACTGGCGATCGAAGTCTGTGTATTGGTACATCGTGTGTGGATCTTGACGCGCGGTGCATTCGGCACCGCCCGGAGGGCATCGACTTTAGAAGTCGCGCTCAGGGAAACCAACTATTTTTTGGTTCGCGCATTATGCGGATAAGCATATTCACCAGTGGCCATGCGGGTTGGCGGCCGATTCCAGGCCATGTCGGGATAAGGGCGTCGGGCCTTTGACGGGCGCGCTGAAAAAAAAAACCGGCGCGGAGCCGGCTTTCGGTGACAGAGGACGCGCTCAGGTCAGAAAGACTCCCAGTCGCTGCTGCCCGCAGCAACCGCCACGTCACGCGTCGCGGTCGTTTCGCGTTTGCGCGGCGCCGCGGTAGCGCGCGGCGCCGCCGCCTTGGCGGCGAGGGCGGGGCGACGCAGCGGCGCGCTCCTGCCGCTGCCGCTCTCCAGCGTGAACACGCTGACGACCTGCGACAGGCTGCCGGCCTGCTCCTGCAGCGAGCCGGCCGCTGCGGCGGCTTCTTCCACCAGCGCCGCGTTCTGCTGCGTGACCTGGTCCATCTGGCTGATGGCCTGGTTGATCTG
>NZ_JBPJZI010000100.1:0-1002 GCF_051216395.1 Variovorax cryoconiti | reverse complement strand
GACCGCGACTGGGATGGTGCACGCGAGGCGACCACGTCAACCCGCGCCTGCACGACCTTCGGCACACCATGGCGGTTCGACGCGTTCAGCTCTGGCATGAGACAGGCGTGTCCATTGACCAGGCGATGTTCTGGCTGTGCACGTACCTTGGCCATGCGAAGATCACCGACACCTACTGGTACCTCACCGGCGTACCCGAATTGATGGACATGGTCGGCGCCAAGTTCGAGCGCTTCTCGCTCACAGGGGACGACGATGAGTAAGTCGACATCGCCGACCTTCGCGACCCTGGTGCAGGAGTTCTTCACCGATTACATGGTCCAGCAGCGAGCCCTGAGCCCGTGTACAGTGGCTTCGTACCGAGACACGTTCGTGCTGATGCTGCGTTACGCGCAACGCCAGGGCAAGGAGCCCAACAGCATGGAGCTGACCGACGTCACTGCGAAGTTCCTGGTCGGCTTCCTCGATCACCTTGGGCAAGAACGACACAGCTCGTGGCGCAGCCGCAACATCCGGCTGGCTGCTGTGCGCTCCTTCCTGAAGTTCGCCGCGCGACGCGATCCGGTGCACCTGGGCCTCATCGAGCAGGCCCTGGCCGTGCCGATGAAGCGCTTCGATCGCAAGATGGTGGGCTTCGTCCCCAGGGAGCAGATGCTCGCCTTGATCGATGCGCCGAGCGACACCTGGATCGGCCAGCGAGATCGCCTGATGTTCGCGCTGATGTTCAACACTGGGGCTCGAGTCTCGGAGATCCTAGGCGTTCGGGTGGCAGACGTTGTACTCGGCCCGACGTCAAGCATCCGGCTGCACGGCAAAGGGCGCAAGCAGCGCTCGTTGCCGCTGTGGAAGACCGCTGCCAAAGCGGTGCGGGATTGGCTCCACCTGAACCCACAGCTTCAGGCCGACTCGCCGCTGCTGGCGCGCCGCGACGGCAAGCCCATGACGCGGGCCAACGTCGCTCAGCGCCTGAAACTCGCCGTGCAAATCGCCTCCGGCAAGTAC